>JAJCYM010000090.1 GCA_029262895.1 Roseivirga sp.
GCTTCGTCTATCGTTTCAAATTCTCTATGCTTCGCAGTTCTGAGTTTTCCTGTTATTGCTTCGACCGCTTCGCGAGACATCCCAATTTTTAACCCGAAAGGCAAGTCCTGCCCACTGTCCTTAAAAAGCTCTTTATCATTAATATTGTATAGTCTCTTCAAGGCCACCGCCTGGCCAAAGGCTATACCAAGAACCTCCGTGACGCCATTTACCTTGTTGTAATCATGATCATAAACCATCCCAAATCTAGGCAAAGCAACTCCGTAGTAACGGGAATCACTATCACGGCTCAACGCTACACCATCGTTTTCATCTGACCAGTCATTGATTACTTTGACCTTATATGATTTTCCAAGAGCTTCAAGATACTGGTTAGTCTGAGACCAACTCAATGGCCCTAAAAGCATCAATAATACAATGATGGGTAACTTTAGATTGGTTTTCAGATTCACCATATCAGTCTTCACATTTGGGTTCATTCCCTTCAATTATTTCGGTATGATAGGCCACAGAATTTTGGAAAATAATGGCATACCTTTTTTGGTCTATGTTGACCAAATCGACATATCGGCTGGTGCCCTGAATTAGTCCGTTGCCAACGCCTGTTGTATTGAAGGCATCCAAAGTATATCCAGAACCTGAGTTAGAAGTAGCTACAGGGGTGGTTATAGTTCCATCCGGGCCACAAATAAAAACGTAGGTCTCATCTACCGCTTGCCCCCGATCCATGCTTACAAAGAAGTCGCTATTAGTTCTAAAATCACCAAATGCCTGACTGAGGTTAAAAAATGCTGGTCTCCTAAGGGCGAACTCTTGTATGAAATTTTCATGGCCAGCTATTCCGGAAATCTGCCATGTTGCAGCTTGCATTAATGGCGCAAGACTGCCTGGCTCGGCATCAAGACTAAACACTTGTTCTGAAGAAGAACTAAGTGGTCTACCATTAATTGAGACAGTTCCAGAACTGATTTTATTGCCTCCGGGTTGATCAAATAAGACTGCCCGCACTGCCACTCTAAAGGTGTCGGCCGAAACACCGACTGCAGCATTGAGCCATTCCACAGAATGAATGAAGACTCCATCTACTTGGTCAACATTGAGTACGTATTGGAGCTCGGGGAAAGGATTATTTGGCTTAGCACATTTTTCAGTACAGCCGGTTGTTAAAATCATGCAACATGCCAAACCTAGCAACGCTAATTGGATTCTGAGTTTCATTTGAATTCAAACTACTTTAGATACCAAAAAAGCCCAATAAGGCAAATGCCGTATATTAGATGCAGATCATTCGGCTTTACTTTGTCTTGGTCAGGTGCATTACTTAAGAGCTAAACATATTCTGTGTTCATCACTACTTACCCTCTTCCTACAGGTAGGGTTGATGGGACAATCAGGTCAATATAGATTCAAACATATTGACTTAACTGATGGGCTGTCTCAAAACACGGTCAACGATGTATTTCAGGATAGCGAAGGCTATCTATGGATAGCGACACAAGACGGTTTAAACCGGTATGATGGCTATGATATCAAGCAGTACTTACCGAGTCGATCAGACAGCACAAGTATTTCGGACAATTTTATCTGGAATATCACTGAGGACAGTGCCGGTAACCTATGGATGTGTTCTAGAAATGCCGCAAACCGGCTAAACAAACAAACTGGTCAGTTTACTAAATACATGACCAGGGAAGGCATTAGCCCCACTTCCATCATTCATCAAGCAGGTATGACACTTGTTTTAGCTGGAGATGGTATTTATAAAATAGCCACGGAAGAAGAGCCCATACCAGCCATTGACAGCCTGAATAATTATTCGAAAACTACATTTGACGAGCCTGACATAATACCATTCGCCATTAGCTCGTATAAAGATTCACAGATTCTCGTCTTTGCCGAGCAGGGGGTAATAATCATATCAGAAGATGGACAGGAGTTCATTCCTTTCACCCTAGACCCAGGTTCCTTTGTTATGCTTGACAATAGGATCATTGAGATGTTCAGTCAACGGTTTATTCTGGGCACGGCTAATGGCCTTTTTTCTTTTGATCCAGCCCAACGAAAAATCAGTCCATACTTACAAGACCTGATCCAGGAGCCTTGTCATGCGCTTACTTTTGGCCCACGTGGAAATCTTTGGGTTTCCACCAACAATGGTATTAAGATCATTGACACCGAAAACAAGGTCTTCAAGGATTTCAATCCAATTGGAGATGAATCTGCCATTCTTAGTTCAGAAATAATATTTTCTATTTACAAAGGCACCAATGACATGCTATGGTTGGGTACTTCCAACAATGGCCTTTATGTCTATGACGTGGAACTAGATAAATTCAAGTTTCTCAATGGTCAAAATGGCTTAGCGTCTACAATGATTTGGAGCATTTTTGAGGTAAGTCAGAATGAATATTGGCTTGGCACTGAAGCTGGTGTAAGCATTGTCAAGAAAAAGCCAAACACATCCTTTACCTCGAACCTCTTTTTACCCGAGAGCATCGAGAGTATAACCAATCTGCAAGCAACTTGGCTTGAAGGAACACGAGTCAATGCCCTGTTTGTCGATGATTTAGGTAATAAATGGTTGGGGGTTCAAAATTCGGGTATTTTTATTCTTGATAGAAATAATCGGTTGATTAAGAATCTTGTTTTTAACAATGGCAATCCCATTTCGAATCAAATTAGCTCTATTGTAAGTGCACAAGGCAAATATTGGGTAACCACATTTAATGGGGTTTATACGGTAAATAGCAACTACACAATCGAAGCGCGTTTCGAACCGAAGGAATTTGAATCCGGGTATTTTTTCAGAGCGTATGTTGATACAAACGGTCATTTGTGGTTTGGCACCAACCTTGGCTTTTTTAAATACCAGCCCAGCCAAGAAAAAATGACTCACTACAGTTATGATGCAAACGCGGAAGCGAGCCCGGGCTTCTATTTTGTCAATGACTTTAGTGAAGACTCGAGTGGTAATTTTTGGTTGGCAACCTTTGGGGGTGGCATGGATCTCTTTGACAGAAGCACTGGCAAATATCAACACTTCACTACGGAGCAGGGACTGGCAAACAATGTAGTGTCTTCACTTCTGACAGACAATCAATCTAATGTATGGCTCGGCACAAACCGTGGTATTTCACGATTCAATCCAGCGGACTCCTCCTTTGTGAATTTCGATACAGAAGACGGCCTTGTTTTCAATGAAACCGCCATTAATTCTCGATTCAAAAATGCAGCCGGAGAAATGTTCTTCGGCACAGCAGGAGGCTTGATAGTGTTTCACCCGGATAGCGTCCGGAAAAACACCATGATAGATGCTCCTAAATTGACTTGCCTCTTGGTAAACTATAGTCAATCCGAGACAGCTTTTGAACAAGGCAAATCCTTGCAAATCTTCCCCAGGGATAAGGTCATCACCTTCGAATTTGCCTCGCTGGTTTTTCGGAATGCCAGCAAAGTGCAGTATGAATTTAAGATAGATGGAATAGATGAGGGCTGGGGTACTACCGATGCTAATAACAGACGAGCTACCTATTCCACCCTCCCCTTCGGTACACATACTTTTAAGGTCCGGGCAAGAGATATATTTGGCAATTTGAGTGAAGAAACTAGCCTTATGCTTGTTGTAAACCCGCCTTTTTGGCTCACTTGGTGGTTTATCACTGCAAGTAGCCTGCTGGTAATATTCACTGTGATTCTAACTGTTAGAAAGTTCTTTAAAGTGCGAATGAAATCTCAACTCCGGGAATTGGAAATGAAACAAAAGGTGCAATCCGAAAGGGAGCGTATTTCCAGAGATTTACATGACAATGTAGGCTCACAGATCACCCATATCATTTCTTCTTTGGACAATATGACCTATCAGGCCGAGAAGGAAGAAGTGGATGGCAAGAAGTTAGAAGACCTAAGCGATTTTGCACGCTCCACCATGCACCATTTGAGAGAGACGATTTGGGTAGTCAATAAAGATGCCATAAGCCTATCTGAATTTGCGGATAAAGCCAAGGACCATGGAAAAAGAGTTACGGAACATATAGCACTTGAATACACCGTAAAACTAAGTGGATCAGGAGAATATAGGCTTAACCCATCCGTTGCCATGAACTTATTCAGGGTTTTTCAAGAAGCCTTCAACAATGCAGTAAAGCATGCTTCAGCCACTAAAATTATGGTAGATGTTTCAAGTCTCGACAATCAAATTTCCCTTAGTATAAATGACAATGGAGCAGGCTTTAATGGTGCAAAACGTGAAGGGCACTATGGCATTTCAAACATGCAGGAAAGAGCAGAGGAAATGAATGGCACCTTGGATATTCAAAGCTCAAATAACGGTACCACCATCCTTATAAAAATTCAGAAAACAGAAACTAGGTCAAATGCCTCATAGACCTATTGATAACTATTTGGTAGCTTGAAGAAATGAAAATAAGAGTTGGTCTTGTCGAAGATAACCTAGATCTGGTTCAATCAATCACTACTAAGTTGGGCATGTTTGACGATGTGGTGCTCGTCTTTACAGCAAAGAATGGAATTGAGGTCATAGACGCTCTCAAAGACCATGAGGTGGATTTGCTACTTATGGATATCAATATGCCAGCAATGAACGGTATTGAGGCCACCTCCCGAATTAGAAAGCAATATCCGGATATCAAAATCATCATTCACACGGTTTTTGATGATAATGACAAGATTTTTGAATCTATATTGGCGGGAGCCTCGGGCTACCTGCTCAAGGATGAAAAGCCCGAGAGGCTTATTGAGGGCATGGAAGAAGCGATGGAAGGCGGTGCACCTATGAGCAGAAGCATTGCGGCCAAGGCCCTTCAATTGATTAGAAAAACATCGGATGAAAAACGAAAGGATTACAACCTAACCAGGAGAGAATTAGAGATTCTCAATGCGCTTGCCAATGGGCAGACCTACCAGGAGATCGCCCTTGACCTCCATATTAGCCCCAAAACCGTACGAAAGCATATTGAAAACATCTATCAAAAACTCCAGGTACACAATAAGGTAGATGCCGTGAGGCTGGCTATCAAACACAACATTATCGGCAACAGATAACCTATTTCCTCTTTGGAGCCTTAAAGGAGAAGTCAAGTGTGGCGTTCCCTCCGGCAATAGTAACCGTTCCTGTCATGGCAGGCAATCTTTCATGCCAGGCTCTCACCTGAAAAGTGCCATCTGGTAAATTATCTAATCTGAATTTCCCGTCCTTGCCAGTAACCGCGTAAAAAGGATGATCAAGCACAGTCATAAATACCCTTTCCCAAGGATGAACATCATCCTTAATGGCAAATACATCTTCGGTTTCATTGAATACCAAAGTAGCCTCTTTATAGGTTGGGGGCATACCAATATTGAACTCCCTATTCACTTTAGGGAGTCCATGAACATTGTGCAAGATGCCGTCACTATTCACAAACTTCACTTGTTGCCCCTTCCCAACCGCTATCACGCGAGGTACATACATACACTTGTCAAATGTCACTACAGCAGGGGTGGAAAGAGGCGCATAACTACCTTGTGGAGGATTTTGGATGGTTATCAATATATTCGCAAGCCCTTTATCAGCACCTATTTCCAACATGGGATTTGGAACGCTTTCTGGATTTTTTTGGCTGCATGCGGGATCAGCATTCATATCCAGCGGCCTGAGCTTAGGAATTCGATCATCAAAAGTCACGCGTCCCTCAACTCGATAAGTCTTAACATCTGAGTTTGCCGTTAGCAAGAATCCGGTGACGAAGAAAATCATCGTTGCCAAACTGGCAAGTCCTGTAATCAGTTTATTCAAAAGCATAAATGGAATTTAACTATCTCAGATCTTAGGTTCAATAGGGCAAATGCCCTAAAAATCAACAGCATACTTTCGCAGCAATATATCAACTAAGCTATAGCTAATTCCGTAAAAACTCAGGGTCGGCCAAGCAATTATGTCGTTCGCATGAAATAAAATTCGCATTTTTCAGTATCATTATAGAGGGTTAAAAATTATCGTTTGAAAATTCACCGCTTGATTGTTCTTGGTTGCCTATGTGCTCTCGTTTCCTTGCAAGCGGTAAAGGCACAAAGGCTTAGCAAAACAGAAGCCGAAGAAGTCATGTGGGATTATCTGGAAAAGTACACTCCGGATCGTTTTCAAATGATGCAAAATCTCAAAACCAGACCCACCAAATTTCAATTGGGCATTACAACGGTAACTTTAGCAAGTGAAGCACCGGCAGTCGCCTGGGTGGATGAATTGACCTCGGATGGTGTGTTAAAGTCTCTTAACACAATAGTCCATGAAACTGTACACGGTTTTACCTCCTCATGGCCCTTTGTTTTGCTTGGAAGCGATGCGAACGTAAAATATAGATTCAGCGATAATTATTCAGCCTATTATTTGGCCCAGGATGAAGTATATCTTGTAAAACACACCAAAGTATTTAACAGCAACAAAATAGCCCCGCACATACCTGAATCCCTTAAAACCTTCCGATATGACCCCTACATCTATCCAATAAGTGAAGACTTGGGAAGTCAGGTTCAAGGAATTTACGGTTTAATGGACGAATGGAATGCGTACTATCATGGCACAAAAACGGCCTATAACTTATTTGATCATTATCAAGAATTGGCCAAGAACGAACCAGAGATTTACCTGGAGCACATATCAGATTTGGCGGGTACCTACTTCGCCTATTATGAGTTCAAATACTATATCCTCAGCTACATGATTTTGGCCAGAAATAAGTATCCGGAAGTTTATTCTGACATTTTGACCAACTATGAGCTGAGAAATGCTTACCGGGCTGTTGATGAAAAATTTGACGCCCTAATTGGTGATTTTCAGCTTCGCCTTGACAATCTCGTTGAATCGGTAAATTCTGAGTCTGGCTCAACAAGGGTTGCTGAACGAAATGGGTATTATTTTATTGGAAGAAAAGGTGTGGGCCTTTTTGTAAAAGAAAGAGATAGCCTGAAGAAAGAATTGGCCAAAGATGAGTTTATGGAAATGGATAGAATCTTAAAACCAATGAATTAGACGGTTCAACTTTTAGCTTGCTGAGAGATACAATATTATCAACTTCTATCGCTGATCCTACCTCCTATCAAATCCCAATCTGAATTGGAATTTTAAATTGACTAACTTATTTTTCACAAAATCGAACGTGAGAAAAACGCTCCCATATTTTAACCTACTTGCCTTACTCTTCATTGGTTGGAGCTGCTCCAGCAATGGCTCCAAAAACAGCACATTTGAGCCCTTAGAAAAGGAGAAAGTAAACTCGATTGATCAAAAAGAAATGGTTTGGATTCCCAATGGTCAATTTCAGATGGGGGCCAATCAAGATGGGGAATATCGCAGAGAATATCCCGCACACCTGGTAGAAGTGCAAGGATTTTGGATGGATAAAACTGAAGTTACCAATAAAGAATTCAAGCGTTTTGTAGACGCCACCAACTACGTTACGGTGGCTGAACGTCCAATTTCCTGGGAAGAAATTAAAAAGCAAGTGCCTCCCGGTACCCCAAAACCTGCCGATAGTGTATTGATGCCCGGAGCCATGGTTTTTATACCAACCGAAACTGTTAATAATCTGCATGACTTTTCGCAATGGTGGAAATGGACCATTGGAGCAAGTTGGAAGACACCTGAAGGACCGGGTAGCTCTATTGATGACCTTATGGACCATCCTGTGATTCATGTAAGCCATGAAGACGCCCTCGCCTATTGCAAATGGGCAGGCAAAAGGCTTCCCACAGAGGCTGAATGGGAATTTGCGGCCAGAGGCGGACTTGAAGCAAAGCGTTTCACATGGGGGGATGAGGACCCCTTACAAAACCCCAAGCTTGCCAACATCTGGCAGGGTGAGTTTCCTTCAAAAGATACGGGAGCCGATGGCTTTACAGGCACAGCTCCGGTTGGAAGTTATGCGCCCAATGGCTATGGTCTGCTCGATATGACTGGCAATGTCTGGGAATGGGTCAGTGACCTATTCAATGAAAATTACTACACAGAACTGGCCAGCATGACGGTATGCAAAAACCCTGAAGGTCCGGAGAGGAGTTTCGATAGCCGCGATCCCTATGCAGTAAAATATGTCAACAAGGGCGGTTCATTTCTCTGCCATGTCTCCTATTGTGAAAACTATAGACCAAGTGCACGCGAGGGCACCACCCCCGATTCCGGCATGTCACATTTAGGATTCCGAACTGTTTCAGATCAACCCGATTAGTCTAGAAATATTCATCCTTTTCTAACCCTCCTTACGATGAGTTCGAATGAAGATTTTGCCAGAAACATAAAAATTCTGCTCAGGACGTCATTCCAGAATTTTTCTTCCAAAATTTCAAAAAGGAAGAAAAATATCTGGAATCTCCTCATTTGAATTTTTGAGATACCGGATAAAATAGTCCATATGGAAAATTATGGACTATTTTTCCGGCATGACGGCTTTCTTCAATCGTACTCGAGCCTGCACAGACCAGTTAATTTGGCATATGTGCCTTAAACCACGTGAGAATCCGGTCAGAAACATCCATTAAAAGCTTTGGTTCTCTGGGTCCATGTGGAGTTCTTGGATAAACCACCATCTCGGTATCAACTCCTAATCTCTGTAATGCGCGGTAAAACTCCTGACCCTGCGTGAAAGGAACCCTCAGATCATTTTGACCATGAATCACCTGAGTCGGGGTAGTCACATTCTTGATTTGATAAATGGCTGAATGTTTCTCATAAGTCTCAAAATCGTTGAAAAATTCATCTCCCATATGGCCAACCAGGTAATCCTGAATATCGGTAGTGGTGACCATGCTGACCAAGTTAGGTAAACCTGCTCCCATACTGGCAGCTTTAAATCGACTGGTTTTGGTTACTGCAAAGCTGGTCATATAGCCGCCATAACTCCATCCCATCAAGAATTGTCTTTCCGGATCACCAATCCCCATTTCAATCACCTTATCCACTCCCGTAACTACATCATCAAAATCTCCAAAGCCCCAATCCCTGAAATTCGCATATCGAAAATCCTTGCCATAACCCGTACTTCCTCTGGGGTTGGGCTTAATGGTAGCATAACCCTGTTGCGCGAAATACTCTGTCATGTATATACCGGGACGCCCATTAAAGTCTTGAGAAAAAACACCCGCAGGGCCACCATGCACCTGAAGTATAATTGGGTATTTCTTGCCAGCTTCATAGTTGGCTGGATAGGTCAACAAACCTTCAACCTCCAGACCATCCTTTGATTTCCAAGTAATAAGCTCGGTTTTGGCCAACTTGGGCATTTCGAGTTCATCATTGATATGGCTAAGCTGCTGGTTCTTAAAGTCCTTTGTAGATGAAGTATAAACCTCTGGTGGGCTTTCTAAATTCTGATGCACATAAGACATCGTTTCCATGTTTTTATCGAAAGCCACCGCGCGGAAAGTACCTTGCTGTGATTTTGTAATCACTGAAGGTTTGTCTTTGCTGCCAATACTCAAGTTGTCTCCACTAGTCATCACTGTAGCGCGATTTCCACGAATGGGTACAGTCATAACCTGAACCGTGGTTCCGATGTTCTCCGATACAACCAGGCTCTTACCATCAGGTGTCCAATCAATAAGATTAGCACTGCGATCAGGTGTTTCCATCAATTTTTTGGAGGTTCCACCAGAGCTGGGAACCACATACAGGTCACCAAGTCCAATAGGCTCAGATTTGCCGCCAGATGATACATAAGCAATGGATTTACCGTCAGGTGAAAATTTTGGATTACCATCAGTGCCAGGCCTATTTACTACTGTTTTGATTGCTCCGCTATCAGCAGGCACAATAGAGATATCGGTGTTCATAAATCCTGTATTGATATTCGTGTCTTCCTGATGTGCAAATACGATTTGACTACCATCAGGAGACCAGTCAAAGGAGTTTACAGTGAAGTCTCCTGAGGTAATCTGCTTTGCCTCATGCTTCTCATCCCCTTTTCCAAGATTGACCACATAGAGATGATTGAATTTGAAGTTCTGATCAACCAGGATCACATCTGTCTTCTCCTTTTTGTTTTTCTTTTCTTCAGCCGTTTGTGGATCACGCATGCGATAGGCAATTTTTGAGCCATTAGGAGACCATTGGAATGAACTTACACCACTCTCGGCATTTGTGATTTGCTCCGGTTCCCCTCCAAAAACACGCATCATCCAAACCTGATTTTTACCTCCCCTTGACGAGGTAAAGGCAATCTTCTTCCCATCGGGAGAAAATGTTGGGGAACCACTTGATTTTTCACCCCTGGTATATTGTTCATTAAAAGAGCCATCAGCCGCTGCCACCCAAATCTGGCTATTGTATTCAGATTTCTCCCCTTCCATAAGTGGGGTTCTCACTACATAGGCTACATACTTGCCATCCGGAGAAATGGCCGTTTGACTTAATGCTTTGATTTTCATGCTGAATTCCGGAGTCCATTCCAAATCCTGTGCAGAAACAGAAATGGTGAATAAGATGAGTAGTGAAACAATTAAAGAGCGGGTTTTCATAAGGTCATTTTTGGTTGATAAGTGAATATAAGGATAAACCCCAATCACCTGCTCCTGAATTATTCAAATGGCCTAACCAGTAAAAATCTCCTTTTGATAAAAAAAGGCATATAAACCCTATCCATTTTTCTCCTAACTTTGAGCCGAAATCAACCAAGATTGCATTGAGTTTCTCCCAAGATCAGATCAAAGAAGGCATCCCAAATGTGCTACCTGATTATCCGAAGTTTGACCCTGAAATAAGTCGGGCGCCAAAACGAAAGGACATTCTTAGCAAGGATGAAAAAAAATTGGCCCTCCAAAATGCGCTAAGATATTTCCCGGTGGAGTGGCACGAGCAATTGGCTTCTGAGTTTTTGAAGGAATTGGAAGACTACGGGCGCATTTACATGTACCGGTTTATGCCTCAGGAAGATATGTATGCCAGGTCTATTGATGACTACCCTGGCAATAGCCTACAGGCCAGGTCCATTATGGTTATGATTCAAAACAATCTGGATCCAAGGGTGGCGCAACACCCATACGAGTTGATCACCTACGGTGGAAATGGTGCTGTTTTTCAAAATTGGGCACAGTACAGGCTTACGATGCAGTATTTGTCTCAGATGTCGGACGAACAGACACTTGTGATGTATTCGGGCCATCCTATGGGGCTTTTTCCGTCACACAAAGACGCTCCAAGAGTGGTGGTGACCAACGGCATGATGATTCCCAACTATTCCAAGCCGGATGATTGGGAAAAATTTAACGCTTTAGGCGTTAGCCAATACGGACAAATGACTGCTGGTTCTTATATGTATATAGGGCCCCAAGGCATCGTGCATGGCACAACAATTACTGTACTCAACGCAGCCAGGATGAAAACCTCCTCTGGTGATTTTGGAGGTTTGCTATTTGTGACTTCTGGTTTAGGCGGTATGAGTGGTGCACAACCCAAAGCAGCAAAAATCGCTGGTGTCATCTCCGTTACGGCAGAAGTCAACGCAAAGGCTGCTTATAAAAGACATGAGCAAGGTTGGGTAGACGAGGTAGTTGAAGACATCAATCTGTTAATCGAAAAAGTTAAAAAGGCCAAGGCAGAAAAATCAAATACCTCATTTGCCTACTTAGGCAACATTGTAGACGTGTGGGAGAAATTTGATGAGGCCAATTTGTTTATCGACTTTGGATCTGATCAAACCTCTTTACACAACCCTTTTGCAGGAGGCTATTATCCGGTTGAAATGAGTTTTGATGAGGCCAACGACATGATGGCTTCCGACCCAACCGAATTCAAGGAGCAAATTTATTCCACGCTTAGAAGGCATGCTTCTGCTGTGAATAAACACACCGTTAAAGGCACCTACTTCTTTGATTATGGCAATGCCTTTCTCCTGGAAGCTTCCCGCGCTGGTGCAGATGTTATGGCTGAGGACGGTATCCGGTTTAGATACCCCTCTTACGTGCAGGACATTATGGGTCCTATGTGCTTTGATTATGGCTTCGGCCCTTTCCGTTGGGTTTGTGCCTCCGGCAAACCTGAGGACCTACAGAAGACTGATCAGATTGCTGCAGATGTGCTGTCTGAAATATTGGCTACGGCACCTGAAGAAATCAGACCTCAGCTCCAGGACAATCTCCATTGGGTAAAAGAGGCTCAAAACAATAAGTTGGTTGTGGGCTCACAAGCACGAATACTCTATGCAGATGCCGAGGGCCGAATGAAAATCGCCAAAGCCTTTAATGATGCCATCGCGGATGGTAAAATTGGCCCTGTGGTACTGGGACGAGATCATCATGATGTTTCCGGGACTGATTCTCCCTATCGTGAGACCTCCAATATCTACGATGGTTCCAGCTTTACGGCAGATATGGCAGTTCAGAATTTTGTTGGGGACGGTTTTAGAGGAGCCACCTGGATTTCCTTGCACAATGGCGGTGGCGTTGGCTGGGGCGAAGTGATTAATGGTGGGTTTGGTATGCTGCTCGATGGATCACAAGATGCTGAAAGGCGTTTAAAAAGCATGCTGCATTGGGACGTGAATAACGGCATCGCCAGAAGAAATTGGGCCAGAAACCCACATGCCATTAGTACAATTCAGAGGGCCATGGATTCTGAGCCGAATTTGAAAGTCACCTTACCTCATCTTGTAGAAGACAACATTATCAACGACCTCTTTTAACTATGAAGAAGCTTTTTACAAACATCGGCCAGCTGGTACAGGTCAGGGAGGAATCTTCGGCAATCATTCGTGGGTTAATGATGAGTAAGTTGCCCACTTTGGACAATGCCTATTTATTGATCGAAGATGGGATTATTCAGAGCTATGGGCTTATGGCCGATCTGGCGCCTATTCAAGTTGATGAAACCATTGATCTCCTAGGTAGGATGATAATGCCCACCTTTGTAGACAGTCATACACACCTCGTTTTCGCTGCTAATCGTGAAGAAGAATTTGTGATGAAGATCAAGGGAATGGACTATCAATCCATAGCCGATGCCGGTGGTGGCATTCTCAACTCCGCTAAAAAGCTTCAGGCTGCATCAGAAGATGAACTCTTTGAAGCCGCCTCCCTCAGACTGAAACAGGTGATCAAACAGGGTACGGGGGCTATTGAGATCAAAAGTGGTTATGGACTGACCACGGAGGCAGAGATTAAAATGCTTCGTGTCATAGCCCGATTAAAAGACGAATTTCCAATTCCGATCAAAGCAACATTTTTAGGTGCGCATGCATTTCCTCATGCGGATCACGGCAAGTATATAACTGCCATAAAGCATGAAATGCTGCCTGAAATATACTCTTCAGGTTTAGCCGATTATATAGATACTTTCTGCGAGGAAGGTTATTACTCTCCTGAGCAAATGGAAGACATACTTGCTACAGCCAGCAAGTATGAACTCAAACCCAAGGTGCATGTCAACCAATTCAATTCTATTGGTGGTATTGAAGTGGCCGTCTCAGCCGGAGCGCTTTCCGTAGACCATCTGGAAGTGTTAACCGATGATGAAATCAACCTGCTAAAGGATTCTGATACCATTCCCGTTGCTTTGCCGGGTTGCTCCTTTTTTATCAATATTCCTTTTTCACCGGCAAGAAAAATGATTGAAAGCGGCCTCCCTCTGGTGCTTGCCTCTGACTTTAATCCAGGCTCAGCACCTTCATTCAATATGTCGTTTATTAACAGCCTCGCCTGTATAAAGATGAAATTGCTTCCTGAAGAAGCCATTAATGCTACCACCTACAATGCAGCTTTTGCCTTAGAACTTGAGCAAGAGGTGGGCAGCATTACAGAAGGTAAACGCGCCAATTTTATCGTCAGTAAAACCGAAATGACCCCGGCTACCATCGCCTATAATTTTGGGGTGGACTGGATTGATCAGGTCTACATCAATGGAGAAGAATTTGGGTAGGCAGGAAGGCCAAGGTTAGTTTATAGTGAATACCTCATTGGGTTCTTGTAAGCCCCTATGAACCTCAAATTGCAGTAATCCGGCACTCAGACTATATCTGATGGCCACGACATCTCCAATATCAACACATTCTTCTGGAAATCTGCAAGCGGAGTTAGGATCAAAGGATCTTTGGAAAACATCCTCATGCAGCATACCATTCACTGTCAACGAAGATGGGGTCTGTTGAGAAAAACCCGGAGTTGGGCTGAGCGGTGATCTTAGTGTTAAAAATTGTTCATCAATGGTGATCTCCAAATCTGGTACATCATCTACCTTCCTCATTTTGATGTCTATGCTTCGTATACTCCCTTCTAAACGCGAAAAGTGAATCTCCTGACTGATAATGCATGCGCCCTCTCCACCGAAGAGGTTAGTGCATTTCTTGGCGTTGAGTTTACTATTAATCGCTCCGGCCCTAAAAGCAGCGGTACCTTGCAGATTGCTCGAAAAACGCAGTTCGTCTCCCTCATTGTATACCATTAAATCGTTCTCATCCTCTGAAAACTCGCTATTGCACTTATCGCAGCATCCGGATACGGCCAGGATAATTAATCCTACAGCAAAGACGTTTTTTATATAGCTCATATGTTTATGCAACATTGTTACATAAAGCTAACGCCTTTAAGCAAAAAAGATACTTATACGATATGAGAATTGTCCACTGAATGACTAACCTGCCCAATTAAGCCACTTGCCTTAATCCAAACCAGCAGTTGCCCGTACATTTTTTCTTTCCATTTATGGAATCCCCATAATCTCCGCATCATTAGACCAAACGATGTTCGCATCGCATTCAAAACTAAACTACTAGACCATGAAGAAACTAACCCTAACCCTCCTTATGCTCTGTGCTATCATGTATAGCCAGGGCCAGGAAGAAGTCGATTCCAAAATTGAATCTGTAAAAGTCTTTATCAAAGGTGCTGAAGTTGTGAGGACTGCCTCAGTCAGTTTGAAGAAAGGTAAAAATGAGCTCAAGCTTTCGAAGCTATCTGCCAATCTGGATTCCAAAACCATTCAAATTTCCGGAGAGAATTTTAAGATTCTTTCGGTAAGACACAGCCCTGATTTTGTGGAAAATGAGAACACACCAGAAAACATCCAAACACTGGTTTCAGAAAAAGATATACTTCTCGACTCAATCGCTTTGTTGGATGTACAGTTAAAAATTCTTTTGGAAAGACATACTATGCTCTTAAGTAATATGAGCCTAATTGGCGATTCCGGCATCAAAAATGAAGATTTCAAAGAAGCCATGAAATATTTTGATGAGCGATTCGAAAAAATATCCATTGATCAGTTTCTAAAAGAAAAAGAGCGGACTAAACTGATCCAGAGAATTGAAAATCTGTATAACCAAATCCGTAGTGCAGCAGGCAAGGTGAAAGACCCGCCATCAAATATTTTACTTACCCTGGATTCTGAAACAGACCAAGAGGTAAAATTAAAAATCGCCTATTCCATTTCTGAGGCAGGTTGGTTTCCGGCTTATGATATTCGAGCCGTCAATACCTCCTCACCTATTGAGCTGACTTATAAAGCCCGCGTTTATCAAAACTCAGGGGTGGATTGGAAAAATGTAAAACTTAGTATTTCCTCAGGTGATATCGAATCCAGCGGCACTGCACCCAAGCTATTGCCATACTATATCGGAAACAATAGTTATCAAAGATCAGAGTATATTTATGGATCAACTAACAACAACCAAAGAGCCGGCTACTATGATCCCTCTATAACCGGTATTTCTGGTAGAGTAACTGACGAATCAGGCCTCGGCTTACCGCAGGTTTCAGTGATCCTTAAGGGTTCTACTCAAGGAGTGGCTACTGGTGTGAATGGTTATTATAATCTGCAGATTCCTCCTGGTGGTGGCACTTTGATCTACAGATTTCTTGGTTATGGAACACAGGAAGTAGCAGTAGGAAATCAGAACGTCATTAATGTGAAATTGAAAGAGGACGTAGGCGACTTAGGTGAAGTAGTGGTCACGGCATTTGGCATCGAGAAAGAAAAACGTAGTTTGGGATATTCCGTGGCAACTCTCAGTGCCGATCAGTTATTCCCTGGTCAAAAGTCATCAAGCAACGTAGTAATTCGAGGCACGAGTACGGTGAGTGGTCCTAGCGCCAGGCCAAAGAGAGAAACCAAGACCACTAACATTATGGCCAGTCAAATTAATTACCAAACGACTTTTGTCTATAATATTGACATACCCTACGATGTGCCTTCCACCGGTGAGCCACAGGTAGTTCATATGATTTCCAAAGAAATGGAAACGGAATACGTGTATTATTCCGCACCTAAGCTCAAAGAGCAAGCCTACCTCGTGGCCAAAATCTCTGATTGGGCGGAGCTTAATTTGATCGATGGAGAATCCAACCTCTACTTTGAAAATAGCTTTGTGGGTAAATCCATTATTGATACCAATGTAGGTATGGACACCCTCAATTTGTCCTTGGGAAAAGACGAAGGTATTATAGTCAATCGAGAGCGAATGAAGGATTTCGAGGAGAATAAATTCCTAAGTAACAAGAAGCGTGAGGAACGACACTGGCTGATCACTGTGGTCAATACCAAATCGGACACTGTCAACATCAAGCTGAATGATCAAATTCCTGTGCCGGTCAAATCCAACTTTAAAGTCAGCATTATTGACATTTCAGAAGCCAAACACAAAAAGGAGTCTGGCCTGCTTACCTGGGACTTAAAACTAGCACCAGGGGAGAAAAAGGAACTCCGGGTTCGATATTATGTCGATCAACCGAAAGATTCAGATGTCATCGTACATTGACCCGGGTGGGGTAATGGAGGCCGTTGTTGGTTCCAGCACAGATAACCCTTCCTTACCCCTAATTCTAATCCGGAAATTCCTAATGGTCTTCCAGGATAAATCCCTTGCCATGTACATTGGTGATTTTGATATTCGGGTCCGCACTGAGGTATTTTCGAAGTTTGGAAATAAACACATCCATACTTCTTCGATTAAAGTAGTCCGTTTCTCCCCAGAGTTGTTTCAAGGTTAGCTTACGATCCAATAATTTACCCTTGTGCAAACAAAGCTGTCGTAATATTTCTGCCTCCTTGGTGGTTATGCCTTGTCTCGTTCCATTTCTGGAGAGTGTTTGGTTAGTGAAATCAAAGGAATATGATCCGATTTCAAATTCAGATTGCATATCCTTTTGAGCGGTGAAAGAGCTTCTTTTGATGATTGCATTGATTCTGGCAATCAACTCTTCCTCATCCACTGGTTTTACGATGTAATCGTCTGCTCCTACTTTGAATCCTTTTAACTTATCGACTTTTAGAGACTTGGCTGTCAAAAACACCAAGGGTAGGTTTGGAGCCACCGCTTTGATCTCTTCCGCCAGTGTGAAGCCATCCATTTTCGGCATCATAATATCCAATACACACAAATCAAATTCTCCATCTTGAAAGGCCCGAAGCCCGAGTTCACCATCCTTTGCCCAGGTAACCTCAAAGTCATGCATGGCTAGGTACTCCTTCAAAATATAACCGAGGTTATTATCATCTTCAACGAGCAATATTTTGGTTTTATCGCTCATAGACCTGAGGGTAAAAAGACGTTAAATTCACTACCGACATTCCGTTGACTTTTGAGACTAATACGCCCTTTATGGGCATCCACTACACTTTTTACATAGCTAAGGCCGAGTCCAAAACCTTTTACATTATGGACATTACCTGATTCGGCACGGTAGAACTTGTCGAATATAAAACGTTGAGCCTCTTTGCCCATACCAATGCCATTGTCTCTTACTGAGAGCCTCACTCCCTCAGTTTCGTCCACCGTAGTAATCACAATCTCGGGACTCGCGTCAGTGTACTTTTGAGCGTTGTCCAGGAGGTTGTAAATGATGTTATTCAAATGCGTTTCATCCGCATATATAACATTCCGCTCAGCATCAAGCTCAAGTCGGATTTCCCCACCTCGCTCATTGATAATCAACTCAAAACTCTTGGCCACCTTAATGATCAAAGCATGTAAGTCTATTTCTCTCTTTTCAAGCTTGAAATTACCCGAATCTATCAGCGCCATTTGCAAGACTTTATCCACCTGGCTCTTAAGTCTTTTGCCTTCATTATCAATCAGCTCGGTATATTTTGTGAGCTTCTCGTTTCCTTTGACTTCTTCTGATTTCCTTAAAAGTCCAGAAGCCAGCGATATTGAGAAGATTGGAGTTTTGAACTCATGGGTAAGGTTATTGATAAAATCATTCTTTAACTGGGATAGTTTCTTTTGCTTATTCAGCGTAATCACCGTATATGAAAAAGCCAGAATTATGACAACGAGTAGCAGGATTGTGATTCGCAGCATTGCAGCATTTTCACCAGCGAAATTGGGGTAGTGAAAACTTACATCAAAAGCAGTGTATTCGCCAGCCCCATGCTCTCCATGTCCCTGACCTACATCTGGGCCACAAAGGCACATGAAATGGTCAGCCTTAATAACATCTTTCAAAAATGGGTCTTCCTCCAATTCTTCGTCCTCCATATAAAATTGACAACGATGATCCGATTGTAACACCCCCCTTATTTCATACTCAATCCTAAGACTGTTTCTCTCAAACACCCGATCAACTTTGTTTTTAAGCTCTGTCAGAATTTCAGATTCGGGAGGCCTCTCAAAAGAGGAAATAACAAACTCTTCTCTCCCTTCAAAGCTATTGACCTGTTCAACCCATTTTGCATCGCCTTTAATCACCTCTCTGATCCCAATGAAGTATTCATTGATCGTAAGGTTAAACTGCTGTCTATACACTTCGACATCAGTCTTGAATATTCGTAGCTGCACATAAACCAGGCCTGCCATCGAGGCAGCAACGGCAATCAGAACCAGATATATGGTGATTTTCGAGAATCTCAAGCTTAAAAAATTTATGCAAATTAATGAATAATGTAGCCTTAAAACGCTCATTAACCTTTCATTAACATATTTAACGGGTCATTAACAGCGCTTAACATCTCCTTCGCCCAACCTCACTCCACAGCCTTCTACATTTGAACAAAAATTATGTTCAGCAATTCAAATAAAGCAACAATAAGTAATCACCATCTCGGTGATCCTTATAATCCAACAATTATGAATAAATCAGTAAACCTGAAAAGGCTCCTTCTAATCACAGGGGTTATTATGGCTTTGTTTCTTTTGGTCAAGGAATCAGGCACTGCACAAACTGTCGTAAAGCAAAACAGTGAACAGGCTGTTCCGCAAATCAAAGAGTATAAATGCACTCCCTGTGGCTGCTCTGAAGATGATACGATCGTCCACGAACCTGGAAAATGTAAGAAGTGCGGTATGGCATTGATCAATATTCATGACCCAAACGAAGGCTTGAATTATACAAACCTCACTGCCCAGGAAGTGTGTAAGCTAATTGAAACAAATCCAGAACTCATATTGCTGGATGTGCGCTCAACGGCAGAATTCAACAGCAAGACTTCCCCACTCGGTAGGTTTAAGAAGGCCATTAACATCCCGATCATGGAAATCAATAATAGAATTGCTGAGCTGGAAATCTATAAGGACAAGGAGATTCTTGTTTACTGTTCTATCAGCGCAAGAAGCCCAAGGGTCAGTAAAATACTTGCCGATAGTGGGTATAAAAAAATTCGGAATCTGATGGGCGGATTAAACAATTGGCACCAACAATCTTCTTCTGAGCTTCCTTGTCAAGCATCTGCAATCCAAAAATTTTAATTTGAAAAAGGTCATCAACTTTCTTCCGTTCTTTCTAAGGTCAAAAGAGAACAATCAGACTAATGTCTATGCACAATTCTTAGACAGACATCCAGCTTATGCCGAAACTGAGTCTATTGATGAGCTGCGGGATAAGGATTTTTCCAGGTTGGATAAACAGGAACATACTTATTTGGACGTAACAGGAGGTCAGCTCTTTGGTGACAGTCAGCTCAAAAAGCATCAGGAGTTTCTTTCAAGTACAGTTCTAGGCAATCCACATTCCATCAACCCTAGCTCAGCTCTTGCTGAAAAGCACATTGGAAGCACAAGAAAAAAGGTACTTGAATTCTTCAATGCGGGCGAAGACTATATCTGCGTTTTCAGCGCAAACGCTTCAGCAGCATTAAAAACCGTAGGCGAGTGTTATCCATTTGACGAAAATGGGCACCTACTAATGACGGTTGATAATCATAACTCTGTGAACGGAATTCGTGAGTTTGCCCGTGAAAAAAATTGTCCCTTTCAGTACTCACCTATCCATCAAAACCTAAGGATTGATGAGGCCGCTTTACAAGCAAATCTTGAAAGTGTGAAAGGCCGCAATAAGCTTCTGGCTTTTCCAGCGCAGTCCAATGTATCCGGGGTGAAACACAATTTAGACATGATTAAGGAAGCACAATCTTTCGGTTGGGATGTGTTGCTGGATGCTGCAGCCTTTGTACCAAGTGATCGCCTTGATTTACAAAAATATCAACCAGAGTTTGTTGCTGTTTCTTTCTATAAAATATTCGGTTACCCGACAGGGCTGGGTGCCTTGTTAATCAAAAAATCAGCTTATTCAAAACTGAAAAAACCCTCATTTGCAGGCGGTACGATCACGATTGTTTCTGTTCAGGGAGATGGGCATTACCTGGAAAAAGAAGCCGCTCGCTTTGAAGAGGGCACAGTCAACTACCTGGAAATTCCTGCTATCAAAACTGGTTTGGAATACATAGAGCAGATTGGTATAGACAAAATCAAAACTCGTGTAGCCTGCCTCACTGAATATTTACTCACTGAGTTACAAGCCCTCAAACATGACAATGGCCAACCACTTATTGAAATTTATGGCCCTCAAACTGGCGCAAAACGAGGGGGAACTCTGGTGATGAATTTCTTTGATCGGGATGGAAAGCTATGTGACTTCAGCACCATTGAAAAAGCAGCATATCAGAAGAATATTTCGATTCGCACAGGTTGTTTTTGTAATCCGGGTATAGACGAAACCAATCACAACCTTCAGAAAGACAAGTTGAAAGCCTATTTTAAAAGGAGCGGTGAAAAGGACTATTTCGATTTAATCGATTTTATTGGGCAGAAGCGAGGGGCAGTGAGAGTTTCCGTTGGCTATATCAATAACTTCAAGGACATCCGTTCCTTTATTTCCTTTTGTACTGTGCATTTGAACAAGGCAGCAACTTAACCTCATTACATCCCCATTTAAACCAGATTTAAAAAGTCTGCCTCAACTCAAAGGTCTTTCTCATCCGATCAATAAGTTTGTTTGACTCCTCAAAATTCAAGGTCTGCTGTCCATCGGAATAGGCTTCTTCAGGCTTTTCATGGGTCTCATAAATTACGCCATCAGCCCCGGCCATAATGCTTGCCAAGGCAATGGGTTCTACATGATGTCTTATGCCGATGCCGTGCGAAGGGTCGGCAATCACAGGTAAGTGCGTTTTCTCCTTAAGTACCGGTATGGCATTCAGGTCCATGGTATTTCTGGTAGCGTTCTCATACGTGCGAATGCCTCTTTCACAAAGTAGCAAACGCTCATTACCAGCACTAAAAACATACTCTGCTGAGTAAAGCAGCTCATCGATAGTGCCTGAAATACCACGTTTGATCATCACTGGTTTGTCTGTATTCTTACCCAATTCATCCAATAGATTGAAGTTTTGGGTATTTCTGGCCCCTACCTGATAAACGTCCACATAGGGATCCATCTCTGCAATCTGAGATACCTGCATCACTTCTGTCACTATTTTAATGCCCGCTTCTTTCGCTAGGTCATACCACAACTTCAGACCGTCAATGCCCAAACCACGAAAAGAGTAAGGAGAACTTCTGGGCTTGTAGACACCTCCGCGCATAATACGAATGCCTTGTGCCTTGAGGTGATCAATAGTTTTTTTGATCTGCTCTTCGCCTTCAATAGAGCAGGGACCCGCCATGATTCTGAAACCACCTTCTTCAATTTTTACTCCGTCTCCCAGATCTATGATCGTAGGTTTCACTTTCCATTTTCGAGAAACTAACTTATAATCATCAGAAACAATATGAATGTCTTTGATCCCTTCCATATGTCCAATGGAGCGGATGTCAAAGTCGTTTTTACCCGTTCCGATAAGGTAATCACCCTTTTGGGTTTTCACTTCAGTAGCCTTGTATTTCAAGTCCTTCACTTGCTTAAATATGGACTCCTTGTTGGCTTCGTTTATGTCTTTTTCTAGTTGTATAATCATCTTATTAGTTTCGAGTTACTAGCTACGAGCTTCGAGTTTCGCTTATTATTGATGTGACAAACTGACCAATGCGGCCAGACAGATTTTGGCTTGTATTTATTGCTTTTATAAAAGCACTTCCGATAATGGCTCCGTTGGCATTTTGACAGGCCTTATCAAAGGTTTTAGCATTTGATATCCCAAAACCAATGAGGGTTGGGTTCTTTAAATTCATCTGCTTTACCCTTTCAAAGTAAGCTGACTGATCCTCTGAAATATCGGCCTTAGCACCTGTGGTACTTGTTGACGAAACCATATAGATAAACCCATTTGAATTGGCATCGATATCTCTGATTCTCACCTCTGAAGTCTGAGGAGTGATTAGAAAAATATTGTAGAGTCCATGCTTTTCGAAAAGTGGTTTGTACGTTTCCAAATACTCTTGCATTGGCAGATCCGGTAAAATAAGCCCGTCAATACCTATACTTTCACATTCCTGACAAAACCGTTCTACTCCAAATTGTATAATAGGGTTGATATAACCCATCATCACTATGGGTAGATCAACCTTTCTCCTGATATCTTTAAGCTGATCAAAAAGGACTTTCAAAGTCATTCCATTGGCGAGAGCGACTCCATTACTTTCCTGAATGGTAGGTCCATCAGCCACCGGATCTGAAAAAGGAATGCCAATTTCAATCATATCTGCCCCTGATTTTTCCAGGTTTTCAATGATGCTGACGGTGTCATTCAGTTGAGGGTAACCCGCAGTAAAATACACATTAAGTATGCGTTCCCTTTTATTCTGAAATAGTTGATCTATTCTGTTCATTTTTTCTTCTGTTAGACCAGGCAGGTTTCTTGCCCCGTGGCAAGAAACCTGCCTGGTCTTGACTGCTAATTCATTTTTTCTGTTAACTAGGTTTGTCAACTTTTTGGCGTTGCGTCAAAAAGTTGACAAACCTCTGTTAGATCAGACAGCTTTCTTGCCCCATGGCAAGAAAGCTGTCTGATCTATAATCTTCTAATACTTCCCCCATTGGATATAAGTATCCAGATCTTTGTCTCCTCTGCCGGAAAGGTTAATGACTACAACATCCTCAGTCTTAAATTCCAACTGATCCAAGGCGGCAAAAGCATGTGCAGATTCTATGGCCGGAATAATCCCTTCTAACTTACTCAGGGCAATACCAGCTTCCATGGCCTCGTCATCAGTAGCACTTAGAAACCTGGCCCTGCCAGTCTCAAAGAGATGCGCATGCACCGGTCCGATTCCAGGATAATCAAGCCCTGCTGAGATGGAATAAGGCTCTACCACCTGGCCATCATCTGTCTGCATCAATATGGTTTTGCTGCCGTGAAGCACACCCGGCCTTCCCAAGGTGGTGGTGGCAGCGGATTGACCAGTATTATTCCCTTTGCCTGCCGCCTCCACAGCCACCAACTGCACCTCCTCCTGATCATAGTAATGGTAAAAAGCACCGGCCGCATTGCTCCCTCCTCCGACACAGGCAATCACATAGTCAGGATTCTCCCGGCCAATCTCAGATTGCAATTGTGATTTCATTTCCTTACTGATCACCGATTGAAATCGGGCAACCATTTCCGGATAAGGATGTGGGCCCACCACAGAACCAATGATATAATGTGTATCGGTTGGATTATTAATCCAGTGCCTCATGGCTTCGTTAGTGGCATCTTTCAGGGTTCTGCTGCCACTCTTTGCCGGCCTGACTTCGGTGCCCAATATCCGCATGCGCTCTACATTTGGCTTTTGTCTGGCCATGTCCACCTCGCCCATATATACTATGCACTCTACTCCCATTAACGCGCAGACTGTTGCTGTGGCCACTCCGTGCTGTCCGGCTCCCGTCTCGGCAATTATCTTCTTTTTGCCCAGCCTTTGCGCCAGCAAAATCTGTCCGACAGTGTTATTCACTTTATGGGCTCCGGTATGACAAAGGTCTTCCCGCTTCAGGTATATTTTGGCACCATATTTTTCCGACAATCTATTAGCCAGGTACAGCGGAGTAGGTCTTCCAACATAATCCTTTAAAAGCCGGTTGAATTGCTTTTGAAATTCAGGTTCTGCAAGTATAGCCTCATAATTCTGTCGCAACTCTTCCACATTGGGGTATAGCATTTCAGGAATATATGCTCCTCCAAAATTTCCGTAATACCCTCTATCGTCAACTTTCACCTTCATAGTAGTTCTCTAAGTCGTTTCAATTCTTCTATATCCTTCAGTCCAGGTTCTACTTCGAATCTGGAATTCACATCAATGGCATAAATGTTTATTCCCTTCATTGCCTTTAGGGCGCTAATGTCATTCGGGCTAATACCTCCACTTAAAAAGAAAGGCACCTTTTGATCATAAGCCTGCAATAAGTTCCAATCAAACTTTCTCCCGGTTCCACCCTTTTGCTTTGATTTGGTATCGAAGAGGAAGAAATCTACGAAAGGGTGATAGGCCGACAGGCTTCCAAAATCGAAATCTTCATCCACTCCAAATGCTTTGATGGTTTTGATGCCAAGAGCGAAAAGCTCTGCTACATACTCAGGTGTTTCTTCTCCGTGCAATTGAACATAGTCTAGGCCGAATTTTTGAACCTGTTTTAAGACCTCATTCAAATTTTTGTCTACAAATACGCCTACCTTTTTCGTAGTGGAAGGAAAGCGCATTAATTGTTTACAGTCTAATTGTGAACCTACAAACCTTGGCGATTTGTCATAAAAAATAAAGCCCAAATAGTCTGGATTGAGCTTTAGCGCTTGCTCAATATTAGCCTTATCCCGCATACCACAGACCTTTAGTCTCATAACCCTGATTAATTTTTGACCTCTAACCTCTTTAATAAATCCATGAATTTTGCGGCTGTCCTGTCTGGTCTGGCCGTCTTCATAAATGTCTCACCCATCAAAAACCCTCGAAAACCATAGGCTCTCAACTCAGCAATCGCCTCCGGATTGCTTATTCCACTCTCAGATACTTTCAGGAATTTATCGGGGATCAGGCTGGCCAGAGACTTGGAGATTTCAATGTCTGTTTCAAAAGTCTTTAGGTTCCTGTTGTTCACCCCAACTACGTCAAGGTATTCATTCAGATTACCATTTAACTCTTCCTGATTATGCACTTCCATCAATACTTCGAGCCCGAGAGATTTGGCAAATTGAGCCAGACCTAACAACCTGGATGGTTCCAAAACTGAGGCTATCAACAATATCGCATCCGCCCCAATTGATTTAGCCTCAATAAGTTGATATTCATCAACTATAAAGTCTTTGCGAAGAATTGGACAGAAATTGTATTTCCTGGCCGTTACCAAATCGCTGTTCTTCCCACCAAAAAACTCAGTATCGGTTAATATTGACAAAGCAGAAGCACCTGCCTGCATATAGCCAATGGTCGTTTTCTCAACATCAGCATGCTTATTGATCATACCTTTGGAAGGAGACTTCCTTTTGAACTCCGCAATGATTCCGGTTTTATCTTCGCGCAGTAAGTACTTTTTCAGGGAAGCTGGTTTTCCTTCGAAATACACGCTTTGCTCCAAGAGTTTGGTCGGAAATAATTCCTTTCTTTCGGCTACTTCCTTCTTCTTATGGGCTATTATTTTTTCTAGTATATCCATTCTTAGTCGATGGTCGATAGTCAATGGTCGATAGCCGCAATGGACTATTGACCATGGTCTATCGACTGATTTATAATTCCAATATCTTTTTAAATGCTCTTAAGGCTGCTCCTGATTTCAGGGACTCCCTGGCCCTTTCAATGGCCTCTTGTATTTCATATCCTTTGCCACATTCCAATGCCAGTGCGGCATTGGCGATCACCACGTTATTTTGCTCGGTTGTGCCCTCTCCTTTCAGAATGCCTTCAAAAATTCGGGCTGCGTCCTCAACCGTATCACCACCAAAGATGCTTTCGGGCAAAATGGTCTTCATCCCTAGATCCTGAGGAGCTACTATTTGTTCAGATTGGTTGGAGAGTTTTTTAAACTTGCCTGTCAACGATACCTCGTCATAACCATCAAGTGCATGTAGAATTACAAAGTCCTTGTCTGCTTTTTGGTAGAGGTATCCGTAGAGTCGCGCCAGCTCCAAACTGAATACGCCAACCAGTTGTTTCTTCGGAAACGAAGGGTTCACCATCGGACCCAGCATATTAAAGAAGGTCTTCACACCAAGGTCTTTTCGAATCGGAGCTACATTTTTCATGGCAGGATGAAACAAGGGAGCATGCAAAAAACAAATGCCGCTTTCATCCAGGCTCTTTTTGAGTCTACCAATGTCATTGGTGAATTCATAACCAAAATGCGCCATTAGGTTGGAAGAGCCAGAAATTGATGAAACCCCATTGTTCCCGTGTTTGGCAACATTCTGACCAGCGCCCGCCACAATAAATGAGGCCAAAGTGGAAATATTGAATGTATTCTTCCCATCACCTCCTGTACCGCATAAATCTATGGCCTCGTATTCAGGTATATCCACAGGAACGCAAAGCTCTAGCATGGCATCTCTGAACCCTTCAAGCTCTTCCACAGTAATACTTCGCATCAGATATACTGTGAGAAAAGCTGCCACCTGGCTTTGGTTGTATTTGCCTTGCGCCAGATTGATCAAGATTTCCTTAGCCGTTTTCTTATCCAGCGATTTGTATTCTATCAGTTGATTTAGTATTGCTTTCATCCTTCGATCCAGTTTTTCAAAAGTTGATGACCATGTTCAGTCATGATCGATTCCGGGTGAAACTGCACACCTTTCACATCATATTGCTTGTGTGAGATGGCCATCACCTGACCCAGTTCATCTATGGCCGTTACATCCAGTTGTTCTCCCAAGGCGTTGGGATCAATGCCCCACGAATGATAATGGCAGATGTCGTATTCAGTAGGCAAGCCCTTAAACAAACGGTCGTTGGCACTCACTTTCAGTCTTCCGGAAACTCCATGCAATACAGTCTCCATATTATAAATCCTGGCTCCGTATGCTTCTGCGATAGCTTGATGTCCGAGGCACACGCCAAGGATTCTCTTTGACTGCCCATATCGTTCAATTAACTGGGCCATTATTCCGGCCTCCTTGGGGATTCCGGGCCCGGGCGATAGCAGAATGGCATCATAGGAATCAGTCTCCTCTGAAGAAATCGCATCATTTCTATGTACATCCATCCTATCTCCATAACCTAGCTCTCTGATATAATGCACCAGGTTGTAGGTAAACGAATCGTAATTATCGAGCACTAGTATTTTCATCTTATCTCCTCCGCCCTCCTGATCGCCTGACGTAAAGCCGCCAGTTTATTATTCACTTCTTCCAACTCCGATTCCTTTTGACTCTTAGCCACAACTCCTGCTCCGGCCTGATAAAACAAAGTATTGTCCTTACTTAAAAAAGATCTGATCACTATGGCGTGATTGAAATCCCCATTAAAGCCCATAAAGCCAATTGCTCCTCCGTAGAACCCTCTCCTTGTCGATTCATATTCATTGATCAATTGCATGGCCCGAACCTTGGGTGCTCCTGATAAGGTGCCGGCTGGGAATGTCCCTGCAATCATGGATGTTGATTTCATGCCCTCCTGCAATGTGCCGGTAACTTGAGATACCAAATGGATTACATGGGAGAAATACTGTACCTCTTTGTAAGTCTCTACCTTCACATCTGTGCCTGCACGGCTCAGGTCATTTCTGGCCAAATCCACTAACATCACATGTTCCGAATTCTCCTTTGGATCGTCCAACAGTTTTTTTGCCAGATCAGCATCGGCTTCATCATTACCGGTCCTTTTAAAGGTTCCTGCAATCGGATGAATTGTGGCCTTGTCTTCTTTTATAACCAATTGAGCTTCTGGTGAAGACCCAAAAATCTTGAAGCTACCGTAGTCAAAATAAAAGAGATAGGGAGATGGATTAACTGATCTTAAAGACCTGTAAACATTAAATTCATCCCCGCTAAAACCCTGCTGAAATCTCCTTGACAATACCATCTGAAAGACATCTCCTCTATGGCAGTGGTCAATACCTTTTTGAATCATTTCAAGAAATTGATCATCCATATAGTTGGACTCTTCCGCCTGGGAAGTATGGAATTCATAAGAAGGGTAATTCTTATTGTTGACAAGGTTCACCAAGGATTCAAGGCCTTTTGACTCCTCTCCTTCAGGGCAATGTTCAAAAATATATAGCTCGTTTTTGAAATGATCTATGGCAATCACATAGCGATAAACATGATACAGAATATCTGGAATATCGTATTCATTGTTCTTACCTGCCGAAACCGGAATAGATTCAAAATATTGAACTGCATCATAGCCTATATAACCAAAAATGCCATTATTAATAAACTTATGGTCATGAGGAGCAGGTTCAAAATAAGCGGCAAAAGCTTCTAGCTTCTCAATAACTTCTCTTCCTTCTACATACTTTTCCTCAGCATCCCGCCCAGGCAGTTGCTGCTTAAATCTGCCTTCCATCACTTCAAATGAAGCAATAGGGTCACAGCAGATATAGGAAAAGCTATTTTCACTACCATGATAGTCCGAGCTCTCAAGCAAAAGTGGATGCTGAAACTTATCTCTGAGTTTCAGGTAGATACTCACAGGCGTTACTGTGTCAGCCAGTAGCTTGGTGTAAGTTGTATTTAGTTTTATCCTTGACATTTCATTCTTCTCTTCTGAAAATTTGGACATAAAAAAAGCCCGCAGGAACTGCGGGCTTTTGATTGTCTATATGTTGACTTTACAAATTGCTTTTGTTCACGTTATCGGAGTTCCGTTACGTGCCACCACCAAGCATTATGTGAAGTATAGTTTCTCATTGTTGCTTCAAATGTATAAAAGGAAATTTTTAAAGCAAATGGAAAATCAAAAATTCAGTCAGAATAAATTTGTTTATGGACAGTTGGGTGACCGTTTTGCCGCTTCCATCAACAAGGGCGAGGAGCCAAAGAACAGTTAGCCAGATAAATTTCTTGAATTTGAGCCCGAACTATTTTAGTCGTTTAAGAATCATTTTTGCCTCTGTATCATTGGCATTGCGGGCTATGATTTGCTCATAGATTTCTACCGCCTTATTCTTCTCTCCCAGAAAGGCATGTGCTTTTGCCTTGTCTTTGTACAGACCAGCATTCTTTGGAAATTTTTCAATAGCCATTTCTAAAAAAGCAATTGCCTCTTTAAAATGATATTTCTGTATCAGCCTCTTCGCTGTTAGCCCTTCAATAAAAGAATTCATTTCTATTCCAGAGGTCACCTCCTCAAACTTCGCCTTTCCGTCATCAGCCCCATTTTTCACATAGGCATTTACAACTTCGTTCATAGAGGCAGAAATCTCCCCTGATCCCCATTTGAAGGTATTGGGTTGTTGAGCCACCATGGCGAAGCTAATTTTCACTTCTTCTGAGAGGACTTTCTCACCCCATCTTCCACCGTGTACATCAAAATCATTTCGATCTATCGTGATTTCACCTTTGAAGCCAATAACAAGGTTACTCCAAAAAGGATCTATGAATCTCTTTTGGGTTTGTTCAAAGGGTACACGCACCTCTTTCGTTTTGCCCTTTATGGTTAAGTCACCAATGGCAAACATCTTTTTTCCTTTTTTCTCAATGCTCTTGCTCTCGAATGTTAGGAATCGGTGATTTTCTGTATCGAAGAAGTTGCCAGTTTTTAAATCTTTATCACGAAATGAGCTACCTGTATTGATGGAATTTGCGTCAATAATTAAGGATATTGCTGTTTTTGTCAGGTCTTTTTCATTGTACAGAATTGTGCCGGAATACTGACCGAATGTGCCTTCTACATCACTGAAACCAAAGAAACCAATGGCAAAGGACAGTTTGCTATGGGCTTTGTCAATCCCAAAAACTTCAACATCCAATCCTGGAATATGTTTGACCTCATTCGGCCAGAAAGTTGGGTCTTGTGCTTTGGAAATAAAGAATGTGCTCAGTAAAAGTGTTGTCAGTATCAGGCGTTTCATGTTTTCTATTTTTTTAGCATAGAAACGGCTTTGAATGAGTTGTAGAAAGCAAGTGGGACGAATCTTACTTATTCTGTGATGAATTGAAGGTTTAGCTCCGCGCGATAACCGGCAGTAGGTTTTCTCTATAAGCCTTGGTAGAGGTCAGCTGCTTTCCGTTTTTCAATTTCAGCAGATATTCACCTTGATAGAGATGCTGAAAGCTATCCAGATAGTCGAGGTTAATCATTGATGAACGATGTACACGAATGAAGGGCAAATCCATTTTCTTCTCCAATTCACTCATAGTTTCTCTTAGTCTGAATTGCCCCACCGTGGTTTGGAGGTTAATGTAATTGCCTGAAGCCTCAAAACTCACTATATCTTTTACGGGAATCAGCTTATAGGCGCCATCAACACGTACCTTTAACTGGTTTATTTTGCTGTCGGGACGCTCTTCCTTGATTGAAGTTTTTGTCACTTTACTTTTTCGGTAATAGCTCAAGGCAAAGAGAACAACAACAATTAGCCAATAGGTAATGAAACCAGTTACTGCACTTTCAAGAACTACCAGCTTGAATGCTGATAAAACCATGAGAGGATCAACAGAATCAAAGAACTGCATGTTGGTCAGGTATCTCGCACCAAAGTCGACAATAAGGGCCAACCATCTGTGCAAAATTGCCAATGGTACACTAAAGATTAAATGGGCTAAAAAGACTTTTCCAATCTTGTCACCCGAAAAGTCGAAACGCTTATAAAAACGAATAATCAATGGGGTGAACAATGCCCAAACCAAGCTACCAGACCCTTGAAAGAAAAGATTCTGAACCCAGAATGAAATTCCAAATTCACGAAGTTGACCCAGCGAAGAACGCGTTGTGAGCAGTATGGTCAGAATCACCCAAAAAGCGGCTATCACCCAAATTCGATTTCTTTTTTTAAAGAGCAATTCCATGGTTATACTAACAGACGCATTATCGATTCTGCGGGTTAACTTATCAGTGTCTTTTTGCTGACTATTCTAAAACCATACGAGACTGACTGTACAGGCCCATCCATTAAAACCTAGGTTATCTGATTTCCTTTAGGAGACATCCATGAGTTTCCTCTCTCGGTAAACATACATCCAAGAGTAGATGGTTACTGCGGCAGCCAAAATGATGATTACATATTGAGACCAGCCCTCAAAGGCAAAAGTAGCTGAGACTGCTGAAAAACTGGCTTTGAAAACATTAATCAAACCTAAGACCGAAGCAACAAAAACTGTTAGCATCATGGCAAGATTAATAAGCCTTGAATTTAAATGATCGCGAACGAGCGAGCGGTTGTTAGAGACTATCCATAAAAAGATGGCCAGGATTGGCAGTATAAAGCCGTTGGCCGCTTGAGCCAATATAATTACTGGTACAGGTCTCACGCTAGTCAAGCCAAAAACTAATCCCGTGAGCAACACAAAGCCCCATGCCATTCTGTATTTCTTACCCTTCTCATCCCAGTTATTAGTATCTGGAGAAACAGACTTTAAAGTGATCGCTGCGGCCAATGGCGCTGTAATGCTGGACGTAAATCCGGCAGCAAATAGTCCAACGGCAAATACGATTGCCATCCAACTACCATTGATTCGGGTCAGTGCGTCAGCCAGGTTCTGGAAACTGAATCCTCCTTCAACAGAAGTTCCTGCCAACACTATACCCATGGAGATAAGGCCCCCGAGCACTACGGCTATTGACAAGCCGAATCGCATAGACTTCACTTCCTGGCCTTTAGCCAAACCTGAGCCCATAAAAATGTTGTAGGGTACAATGGTTGTCCCAACCAAGCCCAAAGTGATGAGAATGGAGCCATCAGGAAATGACGGAATAAAGAGACCTTTGGTAAGCTCCCCCGCATCGATCGGATTGCTGAATCCAGCGATCAAAAAAGCGAAGCCCATCACTGCCACAACCAATCCCATAATATTGGCCACGGTCTTAATCTTTCCAATCCATAAAACAGTAAAACATGCGGCAACAATAACCAGAGTAAATATGGACCTGTCAATTCCGGTGATCATCAAGGCTATACCCGAAATGGCACCCAGAATATTTCCAGCTTCATAAGCAGCGCAACCCAAAAAAACAGAAATGGCCAAAAACCAAGCTATCCCTTTAGATTTAAACCTGTGAAGTACCAATTGGCCAAGATTTCGGCCAGAGGCTATTGAAACCCTGGCGGCAGACTCCTGAAGTACCAGACAGGCGAAAGTGGAAAAAAGTAACGCCCATAAAAGGCTATAGCCATAACCTGCCCCTGCAGCAGATGCAGTGGTAACTGTACCAGGACCAATAAAGGCCGCGGCAATCACCATCCAAAAAAGCACACTCAGAAATCTAGACTTCATCCGAGGAAGATAGGAAAAGATTGGCAATTGCATGACCTAAATGAATTTGACAATCACTCTTAAAAAATCTCTCTACAGATATGAATTTTCGAGAGGCTTAGCGTTATTGGATAAACGATTTTTTAAACCCATGCCCAAACTTAAAGTAGCGCTCATTTTTGGAGGAAAATCCACCGAACATCAAATCTCTGTGCTTTCAGCTACCAGCATTCTGGAGAAAATAGATAAGCAGAAGTATGATCTACGATTAGTTAAAATCGATATCAAAGGCAATTGGTTTCTCTTGCCCGGGTTGGATATCACGGAAGCATCCACCCATCCAATTACCCTTATTCCAGGAACGAACGGAGCTAACATTCTGAATACTTCGACAGGACAGGTTCTGGATGAAATTGATGTAGCATTCCCTGTTCTCCACGGTGTCTTTGGGGAAGACGGAACTATCCAGGGGCTTTTTAAAATGGTCAATGTGGCCTTTGTTGGTTGCGGAGTATTCGCCTCCTCGGCCTGTATGGATAAAGATTATACCAAACGCATTTTAAGAGACGCTGACATTGCCATTGCTCCATACGTGACCTTAACGCGCGCGGATCAAATGACATTTGAGGAAGTAGACAGGAAACTGGGTGCGCCCTTATTTATCAAACCAGCAAGCCTGGGTTCTTCCGTTGGCGTGAAAAAGGTTAATAACAAGGAAGAATTTGACATCGCATTGAGAGAGGGTTTTGAGTTTGATGTCAAGGTCATAGTTGAACCCAATATTGAAGGCCGAGAAATTGAATGTGCGGTTTTAGGCAATGAGCATCCAAAGGGTTCTCTGCCTGGTGAAATTGTTACGCAGTCTGAATTTTATTCTTTTGAATCAAAGTATGTGGATAAAGACGATGCAGCCATACAAATTCCAGTTGATCTACCCGATGATCAGATTAAGTTGATTCGCGAAACAGCCGTAAGAGCTTATCAGGCTTTAGGTTGCGAAGGACTGGCCCGAGTTGACTTCTTCCTCACCAGTGATGGTGCGGCAATGATCAATGAAATCAATACCATACCGGGTTTTACAAACATTAGCATGTATCCAAAAATGTGGGAAGCAACCGGTATTGGTTACACGGAGCTTTTGGACCACCTGATTGAATTAGGACTGGAGCGCTATCAGAAAGAACAAGGGCTCAAAACAGTTTCACCAGAGTCGCTTTAAAAAAGAGGCTCAGCAAATCGCTGAAGACGATAAGGCTGGAGATGTAGTTGACGACTAATTTAATTGCCTCAAATCACATAACTTACTGCTGTTATGATCGTCTTTCCGGTATGAAAATAGGCATCATCGGTGGAACTGGAATGCTGGGCCACCACATCGCCATAGCCGCCCAACTCCGCAATTATGAAGTAGTTGTTATTCATCGACCTTCCTCAAATCTCGAGCAAATCGCTGACCTTCAATACGAAGGACGTATTGCAGATTTAAACAACCGCGGAGCGCTTATCAGAGCTTGCCAGGGCCTCGATGTTCTGGTAAACGCAGCAGCTTATTATCCGACCCTCCCAGTTCCATTATCACAAGAAGTCAAAACGGCACGCAACCAAATGATTCATTTCTTGGATGCCATAAAAGAAGCCGAAGTGCCCAAGGCCATGTACCTTGGCGGAGCCATTGCCATACCAAAAAACAAAGCAGGTCTTGGTAATGAAGAACTTTTCTATGATGAAATTTCTCCTGCTGCCGCCCCATATATACACGTGAAATGGCTCATGGACAAAATGGCACGACAAGCCGCACAGGATGGAATTCCTGTCACCATTGGTATTCCTCCCATGACCTTTGGTGAATACGACTATGGTCCAACAACCGGAAGGCTCATTGTTGACCTCGCCAACCAAACGCTACCTGCCTATATAAAAGGTGATAGGAATGTAGTCTATGCCGGAGATGCCGGTCGAGGCTTGTTGGCCGTTGCTGAAAGAGGCAAACCCGGAGAACGTTACTTGATTACAGGACATAATACGAGCACTTCGGAACTCGTCCAGACTATTTGTGAAACCGCCAAAGTTCCGGAACTCAAAAAGGTACTTCCCCTTCGGTTGGCAAAGTTGATTTCCAAAATCCAGGAAACCCGCTATCAATTGTTTCGCGGCAATGCTCCCACACTTTCTTCTACTGCCGTGGCGGTTTTGGCTGGTGGCCAACACTTGGCTGGTGAAAAGGCCAAGGAAGAGTTAAGTTATGTCCCTGAATTAGAAATCAAAGATGCTGTTGGCAGGGCTTATCGATGGTTTGTTAAAGAGGGCTATATCAAGTCCTAAATGCTAAGGAAAGGTTAAAAGTGTTAATGGGCTGAAGATCAGGAAACTGATTTTGTAAATTTTCATTCAAAGTCCGCCTTATGAAACACATTATTCTCACCGTCCTCCTCCTATTTAGTATTTCAGTCTATGGTCAAGAACTGACTCCTGAACAAAAGGCCGTCAAAGCTGAAGTGTTGAAAACCTATATCATCCCACTTTATGGAGGTGGTTCATTGGACGACTTAAAGGCAGGCCTTCACGAGGATTTTAACATGTATGTGCTTTATGAAGGTCAATTCAGTAAACGCTCCAAGAAAATGTGGATGGATAAAATGGATGAAGTCAGAAGTCGACCAAAGAAAGCAGGACCAAAGGCAAAAAACACCTGGAACTTCCTGATGATTGATATTACTGGTCAAACGGCAGTTGCCAAGGTCGAGGTCTTCCGAAATGGCAAGCTCAATTTCACCGATTATCTGACCTTGTACAAGTTTGAAGACCAAGGTTGGAAATTGCTGAGTAAGTTTTTCACATCTCATTAAATCCGCACATCTTTGGTTTATCATTATAGCCGCGGACAAAGATGAACCTTAAAGACCAATTCACAGACATCCCCTTCTTCTCTCCAAAAGTAGTTGCTGAGGTTAACGATGTTTTTGTAAAAGCTGCAAAAATCAAAGGACAGGAAGTCCCCTGGCATAATCACGCCAATGAAGATGAGCTGTTCTATATTGTTGAGGGAAGTCTGCTTTTCGAAGTAGAAAATGAGCCAAGTTTTACCATGAACAAGGGAGATCTCTTTGTAGTCAAAAAGGGAGTCAACCATCGCGTATCCTCAGAAGAAGAATGTCTGATCATGCTTGTCGAGCCAAAATCTACAGCGCACACAGGTAAAGTAGCATCGGCCATTAGCAAATCAATCGAAGAGCAGCACTACTAAAGGTCCGTAAAGTGAAAACCGGAATTCATCAATTCAGCAGCTTCATAGATCAATTGTACTTCATTTAAACAAACAGCTTTAATAGATTTGCACTCATAAACTCACATGGTCAATGAAAAAGCTTATCTCTAATATCACGTTTCGGTTGTCATTCTGCCTCCTTTTGGCTTTATCCCTTGTTTCCTGCAGTGATGGTGATGATGACAGTCCCAGTCCAGAACCAGGAATTGATCTTACCGGCAAGATTGTTATTCCAGCCTCCACTGCAGATACGGTGCTCTTTTTCAACTCAGTGGACAATGTCTCACTACCTGTCTTTATTTCCTTCCCATCTACCGCTTCCAATTCCCTCCCTGCCACAGTTGTAATGCACGGTTCAGGAGGTAATTGGAAAGATGAAGACACTGATGATGATGGTATCGATGATGTGATCACAGAATGGGAACTGTCCAGTCAGAACAAGCAGTGGAAAGCCATCTTTGATAGTGAGAACATTGTTTCGGCCTTTCCGGGTAGCTACTATCGCAGAGGGACTGTAGAAAATAAAGGTGACTGGAAGAATCCCCCACTTCAGTTTCAAATCAGCGCATCATTCGTCAGAAACTATGATGCCTATGGAGCATTGGAAGTGCTAAGGAAATTGGTCAGGGCTGATGGAACACCTATAATTGAATCTGATAATGCTGCAATTCTCGGATTTTCTCATGGGGGTACTACGGTGCAGAGTACATTGTTTGACACCAGTATTGTACCAGATGCATGGGAATGGTCTCAGTCTTATAGTGGCACTACATATACCAATGAACTGAGAACACCTGCCCCACTCCCAGCGGCAGGTGGTTTTGTAGCGGGTGTCATGTATTACCCCGGCTCCTTTCACAATAGTTACTATGGCAACCCATGTTCTGGCACCAGTATCTTTCGTACTTATGCCGATTTTATGATCCACCTTCCTTCTGAGGATGGTTTGACAGCTAATTCAAATTGCATGATCGAGACGGTCAATACCAATGGTGGTGGAACTGCCACGGTACATAATTATGAAGGCGCTGACCATGGATTTGATGGAGAAGATTCAGGTATCGATGGAAATGCAAGCACATTGGCCAGACAGAGAACAATGGACTACCTGAAAGATAAGCTCGGAGTCAACTAAAACCTTACATCTGAAATTCGTATTATATAGGAGTTTCAAGATTAGGTTTTAATGACAAGTCCATACCTCCAGGAATACCTTACTTTCCAAAAAGAGCTACGCTCATTCATCTACAGACTTGTCGCCCATCGACAGGAAACTGAAGATATTGTTCAGGAAACCTACTTGAAAGTGGTCAGGAAAATTGACTCTTTCAAGGGAGAAGGCAGTTTTAAAGCGTGGGTTTTTACCATCGCAGCCAATTTGGCCAAAGACAGCCTGAAAGCCCGACAGAGATGGGGTGAAGATTGGATGGAAGTGGTAAAAGATGCACATGTCGAAGACAAAACCCTTTTGGCTAAAAAGTTTGAGGTAAGTCGGACATCGGAGCATGGTAAGTACGTGATTAGGGAGCATATCAATTACTGCTTCAATTGTGTGTCCAAGACATTATTACTCACCAATCAAATCTGCCTGCTACTGAAAGAGGTCTACAACTTTAAAATTCAGGAGATTACTTTGATCACTGGCCTATCTGAAGGGAAAGTGAAGCACGCCATTGCCAATTCGCGAAGTGATATGAACCGTATCTTCAAGAAACGCTGTGCTCTCGTGAATAAAGAAGGGGTCTGTCATCAATGCACCGGGCTCAACAATCGTTTCAATCCTGACCAAAATACGCAGGAGGAGGCCAACAAAATCAAAATGATTCGTGAAAGCAGGCGCAAAAATCATGACGAACTGCTAAATCTTCGTTTGCAACTTGTCAAGGGCATAGACCCATTGGAAGCTGAGGGTACAGACCTCCACAATTATCTAATTGAAAACTCGCCCGAATGGGCCAAATCCAGACTGGAAACTCAATAGTATTACATTGAAAACCTGTCACTTATAGTTTTTTTCGTCCGTTTTTAATGACCTAAAAGTCTTATTGATACAAGTCTTTATAAACATTAAAAACAAAAAAATGAAAAACGTAATTAATTGGTTTAACATCCCATCCACAGATTTTCAACGTGCTGTGAACTTTTACAATAACATACTGCAAATCGAGATGATGGTCATGCCGGGACCTGACGGTCATGAATCTGCCTATTTTTCCAATCCACAAGACGGTGGAGTAAGTGGTTCAATTGATTCAAATCCACAAAAGTCACCATCGGCTGACGGCACTACTGTGTTCTTTGATGTCAATGGCCAAATGGACGAAGTTCTGGATCGAGTCAATAGCCAAGGTGGTCAGGTTGTGATGCCAAAAACCTCGATAGGCGAATTTGGTAACATAGCCATGGCTATGGATTCGGAAGGCAATATGATCGCCTTTCATTCTGCTGAATAATTTGATCAAGAGAGGGGTCTCACCACTCCTCTCTTGTCACTAAACCTTTTTACCCTCTCCATTCACAAGACCTTATTCATAATAGATAATTTATTTTAGTCATAAACATTATATAAATTCTTATATTAATTCTTTCATTTAAAATTGACCCACGCAAAAATGACAGAATCAGAAAATCCTTCGAATAGTCTCGATCACTTCGAGAATGTTGTAGTGCTTATGCTCGAAAACAGGTCATTTGATAACCTTCTGGGTTATCTCTACCCAAACGGCTCGCCCGGAGGCCAGCCTTTTGAAGGTCTACAAACGGGTGACTATGCCAACCCTGTACCACCTCGAGCCCAGGGCTACGACCAGCATAAATCAATAGCGCCACAAAGAGCAGCAGATTATCACCAACCTTACCCAGATCCGGGAGAGGAATATCAACATGTCAACACACAACTCACCAATTACATAAGTCCAGGCAATGTTGATGTGGAAGCTTATAAAATGAAGCCGCCCTATAACAGTCCTAGTCCGTTTCCGTATCCTGCTCCGATGAACGGTTTTGTAAACGACTATGTGAGTAACCTTTTTGCAACATATGGCAAGGCGCCCACCTTCAATCAATATGAGGTTATCATGCAATGTTTTCAGAACGATCAAGTACATGTGCTATCGACCCTGGCTCAGCACTTCGCGGTGTTTGATCACTGGCATTGTTCTGTGCCCAGCCAAACATGGTGTAATCGAGCCTTCTGGAATGCCGGAACCTCAGGTGGTAAAGTGATCAATGCACTGGATGAGCATGGAAGCGGCATTGAAGGCATTGCCTTTGACGTATTGGACATGGCTTCCTGGATTAAAAACGTCTGGTCCAAACCAACCATTTTTGATCGGATGTCGGAAAAGGGCGTAAGCTGGGGCGTTTATGCGCCTAAGGCCTATGAAAGCCTGACCAATATTATCCATGGGATTTTTACAAGACACCCACTACACCTGCATAATTTCAGCACCTTTCTTACAGATTTAGAAAATTGTTCTCTGCCACAATATTCATTTCTTGAACCACAGTTTCTGGATCAACACAATGACCAGCACCCCTCGGCAGCTGGTGATCCTGATAGGGTTGGAACCGTTTTACTCGGGGAAGAGCTGATTCTTCAAGTCTACAATGCCATCAAAAACAGTAAAGAATACCGGGATAAAACCCTCTTTATCATTACTCATGATGAGCATGGAGGCTGTTTTGATCATGTTAGCCCACCAAGTGCGATACCCCCGCAACCTGGAATGGAAGGACAACTTGGTTTTGAATTCAATAGGCTTGGTGTAAGAGTACCCATGGTCATGGTATCCTCATACATCCAACCCAATACCATTGTTAGTGACAATTTTGATCACACTTCCTTTATTAAAACAGCATGCAACAAATGGGGACTTGAAGGCTTAACCGATCGAGATAAAAATGCCAATTCTTTTGAAGCAGTGTTCTCCTCAAAGATGCGAGATAAATGGCCGGAAATAGAGATTGATCCAAATCTATTGAATAGTGATGCACCCCCACCAGATATGAGCAATGACCCCCTAAACGATTTACAAAAATCGATTCTGGCCGGTGTTCAGTTCATCGCTAAGCAAGACAAAGATGGCGTGGCCGCAGAAACCGAAAAAGTCATTTCTACTGTGGGTGAGGCTGTGAGTTTTATTGAAAGCGTTAAAGACAAGCTTTTGTAAAATTTATATTCATTAATCACAATAAGTACTGATTGTCAATTAATTACATCTACTTCTTATTTATTAAAACTACAATTTAGGTAAAAATGTAACCTTTCTGCTTGGACGGAGTATTCATATTAGCTACGTTTAAGGTAAATATAAAACCATGGGTAAATATCAACTCGGAGAATTTGAAGAAATCGTGATGCTCACTGTAGCCATCCTTCACGGTGAGGCCTATGGAATCGCCATCATCAATGAAATGGAGTCAAGACTGAATCGGTCAGTCAGCATTGGTTCTCTTCAAACAGTGCTTAGAAGGTTAGAGTCCAAGGGGTATTTGGACTCAAAACTGGGTGAAAGCACAAAGGTACGTGGGGGAAAGCGAAAGCGATTTTTCTCAGTCACCGCCCAAGGTAAAAAGGCGATGAGTGAGAGCAAAGAACAAAGGATGGGGCTCTGGAATGCCATTCCCAGCGATTTTGTCCTTAACGACAATTAATGAAGTCTCAAACAAACATTAGCCCACCAACCCTTTGGTTAAAGTTCTTTCGGTGGTTCTGTAGGCCAGAATATGCCGAAGATCTGGAAGGTGATATTCTGGAACGCTTTGACGAAAGGTTGGAGAAGCATAGCCGCTCCAAGGCAAAAAGGTTATTCATTCTAGACGTTTTGAGATTATTGCGTCCGGGACTGGTCAAGAAAATAGAAGGAAATCAATCACTCAACAATTACGGTATGTTCAAGAATTATTTTAAAACAGCAAGAAGGAATCTATTAAGGCAAAAGACATATTCCATCATAAAAATTGGTGGTTTTGCCTTGGGCATCGCTGTTTGTCTACTGATTTCGCTGTTCATCAAAGATGAATTCAGCTATGATCAACACATTCCCGACAAAGAAAACCTGTTTATGGCGGTGCGGGGGTATAATGAAAATGGAAACATAGAAAAATACACGTGGTTTCCTTCACCTTATGCGAATGCCATTTTGGAAGATTACCCAGAGGTAATTCAATCAGGCAAAATGATCTTTTCAGAGGGTTTTGGAGCTGGAAATGCCAATATCCGAAAGGCTAGTGAAGTCACTAATTATTACGAAGATGGCTTTGCGTTCGCCAGCCAATCCATAATGGAGATTTTCAATTATCCGATGGTCTATGGAGATGCTAAAAATGCATTAAAGGAGCCAAACAGTATTATTTTGACTAAGCGGAAGGCAGATTTACTATTTCCCGGAGTGAATCCCGTTGGAGAAGTAGTAGTCATTGATGATAACACAGAAGCACCGTATATGATTGGCGGTGTTATGGAAGATCTTCCCGCTAACAGCACAGTGAAATTCAATTACCTACGGAGCCTTGAAGACTATAGGTTCTGGGACGGAGAAGACAAATCTTGGGGTTCGAACAATTATCAGGTTTTCGTAAAATTATTGCCCAACACTAATCTCAATGAACTGATCCCCAAACTTAAATACATTGATGAAAAATATCTTTTACCAGAATATTTAGAAGCTGGTTATTCTGATGCAGAAGAGGCAATTGAAACAATGAGCACTTCGTTGCTTCCAATCGCAGATTTGCATTTGAAAAGCGCGGACATTGGAGACCCTTTTGAAAAAAGTGATATAAAAATCGTGAGAATTTTTGGGTTAATCGCCCTGTTTATTCTAGGACTTGCCTGTATCAATTTCATCAACTTATCAACCGCCAAATCAGCGAACCGGGCAAAGGAGGTTGGACTGAGAAAGACTATAGGCTCAACAAAAAAACATCTTATCACTCAATTTCTGACAGAGTCTATACTATATAGTCTTTTGTCCTTTGCACTTGCCATTGGCATCTCCTCACTCCTCTTACCCTACTTTAATCAACTGGCAGCGAAGTCTTTATATTTACCATGGTCCAGTTACTGGTTTGTGCCAATCCTAGCTCTTGGTAGTTTACTAATTGGTTTGATTGCCGGCTTATATCCAGCATTCTACCTGTCTTCGTTCAGGCCTGCGGCAGTTTTGAAAGGGAAACTAAGTATGGGAAGCAAAAGCTCTAAACTTAGAAACTCTTTAGTGGTCTTTCAATTTACGGCTTCGATTATACTGATAATTGGCACGTTTGTGGTCAGCAAGCAAATGCAGTATATCCTAAATAAGAAAGTAGGCTTCAACAAGGATCAAGTGATTTTAGTACAAAGCCCGTATCTTCTAGGTGATAACCTGGAAGCTTTCAAAAATGCACTGCGGACAATTCCAGAGGTGAAATCTACCTCATACACCAACTATCTACCCATTTCTGGAGCTAACCAAAATGGAAACGTTTGGTGGAATGATGGTCGGACAAAAATTGACGCCAGTATTTCTGGTCAGAACTGGATAATTGATCATGAGTATATTGAGACCCTCGGAATGAACCTCATAGACGGGCGCAACTTTTCAAGAGAGCTCAGAACGGATTCTGCTGCCATGATCATCAATGAAACCATGGCAAAGCAGCTTGGTATTGCTGATAGTCCATTAGGCCAGAGGATCACTAACAGGTCTAGTAATAGACTTATATATACCGTGATCGGAGTGGTAGAGGACTTTCACTTTCAATCATTGACAGCACCAGTTGGTGCTTTAGCCATGAGGCTCGGAAAAAATTACGTTACGGCTTCAGTCAAATTAAACACCAATAACTTATCAGCTACTACAGCACAAATCCAACACATATGGGACGAAATGGCTCCTGGTCAACCTTTCATATATGAATTCCTGGATCAACGCTTTGGAAACATGTACAGTGAAACTATTCGAACTAGAAACATACTAACTTCATTTTCAATGCTAGCAGTCATTATTGCTTGTCTCGGGTTATTTGGTTTGTCTGTCTTTATGGTTGAACAACGCGGCAAAGAAATCAGTGTACGAAGAGCTCTTGGGGCAAAAATGAGCCAAATCATACAAATGTTAGGGATGAACTTTATGAAGCCGATATTTCTGGCACTCCTATTGGCAATTCCTGTTGCGTGGTATATCATGAAAGGATGGTTGAATGGCTTCGAGTACAATACAGGCCTTAGCGTTAGTTTATTTGCTTTCGCTGGGTTAACAGCACTATCCATTGCTCTGATTACAATCAGTTTCCAATCGATCAAAGCTGGCCTTACGAATCCAGTTGACGGACTTAGAAATGAATAGTGACAAAATCATCCAGGCCCTATTTGATTTTTCAGATCAAATCAGGTATGCCGCAGTCTATCATAATGATCACCTGGTCTATAAGCAAAGGCAAGGTGATGTATCAAATACCTCCTCCTCAGAAACCGACCGATATGAAGAGTTATTGGTAAACCCTACCCTACTCAAACTTGCTAAGCAAAGGGGTAATATCGACTGTGGTGGTCTCGACTATCTGATCATTCGCTACGGCAACTTTTATCAACTGGTACATGCCCTGACCGATGGTCATATTTCAATCTGTCTAGACCTCGAAACGGATCTCAACTCAACACCCGAGAAAATTTTAAAGTTCTTAAAACCTTATTTGTCAACAGGTTAAAGACTTTTTTTAATTATTTTTACTACAATCTAGATAAATATGTAACATTCTTCACTGCAAGTGTGTCTTATAATTACTACTTTCTAGATAAATATCAGATCATGGGAAAAAATCACTTAGGAGAATTCGAGGAAATCGTCATGCTGACTGTAGCCATTTTACATGGCGAAGCTTATGGTGTCGCGATCATCGAAGAAATGGAAAGTCGCCTTAATCGCACAGTCAGTATAGGCTCTTTGCAAGTAGTCTTAAAGCGGCTTGAACAAAAAGGTTATGTAAGCTCAGAATTTGGTGAGGCAACAAATATCCGCGGTGGAAAACGGAAGCGTTTTTTCACGCTCACCAACCTTGGTAAGGGTCTTCTTAAAACTTCAAGAGACCAACGGTTATCGCTTTGGGACGCTGCCCCGGATTACGCCTTGAAAGCCATCAGCATTTGAATCAAAAAATGAAATCAAATCACCATAGCCCTCCTTCAATCCTCCTGAAGTTTTTCAGATGGTTCTGCGACCCCAATTTGGTCGAAGACATTGAAGGGGATATGGTGGAACGTTTCGAAAAAAGAATAGAAAACAAAGGTCATAAAAAAGCAAGGCGCTTGTTCGTCAGAGATGTATTCCAACTGCTCCGGCCCGGAATCATCAAATCATTTTCAGGTCATCAAAAACTCAATCAAATCGACATGTTAAAACACAATCTACTTATCAGCTTCAGAAGTTTTATGCGCTATAAAAGTGCATTTCTCATCAATCTCATTGGTTTATCAAGCGGACTCGCATGCACGCTCTTTATCTATTTATGGGTGCAGGATGAAAGAGGTATTGACAAATTTCATACGAACGATGCAAATCTCTATCAGGTCATTACGCACCATGAGGAGTCAGGTGCTATAAGAACTCAAGATGATACGCAAGGCATATTGGCCGAAGCATTGGAAAAAGAAGTGCCGGAAATCGAAATGGCCTTGCAGAGCACACCGGCTTTTTGGTTTGGTGATATGCCCTTGACCATTGGGGATAAAACCATTAAAGCTCCAGGCAAATTTGTAGACAAACGATATTTTGAAATGTTCACATTTCCGCTGATTGATGGAACAGCCGAATCAGTGTTAGCCTCAAAAGAATCCATTGTGCTTTCAGAATCTCTGGCAAAAAGCCTTTTCAATACTACTGAAGGGCTTATTGGTAAGACATTGCATTGGCAACTTCTGAATATGGAAAGGACGTATCAAATTGGTGGTGTTTTTGAAGATGTGCCGGCCAACTCAACCGAGACTTTTGATTTTGTAATGTCCTATGAAGTATTCAGTGATATTGTCGGGGATGGCATGCAATGGGGCAATTATAATGCACTCACTTATGTAACCCTCAAACCAAATGTAGATGTGGACCATTTGAATGAAAAGCTTGCCCCTTTTGTCAAGAACAAGGTATCCTGGTCGAATGTTACTCCCTCCCTACGCCCCTATTCAGATAAGTATCTCTATTCTAAATATGAAAATGGAGTACAAGCCGGAGGAAGGATCGAATACGTCAAATTGTTCTCCATTATCTCCATCATCATACTAATAATTGCCTGTATCAATTTCATGAATCTTTCCACCGCCAAAGCCTCACGAAAGGCCAAAGAGGTAGGTGTGAAAAAGGCCATAGGTGCTCAAAGAAAGACACTGATTTTTCAATACATGGAGGAATCATTTCTCATGACCTTTGTAGCAATTGTTCTGGCCATTGGGTTGGTATTACTATTCCTCCCACAGTTTAACGACCTCACCAATAAACAGATCTCGTTAGTCTTTGATACCAACTTAGTCAAGGCCTTAGGCGCTGTTTTAGTCATTACAGGCTTTATCGCAGGAAGTTACCCTGCGTTGTACCTTTCAGGACTAAATTCGATTACTGCCCTGAAGGGGAAAATGAAATCATCCATAGCTGAATTATGGGCTCGAAAAGGTCTTGTTGTTTTCCAGTTTACTATCTCTATAATTCTTATCGTCTCTGTGTTGATCGTGCATAAACAAATCGATTTTGTGCAAAACAAAAATCTGGGCTACGAAAAAGAGAATCTTGTACTCTTCGCCAATGAAGGCAAGGTGGCTACCAACCATGACGCATTTATTGACAGGGTGAAAGCACTACCCGGAGTTGTCAATGCATCGAGTACAGCGCATACCATAATCAATGGTGGAAGCACAACTACCGGACTTACCTGGGAGGGTCAAAACCCTGAAATAGAAACTTCTTTTGGGAACATCTCTGTATTTCATGATTTTATTGAAACCTTGGGTGTTGAGGTCATCGCTGGTCGTAGTTTCTCTAATGAATTAGTCTCAGACAGCTCCAAATTGATATTGAATGAGAAGGCCATCGAGGTGATTGGAATGACTGACCCTGTTGGTAAAATGGTAAATCTCTGGGGGCAAGACATGCAAATCATTGGTGTTGTGAAAGACTTTCACTTTCAATCATTACATGAGACTGTTACGCCAATGTTCTTCAAACTAGATCCAAGTTTTTTAACCAACATTGTGGTTAGAATAGAGGCTGGTCAGGAAAGAACTGTTGTCGATAGAATAGAGAGTGTATATAAGGAATACAATCCTGATTTCGATTTTAACTTCACATTTCTTGATCAGGATTACGCACAGCAATACGCCTCTGAAAGGCGCATCTCGACCTTATCAAGGTGTTTTGGTGGCATAGCCATCATCATCTCTTGTTTGGGTCTCTTTGGCCTGGCAGCTTTTACAGCAGAGAGAAAATCAAAAGAAATTGGCGTAAGAAAGGCACTTGGAGCAAGTAGTGTCAGCATTGTACGATTGTTGTCAAATGAGTTCAACAAGATGGTGGGCTTGGCGGTTCTTATCGCGCTTCCACTCAGTTATTATCTAATCTCCGGTTGGCTGGAAGGCTTTGCCTATCAAATCGATTTGAAGGTTTGGTATTTCCTTGGTGCCGGGGCAGCTGCGCTCTTTATTGCATGGCTTACCGTTGGACTACAGACATTCAAAGCTGCAAAGATCAATCCTTCGCAGAGTTTAAGAAGCGAATAGTCGCCATTGTTCATGGCCTTACAAACAAACGATATCTCCTTTGTGAAGACACAAACAAGGGCAAAACTCGCCCTCTGAATAACCATTCTTAATCAACATTCTAATAACTCTGCTTCTCTAACACTTATGAAAATAATCAAAACACTTCTGATCCTGATACTTAGTTCAACCTGCAGTTTTGGCCAAGTTGATCAATCGGATTTAACCAAAACTATTCTTTATCAGGACAGTCTGTTCTGGACTACATATAATACTTGCGATATAGATGGGATGGAAGAATTTCTAACAGAAGACCTGGAATTCTATCATGACAAAGCAGGGCTAACCAAAGGTTTGTCAAAATTCACTGAGTCGGTAAAAAATGGTTTGTGCAGCAATCTCAATTCCCTTTTAAAACGTGAAGCCGTTGAGGGCACAGTTCAGGTTTTTCAGCTCAGCAATTTCGGAGCAATAATCTCTGGAGAGCACATTTTTTATAGGAATGAAAAGGGTAAAAACGAGTTAGCAGAAGAATCAGCCCGATTCACTCACATTTGGAAGCTTGAAAATGATAAATGGAAGATGAGTCGGGTTTTAAGTTATGATCATCAACCTGTACCCTATCAAAACAAGAAAACTGCAATTACTGTATCTGAAAAAATCCTCACCGGCTATGTCGGCAAATACAACGCCCCACAAACTGGCGAGGTGACCATCTCGAAGAATGACAATGGTTTGGAAATGCAAGCAGGGAAAATGCAAATGACCCTATACCCTCAATCTAAAACTCTCTTTTTTCACAAAAAAAGCAGTCTGACCTTCGAATTTGTTGAGGATGTCAATGGCTCAGTAATCAAGATGATTGTAAGAGAGAATGGGAATATTGTTGAGGAGGCGAAGAAAATCAAATAAGCAAGGTTAGGGTTTCTTCTACTGTCCTTTACAGCTTGAGGAGCGAGTAATTGACTGTCGTTGCGAACACTTGCGCCATAACTTCAGCGTTGGAGCAGAGAGTTTATCGGCCAATTTAGGCAGGGCACGATCACAGTAATCTCTCAGAAAATCGTCATTGTGGGGCACTAAGCAATCTGTTTGTTCGAGCGGATAAATTGTTTCGTAACTCGCAATAACGGCTGCCTCTTGCAGTCAGCCTAATATACTTTCTTTCGCAGGTTCTCTGAATCTGTAAGAGTACGGCAACTATTAATTTTTATATGCAATAATCCCCTCTTCCCTAAGTTAATCAGGAGCTTTGTGACACTTCATTTTACAAAGGTGTTGGCTGGCAGTAGTAAAAAAACACACTTGTATGAAAATGAATGAATTGATAGGATTGGCTGTCGTAACCTTAACCATCACAGCATGTTCTGATAAACCCTCAATTGAAGAGCTTAAATATTTTGCAGCTACGGAGACCTATCCTGAAGACCTCTATTTAGATACTGTGACCAATAAAAAAGCCTTGATAATAGTTGCCCACGATGACGATGACTGTGCGATATCAGGCACAATATCCAAGCTAACTGAAAATGGCTGGACGATAAAGCAGTTAAGCCTTCAATCTCATATCGACCCAACTACTGGCAAAAATGCGGCACATATTATCTGTGAAGGCAACGAACTCATTTTGGAAGATGGACTGTATCGTTTAGGGTTAGACACCATGAAAAACGCCTATCTCCCTATCCCTTATAAGGAAATTGAAAAGCAGTTTCTTCGGGAGAAGGTGGCTAAGGCCTTAATGGCAAAAGTAAATGAATTTAATCCCTCGGTATTGTTCACACTCGATAATGTTAAAGGTGGTTACGGACATCCTGAACACATATTCATTAGTCAATTGGTAGTAGACTTGTTTGAGGAAGGTAAAATCAACAATCAAAAAATATACCAATCGGTATATACTAATCACATGGAAAAAGAAATTGTTGACACATGGCTAAAAGCTAAAATGGAAAAATGGGGTTATCCTAACGCTAGTACAATAGCCAATGAACTATACAATATAGACGGCATGCCTGAGCCTGATGTACAGATTAACATTAGTAAGTATGGTACAAACAAAATGAAATATTTGAGGGCATACTCAGAAGATGTAAAGAAGAATTTAAGAAAATTTATTCCCTACTATGAAGAGTTTGACGCTGAACAATATTTTTCAGTGTTCGACAGGGAATTTTTTAGAGTGATAGAAAAATAGTACCGTATTGTTGGCTGGTTACCGTTGGTTAGCCGGCATTCATTGGGGATACATCCTGTACAACTCCATCAAAACAAAGAGATTTACTCCCATATTGAGGAAAGTTCTTTTCACAAGATCAAAACCTTGTTATCTTGATTAAGATATAAAGGGCATAAACGCATTTGTGTTTAGCCCTACCCTAGACACAAATATCTCCACGATGAAAATTAACAGCGCTTTATTACTCCTGATGGCAGGGTTATATACTTTATGATTTTGTCACTATCCAATCAACATGGATTTCAATGCACAAAATCTAGTATATTTCAAGCCTTCGTAGTCATCGCTGAGTGAATTGAGGTGAATCAGTGTGATTGCGCTCCTATACAAGCGGGACACTTAAAGCCTTTTTACCTTCCTACCCTATGAAGATTTGTAAATCCTTAATGCTCCTAACAGTTGCAATTCTATTCGGATGCACTCAGGTCTCCAAACAAAAGCCTCCTAATCAATTCACCGGACTTTGGTCATTACTTGCGATGGAGCAAATGGATCCTGAAACAGGAGAATGGCATCAATTTAAAAATGGAATGCAGGGGTATATACTTTATGATGACAAGGACAATATGGCCATTCATTTGACCACAGTAGGATATGAGGCTACTGATCTAAGGTTTCCAAATTTCACTGACTCCATTTCAATCGAAGCACTCAAGCATCTTACTGGATCCTATGTCTATTTCGCAAAATATTCTGTTGACGTAGAAAAGGGCATCGTTGAACATGCGAGAATTTCGCATTCCAATCCCGGCCAATGGAACGATATCGTTCCTAGAAGATATACCATTCGCGGAGACACTTTGACCCTCATGCCCTTAGATGAAGAAATTCCTGAAAGGTTGATTTGGATAATGTCTGCGTCTGGTAAGAGATAAAGCGCACTGAATTCATTTTATCAGGATGGTTAACCTTTAACCCCACCACATTCAATATGCGAACTTTATGAGTTTGTCTTATATTGTCCAACAAATGAGACCTAAAGAATTCAACCGAAACTCTGTCTTAGAAAAGTGTATCGTTCTTTTTTGGAGTGAGGGATTTAACGGAACCGGAATCCAGAAGATTGTTGATCTGACCAATGTGAACCGGTACTCTCTCTATGATGAGTATGGCGATAAGGAAGGAATACTCATTGCTTCTCTGAAACTCTATGAAGAGAGGCATATTGACTGGGAACTGTTATCGAGCCCCTTGTCCATAGGAGATACCTTGTATCAATTTTACCTAAGCTTTTACAATCCATTGAAGCATAACAATCATCCTTTGGGTTGCTATATTTCATCCATGGCCATGGAGCTTAGAGAGACGGATACCATGCAAACTTTTTTCAATGAGTATTTGGATCGGCTAAAGCATAAATTCTCACAAGCTCTCAATGAAAATTCAAGTCTTGAAGCCAAGGAACTCGAAACTGGTGCCCAGCGACTCACCACTTTTTATTGTATCAGCATGGGTATGTATGTGATTTTCTCTCAAGAAGAAACGGAAAAGTACCTTCGAAACAATTTAAATTTGATCGTCCAATGTCTAAACCGGTAAACCACGAATTACTTATCAAAAAAGCCGTTCCAATATTCTGGGAGAATGGTTACAGGGCCGTTTCTTATCAGGATTTAGCGGAAGGAATGGGAATAAGCAAGTCGTTCTTATACAATCAATGGGGCAAGGAACAGCTCTTATTGGATAGTATAGATAGTTACTTATCAGAAACGATCGACCCGGTTTTTGACTTTATCGAACATAGCGAAAAGGGGGTTCAAGCCATTAGGGAAGTTTACCATGAGGTAGCCAATTCAAATTTTCAAGACGACCCCTGCACTTGTATGCTTATGAATATCGCCTTGGAGCTAAAACAGGAAGTGGAAAACCTCACCCCTGTATATGAACAATTTCTCAAAAACATGAGACACTCCTATAGTGCAGCCCTGCATCGCACCTATAAAGATGGAGGGATTAAAGACAGAAATAAAATTCCTGATTACGTTGAAATGTTGGTAGGGCTGATGTTCGGCCTCAATTTAATTCTGCATTACAAACCAAGTGAGGAACTTATCGTCTATATCGACTCCTTCTTTGATCTTATAGAATGACTGAGAAGAGACCTTGCTAAACACATAAAAGCAGGCATCAAACGAAGCCTGCTTTTCTATTTTTGGTGATAACTAGTCCTACTCCATCCAGCCTAATTCCCGCAAGGTCCATGGGGCATTCCAAATTTTGATCATACTGGCCACTTTCCCCTCATCGTTCATTTTTAGGGAATAAACATAATGGGCATGTGTGGTTTTATTCGTTGGAGGAACAGGGCCTCCCTCTCCCGTATGCGTTGCCTTATAGGTAGCAAAAAAGAGAGCAGTGTTGGTGGTTTCATCATAGCTGGAAGCATGTAAATCGTAACTGCACCCTGGCGCGAGAGTCCCGAACCCAGCCATCCATCCTACATACTCTTCAACTGTTTTCATTTCTACCAGGGGCTCACACTGCCCTCCGAAAGTAGCATTTTCAGCTACATAGTCTTTACAGGCTTCCCATCCACCTAGTGATTCACAGTTGTGAAAGAATTTTTGAGCATTTTCGAATGAAGTCATAATCTTTTAGTTTTCGTTGTTTATGCTTCAATATTATCGCCTGTCGCTCGGGGCTTAAATACAATCGTTCAGAAACTCCCTTCGAATTCCAATTCAAGGGTTTCATTAAAAATTAAACGCATGTTTTGTTAGATAAGCATCATGTATGCGGTTGACTTTCACATTTATCGAAAATTCTCTGACAAGCTTTCGGAGATTAGAAAGGAAAGTATCTTTGTGCCATGCCTGAAGCTCCGGCAATTCAAAAATCGAAAATGTGGCCAAAAAGTTGGGCCATCTACATTGAAATAATTGCCATTATTTTATTGGCCATATTTTCAATGTCACTGCAGTATGACAGGCTCGACTCTACCATTTTTCTAAGTGCTCAATTGGGAGTACGGATTTTGGGAAGTTTGTGCATATGGTTTGGAAACAAGTTCGCTCTGGAATATATACTTCAGTCCAGAATTGACTCCAATAAGGTCTCCCAGTTCTTGCCTCTTGAATTAACTGCTGCCTCTTTAGCCGTAACATCGATCACCTATATCATTTTTTATCCGATCGTCAGCTATCTCAACGACTGGAGTTTTGTGCTGGCCAATTTTCTTGAAGGGCTCTTTATCACTAGTGGCCTCAGTTTGCTAATTGTGGTCTTTTATGCTGGTATTCAAATATGGAAGTCCTGGTGGAGCGATGGCGAATTCCTGTTCCAAAAAACTACGACAAGAAACCAAAGAAGCTCAATAAATAGTATCACAATTAAAAATTCTAGAGGAGCCATCAATATGGAACTTCAGAAGGTACTCTATTTTATCAGCGAAGCCAAGATCACATTTCTGGTAGACAATTCTGGCAAAAAGATGATCACCCAATACAATCTTTCTGAATTGGAAGACATACTCGATGGCCGCTTCTTTAGATTGAACAGAAGAATTCTGGTTAGCCGTCAGGTGGTTTCCCAAATCAAAAAACTTCCCAACCACAGACTTCTCGTGACGATTGATCAGCCCAATGAAAGTCACAACGAGACCATCAGTCGGTATAAGTCCACCCGATTCAAGGAATGGTTCGATAGCAACACTGTAGCTGAATGATCATTCGGTATAAATTCAATGACCATTCGGTTTTTGATCCGCATTAATCCATAGAATACGCTGGATAGCCCCGGTTATTTGTTCCAAACAAATTATTGGCACAATGAACAAAAAATCACTTATCGGTTTAATCTTATTTCTAGGATTCCCTTTTTTATTGCAGCTATTACCTCTCGACTTAATGTTGGGGGAAGTCGCTTTTTGGATACTCCTTTTAGGCATCCTTTTATGGATCTATTTTGTAGAGAAGCGAACAATTGCCTCCATCGGATGGAAAAAAATAACATCCAAAACTGTCTTTGCCGGAATAGCACTCGGAATCTTAGTTTTCATCCTTTTAGGCGTTTTCACTACGGCCATTCGGGCAATTGGTCTTGAGCTTAACCAGGATACAGCACAATTATTTGTAAACCAACCCCTTCCTGTGCTTTTGTTAGTCGCGCTAAGGGCTGCGGTAGTTGAAGAAGTGCTTTTCCGCGGATACGCTTTTGAGCGGATATACGGCATTACCAAGTCTAAATGGCTTGCCGGGCTTGTGCCGGTGATCCTTTTTATGTTAGTACACTTATCCTGGGGAGTTGGGCATCTCGTGTTCGTATTCTTTGCTGCTGGGCTATTCATGCTCGTGTATATTTCAAAAAGAAACCTGCCATTGCTTATGATCGCCCATTTAACAACTGATGTTATTACAGTAATTTTATTGCCTTTGCTCCTGGCATCTCAGTAAGCCAGGTTACTTTAGATAACTATAGTTCTTAATTATTATCTGATTACGTTTTCTTGAAATGTCGTTCATTTGATATGGAGAATTCGCAAATATGAACGGATTGAAGAAATTCAAAGTCAACCCTTCCAGAGTCTGAGATTGAGTAAAAATTCAATACATCATAAGCAAGGGTCTGATTCACAATCCGATTTGTATATTGGCATGGAACCTCAGGGTTTATACTAATTCAATTATGAGATGTCCTTAATAGAAATTAAATTATTATCGTTTGATTAAGGCGAGAAATGAGGGCATAGCATCGCTATGGCTGATTTTCTCAACGAAGAACAAGCGGTAAGAAATGATTTATATGGGTCATATTATACTTGATTTGGTATTACTCTTTTACCTAAGCCCATGAACACGTCAAAAGGAACAATTTATGAAACGAGTATTAGTATTAGGAACAGGATTCGTAGTCAAACCTCTGGTCGATTACTTTATTGATAAATGTAAATATGAGGTACTCGTTGCGAGTAGGGACAACAATCACTCAGGATTGATTATAGCAGGAAGGTCGCTGGGGAAACGGGTTTTGTGGAATGCTAAACCACCGTATGAGGAGCTAAATGGAATGGTAAAAGGGGTTGATCTGGTAGTGAGTATGCTACCTCCAAGCATGCACCTTATTGTAGCCGAGGCATGCCTGAAGCATGGTATAAATATGGTGACTACCTCCTACATCAGTCCTGAAATGGGGGCGTTGGACGAAAGGGCCAAAGATGCTGGGATTATTATTTTAAACGAAATTGGAGAAGATCCAGGGATGGATCATATGGGTGCCATGCATATGATCAATCAGGTGAATGAAGAAGGCGGCAAAATCAAGTCCTTCAAATCATACGGATCAGGAATTCCCTCCTTCGAACACAACAATAACCCCTATGGGTACAAGTTTTCCTGGAGCCCTCGTGGATTGCTCAAAGCAGCACAGACCCCGGCCGTTTATATAGAAAATGGAGACAAAGTAGAAATCTCAGGTGAGGATTTGTTTGAGAGTAGCTGGCTGGTAGACGTTAAGGGCCTTGGAACATTCGAAACCTATCCAAACCGAGACAGCACTAATTACATCCAAAATTATGGCCTGGAAGGTATTTCAGATTTTTATAGAGGGCTTCTGAGACATCCCGGCTACTGCAACTCTGTTCAGAGCATGAAAGACCTTAATCTGTTAGATGATGAGCGTACTAATGACCTGCAAGGCCAGACTTATAAGGCGTTTACAGTTTCACTTATTGGAGGAGATAAAGATACCGATGTAAGACAAGCCGTGGCGGACAAACTTACGCTCAAGGTTTCATCTGACATTATAAAGCAGCTAGGTTGGCTGGGCATTTTTGATGAGGTCATCATTCCACTCTCTAAAGGAACCAACGCAGATGTGCTTTTGCATCTGATGGAAGAAAAAATGAGCTATGAAGAACATGAGAAAGACATGATCATTGTTCACAATGAAGCTGAGATTGAATTCAATAACCGAATGGAAAAAAGAACGGCAACAATGAAAGTGGAAGGAAGGCCCTATGGGCATTCGGCCATGGCAAGGGCGGTTTCGCTTCCAGCGGCTATTGCCTCGAGGTTGATTATGGAAGGCACAATACGTACAAAAGGCGTTTGTATGCCAACAGCGGAGGAAATTTATAAACCCGTACTGCTCGAACTTGCGGAAAACGGCTATAAGTTTGAGCTGAGGACAGAAGTGATCTAAGGGCAAACGGTGTGAGTGCCTGACCAACCCCATCTGTCGCAGGTTCTCCGAACCTGTGACAACTTATGAACTCAATAATTCTAATCAAGAAAAATCACATAACCTATGTACAGAGTCATTATTCCCTTCTTAGTTATAGCTTACAAGAACTTACAATTAAGTCTAAACTATTGATTTTCATCAGGAACATTTCAAGAACTTCCTTCAAACAATATTCAACCGAAAATTCATAAACAAACGGGTCGGCTCAGTAGTAACTGAGCCGACCCTTTTCAACTTTACCTTAAGAAACACTGAGTGTTATATCTTATTCATATCTCATATATTCTTCCCAATGCATAATTGCTAAACATAAAAGTCAACCATACATTAATTTTTTATAATATTTAAAAGGAACAATAAAAATCATTTCGCTTCGGGAAAATTTATAGGTTATACCCAATGCTCGCAACCTGAATTTGTTCATTACTGGTCTGTTTATTAAAATGTCTAGTAGGCCAGCCATCATGAGCCATTCAACTGATATGTAATCGAACTTCCAAAGAAGAATGAAAATTAAGATTAACATGTTTGATATTAACAAAAAACCTATTGGCTTTTTAAAAAGCGCATAAAACGGATTAGAATCATTATCTCTAGACATAATTTAGGTTTATCCTATCACTAGTTATTGAATAAGTTCCAAAATTCCACAAGCTGCTATTGTCGCTGGAATAAAAAACCCTTCGGTTGCAGCTGTAGCGGCAACAACAAATGCCGTATCAATAAGTGTATTACCAGTGGGTGACCAAATAGCACCTACGCAATCAGCTGTATCATTAAACCAATCCACAAAATTATCTGTGAAATCACTCCACCAACCATACTCGGTATAAGTCGGTGATTTCAAAAGTTCTTTGCTCCCATCATCATTCGATATTAAATGGACTTCTAAATCTCCGGACAATCCATACAATTTGCTGTCAATAGATTTATCCGCATCGTTGAAAACGCTTTCACTAAAGTATGCAAACGAAACTTCACCATTAAGATTAAATTCAAAATTCAACAATACATTGGGATTGCTTGAGTTGATAACCCCAAATGCTGATTTGCTGGCTCCTTTAAATTCTATAGACAGTTCTTGAAGGTTTTTAATTATGTATTGGTCCAAATCAAATTTTTTGACTTCAACATTTTGAGTGCCTCCTTCAAGGTTGGCACTATTTTTTGAGTTCTGAATTGACCTAACTTTCGATATATATTGATTTACACTTTCTTGAAGTTCATTTGAAGCAGCCTCAAGTCTTATTACGGGTTCTTCACTTGGTGACGGAGCATCCTGATCCTGACAGGCAGAGAATACACAAATGACCAAGCATAACAGTAACAATTTTTTTATTTTCATAAATCAGATTAATTAAGGTTTAAATAAAAAATATAAAATATTTATTTTAAAATCAAAATTTAATATTTATATATTAATATTTAAATCTATCGAAATTTACTCAGTTAACTAGTTTTTATTATGTATAATATTTAACCAATAACTCTTTTTATAAAGTATATGATATTGCTCAATTGACTCATTGGCCCAACCTACTAAAGTTCAGCCTATTGAATGGCTTCATAGGCACAAAGGCCCTACCATTGGATTGACATCCAAAATCAATTTAGTCTTGCATCACAGCTCTAATATGCTCTTGATATTCCATGGCGCAAACAATATTACCTTCTGTATCCTTGAATTTAATTAACCAGCCCACATAAGGGATCTCTGTTTTGGGCATCAAGATTTTGCCTCCGTTCTGGGAAACCAATTCAGCGATTTCGTCAACATTATCGACCGAAATACTACACTCAAAACCAATCACCTTTTCATCCGTCATTTGGTACTTACGGTCCTGCAAGGCCCCAATCAAATGCCCTGATTCTGAATCATTCGACTTGATCTGTTGGAAGTCATCCTGACCATAGCTATTGTAACCCCATTGGAAAACTTTATTGTAAAAGCCTCTGGCTCTTTCCATATCCTCTGTGAAAATGGCAAAGTGTGTGAGTTTATTATCCATGATTATCCTCCTCGTTATTTTTTAGTTGAACTATGCCCTATTAGAAAACGCCAAACGCCTTCCTCCTTTTGCATTTGGGCCGTCATGGCTCCATTGATGCTGAATTCGAATCCGGAAGTCAAGACCATATCTTGCTCATATTCCACATAAAGCATAGCTGAGTGCTTATTGAAAACCTCAACTCTTTTGCCAAGAAGTCTCATCTCCATCGATTTTACAGAATCGAAAAGCCCATTCATTGAAGCCATCAATGTTGTCTTGTTCGGGTATTGCACTTGTCCATCCTCAACCCAATAAAATCTTGAGTCATCAGAGTAAAAATCACCTACACCAACAGTTGAACCAGATTTAAGCAGTGCTACAAATACATCATAGCGAGCTTGCACTTCTTCGTTGATGGCCGACTTATCTATCTCTACTGATTCAGACTTTGAATCACAGGAAGCCATACTAAGTAGGAGTATCAAGGCTAACAATTTATAGTAATGTTTCATATCAGATGTCTATAATAGCTTCTGCCGTTTTACTGGTCAATGTCTTGTATATCTCTGTGCGTAAGGTATAGAAGTTCGACTGCGCGCAGGAGATAATTTTGAGTTCCTTCTCAAAGGCCTTTACCTTGCCAGGAGCAAGACCTAGCAATTCCTGATAAGACCTATTCATATGGGCACTATCCCAAAAACCAGCATCAATCGCACTCTGTGAAAGCTGTTTACCCTGAAGCACCAGATTTAAAGAATCCACCACCTTCATCCAGAGCAAAAAATTCTGAATCGGCTGACCCACCTGTGCCTTAAACAAATACCTAAGCCTGCTTTCCGAAAGGCAAACATGATCTGCAATAGTGCTGACCTTCATTTGGCGAGATGGAGCATTGACAATAAAATCCACAGCTTTTGAGATGCGCTCATCAATTCGTTGAGGCACCTTCAGTTTGATCAAATGTTCAAAGATTGTTTGACAGCCATTGAATAACCGATGGCAATCACTGGACACCAATAGCTTTTTAAAAAAATCATTACTGAGATTTCTGATTCCTGTAGACGCCAAATCAGCTATCCCTTCTTTCTCTAAGAACTTATTGACTAACTGAACAGCATATTCGCTGTCTTTGTCCAGATAGATAAAAAGCTGAATACTTCCGCAGCTATCAAGTTGATGCATATGTGCATCCTTGATTATAGCAGCCTTGTAACTGGTCCATTCGGTGTTTGCATCTTTGAGTTTAAACTCCCTGTCAATATCAAAGACTAATTGAAGCGTATTGTGCAAATGTGGATCGGTATGGAATGACGTACCCCAAAACATGCAGATGCCATTCCAGACATAGAGTGCTGAGGTATCTCCTTCATTTCCTTTGTGCATTCTCGGGTTCTTGAATCGACAAGATACAAGAATCTGAAAAGGGTGAATTGTACAATCTGACTATAATTATCGTCAATTCTCTGGCAGATCCCTTCTCCCCTCTCGCAGATTCTCCGAACTAGTGAGTATTATGGGCAACTGGACTCTGTCCAATTTCAGTTTACCCAACAAGTTTCATAAGTCTAATACTACACGGACGAAGTCCTAACCGTCATAGGAGTCACAGGTTCAGAGAACCTGCGACAGTCTGAGACCCTGTGACGGTCGGTTAGAGCTAGTTAGTCTTGGATTATTTCGACTCGCTGATCGTCACCGGTCACAAATTTCCATTCTCCATCCTCCTTCTGCATATGAATTAAGAAATTACCAAAATACTTTGTTTTGACACCCTTGCTATCTTTCATCAGCTGTTCATAGCTCATGAATACCATGACATGGGATTCATCTTTTACATGAACGCTTTTTGGGTATATGGTTTTGATAGTGGTTAATTCATTGCCGGCATAATTCGTTTGAACGAATTTGGCCAAATCACCTGCCGAAGAAAATTCATTTTCAACCTGGATAGAGTCGATACCGCGCCTTACGATCCATTTAAAATTTTCGCTTTCGGAATAAAAGTCTTGGATATTGGCCAGGTCATGATTTTCCAATTTATTCCGATACTCATCGAATTTGGCTTTCGCCTCTCTTCCAATTTTCTTTTCAGCATTGTTCAAATCACCCAGTGGACTCATACAGGATGTGAACGATAATACGGATGCGAGGAGAAGTAGGAATAATTTATTTGTCGCTTTCATAAGGATAGAATTAAGTCTCCAGCATCACAAACTCGCTGCATCATAATAAAAACTCACAAGGGTCATACCCCTATTTTAAAAGCACCGATCTCATTTCCTACTAAAAAGTAGAACATATTAAATTTTCTTCTCTATATTTGTTCTACAATTTAGTAACATAGATTAACTACTATGAAAGAAACACGACTTGGTGACTTCGAAGAAACCCTTCTCTTATTAGTTGGAATCCTGGATATGGAGGCATATGCTTTCAAGATTGCAGAGGAATTCGAAAGTCAGACCACACGAGCCACCTCCATCGGTGCAGTACATTCCACCCTCAATCGGCTGAGTGAGAAAGGCTTTCTCACTTCCGAAATGGGTGCTTCAACCGCAGCACGTGGTGGCAGACGGAAACGCATATATACCATAACAGCATCTGGTCAGCGGACTTTGGAGGCTTCAAGAGACTTTAAAGTCTCGCTTTGGAACCAGTTTCCCGCTTTTGCCGGAGCTAAACTGAATTTTAATGTGTAGCCTACACCTAAGCCTTGTCCCCCTTTGGAGGGGGTTAGGGGGAGGACATCCCCCCTATAGTCCCCCCAAGGGGACACAGTTCTAATCAAGTTTGGATCAATCTAAAAAACATACCACCCCACCGCGTTTCGCAGAGCGATTTCTCCTCTGGTTCCTCAAGGCGGACCTTGCAGAAGAGGTATTGGGTGATCTGGACGAAAAATTTTATGTCACATTAGAAAAAAAGTCAGAACGCAGAGCCAGAAGGAATTATTGGTATCAGGTCTTCAATTACCTACGTCCCTTCGCATTTAAATTTTTCAGGTCAAAATACTCAAACAACACCACCATGATTAAGCACAACTTCAAAGTCAGCCTTAGACAGCTGATGAAAAACAAAGTCTACTCGTCCATTAATATAGGCGGATTGGCACTTGGCATGACAGTGGCCATGCTTATTGGTCTTTGGGTGACTGATGAACTCACCTACAACAAGAATCACGATAACTATAATAGTATCGTCCAAGTCCTTAGAAATGATTCTTGGAATGGCGAAATATCAACAAATAATTCTTTAACCACTGGCATGGGTACTCTGCTGTCTGAAAATTTTCGAAATCATTTCGAACAGGTAGCCATGGTTCGTGCTCGTATTGAACAGCGCACACTTTCCCATGACGACAAAAAATTTACCCAACAAGGGTACTTCATGCAGCCAGAAGGTCCCGAAATGTTCAGTCTCCCGATGAAATACGGCAGCAGAGACGGATTGAAAGAATTGCGTTCCATCATGCTTTCTGAAAGCCTATCGAAGAAACTCTTTGGCGATACAAACCCAGTTAATGAAGTGGTCAGAATGAACGCTGAATGGGACTTAAAAGTCACTGGTGTATATGAAGACTTGCCAAAAAACTCTGAATTCAAAGCAGCCAGTTACTTCTCAACAATCGATTTTTATTTGGAAGGTTGGGCATCACTCAATTCATGGAATAATTCCAACATGTATGTCTATGGCAAGCTCAACCCGGAGAGCAATATCGATGAAGTCTCCAGCCTTATTGATGATGCTTTTAAGGAAAGACTCGAGGCATCTGAAGAGGACAACAACCTGTTATTTTTTCTCAACCCTATGACTGAATGGCATTTAAACTCAGAATTTGTCGATGGCAAAAGAGTGACCAGTAAGACAACACTTTTTGTCTGGTTCTATGGCGCCATTGGGGCATTCGTACTCGTTTTAGCTTGTATCAATTTCATGAACCTCAGTACAGCGCGCTCGGAAAAAAGAGCTAAAGAGGTAGGTATCCGAAAAACCGTTGGATCGCTCCGAAGCCAGCTCATTGCGCAGTTCTATGTTGAGGCCTTGTTATACAGTTTTCTTGCATTTGGTCTTTCTTTGCTCCTTTTAAAGGCTTCATTGCCCTGGTTTAACCAAACCTCAGGCAAAGGTATTTCTCAACCTTGGGACAATGGTAGCTTTTGGTTACTGGCCATAGGTTTTATGCTTGTTACAGCTCTTTTGGCTGGTTCTTATCCAGCCGCCTACCTCTCTTCCTTTAGACCAATCAAGGCACTTAAGGGAACGTTCGCAGCTGGCAAAAGGGCGGCAATCCCTAGAAAAGTACTTGTGGTGTTTCAATTCACCATTTCGATCGTATTAATTATCGGCACGATTACGGTGAACAATCAAATCCAATTTGCCAAAAACAGACCCGTGGGTTATTCACCCGAAGGCATGATTAGCTTAAGACCTGCCAGTCCAGAGTTCAATAAGAAACTTCCTGTACTCAAGGATGAGCTTGCACGAACTGGCTTTGTGGACGCGGTAGGTACATCAAATTATGCGGTGACCAGTACATTAGGCTGGAATGGAGGCTTTCAATGGGATGACGAGAATCCCAATACCACCAATATTTCTTTCAACACTATCAACATTTCCTATGACTATGCCGAAGCTGTGGGAATGGAGTTCATTGCAGGTCGTAATTTTTCCAGAGAGTTCCCAACAGATCAGAACGGTGTACTCATCAACAGGTCGGCCATGGAAAGGATGCAATTGCAAGATCCGGTCGGCAAAGTTTTAAGTTATAACCCAAGCTGGAAAGAGCTTGACCAATACACAGTTTTGGGTGTGGTCGAAGATATGATCAAAGGCTCTCCTTTTGAATCTACCAACCAATCAGTCATGTTTCTGGGAAAAAGATTCTCGTGGCTCTACATTAGAATTGCTCAACATGCTAGTTTGAGCGAGGCTATTCCGGTTATTGAAGCAAAATTCAATGAGGTCTATCCAGATGCTCCTTTCGATTTCCAATTTGCTGATGAAGAATATGCGAAAAAGTTTGAAGCAGAAGAACGCATTTCAAGTCTGGCAAAATTCTTTAGTGTTCTCGCCATCATCATCAGTTCACTTGGTCTTTTTGGCCTAGCCTCCTACGTAGCGGAGCAGCGCACAAAAGAAATTGGTATCAGGAAAGTTTTAGGTGCCTCTGTTTCAAACCTATGGAGCCTGCTATCCAAGGATTTCACACTGCTCGTCATCCTGTCATGCGTCATAGCAGTTCCTATTGCCTATTCCGTATTAAGCGGCTGGCTTAGTGGTTATGAAGAGATCCGAACACCAATGTACTGGTGGGTATTTGCTGTAGCAGGTGCCGGAGCATTGTTGATCACTGTGGTCACGGTGAGTTTTCAGGCCATCAAAGCAGCGGTTGCTAATCCGGTAAAGTCTTTAAGGAGTGAGTAGCTTTCGCATGGTCATTGTCCCCCGCTGGCGGGGGTGTAGGGGGTGGACATCCCCCCTAAAGTCCCCCCAAGGGGACACAGTTCTAACATAATTTGGATCGGTCGAAAAACCATATCACCCCACCACGCCTAGCACAGCGATTGCTATGCTGGTTTTTGAAAGAAGAACTGGCAGAAGAAGTGTTGGGGGATTTAGAGGAGAAATTTTACGTCACTTTAGAAAAAAAGTCAAAACGAAAGGCAAAAAGGAATTATTGGTATCAGGTCATTAGGTACATCAGACCCTTTGCGATTCGAAGAATAATAGTCAAACACTCAAATTCAACGACAATGTATCGCCATTTTTTAAAAATATCATTGAGGAACTTATCAAGACATAAAGTCTTATCTGGAATTAAGATTGGAGGCTTCTCAATAGGAATAACAGCCTGCATTCTTATCTCGCTCTTCATCGCTCATGAAACAAGCTATGACAAGCGATACAAAGATGGCGATCAACTATTCAGAATTGCTAATGAATATTCGGACACCGGCTATTTTGGCCGATGGACTAATCTCCAAGGGCCCTTCAAGCCTGTTTTAGAAGAGCATATCCCTGAAATAGAACAAATCAGTCGGGTTGTTTTATGGAAATGGGGCAATGTAGGTGAGAATCACGTTAGAAAAGTAGAAGCAACTCAAAACATCTATGAAGAAGGCTTCTTCTATTCCGACCCAGAGTTATTAGAAGTATTAGAAATCCCAATGATATACGGAGATCAGAAATTGGCGCTTTCATCTCCAAATCACATGGTCATTTCACAGCGCAAGGCTGACAAGTACTTCCCGAATGAAAACCCAGTCGGTCGTCAGATGGTGCTCAATGACAACGCTAATACGACCTACACCATCGGTGGTGTAATGAAGGACTTCCCTTTGAATTCACATCTTCAGGGTGATTTTATTATGACCCTGAAAGGCAGGACGGTTGGCCCGGGAAGTTCAGACTGGTGCTGCTCCAACTATGACTTTTATGTTAAACTAACCGCGTCAGCTGATAAATCAGCTGTAGAAGAAAAACTGGTCACAATAAGGGACACCTATGTCATTGACCAATTAAAAGCTGCCAATGATGAGATCGAGGATATTCAAAACAACCAAAAGTACTATCTCCAACCCATCCAGAACATCTATTTAAATCAGGAAGAAGTTGGCGATCATATATCACACGGGTCAATATATGCTGTATGGGTTTTCGGAGCCATTGCAGGGGTCATCCTACTGCTCGCGTCCATTAACTTCATCAACCTTAGTACGGCCAAATCTATCAAACGAGCACAGGAAGTAGGTTTAAGGAAAGTTGTAGGCTCTTTCAGGTCTAATCTGATTCAGCAATTCCTATCAGAATCTATTGTATATAGTGTGCTCTCGATGATCCTTGGTATTATTTTAGCATACCTCTTTCTACCCACCTTCAATCAGATTGCAGATAAATCGCTTGTCATACCCTTAGGTACCTGGTGGTTCTTCCCGCTCCTATTATTAGCTGCACTGGTCATCGGGGTGATTTCAGGAATCTACCCAGCATTTTATCTCTCGCACTTCAAACCAATTACGGTATTAAGAGGAAGTCTCACTTCGGGTAAAAAAGCAACATCCTTAAGAAGTGGCATGGTTGTCTTTCAATTTACAGCCACTATAATTCTTATTACTGGAGCGCTGGTCACTCATCAACAATTTGATCACTATATGAACAAATCGTTGGGCTATCAGAAGGATCAAGTCATCAACATCTTAGGGCTCAATAGTCTCGATTCTATGGAAAGAGATTTGCTCAAAAATGAAATTTTGAACCAATCGGCAGTTCAGTCAGCGAGTCTGGGAGATTATTTGCCAGTAGCAGGTTCCAACATTACCAACTTTGGCTTTCAGTTAGATGGGGCATCGACACTTGATGCAGGGTTTGAAGCGGCTCGGTGGATCATTGATGAAGACTACCTCAATACCATGGGGATGTCAATTGTTTCAGGAAGAGATTTTAATGATGAGTTGGCAGATGAAAATTCCATCATCATCAACGAAACCATGGCCGAAGCATTCGATTTAGATGATGCTGTTGGCATCCAATTGGTGGATATGTTTGATGGGAAGTATCAAGTCATTGGTGTTGTGGAAGACTTCTATTTCGAATCTCTAACGGCAGACATTAGGCCTTTAGCGATGGTCAAAGGAAAAGGAAGATCAACCCTTTCAATCAAATTGTCCACAGAAGAATTAGAGGCAGCTATGAGTACCATTTCAACGATCTGGAGTCAGATTGAGCCGAATCAACCTATTCGCTACAGCTTCTTAGACGAGCGTTTTGAGCGGATGTATGATTCCTTTTCACGTGCTAAAACTTTGTTCATCACCTTCTCCGTATTGTCCATCGTGGTGGCTTGTTTAGGGCTTTTTGCACTTTCTGCTTACAGTGTGGAACAGCGTAGCAAGGAAGTTAGTATTCGAAAAGTGTTGGGGGCCAACAGCAACTTGATCTTTGTACTACTGGCAAAGGACTTCCTCAAACTTGTCGGTATTGCCATTTTGATTGCCGTACCAATTGGTTGGTATGCAATGGATGGGCTTCTACAAGACCTTGCCAATCGCATTGAGTTGTCATGGCAGGTTTTTGCCCTGGGAGCTTTGGTAGCTTTACTTATTGCCTTCTTAACGATTAGCGCAGAATCAATCAAAGCAGCTATTGCTAATCCAGCCACTAAACTTAGATCGGAGTAATGTATTTGAAATCCAGAAGTCTAATTAGAACTGTGTCCCCTTTGGGGGAATTTAGCGGGAATTTCCTCCCCCTACCCCCTCCAAAGGGGGACAGACTTCCCAAATGAATCTTCGCAATCACGATATCACCCCTCCCCAACTCGCAGGGCGAGTATTGCTCTGGTTCCTCAAAGAGGAATTGGCAGAAGAAGTATTGGGTGATTTGGAAGAGAAGTTTTTCTCCACTCTCGACAAAAAGTCGGCAGGTAAAGCTAAAAGAAACTACTGGTATCAGGTCTTAAAATACATTAGACTTTTTGCTCTTAAACGTAATCGGTCAATACACTCAAATCAAGCAGCTATGTTTAAACACAACATTCTTATTTCCTTTCGAAGTTTTAAACGATTCAAAAGCACTTTTCTGATCAACCTTTTAGGGCTTGCTACTGGCTTGGCAAGTGCACTGTTAATATATCTATGGGTGAATGATGAAATGAACGTGGATAAGTTCAATGAGAAAGATAGTCAGCGACATGTCCAGGTAATTTATAGTTATCCCACCTCCGGGACCATCCACACTGAACTCAATGGGACACCCAATCCTCTATTTGAGGCGTTGGCTAAAGAAATGCCTGAAGTAGAGTACTCTGTACCCGTCATTGTAGACTCTTATTACAAAGGTGTTCTTTCAGCTGGTGACAACAATGCCAGGGCACAATATCAATTTATTGGGAAGGGTTATTTCAATCTATTTCCTGGTGACTTTATCCACGGCAACAAGCATGAAATACTATCAGACAAAGGAGAGATTGCTATTTCTGAAAAACTAGCCTTGAGCTTATTTCAATCTACGGAAAAGGCTATGGGGCAACTCGTAGAATTGAAGGACGAAGGTTACGGTGGCTCATACCTTGTTTCGGGAGTTTTTAAATCAATTCCGAATTCTTCAACTCCTTCTGATATTCTGTTTAGCTATGAACTCTTTCGAAATGACGAGATGATGAAATGGTATAACGGTGGTACCCAAGCACATCTGGTACTCAAAGAAGGTGTTGATTTAGACCAGTTCAATGCTAAAATCAAGGATTTTTTGAAAACAGTATGGAAGAACTCCAATTTCATTCTGTACGCTCAACCCTATTCGGAACGATACCTCTATGGAAATTACGAACAAGGAATACCAGTGGCAGGTAGAATTATTTATGTAAGACTCTTTTCCATTATTGCCCTCTTCGTACTGGCCATAGCCTGTATCAATTATATGAATTTTTCGACCGCCAAAGCATCGAGAAGAATTAAGGAAATCGGGGTGAAAAAGGCAATTGGTGCAGGACGAAAATCTCTGATTTTTCAATACTTTGGAGAGTCCCTATTTATGGCATTCCTATCCTTAATCATGGCTTTGATTATTGCTTTTCTCCTTCTTCCACAGTTCAATGAAATTACTGGAAAGCAACTAGCCTTTACCCTTGCTCCTAACGCCATACCTTCAATTATCGCAATTACAGCATTCACAGGCTTAATTTCAGGCATCTATCCTGCACTTCTACTTTCAGGTTTCAACCCAGTTGTGGCTTTGAAAGGGAAATTAAAAAGTGAGTACAAAGGTCTGTGGTTGCGTAAGGGGTTGGTCGTCTTTCAATTTGCCATATCTGTTATACTTATCGTCTCGGTAATCGTGATTTACAAACAAGTTGAATTCATTCAGACTACCAATCTCGGATACAACAAAGATCATATCATCAAATTTCCAAAAGAAGGTAAGCTCAAGGAAGATTTTAAACCTTTTCTTTCAGCCATCAGAAATATACCAGGTGTAACCAAGGCCTCACAAATGAGCGGTGATCTGCCAGGTGACATCGGTTTCTCACAAGGTTATAAGTGGGAAGGCATGAGTGAAGAAGATAAAAATTTAAGATTTTACAGTATCAGTGGTGGGTACGACCTGATTGATCTACTGGGCATAAAGCTTAAAGAAGGGCGTAATTTTTCTAGAGATTTCCCTACAGACAAAGATGCCTACATCTTGAACGAAACTGCCCTTGAGATGACTCGATTAGAAAAACCGATTGGTCAAAAAATTGGAAACTTTAATCCACGAGCTAGCACAAAAGAGGTCATTGGTATTGTCGAAGATTTTCATTTCCAATCCCTTCAGGAAAAGGTAAAACCTCTCTTTTTTCGCTTTACTGACCAAGCACGGAAATTCGTTGTCAAAATACAGGCTGGCACTGAAAGAGAAACCATCAAACGGATTGAAGAGGTGTATGAAGCGTTAAACGAAGGATATCCCTTTGAATACAAATTTTTGGATGATGATTATCAAGCGCTTTATGCTTCAGAACAGCGTATCACCGTCCTATCAAAATATTTTGCCGGAATTGCCATTGCCATATCCTGTCTGGGTCTATTAGCCCTGACTGCCTTTAGTACCCAAAGAAGGTTTAAGGAAATTGCCATTAGGAAAGTACTCGGTTCCACTGGCCTTGGGATTGTTCGATTGCTCTCCAGAGACTTTATTTTGCTTGTATTACTCGCCATAGCAATTGCTCTGCCGATAAGTTATTATCTAATGAAAAACTGGCTAAATGACTTTGCTTATCGCATTGGCTTAGATCCGATGTATTTCATTGTGGCCGGAGTGCTGATGATGCTTGTAGCTTGGTTTACCATCATGACACAAACGGCCAAATCGGCCAAGGTCAATGTGACGGAAAGCTTGAGGAGTGAATAAGGTTTAGAAATTATACTTAGAACGATGTCCCCCGCTGGCGGGGGTGCAGGGGGTGGACATCCTCCCCCTACCCCCTCCAGAGAGGGACAGTCCGCACAATGAAAATAGGTTCTCGAAATATCACCCCTCCTCGCTTAGCAGAAAAGCTATTGCTCTGGTTCTTGAAAGATGAACTGGCGGAAGAGGTATTGGGTGACCTGAACGAAAAATTTTATCAAACATTAGAGCAACACTCAAAAGGCAGCGCAAAAAGAAACTATTGGTATCAGGTCTTGAAATACATTAGGCCTTTTGCCTTGAAACGTAATCGGTCAATACACTCAAATCGAACAACTATGTTAAGACACAACATCCTCATCTCTTTTAGAAGCTTCAAGAGATTCAAAAGCACTTTCTTGATTAACCTTATTGGACTAGCAAGCGGTATTGCCTGCGCTCTCTTCATCTATCTTTGGGTAGATGACGAACTTAAAATTGACAGTTTTCATGAAAATGGTAACCAGCTTTATCAAGTTCTTCAGCACAATCGTTGGGGTGAAGAAGTAGAAACAAAAACCTATACACCACGGCAGTTGGCCTCCTCTTGGATGGCCGAATTTCCTGAAGTGGAATTGGCTATTTCTGTCACTGAAGATTGGGCAGATGCCCAGGGTTTTGTCGGAATAGATGAAATAAAATTTAAAGCTAATGAGTTTCATGCAGATAAGGATTTCTTCAAGGTGTTTTCCTACGATTTGATTCAGGGAGACATAGAGAACCCGGTCCCCAATACCAAATCAGTAATGGTGTCTGATCAACTTGCACTAAAGTTGTTCGGTGATCTCGACAATGTGGTGGGTCAAGTGGTAGATTGGCATCAGGAAGAAATGTCAGGAGATTATATGATCAGTGGGATATTTTCAATCCCAAATCACTCCTCCAAAAAGTTCGATCTACTGTTCTCCGTATCATTGCTCGAAGAGCGAAACGAAAATTACAATTCCTGGAATAATAACAATGATGCTACCTATCTGATCATCGAAGAAGGAACTGATATTGCTGTCTTCAATGAGAAGATTGAACATTATCTTAAAACCAAAGCCGATTATTTTAAGAATACTTTTAGCATCCAACTGTTCAGTGATCGGTATCTGCATAGTACTTACACCAATGCCCAAGCAACAGGAGGAAGAATTACCTATGTCTGGTTATTCAGTGTGGTCGGTCTTTTTGTTCTGATCATCGCTAGCATAAATTTCATGAATTTGACTACCGCCAAGGCGAGCAACAGATTGAAAGAAATAGGAGTTAAAAAAGCTATTGGTGCAAAACGAAAGTCGCTAATATTTCAATACCTCACAGAATCACTGTTTTTGTCGTTCTGCGGATCAGTGTTAGCCGTGCTTTTTGTGATTGCATTGCTTCCAGAATTCAACGATCTCGCTGGAAAGACACTTACCTTCGGATGGAATCGCCAGTTAATCATTTCTATACTTGGACTAACGGTTTTGGTTGGGTTTCTCGCAGGGAGCTACCCAGCATTTCACCTTTCGGGCTTCAAACCATTAAATGTCTTTCGTGGTAGATCATCAGGGTCTTCTTCCGCAACATTCATAAGGAAAGGGTTAGTCATTTTCCAAT
>JAJCYM010000091.1 GCA_029262895.1 Roseivirga sp.
CTATCAGGTGGTCAAAAGACTCTACAAGAAGGCCCTAAAACGGGCGTCAGGAGTTGTTTTTCAAAACCCTGACGATAGAAAATTCTTTATCGAAAAGGGTATAATATCGGAATCCACAAGAAATACTGTTGTCAACGGATCTGGAGTGGATTTGGACTATTACCAGAGTGAGTTATCTGAAGTGAGCCCCTTGAGGTTCTTGTTAGTCGCCCGAATGGTTCGCGAAAAGGGGGTGGAAATTTTCGTTGAAGCGGCTAGGAGGATCAAAAGTAAATATCCAGAAGCCAGCTTTGAACTATTGGGTTGGGTGGACGAAAACCCTAATAGCCTGAGCCTGGAACAAATTGAATCATGGCAGGCCGAAGGAGTGATTATTTATCATGGAACTACCGATGATGTCAGACCTTATATCCAAAACTCAAGCGTTTTTGTATTGCCTACCTATTATAGAGAAGGTACACCAAGAACAATTCTTGAATCAATGGCAATGAAGAGAGCAATTATAACCACAGACACTCCAGGGTGTAGAGAAACAGTTGAAGAGGGTGTTAATGGATTTCTTATTCCACCTAGAGATGTTGATGCGCTCTATGACAAAATCATGTATTTTATTGAAAAACCCGAGCGCGCAGAGGAAATGGGCTTGGAGAGTTTTAGAATTGCAAAGGAGAAGTATGACGTTCATTTGGTGAATAGAGATCTTTTAAAGTTTATGGAACTGGACTGATGTATAGAATTATCTTCAAGAGACTGTTTGACATTTTAACATCGCTGATCATGTTAATCTTGACCAGTCCAATTTGGATAATTGTGACCTTGTGGCTTACATTATCTAATGGAGGAAGACCCTTTTTCTTTCAACAACGACCAGGAAAAAATAATGCAATTTTCACAATTGTAAAGTTCAAAACGATGACTGACAAAAAGGATAGTGGCGGTAAATTACTTCCCGATAGTGAGCGAATAACCTGGATTGGTAATATTGTGCGCAAACTATCATTGGACGAAATTCCCCAAATGCTTAATGTCCTAAAAGGAGAAATGTCTTTAATAGGGCCAAGACCCTTGTTGGTGGAATATCTCCCATTATACAATGAAGAACAGGCTCGTAGGCATAGTATAAGACCGGGCATAACTGGCTGGGCACAGGTGAACGGGAGAAATACGATAAACTGGCAGAAGAAGTTTGAGTACGATGTTTGGTATGTTGACCATATCTCTTTCGGGTTAGATGTTAAAATTCTATTTTTAACCTTGTTGAAGGTATTCCAAAGGGAGGGTATAAGTTCTGAGTCGTCTGCTACCATGGAGAAATTTACAGGAAATACGTTATGATATTGTTCGGAGCTTCCGGTCACGCAAAAGTGATCATCGACATTTTAGAAAAGCAGGACATTGATGTAGATTTCCTGATAGATGCAAATCCCTACATAAAGAGCCTACAAGGATATTCGGTCAAATTGGAGGCCAATTATTTACCGAATGAAGAGGATGAGGTAATTATTTCTATAGGTTCAAATAAGATTAGAAAACAATTGGCTGAGAAGCTAATGATGAATTTTGGCTGGGCCATTCACCCTTCAGTCATATTGGGTGATGAGGTGAGTATTGGTGTGGGTACAGTAGTAATGGCTGGAGCGGTTATAAATAGCTCTACGGAAATAGGTAACCATGCCATTGTAAATACAGCCGCTTCGATCGACCATGATTGCCAATTGGAAGATTATGTACATGTTTCTCCAAACGCCACCTTATGCGGCACCATCAAGGTAGGCGAGGGTACGCACATCGGGGCAGGAGCGACCATCATTCCCAATCTGACTATTGGAAAATGGTGCACTATTGGAGCAGGTACGGTTGTTATACAAGATGTCCCGGACTATGGCGTTGTAGTTGGCAACCCAGGAAAAATCATCAAATACAATGCAAAATAAGTCTAAGATTTGGTTGTCGTCTCCACATATGGGTGGGACAGAGGAACGTTTTGTAAAAGACGCCTTTGACACAAACTGGATTGCGCCATTAGGGCCAAACGTTGATGGTTTTGAAAGAGACTTGCAGGAGTATGTAGGAATTAATCATGCAGCTGCCCTTGTAAGTGGTACTTCCGCCATACATTTGGCACTGATTATTTTGGGTGTTGTTCCGGGAGATGAGGTATTAGTATCATCTTTTACATTTTCGGGTTCCATTAATCCAGTGCTCTATCAAGGAGCAACACCTATAATGATTGATAGTGAGGTGCAAACTTGGAACCTTGATCCGGAATTGCTGGAACAAGCAATCAAGGAGCGAATTGCGCTGGGTAAGAAGCCGAAATGCTTGATACTGGTTCATCTGTATGGAATGCCAGCGCAATGGGACGAGGTAGCTAGTATTTGTCAACGGTTTGAAATACCAATTATAGAGGATGCCGCGGAGGCGTTGGGAAGTAGCTACAAAGGAAAAAAACTGGGTTCACTTGGAGATTTTGGAGTGCTTTCCTTCAATGGCAACAAAATTATAACTACCTCTGGCGGAGGTGCTTTACTCTCCAGAAATGAAGAGTGGATAGCTAAGGCGCGTTTTCTTTCCACTCAGGCGCGTGATCCTGCAGTGCACTATGAGCACAGTGAAGTGGGTTATAATTATAGAATATCTAACATTGTTGCCGGTGTCGGTCGTGGTCAGATGGAGGTGCTGGATGAAAGAGTTACTCAGCGTAGAACTATTAATGAATTCTATAGAGGCTTGATTCAGATTGATGGTATCAATTTTTTAACAGAACCAGATAGCAATTATTATTCTAACTATTGGCTGACCACAGTTTTGATTGATGAATCTAAAACCAACTTCAGTTCAGAAGATTTGCGCTTGCATTTATTGAAGGAGAATATTGAGGCAAGGCCCTTATGGAAACCAATGCATCTGCAAAAAGCTTACGAGGACAGCCCATCATATACAAACGGTAACGCGGAGTATTTTTTCGAAACAGGCCTATGTTTGCCTTCTGGGTCAAACCTGACAGAGGAAGAGTTGGATAGAATCTCGTCATCTTTTCTTAATTTCATAAGAAGCTAAGGCTTGCCTGATGTTTGATAAGATTAAAACCTTGAATGTGTTGCCTAGATGGATAATTGTGTTTATCGACACAATTATCTTTGCGTTTGCAGCTTTAACGGGTTATGCACTGAGGCTGAACTTCATTGTTGCAGAGTTATACGAGTTTAATTTCCTCAGGGGGACTATTATATTCACGATCTGTGGAATTCTAGGTTCGCTGATTACCAGGAGCTTTGCGGGGATAATCAGATATACTGGTATACAAGATACCTTAAGGGTTTTATATGCCGCTTTGATTACGCTGTTGTTGGCGACCTCAGTTAATTATCTATCCACGAACACACTTCCTTTCTCGGTCTCGATAATCGCTTTTTTTGTGGCTTTGGTTGCCTTGATTAGCTATAGACTTTTGGTTAAAGAGCTGTTCTCTTTTTACAGATCCGTTCCAAAACAGCAGAAGAAAATTTTAATATTTGGGGCTGGTCAATCGGGTATGACTACCAAGCAATTGATTGACAATGATCATTCCTCGAATGTAAAGGTGATTGGTTTCCTTGAGGATAACACCCGCAAAGTGGGAAATATCATCTCCGGAGTGAAAATCTACTCTGCTCGAGAGGAGTTTGAAAAAGTGGCCCTCAAACATAGTCCTTCTGAGGTAATTATTTCCACACAAAATCTATCCTTGGAGCGAAAGAATGATCTTGTGGATCAGTGTCTTGAATTTGGTATCAAAATCACTACAGTACCGGCCACAGATAAATGGATTGGCGGAGAATTTGATATCCACCAGATAAAAGAAATTAAGATCGATGACCTACTTGGGCGGAATATCATAGTTCTCAAAAATAAGTTTGTAGGGGAAGAGCTTGAGGATAAAAAGATATTGATTACTGGTGCTGCTGGTTCGATAGGAGCTGAAATTGTTAGGCAAGTTGTTAAATATAAGCCTAAGATGCTGATCTTATTGGATCAGTCTGAAACTGGTTTGTTTGAAATAGAAAATGAAATTAGAGCCTACAATTCACTGGAAGATAGACTGGTTTGCTTTGTTTGTGATATTACCAATAGCAGTAGGTTAGAGCAAATGTTCAAACAATATAGTCCAAATGTAATATTTCATGCAGCTGCCTATAAACACGTACCAATGATGGAAACAAACGTGACTGAGGCTATCTCCTGTAATGCGCTGGGTACAAAGGGTATTGCTGAACTGGCTGTGCAATATAAGGCGGACAAGTTTGTAATGATTTCCACGGACAAGGCGGTTAACCCAACCAGCGTGATGGGAGCTTCAAAGAGGGCGGCAGAGATTTATGTCCAATCGCTTAATAGTTTTGTCCATTCATTCGACAATGAAGGGTGCAAGTTCATCACCACACGTTTTGGAAACGTTCTGGGTTCTAATGGTTCAGTGATCCCCATTTTTCAAAAACAGATTCAAAATGGCGGTCCAATTACTGTGACTCATCCTGATATAACAAGGTACTTTATGACCATTCCTGAAGCATGTTCACTGGTACTTGAAGCTGGTGTTATGGGGAAAGGGGGAGAGATTTTTGTCTTTGATATGGGTACGTCCGTAAAGATTGCTGATATGGCAAGGCGTATGATTCAGCTCTCAGGCCTTAAAGAAGGAGTGGATATGAATATTGTTTATACGGGTCTAAGACCTGGTGAAAAACTTTATGAAGAGTTACTGAGTGATGCGGAAAACAATCTAAGAACTCATCATCCCAAAATTATGATTGCTGAGGTTCGTGAAGCCCAATTCGATCAGGTCAAACAAGTTTTTAGTGATTTGGAACATGCCTTGCAGGTCTCGAAGAATCAGAATGACCAAATGTTTGATTTGGTAGCACTTCTCAAAAAACTTATCCCTGAATACAAAAGCCAGGAGTCAAAATTTGAAGCACTGGACAAAGAATCAGAAGAGGCTATTCAGGAGAGGAAGGTTTCTATCTGAACTTAGGCTTTCTTCGAGTTGGAGAAAATAGGTTTTGAAAGAACCCATCCGGAAGATACATCTCTAGCCTTATTTGATAGATATAATAAGCATCTTTTCTATCGTCATGTCCACGAATACTGCCTTCACCTCGAGTACCAAAGCCCGCCTCTGCGGCACGATCGCTGAGCGCTTTAGCTAATGCAGCAGTCTCAGGATCCCCCGCATGTATTACGTCAAATATCGACAGATCTACATGCCGCTGACTCACATCATCCAGACGATCGGTGCCAGTGGAACGTCTGCCAATTTCAAATAAGATATCTATAAACTGATTGGCCTTGAACCTTAGACCAATACCATAGGGTATCACTGTTGTTGTACCGCCATAGGTCTTACCCTCAGTTTGAAGAGGCCTGAGATCATGCCATTCTCCTTGGTAGAAAGCCTGTGGGTTATTCGTGCTTATGCCAAAGCCCGCAAATATATATGGGTTTAAGAGTGGTCTTCGGGTATAGCTGCCATTTACCGGAATTAGGTTAAAAATAGCCATAAGACTAAACTCGATATTCTTAGCACGGAAAGATAAGTTTCGCTGTGCGCGGTCAGGAGGGTCTGAAACCTGAAATAAACCACTCTGGTGTTCCAATGAATCAGCCGCTTGCAATTGGTAAATATTGAAATCTGCACGGATGCTTAGTTGCGAACCGAATTTCCTTCTTAAACCAATGCCAGCGTTAAAGTTGAATCCCTGTAACTTGTCCTGATCAAATGCATACAGGTCACCGTGGTAAGTAGAAAAGCCCATACCATAAGAAAACATCCACTTTCTATCCCTTCTCCTAGAGTAAAAGCTCTGAGCATCCGCAATTTCTACGAAACTCATAATTATTAATATGGTGAAAGCCAATTTTCTCATTCGCTTATACAGCAAATACACACTATAGGTTAACGTAAAACTAACAAGTTGATTGGTATCGAACAACAAGTTCGAGCTGAGGACGAGTAAATCTAACGAAAATTGTTAAAAAAAAGTAAGGCATCCCACCTATTATGTCAAATGGGATGCCTATTGGCGCACCCGGAAGGATTCGAACCCTCAACTCCCAGAGCCGAAATCTGGTACTCTATCCAGTTGAGCTACGGGTGCTTTTTAAGCTAAAAGTTCCTGAACTTTGGCAGCAGCATCCTTCAATAAAATTGCAGAATGAACTTCAAGTCCGGATTCATCAATAATGCGAGCACCTTCTTCAGCATTAGTGCCCTGAAGCCTCACAATGATCGGAATGTCAATATTTCCGATATTCTTATAAGCTTCAACAACACCGCTTGCTACACGGTCGCAACGCACAATTCCACCGAAAATGTTAATTAAAATGGCCTTAACATTCGGGTCTTGTAATATTATTCTAAAACCGGCCTCAACAGTTTCTGCATTGGCTGAACCGCCAACATCAAGAAAGTTGGCAGGTTCTCCTCCTGACAATTTGATGATATCCATGGTAGCCATAGCCAAACCGGCTCCGTTAACCATGCATCCTACGTTTCCGTCAAGCTTAACATAGCTGAGGTCATATTTACCTGCCTCGACTTCAGCCGGATCTTCTTCCGAAAGATCTCTTAAGGCGAGTAGATCAGGGTGTCTCATCAGAGCATTGTCATCTAAATTGACTTTGGCATCCACGGCCAGAATTTTATTGTCCGAAGTTTTTAAGACCGGATTTATTTCGAACATTGATGAGTCTGAGCTTACAAAAGCCTTATAGAGTGAATGGATGAACTTAACCATTTCCTTCAAAGCCTGACCTTCCAACCCGAGCTTAAAAGCGATTTTTCTGGATTGAAATCCTTGTAGACCCACTTTGGGGTCAATCCATTCCTTAATAATTTTTTCTGGTGAATTCTCAGCTACTTCCTCAATGTCCATCCCACCTTCCGTAGAAGCCATGATAACGTTACAGCTAGTAGCTCTGTCCAAAAGAATTGATAGATAATACTCTTTTGGTTCTGATTCTCCAGGATAATAAACGTCTTCCGCAATCAGAACCTTATTCACCTTTTTTCCTTCAGGACCAGTTTGATGGGTAACGAGCGTACCGCCTAAAATTTTACCAGCCTTTTCATGAACCTCGTCCTGACTTTTGGCCAGTACCACACCATTAGAGTCCGTTTCCTTCACTTTTCCCTTGCCACGTCCTCCGGCATGAATTTGAGCTTTGATCACATACCAAGATGTGCCGGTTTCCTCATTGAGTCTTTTAGAAGCCTCCAGAGCTTCTTCAGGCGTCTCTGCTACCATGCCGGTCTGAATCTTGACACCGTGCTTTTTGAGTAGTTCTTTTGCTTGGTATTCGTGAATGTTCATTGGTCAAAATTTTGTGCGAAGCTACGCCTTTGCACCTAATTTAACAAACAAAAAACATCAGTTAACCTGAGCTCTTTGCAAGAGGGGATTTAGTCTATGAGGAAAATGTGTATGTTTGCCCATAATAGCAACAATGGAGATTCTTAAAGCCACAAATCTTACTAAGTCTTTTGGGCAATTGCAGGTTCTCAAAGGCGTCAATCTCGGCATTGAAAGGAATGAGGTCTTGTCAATTGTGGGTACATCAGGGGCTGGGAAAAGTACACTGCTTCATATTCTGGGTACCCTTGACCAACCCGATTCTGGTGCTCTTGAGATAAATAGTAAGAGGGTTGTGGATTTGAAGAACAATGAACTGGCCGAGTTCAGAAACCAGGAAATTGGCTTTGTTTTTCAATTCCATAATTTGCTGCCGGAGTTTTCAGCATTTGAAAATATCTGCATGCCCGGCTTCTTGTCTCAAACAGATGATGATAAGGTCAAGGCACGTGCTGCAGAATTGATGGAACACCTCAAGATTGTTGAAAGAGCGGAGCACAGGCCATCTGAATTATCCGGAGGTGAACAACAACGTGTAGCAGTTGCCAGGGCTTTGATAAATGGGCCTTCTATTGTTTTTGCGGATGAACCAAGTGGGAATCTGGACTCAAAAAATGCTAGAGCGTTGCATGAGCTATTTTTTGAATTGAGAGATCAACTTGACCAAACTTTTGTGATTGTTACGCACAATGAAGAGTTGGCGGAAATGGCAGATAGAAAAGTTGAAATCAGAGACGGAGCAATTATCTAGTTCGCTTATTCACAATACACCTTATTGATGATTTGCCGTAAAGAGACTTCGGTAGATAATAGTTGAGTCTGAACCCTATTCTGACGTAGGAGTCGTTAGTCCCATTGCCTCTTAGGTCACCTGCAGCGGCAGGAAGGAGTCCTATCTCTGGTCGTCTGTCTGATAGCTGAGCCGCTATTGGATCGGCAAATGAAATAGGATCACGGTAAACTCCGTTAACATCATCCAAATAACCTGTAAGTGTCATATTGTATTGAGCTTCAATCTGTAAGTCCACAAGACGATTTACAAACAGATTAAGGCCAAGCCCAACCGGTATAACCACGGCTAGAGTGCCGTAATCTTCTCCTTCTAACCTTAAGGGTCTTAGTTGAATATCTGAGCCATTTAAAGTGGCTTTAGGATTATTTGAGGTGACTCCCGCTCCGAGCATGAAATAAAGATTACCAAATGCCCTGTCCTTATAACCGCTGTATGGCAGAGGGCTTAAATAGTACAAGGCCTGAACTGTGAACTCAAAATTTGTCGCTTTGAATGAGAGGTTTCTTGTCTCGCGTTCTAATACAGGTGCCAAGGCGTCATCTCCTTTGATGCTGTACATCGAAAGATTTCCCCGTAGGGAGATGTTTCTTGAGGAGCGTAGAAAGTGCTCATAGCCAAGTGTAACCCCAAGTCCTGCCTGGAAATTAGGATCTCTCAGCTCTCTTAATTCTCCGTTGTAGATATTAAAATTAACCCCGAAAGAAGCTTTCGATGTTCTATCAAAGTCTCCCGTGGTCACATATTGCTGTGAATAAGAGAGATTGAATAGCAATAAGGCGGTAGATATTAGTAGTCCCTTTTTAATCATTTATCCTTGTTAGGAGGGTATTCAAAACACTAAAGTTAAAAGTTAAACGCAAAAAAGTGTCATTTATTTAAAGCATTTGGATAATTCATCTTGTGAACCCCTGATTTATTGAATCCACGAATTCCTGGTATATCTGAATTGTCTGTTCTGGATCATCCTTATTCGTCCCCGTTTTGACTGCTTCCATTTCTTTGTTAAACATTATTTCATCTAATTCGGCCAATGCTTTCTAAAGGCGTGAAATATATGTTGTTGTCTACTTTTCTCTTCACATTGATGAATGTGGCGGTAAAGTATGTTCCCCATATTCCTGCCATTGAGATTATTTTGTTCAGGTCGGTTGTTTCGTTTTTCATGTCGGGAGTTGCTCTAAAGGTGCAAAAAGTGCATCCGCTGGGGAAAAATCGTAAAGTGCTCTTGATGCGTGGCGCAGCTGGTTCCGTTGGCTTGATTTTGTTTTTTACCATCCTTCAGGAAGTTCCTTTGGCCAGTGCTGTTACCTTAATGTTCATCTCTCCAATTTTTACAGCGATCCTGGGTATTTGGATTGTTAAAGAAAAGGTGAACCCAATTCAGTGGTTATTTTTCATTTTGTCTTTTCTTGGTATTGTTGTGATCAAAGGGTTTGATTTTAGAATCTCTCCTTTGATGGCCCTTGTGGGGCTTGGGGGTGCCTTCTTTTCGGGGATAGCCTATAACATGATACGCAAGCTTAAAACCTCAGAACATCCCTTGGTGGTTGTGTTTTACTTTCCCTTGGTTACACTGCCCATCGCAGGGATTTATTCTGCTTTCAATTGGGTGATGCCCAAAGGTTTGGATTGGCTTATTCTATTGGCAATAGGGGTGCTTACACAGTTAGCACAGTACTTTATGACCAAATCATACCAATCTGAGGAACTGGCCAAAGTTGCCCACCTCAACTTTATTGGAATACTGTATGCCCTGGTATTTGGGTATGTGCTTTTTCATGAAACTTTTAATTTTATGACATATCTTGGCATGACGTTGGTGATTGTTGGTGTGATATTGAATATTACATATAAGTCAAAACGATCTCAATTGAAGAGTTAAGTATGAAACTTTATCAGGTAGATGCTTTTACAAAGAAGGTTTTCAGTGGAAATCCGGCTGCGGTCTGCATTGTTGACAAGGATCTTTCAGAAACAGAAATGCAAAGTATAGCTGAAGAGATGCACCTCTCTGAAACAGCTTTTGTAAGAGTTTATGGGAAACATTGTAATCTCCGTTGGTTTACACCAAATGCAGAGGTTAGGCTCTGTGGACATGCTACCCTGGCCACGGCTTTTATTCTTTGGCAAGAGGGGTATTGGCCAAGCGAAAAGAAAATAGAATTCAGCACCTTGAGTGGGCCGCTTTTTACATCGTTAAATAAGAATGGAAGTGTTAGCATGGATTTTCCTGCTACCATTCCTGAGAAAGACGAGAGTTTTGATAAGATGCCCATGGAAGAGGAGCTAGGTGGGTTGATTAAGGAGGTGCTCAGGATTCCGAATGAACTCATCCTGATTATGAGTGATGTCGAAAAGCTTAAGAGGGCCAAACCCAATCCGGTATTTATCGGTGAGCAAGCAAGAAATGGCGTCATGATTTCAGGCTGGTCAGATAAAGAAGATTTTGATTTTGTATCCAGGTATTTTGCACCTAACCTGGGAATAAATGAGGATCCTGTCACCGGTTTCATGCATACCATCTTAACACCATATTGGAGTAAAGTTACCGGGAAAACCAAATTTAATGTTCGTCAAGCCTCAGCCAGAGGAGGTAAAATGGCAACAGAATTGACGGGAGATCGGGTGATTTTAACTGGAGATGCCATTAAGGTATTTCAAACGGAGATTGATATATAATCCGATTATGGGTTTGTTGGTACTCTGCCAGCACCTCTACAGATATCGCAAGTTTCTTTAGTCCTATTCAAAGTCCAATAACCCTTTCCTCCACATTTGCCACACCTCTTGAAATCAGAAGGTTGGAATACTCTTTTTAATAGGAAATAACCTACCATGAGAATGAGAATAAAGAAGGCAAGGCGGATGAGTCCCATTTGGATTTTTGTCTAAAATTAAATGCCGCAGATTGCTCTGCGACACTTCTCAGGAAGGATGAACGAAAATTATTTTACGTTGAACGAAAATCGTCCCATTTCATAGGTGTCAGACAAAATGATGATTTTATGCTCTCCCTTTGCAAATTCAGAACCCTTATCATATACAAAGGAGAGTTCTTGTTTGGTGTTGTCAAAGAGTATTTCCTGAACTGATGTGTAAAACTGCTCTTTTCCATCAACTTGAAAGGAGCCTGAACCTCTTGCCACATCAAATACCACATTTCCTGCCGGGTCAACAACCTGTATCATAATCTGATGACCTGCAACCGGAGCAACCTCATTGTTGGCTATATTAAATGTGACTTTTACTTTTTGCGCTTGCCTACTTCTAAAATCTCCTTCGCGCTCCTTGCCACGACTGTTGATGTTAAACACCCTCATATTCTCTGCCTGAAGCTTTGACGCCAGTGAAATTTGTTGTTGGAGTTCACGCTCTCGGTCGCTGGCTTTATTAATGGTAGCGCTCAACTGGTTTTTCTCAACCTTCAAGTCATTGTTTTCAGAAAGCAATTCCGTATTAATAACTTTTAACTGCTCTATTTCCACATCCTTAGCCACCAAAAGTTGCTCATAGCCAGTGACTTTGCGGTCGAGTCTTTGAATCAAGGCCTTGTTGGCCCTTCTGGTTCTTTGGAGTTGATCCCTTTGTGAAATAATAGAGTCTTTCAAGTGAACCAGGGAGTCAATATTGCCACCTAAATCCGCAATCTCAGTAATTCGATCACTGAGTTCAATGCCGATACTGTCGAGCTTTGAGGTTAATTCGAACTTTGTAGTATCAAATTCGGCCTGCAGCTCTGCTTTGGCCTGGCTATCAGAATAAATCTTATATGCGCCACCGGCCGCCAAAATGATAATGACCGCGATTAAAACAATTCTTATTTTATCTTTTGACTTAGATTTCGGTTGTTCACTTCCGTCCATTCTACTAACTATTTAGTTGAATTCTATTTATTTAACGCCTACGGCATAATTTATTGGGCGAAGTACTAAAAACTTTTTTAAATATGCCAGTGAATAGGAAGCAAGCATTTTGGAATTGAAACTAGATCAAAACTATTGGAGCGAGAGATATGAAACTGGCCGGTTAGGCTGGGATATAGGTTATGTTTCCACCCCACTGAAGGAATACATTGATCAGCTTGAGGATAAGACAATTAAAATACTTGTTCCGGGCGCGGGTAACTCCTATGAAGCAGAGTATTTATGGAACTGCGGATTCATGAATACCCATGTTCTTGATATTTCAAGTGAACCATTGGAAAACTTAAAAGAGAGGGTACCAGAGTTTCCTCCAGGGCAATTGCATTGTAAGGACTTCTTCGATTTTCATGGTGAGTTTGACCTGATACTAGAGCAAACCTTTTTCTCGGCCCTTGACCCGAGTTTGAGGAAAGAATACGCCATACAAATGCTGAGCTTACTGAAACCCAAGGGAAGGTTGGCGGGCTTATTGTTCAATATTCCCCTTTTTGATGACCATCCACCTTTTGGTGGAAATAAGGAGGCGTATCAGCTGCTATTTCAATCTCACTTTGAGATTGAAATACTTGAAAAGGCTTATAACTCCATCCCGGAGCGAGCTGGATCGGAGGTCTTTATTAAATTCAGAAAGGCTTAATACTTAAGAATCAAATCCGTTTTAGGAAAGACGGTTTTAAAAAACAAGATTCCAGCTTCATAAAGATCAATCGAGATGGTTACTTCTTTTTGCCTTTTGATTTCTGTCCATGCCAGATTCATTTCTTTGGACCAATGAATATCATCAATCACAACAATGGAATCGGGGTGGAGCTTGGGAAGGAATTGCTGAAAATAGTTTGTTGTTGCCTCGTACCGATGGTTGGCATCTATATAAACAAAATCAATCTCGTTGGTCTTCGCTAGAAATGTTGTCAAGGTGTCATCGATGTTGCCTTGAATTAAGGTGATGTTACTGGCCTTCTGCTCTTCAAAATTATTGAGTGCCTGCTGAGCGATAGCCTCTGATCCTTCAAAAGTAAAGATATTGGCATTTTTATTGGCTCTGCTCAGATAGAGCGTGTTTAGGCCGAGAGAGGTCCCCAGCTCAACAATTGAAGTTGGTTGATGTTGCTGTATCAACTTGAAGAGGAGTTGAGAGAATCGCGGTGGGGTGGAGGCATGCCTGGCGATTTGGCGAATACTGCGTTTATTAGATTTAGTCTTCCTGGAGCCAGCACCAAGGTCATTAATATCGAGAATTTGGTGGCTAGAAAGCATACGTTTTCGGAGCTGTTCTATTTCTATTTGGACAGAAGTACTGTCCCGTTTAATTACTTTCTGATAAAATTCGAAGAGGAAAGGAGAATGTAGGGAGTGATCGTTTACAGCATGGAACCAATAGCGGATATAGGCCAGAATTTGGTGCAAAAGAGCTAATTAAGAATGTAAGGTACGATCATAGAGAATTCAGGAATGATCACCTCAAAGTGTTTGCCATCCACGATTTTCTCCATGATATAAACACCATGCATTTTGCCCATTCCAGAGCGAAGATTACAGCCAGATACATATTGATGTGTTTCGCCTGGTTCAAGCACAGGTTGTTGTCCAACCACACCATCTCCTTCCACCTCTCGCACGCTATTGTTTGCGTCATGTATGAACCAATGTCTGCGCTGCAATTTCACAGTATGGTCCCCGTGATTTTCAATGGTAATTCTGTAAGTGAAAACATAGTGCATCTGAGTCGGACTGGAATACTCCGGTTGGTAGTTGGTTTCTACACTTACTTTAACCCCTTCTGTGATGGCTGTTACCATGCTTTTTTTAAATTCACTTCAGTGATTTAAAGTTATAGATTAGTTTTATAAATGCTAATTCAGAAATAAAAAATCGATGGCAGTAAAAATAGAGGAGAGTTGGAAGAAAGTGCTCCAAGAGGAATTTGAAAAAGAGTATTTTGTTAAACTCATTGACTTTGTAAAAAAGGAATATGCATCGCAGCAGATTTTTCCTCCTGGCAAAGAGATTTTTAGGGCATTTGATAAATGTGGATTTGATAATGTGAAGGTTGTGATCCTTGGTCAGGATCCATATCATGGCCCAGGGCAAGCTAATGGTCTTTGTTTTTCTGTCAGAGACGGTATTCCCACTCCGCCTTCATTGGTGAATATTTTCAAGGAGATTAATAAAGACTTGGGAAAAGAAATACCGGCTGGCGGTAGTTTAGACAGGTGGGCCGATCAAGGGGTGCTTCTCCTAAATGCGACATTGACGGTAAGGGCCCATCAAGCCGGATCGCATCAAAACAAGGGATGGGAGCAGTTTACCGATGCAGTAATTGCGAAATTGGCGAAAGAAAGGACGGGTATAGTTTATTTTCTTTGGGGCTCTTATGCACAAAAAAAGGGGAGTATTATTAACTCAGAGTCTAATCTTATTTTAAAATCACCCCATCCCTCACCGTTGTCTGCACACAGAGGATTTTTTGGTAATGGACATTTTACCAAGGCCAATAATTACCTGAAAAGTCAGGGCCATGAAGAAATTGATTGGTAGTCAAGGTTTGCCTATGGGATGAGACCATTTTTTAAACCCGGGTTATACCTCCAAAAAATCCTTCATAGACAACACTCCCTTTTTATCCTTTATCCATTCCGCTACTGCCAGTGCCCCAGAGGCAAATCCCAGTCTGGAATGGGCCGTGTGCTTGATTTCAATTGCATCAATATCCGAATCATACTTAATTATGTGAGTGCCGGGAGTTGGGTCAACCCGTTGAGATTCTATAGGTACTTCATCAGGCGTTGCAGTTTGGCCTTCAGTCCACTTCGATACGCTATCAAGTTGTTGAATCAAACCCTCAGCTAGGGTAATAGCAGTGCCGCTTGGCGCGTCTAGTTTTTGGGTATGATGAACTTCTTTAATAGAAGGCTTATAAGTCGCGTGTTTATTCAACATTTCGGCTAGCACTTCATTTAGTTTAAAGAAGATATTGACACCAATGCTGAAATTAGAGGCAAATAGGTAAGTTCCGTTTTTTGAGAGGCAATACTCGTCAATTTCAGACTTTAGGTGTGACCAACCCGTGGTGCCTACTACTACCGGTAGCTGTCGGTCCAGGCACCATTTGATATTGTCTATTACGGAATTAGGATTGGAAAATTCGATGGCCACATCAATGGTGGTTGAATCAATGTCATTCAATTTATTGAGATTGCTTGACTGTATTTTCTCAACAATATGGTGCCCCTTTTCCAAGGCCAAACCTTCGATGATTTGCCCCATTTTACCATATCCTAAAAGCAGAATGTTCATTTGCTAATCGAGAAAGTCAATCCAACTCCAATATATGCAGCTCCATTTGAAATGACACCAATCTTGGGTTTAAGATTCAAAGCCAGATTGTCATCAACATTAAAGCCTTTGAGATGAGCATCAATGGTAGCTTCTATAATATTGAGGGCATAAATGCCGAGGGTGGTAAGATAAACCAGGTCACGGTTTTCACGCCATTGGTCAGCTTGCCTCCTGGCAACTCGCAATTGGTTTTGTTGGGTAGCCGTCAAAGCTTGCATTTCCTGAATCAGAAGAAGTGCTTCAGCTTCTTCTTTAAAAAGTTTGAATTGTCTGTTGTTGAAGCCAATGAAATAGGCTGACACCCCAAAACCAGCATAAAGTATAGGTACTTTCCACCAGCTGTCATTATAAATTTGACCTAAGCCTGGCAGGATTGCGGATCTTTTGGAAGCTATTCTGGGATCATAGACCTTTTGACTTTTGGTGACCTTAGGGGTATCTCCTAAGACCTGAACGTCTTTGGCCTTTGAACGTTCGGTACCCTGCGCATTCACATTGAATACACCTCCAAAAAAAATCAATAAGGCCAGAATTAATGCCCTGAGCATTGTTACATTTCAATAATCTCCAATATGCGATTCAGGTCTTCGGTTGAAACAAAAGGGATTTTAATTTCACCTCTAAATTGACCATCCGCTTTTAGGTTTACCCTGGTTCCAAAATGTGAAGATAGCTTTTGTTGAACTTGTTGAATCTCATATTTCCTCTGAGAATTGCTTTCAATCTTTTTGGACTTGGGTTTTACCTCAGACGGATGCATCAAATCCCGTACCAACTGTTCCACTTTTCTAACGGAGAGGTCTTCTTTTATGACAGACTTATAGATGCTCAGCTGTTTTTCAACATCTTCGACATTAATAAGTGCCCTGGCATGACCCATTGAAATCTTCTTATCTCTAAGCCCTGCCTGAATATCAGGGGGAAGCTTGAGCAAACGCAGATAATTATTGACTGTAGTACGATTTTTACCTACCCGACCACCAAGTTCTTCTTGCTTTAAATCACAATCACTGAGAAGGCGTTGATAGCTCAATGCTACTTCAATGGCATTAAGATTCTCTCTTTGGATATTTTCGATCAGGGCCATTTCCAGCATCTGCTGGTCGTCTGCCATACGTACATAGGCGGGTATTTCGTCTAAACCAGCCATTTTGGAGGCTTGATATCTTCGCTCTCCAGAGATGAGTTGATACTCATCTTTATTCATTTTCCTAACCGTTATTGGCTGGATGATCCCCTGAATCTTAATGGATTCAGCAAGCTCTTCAAGTGCCACTCTATCAAAGTGGGTTCTGGGTTGATATGGATTTACCTGGATTTGATCTAAAGGAATATTCGCCATTGCACCAGCAACGGGGCCGCGTTGAAGGTCGTCTTGTAGATTGGTATTCGAATCTTCCAAAAGAGCTCCCAATCCTCTACCCAATGCTTTCTTTCTGGAAGTTTTAGCCGCCATTTGTTTAATATTAATCGTTTAATTTCTCAACAATCTCTTTGGCAAGATTCAAGTAAGCCAAAGTACCTTTACTGTCAGCATCATGAACAATCGATGGAACACCAAAGCCAGGAGATTCGCTGAGCTTGACATTTCTAGGGATTATGGTTTCAAAAACCATCTGTTTGAAATGAGTTTGAACCTCTTCAACCACAGAATTAGATAAACGCAACCTGACATCATACATCGTCAAAAGAATGCCTTCAATTTCCAAGTTCTCATTGAGGCGTTTTTGTATGATAGTAATGGTATTCAAAAGCTTACCAAGTCCTTCCAGGGCAAAGTATTCACACTGCACAGGGATAATCACTGAATCTGCAGCGGTCAAAGAATTGATTGTGATTAGTCCCAAAGAGGGCGCGCAATCAATAATCACAAAATCATAGTCGTCTTTAACCTTGCGGAGCACTTCCTTCATTTTTTCCTCCCTTTTTGGAAGGTTAACCATCTCAATTTCGGCACCTACCAAATTGATGTGGGAAGGTAGAAGTTTAAGATAGCTCATATCCGTATCCAGAATGCAGTCTGCAATGTCGGCTTTGCCTACCATACATTCATAAATGCTGTTTTCGATACTCTTCGGATTTTGACCTAAACCTGATGTGGTATTGGCTTGAGGATCCGCATCGACTACGAGCGTCTTATATTCCATCACCGCCAAACTTGCGGAGAGATTCATCGCAGTAGTAGTTTTTCCTACACCACCCTTTTGGTTTGCTATGGCTATTATTTTACCCATTCAGAGTTATAATACAATTTCTTGTTCTATTTCAGGTATTACCAGGTCGACCCCAGCGGCTGTTGCCTTTGTTTTGGACGAGTCATGATCGATGGCGATATAACCGAAGGTATCAAAATGGACGCCTATCAGCTTAGTTGTGCCGACCATTTTACATGCCCTCAGAGCATCATCAACACCCATGGTGAAATTGTCACCAATAGGCATGATCGCAAAATTTAGGTCAAATTCTTCTCCGATCAATTCCATGTCTTTGGTCAATGCGGTGTCACCGGCATAGTAGAAGGTTCCCTCATCATTAGAAATCACCATTCCTACAGGGTTGCCGCCATAGCTTCCATCAGGCATGGAGCTGGAATGAACGGCACTTACCAATTTTATTTTGCCGAAATCAAATGTCCAGCTACCCCCCGGATTCATAGGGTGGCCTCTATCTAAGCCTTTACTTCCAAACCAGTTCACTACTTCGTAGGTAGAGACGATAGTTGCCTGAGAATTTTGATAAATCAATTCCACATCTGCCACATGGTCACCATGACCGTGACTCAAGAGTATGTAGTCAGGCTGGATGGCATTTACATCGATATCCTTTGCCAACTCATTTGGAGTGATAAAGGGATCAAAGAGCAGTTTTTTACCCATCGTTTCAATCATAAAGGATGCATGACCGAAGAAAGTAAATTTCATAAAATCAAAGGAGTTTTAGAGTTGATCAACTGCTTACAAAGATATAAGTTTAATCGTAAGATTTTAACAATTGGGAATGAATGGAAATGGCTTTCGGAATTATATTTGCCTGACCTAATCAGGGAGTCTTTTTGAGCAGCACAAAGTCGTTATTCACATTCGTAAATATCAATTTTGACACTTCAATTCATCTTGACTCCATTGATGATTCCGAGCATAAAACCATATTGATCTGAAATTTCCTTTAGGTAGCTTGTCAGCGTAGAAGCCCCTGAATGCCCGGCATTTTTTTCGACCCTAAGAAAAATCGGATTCCTCTGGGCTTTTCTATTCTGCAAACGAGCAGCAAATTTATAAGAGTGAAATGGAGGCACTCGGTCATCGTTTTCCGAAGTCATAATGAGCATGCTCGGGTAGTTATGATTCTCCGCAATATTGTGGAGTGGTGAATAGCTTTTTAGGCGTTCGAAACCAGCTTTTTTGGTCACTGTGCCATATTCATCGGTGTGCAAATTTCCCACAGTAAATTTCTCAAATCGGAGCATATCAAAGGCCCCAACCTGCGGAACCACTACTTTGAAAAGGTCAGGTCTTTGAATAGCGCTTGCAGCCACAACCAAACCTCCATTTGAGGCGCCCGTAATTCCTAGTTTTTGGGGTTGTGTATAGCCCTTTTCAATTAAAAATTCTGATACAGAAATAAAGTCTGTTATAGATTGTGGCTTATTTGAACCAATGCCATTCATGGCCCAGGTGAAGCCCTTTTCGCCACCACCACGAATGGCTGCGAAAGCAAACACACCTCCCCTTTTAACATGGTAAATTATTCCAGGATCAAAGGAGGGAAGGGAGATTGCTCCAAACCCACCATAAGCAGTTAGGATAAGCGGGTTCTCACCATCTTTCTTCATCCCAGCCTGATAGACCAACATAATAGGGATTTCGGCACCGTCTTTAGTTTTGCATTGGATAACCTCGGTTTTGATGTCTTTTGAGGAATAACCTACTTCAGTTTTCTTTACCAACCTTTGCTCGAAAGTTTCCAGGTTTAACTTAAAAACCACTAAGGGTACCGTATAACCACTAATGTCAAAACTAATTTCATTATCATCATAGTCACCAAAAAAACCATCCGCAGTAATACCCAGCGGGAAGGTGTGTTGATTCAATAGGTGCCCTTGAAAATCCTGAATAATCATTGTGGTTTGAAGATTGCTCAGATAAAGACTTATGATTCTATTCTTAAAAAAATAAGTGTCCATCATAACAGCATCAGGAAAGCTGGGCGAAATTTCGGTCCATTTGGAAGGGTTGGCCAAATCGATTTGGACTATTCTACTCACGTTTGAATTGAAGCTTGTTCTGGCGAACAACTTGCTTTGATCATTCCCAATAATAGTAACGCTCTCCTCAAGGTTTCGGAAAAGAGGTAATAGGCGAGCAATGGGATTTTCAAAATCCTGGAAGTACACGCTCATTTTCCCGGAACTTTCATCTGTCTCTTTCAGAATGAAATAGCGCTGGTCCTGGGTTATAAAATAGTCAAAGCTAAAGGCGGGATTCTTTCTTCTAAAAACCAAACTATCCTGGGATTGGTCAGTGCCTAGATGATGGTAGAAGATTTGTTCACTTGACGTAGCATCGAAAGTGCCTTTTTTCTGGTATTTGGAATAATAGAATCCCTCATCCTTCCAAATAACATTGCTGAACTTCACCTCATCAAGATGGTCCTTAATGATGTTTCGGTTATTCAGATTGACCACCTGGACCTCACGCCAGTCACTACCATTGCGATTATAGCTAAACGCAAGGTATTCTGAATCGGGGGACGGGTAATAGCCCTTAAGGGTGATTTGATCAGTTCTGGAGATAAAGTTGGGATCAACCAAAATTTTGTATTCCCCGTTTTCCTTTGACTTGTATGCCAGAACCAATTGGCTCAAATCACCTATATCACCAATGGTATAGTAGTATTTCCCTTTTTTCTTGGGGTAGTCGAACTTGCTATAGGCATATTTATCAATGATGTTTCTTTGATTTTGCCTTGCCTGAATGCGGTTTAGTACTTTTTTGGATGCCTTGTTCTGGGCATCAACCCAGCTTTTTACCTCAAGTGAGCCGGCTCTTTCAAGCCATCTATAGGGGTCACGTATAATCTGGGTATAAAATGTGTCAGAGGCTGCCGTTTTTCTTGAGATTGGATACCTAAATTCTTGCGCAAGAGCACATTCGCCAGCCAAGACAAAAAGCAATAGTACAATGAGGCACCTCATAAGACTAAATTTAGCATAATAAAAAAAGGAAGTCGTTTCATGACTTCCTTTTTACATGAGCTTAATGCCAACTTTATTTTTTCTTCTTCTCCGCCAGCTTTTGTTTTTGAGCTTCCTGGCTTGCCTTCATAGCGTCTTCTATGCGTTGCGCAAACTTCGATTTCTTTTTGCCAACGTTATTCTTTCTATTCGCTTCTAACTTGGCTCTGATGCTGTCATCGTCCACAAACTTTCTAATTAAGGCTTGTTGACCAAAGGTGATAATGTTGGAGAGGAAGTAGTAGAAACTCAACCCTGACGAGTATGAATTCAAAACGAACATGAAAATGACCGGCATCACATAACCGATGGTTTTCATCGGCCCCTGAACCGTACTCACTTGGTTGTTAGACCATGCATAAAGTATGGAAGAGATAGTCATTAAGAGTGTGAAGCCACTTACGTGTGAACCATAAAATGGAATCGTAATGGGTAGTTGTATTAGCACGTCATAGGTTGACAAGTCCGTTGCCCATAAAAAGGACTGCTGCCTGAGTTCTATTGAATTTGGGAAAAAGAAGAACATGGCAAACAGGATAGGCATTTGAAGCACCATTGGTATACAACCCGCCAGCGGGTTGACACCGACTTCACGATAGAGCTTCATTTGCTCTTGCTGCATTTTTTGAGCGTCACCGCCCATCTTTTCCTTGAGCGCATCGAGCTCAGGTTTCATGGCTTTCATTTTTGCCATGGACAGATATGATTTTCTGGATAGCGGGAATAGGGCCAGCTTGATCAAAAAGACCATAATAATGATGATGACCCCATAGTTGCCAATGAACTTTTCTAAAAAGGCAAACAGTTCGACAATGATCAGCTTATTTACCCAGCTCACCATTTTATAGCCCATGTAGACATTGTCTTCATAGGAAGGGGCTATTTTTTTGAGTGCTTTAAATTGGTTGGGCCCAAAGTAGTAGCTGAATTTTCCACCGGCATAAAGATCGGCCATGGGAATGCTAAGATTCATGGTTCCGTTCTTAACAATGGTACTATCATTCAGCGGTAGGTCTGTGTTGAATTGACCACCGCTGAAAGCTCGGTCTGCAATGATTCCGGCATTAAAGAACTTCTGATTAAAGCTCGCCCAGGTAATTTCTTCCAGAACTTGATCCTGTTCCGGGTCTTTACTCAGTGCTTTGACTTCATCGGTATCATCATCGACCAGTGTATGGTATGTTATCGTACTCTTGTTCCTGGAATCATCGAGATTCTTTTCAAACCGTCTTAAGCTATTTGACCAGGAAAGGGCTGCGAAATCGCCAATGATATTATTTCTGAGGCCATTAATCCTCAACTCATAGTCTAATTGATAACCATCTCCAGGAACTCTGTAAATGTGCTCGATCGAGTTGTTGTCACTGGTGGTTAATGTGAAGGTGATTTCTGTTGTGTCACCAACCTGAATTGTTCTGGCTCGAGCATTGGTGGTATAATACAGCGATGATAAGTCAATGTTTCCTTTCGTGGTACCTATTGTCAATGACTGATTAGAACTTGCCTCATCAAACAGAATAAGAGGTTTTTGATCATAGGTTAAATAGTCTTTTAATTCAGCACCTATGACACGACCTCCCTGGGTGCTGAAAGTAAATTTGGCCTTTGCATTTTCTATTACAAATTGATTTGCCTCACCAACAGCACCAGAGGCAAATACACCGTATTGCTCTTCAAAATCTGCATTTGAGCTTTTTTGAGGGATTTCAGTGACATTGGGCTGGCTCTCTGTTGCTGGCTGAGAAGTCTCAGGTTGAGCTTGTTCACCTTGGACAGGGAGTTCCGTATTGGGCAGGTCTACTGGTTCTGGTTCTGGTTCTGGTGGCTTGAAAAAAACCGCATATGCAATTAGCAATGCGCCAATGAGTACTAGGCCTATAACCTGATTTCTATCCATCTTCTCAAAAATTTCTTAACTCTTCTTATTCTTTACTGTTGCCCGAACGAAGCTTACAAAAAGTGGGTGCGGGTTCATAACAGTACTTTTTAATTCGGGGTGGAATTGTGTGCCAACAAAGTAAGGATGGTCTTCCAATTCCACAATTTCAACAAGGCCAGACTCGGGGTTTATCCCTGCTGCTGTCATACCTGCATTCTCAATTTGTTCCAAATAGGCATTATTGAATTCATAGCGATGTCTATGCCTCTCATCCACTTTGCTAGCGTGGTAGGCATCAGCAACCTTCGTTCCTTTTTTAAGCTTGCAATCATATGCTCCCAATCTCATGGTACCACCCATATTTTTTATGTTTTTCTGGTCTTCCATCAGGTCGATCACAGGATGGGGTGCCTTGGCATCCAACTCGGTAGATGCGGCTCCCTCTAAATTCAAAACATTGCGTGCAAATTCAACAACAGCACACTGCATTCCCAAACAAATGCCGAAGAACGGTATTTTATGCTCCCGAACGTAGCGTACAGCGGTTATTTTTCCTTCAACCCCTCTTTCTCCGAAGCCTGGGGCAACCAAAACCCCATCAATATCCCTCAATATTCTTCTTACAGACTTTTCAGTGATGGTCTCTGATGAAATCCAATGCACGTTGACTTTTGTTTCCAATGCAGCGCCTGCATGTATAAAGGCTTCCGCAATGGATTTATAGGCATCGGGAAGTTCTACGTACTTACCGATAAGGCCAATATTCACCTCATTTGTTGGATTCTTAAGTCGACTTAAAAAATTTCTCCAATCATCAATCTGCGGTTGAACCTTGTTTGAAAGTTTAAGTTTCGCCAAGACACGTTCGTCCAGCTTTTCCTTACGCATGAGGAGAGGAACATCATATATAGTAGAAGCATCAAGAGCTTCAACCACCGAGTTCAATTGAACATTGCAAAAGAGTGCGAGCTTTTTCCGAATGTCTGTGGGTAAAGGCTTCTCAGATCTACAGGCCAGAATGTCGGGTTGAATTCCGGCTTCTAAGAGTTGTTTTACGGAATGCTGAGTAGGCTTTGTTTTTAACTCTTTGGCTGCTTTTAAATAGGGAATCAGCGTTAGGTGAATTACCAGGGCATTGTGCTCGCCAACGTCCCATTTGGACTGACGCACTGCTTCAATGAAGGGTAAGGACTCGATGTCACCCACACAACCTCCAATTTCTGTGATCACCACGTCATAATCTCCGGTCTCCCCAAGCTTGAAAAAATTCCTTTTGATCTCATCAGTGATATGAGGGATAACCTGAACAGTTTTTCCAAGATAATCTCCTCTTCTTTCCTTGGTGATTACATTGTTGTAAATCCTTCCTGTTGTAACATTGTTTGCCTGAGAGGTAGTAATGTTCAGAAAACGCTCATAATGGCCCAAATCAAGGTCTGTCTCTGCACCATCGTCCGTCACATAGCATTCCCCATGTTCATATGGATTCAAAGTACCTGGGTCTATATTAATATAAGGGTCAAATTTTTGAATGGTCACTCTTAGACCTCGCGCCTGAAGTAAGTTTCCCAGAGAAGCGGCAATGATTCCTTTGCCTAAAGAAGAAGTTACGCCACCGGTAACAAAAATGTATTTAGCAGATGCCATAAGTAGGTTTAATGAGACAATAACTTATGGGGTACAAAGGTAATGTTTTTAACCTGAATTTTGGGGCTTGTTCAAAAAGTTTAAGTCAATCTGAGTTTGAACCTTTTTTGGCCCCAAATAATTTCCTGAGTAACTTTGCGCACTTTCCCGAAAAGGGCTTGAATGAATCTTAAAAAACACCTTAAAGACCCCATTTTCAACACTGTCTCCGAGTCGGCTAAGGCTTTGGGCTTGGATGTCTATGTGGTGGGTGGTTTTGTCAGGGACATTCTTTTAAACAGACCCTCAAAAGATGTCGATTTTGTCTGTGTGGGGAGTGGCATTGCTTTAGCCCAGGCTGTGGCCAAAAAGCTAGGGCCAAAGGTTAAGGTTACTGTTTTTAAGTCCTTTGGCACGGCAATGATCAAGGCCAATGACTTGGAATTGGAGTTTGTGGGTGCCCGCAAGGAGTCCTATCAAAGAGACTCCCGAAAACCTATCGTTGAGAATGGTACTTTGGAAGAAGACCAAAACAGGAGGGATTTTACAATTAATGCACTCGCTCTAAGCCTCAATGAAGAAAATTTTGGCGAGTTGATTGATCCTTTTGAAGGCGCGAAGGATTTGAAAAGAAAGATCATCAGAACCCCACTTGATCCAAAAATCACTTTTTCAGACGATCCGCTGAGAATGATGAGGGCCGTTCGATTTGCTGCTCAGTTAAAGTTCGATATAGAAGCTGAAGCTTTTGAGGCCATCTCTGAGATGGTGGATAGAATGGAAATTGTTTCTGGCGAGCGAACAATCACGGAGCTGAACAAGATTATTCTATCAGAAAAGCCTTCCTACGGCTTTAAACTGCTTTATTTTTCAGGCTTACTGAAGAAGATATTTCCCGAAATGGTGGAATTGCAAGGCGTTGAAACTATTGAAGATAAATCCCACAAAGATAATTTTTATCACACCTTGCAGGTGTTGGACAACATTTCTAAAAACACGGATGACTTGTGGTTGCGTTGGGCAGCAATCTTGCATGACATTGCCAAGCCAGCCACAAAGAGGTTCAACAAAAAGGTTGGCTGGACTTTCCACGGTCATGAAGACAAGGGGGCGCGAATGGTACCTCGAATTTTCAGAAGAATGAAGCTCCCTATGAACGAACATATGCGCTTTGTTCAAAAATTGGTGAGGTTACATTTAAGACCTATTGCCCTGGTTAAGCATACCGTTACTGACTCGGCAGTCAGAAGATTGCTCTTTGAGGCCGGAGATGATACGGAAGCATTAATGACACTTTGCCGGGCCGACATTACCTCCAAGAATGATCACAAAGTGAGGCGCTATCTGCAGAACTTTGATGAGGTGGAGCAGAAAATGATAGAGGTGGAAGAAAAAGATAAAATTCGTAACTTTCAGCCCGTAATCACGGGCGAGATGATCATGGAAACCTTTGATCTGGCTCCGGGAAGAGAAATTGGTGAAATAAAAGAGGCACTAAAAGAAGCGGTACTCGAAGGTAAAATCCGAAACGAAATCAGCGATGGAATGAACTTCTTGATGAAGTTAGGAAGGGAAAAAGGATTTAAGATTGTTAAGAGATAAATAAAACAAAGTATAATGAGAAGAATCAAGTTTTTGATGGTAGGAGTGATGCTGTTCACGATAACAGGATTAAAGGCACAAGACAGCACTTTTTTTGCCAATGAGTACACCAAAGGACTAGCCTTGTTGCGCAAAGCCCAGGAATTTAGTGATATTGACATGGAGAAACAGGCGCTTTATGATCTCCTGATTTTGAACGAAGGTGACACCACTGTACTTCAAAGTCTCACTCAGATGTACTATAATACGGGAAATTTCACATCCAGTCTTTTGGTGAGTTTGTCCTACTTAAAACTATATCCCGGTAACCTTCTTGCCATTGAAATAGCTGCCTTGTGTTATGAACAGTTAAGACTGTATGATAAGGCAGTGCAATATTATGAAGACCTTTATTTGAGAGAGCAGAGCATTGAGGTACTGTATCAAATCGCGTTTCTTCAATACACATTGCAGCGATTTGAAGAGTCGCTTAATAATGTTAAGATTCTGGAAACAAAGGCCGATGGGGCCAAAAATCTAACATTGAGCAAGCGAGATAACACTACGCAAGAAGTGCCATTTAGAGCAGCACTTTTAAACATAAAGGGTTTGATTTCAATGCAACAAGGTAATAAGGAAGAAGCCATAGTACACTTTAATGAGGCGTTGAAAATCGCCCCGGACTTTGAGGCACCTCAAACGAGTTTGGAGACCATTAACAAGGGCTAACACCTAAACATATTGATACATCAAGAAAGCACCTTAGAAATAGGGTGCTTTTTTATTAAATTGACTCAATGCAACCTTCTCAAATGAAGGCTGTCATTAAAACGGAATTGGAAACCACGGTACCAAAATATCAGAATCTTCATCAGGATATTATTGACGATTGTCTAAGTGGTAATCGTGAAGCGCAATATGAATTGTACAAACTTTATTCCAAGGCCATGTACAATGTTGCTGTGCGCATTACTAATGATGAGATGGAGGCGGAAGATGTTTTGCAGGAATCCTTTATCAGTGCTTTTAGAAATTTGGGTTCTTACAAAGGGACTGCCTCTTTCGGAAGCTGGTTAAAGAGGATTGTGGTCAACAATGCCATAAATCTCGTAAAGAAGAAAAGAATCGATTTCGAATCCGTTGATGATTATGGTGAATTTGATGATCGATATGAGCAGGATGAAGCGAGAGTCAGCCCTTATGACATTGCCAAGGTAATGAAGGGAATTGAAATGTTACCGGAAGGGTATAAGTTGGTATTAACTCTTTATTTAATTGAGGGTTATGACCACAAAGAGATTGGAGGAATATTGGGAATTACGGAATCAACTTCGAAGTCGCAGTATAACCGCTCCAAAAAGAAATTGAGAGAAATACTTAAAGATCAATTGCAGTATGCAGGATGATAGATTAGAAGAGTTTATTAAAGAGAATCGGGCTGAGCTCGATACGAAAGAACCCAGCCATTCCGTTTGGGAACGAATAGATATTTCATTGTCAGATGGCAAGGTGAAAACCTTACAGCCTAGTATGTGGATTTGGAAGGCAGCCGTGGTTGTGCTGCTGGCAGCAGTCACCTTTCTGATGGTGGATCGCTATACATTCAAGACGGGTGAAGTTGCTGAAATTACGACTCTGGAGGAGTTCCAGGAACTAGAGACTTTCTACGCATCACTTATTTCAGAAAAGAAATTAAAAATTGACGATCAGATTTCTACCGATGAGTTCTTTACCTTCTTAAAGGCAGATATTGAAGAGATTGATGCCATTTATGCAGAGTTGAAAAGGACATTTGATGAAGAACAAGAGACACCAGTAGTACTTAATGCTTTGGTACATTTGCTTCGACAGAAACTTCACCTGGTAAACTCCCAGTTGGATGTTATTCATGAAACAAAGGCCAGGGATAGTGGGGTTGAGCTAGGAGATTTCAGCTCGCTTTAGGGTGAGAGCTTGGCGTGAGTTAATGATAATAAATCTCCCTTGCTTTAAGAATGCTCATCCTGTCGTCATTTCGTAGTCCCTGGTTTAGGGACGGAGAAATCTTTTCACGTTTAATGAGTCAACCTGACTTTTGCTGCTGAAAAAGATCCCTCTTTGCTTCGCGAAAGCAAGACGGGATGACCGATAATTGTTACTATACTGAAAAGCAGTTAATTAATTATTCCGAACTCATGCTAACTTAGTTAGCTGGAGAATCCAGAATTTTCCCATCCTCACATTTAAGCATTCGCTTAGGATAGTTGTTGATCAAACCATAATCATGCGAAGCCATTAAAATGGCTGTTCCACTTTTATTGATTTCCATAAATGTCTTAAAAATACCGTCAGACACTTCTGGGTCCAGATTTCCAGTAGGTTCATCTGCCATTAGTAAAAGAGGCTCGTTGATGAGCGCGCGTGCAATCACCACCCTTTGTTGCTCCCCACCTGAAAGCTGATGTGGCATTTTATTTGAAATGGCACCCAGCCCTACACGCATTAAAACCTCGGACATTCGACTTTTCATCTTGGATCTGTCTTTCCAGCCGGTGGCCTTCATTACAAAGTGAAGGTTTTCCGCTACAGTGCGATCGCCAAAGAGTTCGAAATCCTGAAAAATAATCCCAAGCTTTCTTCTCAATAGTGGTATCTGTTTTGGACTGATTTTTCCAATGTCATGGCCCGCCAATTGGATGTTGCCCATCCTAAGTGGAAGGTCACAGTACAAGGTTTTGAGCAGGGAACTTTTGCCACTACCGGTTCGGCCAACGATATATACAAATTCTCCTTTGTCAATTTTTAAATTGACATCGTTGAGCACCGTTTTTTCATCCTGAAAGATGCAGGCATTTTCAATTTGAACTATAGGCTCTGAAGAGAAGGGCATGTGTTAGATTTCGAGTTTCTGCAATTTACCAAAAGGTAAGGCATTAATTACATGTTGTAACGCTTCTTCCTTTCCTTCTAGTCCATACTTCTCCAATTTTTTTAAAGGACGATCAGCTCTGAAATAAGCGATAAGCACAAAATACTCATCTCTGAGCTGGATGTAATCAGGAATTTTTGCTTTGCCTTTTACCTTGATTATATACATGGAGTTCAGAGTCTCTGTGCTATTCAAGTCATCACCCGAGCTTACAACAATATTTTTATCCATTCGCCTTGGCATGATCAGCAAGGAATTGCGCCAGGCCTTGATCAGTCAAAGGATGCTTTAATAAGCCAGTAATTACTTTCAGTGGACAGGTGACAACATCAGCACCAATTTCGGCACATTGAATTAGGTGCATGGTATGCCTGATGGAAGCGGCTAATACCTCAGTGCCATAACCGTAGTTTTGGTAGATTGTTACGATTTGATCTATCAAATCCAGTCCGTCAAAAGAGATATCATCCAGGCGGCCGATGAAAGGAGAGACATAAGAGGCACCGGCTTTGGCTGCTAAAAGTGCCTGGCCAGCGGAAAATACGAGCGTGCAGTTTGTTCGAATGCCTTCAGAGGAGAAATGCTTAATCGCTTTAATACCTTCTTTGATCATAGGTACTTTGACTACAATCTTATCATCAATTTTTGCCAGCTCTTTACCTTCACTGATAATTCCTTCAAAATCTGTAGCAATCACTTCCGCACTAACATTATTGTCGACAATATCGCAAATGGCCTTGTAATGTGCTCTGACATTTTCTTCTCCAGAAATGCCTTCTTTGGCCATTAGTGATGGATTTGTAGTTACACCATCCAGAACTCCAAGGTCATAAGCCTCCTTGATGTCATTGAGATTGGCGGTGTCGATAAAGAACTTCATGTGATTGATTTTAAGGTTGAAAAATTAAATGCAAAGCTAATCAATACATTGATATTTACGCTCGATATTTTGGATTTAGAATAGCTCAACGTCAACCGAAACTTAGGTCTCCTGTTGTTTTAATGCTGTGAAAAAGTAATATTTTTAATCAAATTAATTTAGTTTGATTCTAGTTTAAACACATTCCTACAAATATGTCCACAGTTCACATTAATCTGTCAAGAAACCTTAAGAGTTTTCAGGAAGCTGATACAGCATCAACGAGTATGGGTACGGTAAAAGCCGGTGCTTACGTATTGCTCGAATCAAAGATGAACCATCCGGACGCAAATTCAGATTATAGCAAAGTATCGGTACCTGACGTAGGAGATGTTTGGATTTGCTCAAGGTGGAAGCAGGACAACTATGCAGAGGTCATAGCTAGCCATCAACCTGAAACTGACTCGACATCCCCGGCACCTTCAACAACAGATGGGCCAGTGACCGATGCTCCATCAGCCAGTATATCTCTTCCTAGAATTAGTTTTGATGATCGGGATGATTCCATTCCGGAGTCGGAACTGGTATCCGAATTGAGCGAATATAATGGCTATAGCTATGCCAGCACAGATGCCAGATACCCCTACAAGCTCAAGGGAATTACTATAAATCAGGGGCCTCCAAATCAGAATAACTGCTGCACGTTTGTAGAAGGTATGCTTGTAAAATCATGGGCTGACAATTTCCCTGATTTCGAATGGAATAATAAAAGACACAACCAGATGATGGTTATGGGGGCTGATTTATTCTCTCCAGTAGCCGCAGCCGTTGAAAGTGGTATGGCTGTAAAAGTAGATGATGTAGAGGCTCCACCACAACCATGGACAATTATCCAGGGCTGGAAGGAGATTGATCCACCGAAGGGAGGGCATACTTTTTTTATTGTTGATCACCACGCAGAAACAGATCGGGTACTGACCTTGGAATCCAATATGGCATTGGGCTTAGATGGTGTTGGTTTCAGAAAAATAGGCATGGCCTCAGACTTTGGGAATAAACCACCAGCCAATTGGTGGGAAAATGAGGCGGTCTGGACATGGGAAAAAATGAAAAACAGCTTTAAGTTCAGGGCCATGGCTACTTTAAAAGTCAAGAATAGAAGCTGGTCAGGGATTGCCTAAGCCTACTATAAGCCATCAGACAACCATTGCTTGAGGTTACCGGTTCGGGCTCTGCTAACCACAATTAGCTCTTTGTTCTTTGGAGAAATGTCAACGGTGACCTGGCCTTTAAAATATGGAGTGAGTTTTACGATGGATTCTCTTCTTACCATATAGTTTCTGGCCACTCTAAAGAAGTGTTCTGGATTTAGCAGCCCTTCAATTTCATTAAGTGTATAGTTTATGAGATTTTCCTTGCCCTCGTTAGTTACCAAATAAACCCACTTGTTAGAAGCAAAGAAATAGGCTATTTGTCTTTCATTAATAGGAATCAGGCTCTCCCCCGATTTAACTAAAAAACTACTCTTGTATTTTTTGTTGTCAGCCTTTACCTGTAAATCTTGTAGAGATTGCTTTAATAACTGGTATGAAAAAGTGTCCTTCATTTTCTGAAGATTGGCCAGGGCACTGATAATACTCTCTTTAGTGATCGGTTTAAGCAGATAGTCAACGCTATTTACTTCAAAGGCCTGGATGGCATATTGATTGTAGGCAGTGGTGAAAATGATGGGGCTTTTGATTTGGACAGATTCAAATATCTCAAAACTTGACCCATCGGCTAACTCTATATCTAGGAAAATAATATCTGGAGTATGTGTCTTAAGGTAGACAATGCTTTCGTCAATCGTATCAAGAACTGGAGCAATACGTCCGTCCGGAACAATTTCTCCGAGAATGTCCTTGATTTTTTCTGCGGCTATGGGTTCGTCTTCAATAATGAGAATATCCATATCTAAGATTTTTGATTGGCAATCTGAAGCATAGGAATCATGATTTGAAAGCGCTGGTCGTCCTTATTGACTTTCACTTCCTTATTAGTTAGATAGCGATAGCGTTCAGCTATGTTTTTTAGCCCGGTACCCGTTCCGGCAGACTGCCCCTTTCGTAGTTTTATGTTGTTGCTAATTGACAAATAGGCATCGATGGTTTCGTCTATATTGATTTCCAATTTGTTCCTGCTTGATATCTCATTGTGTTTAATGGCATTTTCAATAATCAATTGTAAACTTACAGGAGGTACCAGCCTCTTCAAAGTGTCGCCTTTGAGGTTGATATTGATTGAAACATTCTTATCAAACCTGGTTTCCATCAGAAACATGAACTCTTTTATAAAAGCAAGTTCATGTTGTAGCGTGACCAACTCCCTGTTTTTATTGTCCAAAATATACCTGAACACTTTAGAAAGCCCCTGAACATATTTCTGTGAGAGCTCCGGATCTTTTTCGATTAATGCATCTATGATGTTGAGGTTATTAAATAAAAAGTGTGGGCTGAGCTGGGTCTGAAGAGCCTCCAATTTGGCCCTTATATTTTCCTTTTCCAGGTTTTCGTTTTTCAATAATGAGCCGCGCCAATCTTCAATTATATAGTTGATATTCACAAAACCCATGAAGATCACTGAAATGAAAATAACAAAGGCACAGTACATCACGATAGAAGGGAGGTACAGGCCCATTTTCCAGATTATCAGGTATAAAAATGAATAGAATCCCAAGACTATTGGAATAGGATATATAAGGGCAATGCCGAATTCAGTCAGAAGTCTCTTTCTAAAATTATCTCGCCAGGCCATTGATTTTTCCAATCTCCTGCTCTTATAATTATGCCCTTCAAAAAGAAGGATAAAAGCCATGGTTACAAAACCGGAGTATTGAACATAGGCGTAGTCGGTGATGGTGCTGATATCGAAATCTCTGATGATGGCAAAAAAAAGATAGGAGGGGGCGCCCAGAAAAAAGCAGATCGTAAATCGAATCCAAAAAGTATTTTTGATCTTCATAAAAAAGGCCATCTCAAGGTGGAAATATAAGGGATGTCAAAGGCCCAAACAAAATGAAGGCTTGAAGGGCAAAAGGAGTCAATCTACTCCAAAAAAGTGTCTATTTGTCAACATATTCTTGTTTTTTAACTAAAGCGAAGTAGTCGTTGTCCAGGGGTAAGTAACCATATTCATAACAGAAGAAATAGGTGGCTCCGGCTTTGGTAGTGTAGGTGCTTGTGTGATAATTGAAATCAAATCCCTTTTCATTCAATTTGCTGCGAGTGGTTTTTGATTTACCATTTGGATTGAGCTCTTCAAGAATACGTCTGTTTTTGCGGAGCACGTTGTGTACGTTGCGAACGTAGTTATTGGAGTCACTATTCAGTCGGTTATTGTAACTGTTTCTACACTGGTCTGAGCAGAATTTTTTATCAATTCTACCAAATATTTCCGTTCCACACTCTAAACAACCTTTTTCTTCCATATCCATAAATTATTGAATATTAAAGAGATATCCAATTACAAACGCTTACAAACGAATGTTAAACGGATACAAACACTTAATAACCGAATGAGACTTGCGTCCTGCTGTTCCTTTGCTACTGTCAATTCGATAAACAGTCAAAACGTGTTGATGCGACATCAAATTGAAACTTTAAACAATAAAATTAATATCATGAAAAATTTAAGAAACAGTGTTCAACTTATCGGCAGACTAGGTCAAGATCCAGAGGTTAGAGAATTAACAACAGGAAGAAAACTCACAACATTTTCAGTAGCTACATCAGACACCTACACAAACGCTGATGGTGACAAAATTGAAGATACACAATGGCACAACATTGTAGCCTGGGGTAAGGTTGGTGAGATTGCCAGTGAACATTTGACTAAAGGCGCAGAAGTTTGCCTTCAAGGTAAATTGATACACAGAACTTATGAAAATAAGGAAGGCGAAAAGAGATACGTGAGCGAAATCAATCTCAATGAAATGGTAATGTTGGGTGGTAAGAAAGCCTAAATCAATTGTAATCACAAAAGGGTTATGCAGAGTGAATGGCCGAGGGATTAATCTCTTGGCCATTTTCTTTTAAAACACCTCCTTTAGCCTCTTATCCAAATCAGAATAGTATCTACCGTTTGAAGTTCGGGATTACTCCAGAGAAGAGTTTGATTTAGCAATTACGGCTTCTTAATTGCTATGCGTAAGTTTCCAATACCATACGGACAGCCTCAAAGATAATATAGCCAGTTAGGCCCAAGAAACTTAAGGCGATGTACCAATTATCTCGATCAAATTTTATAATCCTGGATGAAGGCACTCTTTTCAGCTTTCTTCTTGTTTTTTGTTGTGATAATTCAAGTGATTCCATTAGCCGTAACTTTTGTCCATCTTGCTTTGCAAAGGACAAGCCAAGTGGGTATACTGGCAGGGGAGGCAGTTTCAAAGAATGATTACTTCCCAACTTGGGACGTTCGTCTTGCTTCATTGTGATTTACACCCTCACTACGACCTCCATTGCGTAAACCGGGTTAAAGCTTGGAAGAAGAGTATCATTTGTCATGCGGGGGACTTTGACAGGTTGCTAATTCAAGTTCAGGAATTTATCATGTGCGAGTCTCGTTTGAGGTACAGACATATTGATATTTCTGAACTTATGAATAAACCATCAGCGTTTTTATCATTCTTAGTTTTTGCACTTGTTGTCTCATGTTCGTCATCAGCGAGCAGCTCAAAGGAGAAGGAGGTTGAAATAGACACTAAAGCCCAAGCGATTGTTGATAGGGCCATTAAACTACATGGAGGAGATTTATTCAAGCAAGCCGAGATCAGCTTCACCTTTCGAGAGAAAAGGCACTATATGCTTCAGGATGACAAGTCCGCTTTATACCAGAGAAGCTTTGTAGAAGATAGCGATAGTATTAAGGACGTTTACGAAAATGGTGAATTTACAAGGTTCGTGAATGGTGAAGTTACGAGCCTGTCTGGACGCAGACTTGACAGAGCTATTGAGGATGTAAATGCCGTATCTTATTTTGCCACATTGCCTTACAAGTTAAACGATCCTGCTGTGATCAAAGAGTATATTGGCGTGGCCACAATCAAGGAAAAACCTTACGAAAAAATCAAGGTCACTTTTGAGCAAGAAGGTGGAGGCCATAGCCCGGATAATGTTTTTTACTATTGGTTTGATCAAAGCACTGGTTTTTTAGAGTATTTGGCATACTCCAAAGGAGGGAATAGGTTTAGAAGTGCCTACAACCACCGGACGATAAATGGAATACACTTTGTTGATTATGTCAACTACAATGGTGGAGATTTTGAATCTGAAGACGCCTCTACTTACGACAAGATTTTTGATGAAGGAGGACTCAAGGAGCTTTCCAGAATTATTTTGGAGGACGTATCTGTTAAGGTCATACGTTAATCCTCGGGTCAATATTATTCTATGATAACTCGAGGAGCATTTTTGAGAAAACCTTCATCCACCTCAAGTCCTAGACCTGGCGTGTCCGGTAGTTTAATCTCCCAGTCAGGTTGATATTGCATTCCACCAATTATAGGGTCGGCTTCCATAAATAGGGGACTGTCAAAGTCAAAATACTTCACAAGGTCAGTGGTATGCGCCAGGTGGCAATTCGCGGTGAACAGGAGGCGTGATTCCAGAAAACCTCCGATTTGCATTTCGACACCTGCTTTCTCAGCCTCTTTGATAATCTCTTGTGCTTTCACCAGGCCGCTGGATTTGCCCAGCTTGATATTGAAATAATCACAGTGTTGTCCTCTGATTAATTTTTTAGCGTCATAATGATCAGACAAACATTCATCTGCCATAATTTTGATTGGGCTTCCATTGCGCACCTTCTTAAGTCGGAAGTAGTTTCTCTTGTTGATGGGCTCTTCGCAATACTGAATGTTATATGGGGACAGTTCTTCCAGAGCCTTAATGGCCTCCTTAACCTTCCAGCCCTGGTTGGCATCGATCCGGATTTTGATGTCATAACCAACCGCCTCCCGAATGGCCTTAATGCGTTCGACATCCTGTGCCTCTCCATCACCAAGTTTGACTTTCATAATTTGGAAACCAGCTTCTTTAACCTTCAAAGCATTTTCAACCATTTCCTCAATGGAGGAAACCCCAACAGTGTAGTCAGTATAGATTTCCTTTCTAATGTCACCGCCCAGGTATTTGTATAGTGGTACCCCTTGAACTTTTGCCGCAATATCATGCATGGCAGTGTCCAGAGCACACTTGATAATTGTATTGCCGTAAATCACCTGATCCATCAATGCGCTGTTGTCTGCCAGTGCGGTCGGATCCTTTCCAATTAGTTGCCGACTTAAGAGTTTTCCAATTGCAAAACAGGTTTCAATAGTTTCTCCGGTGATTCTGGCATGTGGTGACCCTTCTCCCCAGCCATGCACCCCTTCATCGGTTCTGATTCTGACATAGACATTATCTGCAGTATTATGAGAACCCAAGGAGGTAGTAAAAGGCTGCTTAAGCTTGAGAGCCGCGTGGTAGATTTCTATTTGGTCAATTTTCACGGCTGAAAAATAGACAAAAAAATAAGGGAAGCAATTGGAAAATATGCCGGAAATGTAAGATTAGGGCATAAAAAAAGGCATCAGGATGTCGCACCGCTACAACCACTTACCCTTGCTCTGTTCCCAGCCTGGGGGAGTTCAGTAGGAGCTAGTCGCATCCCTCTGCCGAGTGCAAAGGTACGGAAGAAATATTTAAGGAAGAATGTTGACATGAATTTTATATCGGCCTTCTCCCTGATTTCTGGGATAAGTGAGAATGAGTCTTTAGGGTGATTGATTGAGCGTGATGATTGGAGACATTTGAATTCAATCAAACTTAAGAAATATGTCAACCAAAGTAATTATTAAGGAAGGCACTGAGGTCATCCATGTCAAGGTGAGTGTGACAGAGTTAAACGAATGGGTATGTTCTTATATATCGTCATTTAATGGGGAACACAAGCGGAATTCTGAAAATCAGGATATTATCGAACTTGGCAACGGGGCAGAAATGATTGGTAGAATTGATAATTGGAGGTTTCTAGTTGAAGGTGCTAGCAAGGATACCTTGATGACAGTAACATGGTTTCAAGGAGGTGAAATGGTTGGACAAACATATCACGAAGGAAAACCTGAAATTCACATCTATGATGGCACCTGTGAATTTAAAATCAAAGGGGCATGAGACGAAATATAACTATGACGTTTGCGGCATGCTTTTTCATAACCCAGATGTCGTTTGGACAAGAAGAATCCAGCGTGGATACTAGTACGATTAAAGAGGTGAAGTTAACTGATTATTATATCGATCTTGCTATACCGGACAATGGTATCTCGAATCTTATACAAGTTGATTTCTCACAAGTAAAGAACCTGAATAATCTCAAAGACTTTGCGATTCAGGTATTTGATGGTGGTGATAATGCCGAATCAAAAGGAATAGGTGCAGAGTTTAGCTTAGGGCATTTATTTGTTAAACGTGACAATCGTACTCTGGAAAACTACCGATATGGCAAGAATGGATATCGATTATTAAGGAACCTACGTCCGTTAGTTGGTTTTACCAATTCTGACAAGGGAACAAACCTAGCGGTTGGACTGAACTTCAATCTTATTAATAAAGCTGATTATTATCTGAATGGGGCGGCTTCTCAATTGATTAGAAGCAAGCTTGACGGGGCAACAGAATCGGAATTTAGATTGAGCTACTCAAATGAAGCCACCATTATTAATAGGAGTCTTGGGTCAATATCAGGAGCTGAAGATTGGGAATTTAGCGATAACTACTCCTTAGCGGCTGAGAATGAAGTATCTGAGGAGGTCCATAAAACAATAATTGAGGGCATACAAAATTCAGAACTTTCAACACAGGACAAACAAAAGTTAATACTTCTTATTGATAAATTTCGAGACAATTTGAACGAGTATTTGGGGAACAAAAAAGAAACAGATTCGCAATTGGGGAAGAGTCTGGATGAAATCAAACAGCTATACAACCAACAAAATTGGAATGCCAAATTTCTTACTGCCAATGGCGGAATTCTTTGGAACTCAACCGACCAAAAGATCAAAAATCTCAAAGCCAAGAAATGGCAGTTTGCTATGGCCTATGGTACTCCTATTAAAGATAAATCTCAATTGTTATTCACTGTACGGTATTCGGGAAATATTGAAGGTCGGAGTCTGATGGAAACGGATGGAACGCAAACCGATGAAGAACAAAATACATTGTTTTATGGGGCACGTTTCCTTACCAAACTCAATAAAAAAAAGGCCCCAATGACAGCCAACATCTTTATTGAAGCCGGTAATACTAGGACTACCTTTTTTAATAGAGACTTTAAAGAAGAGCTTAGAGGAGTTTTGGGAATAGAGGCAAAGATATTTGAAGGGACATGGATTCAGACCGGAGTTGCCTTTCAAGGTGGTGGAGCTACCTTTCAAATAGATTTTAAGCACGCATTTGTTGAAAAATCGAGATTTTAAATGAAAAAACAATGTTTATTGAATTAGAAGATAAGATATTCCAAGAGGTGGATATGCTTAGACAGTTTCGAGAATTAAGAGATGAGCTTAATCGACTAGAAAAGACTAAAGGCAATTCGGCAAAGGATTTTCAGTTCGAACCTTTTTGGAACCATATCAAGGAGCAATTTTCTCCGAGATTTCCGGACCTCAATAATGAATACAAAGGCTGTGTCTACTTAATTAAAAAAATAGATGGTTGTCATCAACAGGACTTTCTAGGCTCGGGAGTTTTGGTTGATAATCAGCAGGTTCTAACTGCTCACCATGTGGTTGAAGATTGCCTTGATGATCAGGGTGATTTGATATCAGGAGCCGAAATTGAAGTGGTATTTGATCGAGTAAATATGAACCACCAAACGGGACAAGTAAGGTCTGTCAAGGCTATTGTTGAAAACGGTCGTTCGACTGAAGGAGCCGACTTTATTTACTTGGAGTTGGATGGGGCCTTGGATCTATATGGCTTTGAACTTCCGGAACTGATCGACATGGATGAGCTATCGGATTTGGATGAATTAATAGCCGTGGGCTATGGATATATTAATCCTTATAGCACTACTGAGTATGGAATCAGAAGAGTATCTGTAGGAAAACTAATTAGTGAAGAACGGGGCCAACAGTTGAATGCCACTCTCTGGGGCTTCAATCCAAGTTGGGATATACTCACCAGGAACGATAATTATCATATGATCGCAGATAACGATAGTGGCGGGCCTTTATATGTGAATACCCCCAATGGACTGAAAGTTATAGCAATTCACCGTCAAATAGATGATAATTCAAAAGTTAATATGCACACAAAAATTAAAATGACATGAACAAAATAACAAAAGCAAGACTCATCGTAAGAGTCGAAAAAGTTGGAGATGGTAGCTTGGGACTGGCCAACATCTTTTTCAAATTGTCTGAGGCTAATTTGGTAATTGGGAGAATCGAATGCAAACCGCTAGAGAATAACCCCTTGGTTATAATACTGGAGATTTACATAGCCGAAGTAGGGAACAAAGAAGACAATGTCTATGGAGGTCTGAGGGTAAATAAGGGCTGGAATCACTTACCCCATTTATTTGAATTCTCCAATGATGAACCTGGATCTGAATTGAGGGTCTTTATAAGGGGGACTGGTGTAGGTAATGGATCAAGTGGAACCGTTAAAACTAATCCAAGACCTTGATGATTTAGTCTTATTTAATATCTATTTATTCTAAATTGGTTGGCAACCAAAGTATTATATCATGTTCGTTTGCCATCGACATATTAGAATAATGTGTGGCTTGGTCATTATCGTAGCGTTTGAATCGCTTGCTTTTGGCCAATCCACTAGAGCTTCTGCATTGGAGAAAATTCTTCTGTCGGATACATTGACGGGTTTAAACAGAGGAGAAATTCTTGTTGAGCTTGGAAAGGAATATGTCCGCTCCAATGAACCAGTGAAAGCTACGACAAAATTTGAACTAGGCTTAGACCTGTTCAAGACTGATAAAAGAATATATCTCAGAAATCTGGAAGAAGTGGGCTATGTTTTTTCTGATGAGGGAAAACTAGCCATAGGTATTGAATATCTTCTTAGGGCCATGGAGTATGCAGAGTCGGAGGAGATAAAAGATAGGGAAATTCGTATTCTGTGTAATATTGGAAACATCTATGTGGACTATGATCAAGATACATTCGCTCTGGATTATCTAAATCGCTCTAGACAAAAGACCTTGGAATATGGGGATCTTGATTTTTTGAAATACATCGATTACTCCAAGAGCGGGCTCTATATAAATATGGTAATTTCCGATTCAGCTATTTTTTATTTGAATCGCTCCTATAAGGCATATTTGGAAGAAAACGATATCCAAATGCTGATCAATATCTATAATAGCCTTTCGCTAATACATAAAGGAAAGAAGCGTTTGGATAGTGCTCAATATTGGATAGAAAAATCAATAGAGAACGAAATCAGATATCCGGATTATGCAGATTTGGGAATATCATATTTCAATTACGGCAGAATTCTTATTGATAAGAAAGATTTCAAAGCGGCCAAGAGAGAGTTATTGAAATCGCTCGATGAAATTAAAACGGATAGCACTGGTAACTGGCGAAGAAACATGGCCAGGACATTTTTTGGGTTAGGTCAGGCTGAAGCCGGGTTAGGTGACTACAAAAAGGGTTATGAATACTTGATTGGCTACGATTCGATTTCCACAAAATATGAAAATGAAGTAGTCAGTAATAGAATTGCTGAACTAACAGCCAGTGCTGAAAGATTCAGAATAGAAAGAGAACGTGACCTCAATAAATTTCAACTTGAAAAAGAAAAGCAAAAAAACATGATAATCATTATTGTGTTGATCGTCATTGTACTGTTTGGTGTATTTTGGATATACTCTAATGAACAGAAGAAAAAGACACTTAGAGACTTGGCTAAGAGAAACCAACAACTCGCCAACCAAAAAATCAACGATCTCCTCCAACAACAAGAAATCCATTCCTTACAAGGAGTTTTAGTTGGACAAGAAACTGAAAGAAAACGCATTGCCGGAGATCTTCACGACAAACTCGGAGCTATTCTCTCCATGGTCAAACTTCACTTTAGTGCTGTTGAAGAACGCCTTGATGCTGTAAAGACAGATAACCGCAAACAGTACGAAAAGGCAAATGAGTTGCTGGATGAAGCAGCTTCTGAAGTCAGAAATATTTCCCACAACCTGATCTCGGGAGTGTTAACGAAGTTTGGCCTTGTACCAGCTTTAAAGGATTTAAAAGAGACCGTGGAGTCTACGGGAAAACTCAACATACAGCTCATTGTGAACGATATGGTTGAACGGCTAAATGGCGAACAAGAGCTTCAGCTTTATCGCATTATTCAAGAGCTAATTAGTAATATTTTGAAGCACGCCAACGCCACAGAAGCAGTAATTCAGCTCAATCGCATCAATGGTCAATTCAATCTGATTATCGAAGACAACGGTATTGGCTTTGATGTAGAGGCCGTCAAGTTGAAGGATGGTATTGGATTGAAGAATTTGGAAGCAAGAGTCAATAAATTGGAAGGAACTTTGCATTTTGACACAGGCAAAGGTGCCGGCACAACTGTCTCTATCGATATCCCATTAGAAGATGATTAGAGTATTTATAACAGACGACCATGAACTCGTAATTGATGGTATAAGGTCAATTCTGGAAGGGGTTGAGGGAATTGAGGTAGTTGGAGCAGCTTTGGGAGGAAAAGAGACGCTATCTCGATTAAAGGAGCTTGACGTTGATGTGCTCTTATTAGATATTAACATGCCAGAAATGGATGGTATTGAAGTGGCCAGGCAATTGATAAATGAAGAGAGTCCTGTGAAGATTCTTGTGCTGTCAATGCACAATAACCCCCAGTTTACTAAACAACTGATTGAAATAGGAGTGCTTGGTTGCCTTTTGAAGAATTCCGGCAAAAAAGAAGTGATTAAGGCAATTGAAGATGTTTATGAAGGCACGCGAACCTACGGAGCGGATGTGACGAACAAGTTGTTTGACAGTATTGACAGAAGCAAAAAGGCAGTGGAGAAGGTAGAACTGACCAAGCGAGAGATAGAGGTTTTAAAGCACATCGTCAATGAATACACCACGGGTGAGATTGCTAAAAAACTCTTTATAAGCCCCCACACTGTAGAGACTCACAGAAAGAATCTGTTAAGCAAATTAATGGTGAAGAACACAGCAGGCTTAGTACGTTTTGCGGTTATGAACGACCTGCATCTCTGATGAGGTAAATATCAAATCCCAAGCACCAAAAAAAAGCAAGCTCAAAATTCCAAAAAACACAAATCCCAAGTTCTGCCGTCAGATATCTGCTCCAAACACCAAAACTTAGAATATGGAATTTGAAACCAATCAACAAATCGACCAATTTCCTGACCTCCTAATATCCAACTTCTGACTTCTGTCTTCCAGCTTCCTACCCCTTAATCCCCTTTAAATAAAGCTGAAACTCCAGGGGACTACTTTCTTTGAACTCATCTACTTCCAGATCGTCATAGATTTCCTCATCAAACTGGATTTCCGTTTTTTCGATTTTGCCATCTGGGTGAATAATCAACTCCGTCCCAGAGAAGTCAATAGGATTGACCATAACCAGCACTTGATAGTCGTCAAAAACCCTTTTGAAATACTTAAATACGACTGCGTCCTTCTTCATTTTTTGGTTAGTACGGCTATTTGGGTTGTAGTCACTTTTTTCGCAACCACCTCAGGGACACCATTCCTTCCTCCCGTATTCATAGGTGCTTTGTCAGCTGAGGATACAGTTCTGAAAATAATGTTTCCACCTCTCATTTCGTAAGAAACTAATAGCTGACTTCCAGAAACTTGAAAAAGACTTTCGAAGGTGTTATTGATATAGCTTAGGTAAAGTTTAATGGTGTTCTTCTCATCAAGTATATATTGCGAATCCTGACCGACCTTTAATTCGTAATCTCGCAATTGCCTCTGCGCTCCTTCACCATAAATGATTTGCCATGCCCAGGTTGAGTCGGATTTTGTTAAAATGTTCAACCCCATGACCACCTTTTGTTGAAGTCCTGAGGCATTGTATATCTCAAGTTCTCCTTCCCATTCACCAATCCAACCCTTAGGAAAGCTTTGAGCATGAACCCCAAGTGAGCTTGTGATTACGAGTAGAGCAATGGCAAGTAACCTCATATTTATTTGGGTTTAATGCGCTTATAAATGCCATAAATCAGGATGGCCGATAAAATCCCAATTAACCCACCGACTATTACATCTCCCGGATAGTGCACACCAAGATAAATTCTGCTATAAGCAATCAGGATTGCCCATGGAATCAAAAGCCAAATGTATCTGAGATGATCTTTAAGCAAGAGCCAGCAAAAGAAGGCGATCGCAAATGAGTTGGAGGCATGAGAGGACGCGAAGCCGTACTGCCCACCACAGCCCTTGAGCAAATGAACCTGTGACGAAATTTCAGGATCATAACATGGCCTGAGCCTTTCGATTGTTGGTTTTAATATGCCAGAAGCCAACTGGTCGCTAATAAGAATCATCAGACCAATCGATAACAAAATATATAACTCTTTGCCTTTGTTTTGCTTGAACATCCAATAAAGGAGCAACAGGTATAAGGGAATCCAAACGTACTTATTGCTGATCCAGGGCATGAGGAAATCGAAAAAACTATTGTGTGCTCCATTAAGTAGGAGAAACAAGTCTTTATCCCATTGTTCCAGCTTTTCCAGCATCAGATCCAGTTCACACCTTTTTTGAGGCTGGCCAGGGTCTGTGCTTCTGCTGAACCTTTAGGTGGGGTATAGTCATACTCCCAGCCCGCTTCTGATGGCAAACTCATAAGTATGGACTCAACCCTTCCATTGGTCTCCAATCCAAATTTGGTGCCTCGGTCATAAACAAGATTGAATTCTACATAGCGTCCTCTACGAAGCATTTGCCATTCCTTTTGCCTTTGACCGTAAGGCATTTTGGCGTTTTTATTCATGAAATGAGTGTAGATAGGAGCGAAGGACAAGCCAACATCTTTCACAAATTCCAGTCTGTCTTCCTTGGAAAATTCATCATCGGCACCAAGATGATCAAAGAAAATTCCCCCTATGCCTCTGGTTTCATTTCTATGCTTGATATGGAAATAGTCATCTGCCCAGTGCTTAAATTCAATGTAGTAAGTGGGGTGGTGTTTGTCACAAACGGCCTTAAGTTTGGAATGGAAAAAGTGCGCATCTTCTCTGTCTATGTAATGTGGTGTAAGGTCAATGCCACCACCAAACCAGAAGGTGCCTGTGGACATTTCGAAGTAACGAATGTTCATATGGATAATCGGAACCATTGGGTTCTCGGGATGCAAAACAATTGAAACTCCAGTGGCATAGAATTCACCGTCTTCAAGGCCGAACGTTTTCAAAATATTCTCAGGGGTTTTGCCATACACCTCAGAAAAATTGACACCGCCTTTTTCAATGATATTACCATGCCTCATGACCCTGCTGATGCCCCCACCGCCTCCCGGCCTTTCCCAGCGATCTTGAACAAATTCTCCAAAACCATCAGCTTTGACAAGTGCATTGCAGATGTGATCCTGAATGTTCCTAAAAATACGGGCGATCGATTCCTTTTCCATGAGCCGGTTTATGCAAAAATACCATAAACAGTTTAATACTTTTTTCGTTTCCCATATAGATTTCCTACCGAGCGTTAGGTTTTTTAAATTTGTTCCTACTTATTCGGTAAATTCAAAAGCAGACAAAAAGATTTAATGGCTACAGCAACCATCAAAAGCTCCAGGACTACGAAAAACGGCAAGAATTCGATATCAATTACCACGCTGAAGCAGGCTTACAAATTGATGCACACTGCGCTCAATATGGCGGTAACCTATGATGAAAATCGTGCCATCTGTAGCAAATATGTTCATAGCACCTCTCGTGGGCATGAAGCCATTCAGTTAGCTGCGGGAATGTCGCTTCAGGCACATGATTTTGCCGCTCCATATTATAGAGATGAGTCCATTCTTTTGGCAATTGGAATGCAACCACATGAGTTGATGATGCAGCTTATGGCCAAAAAAGATGACCCATTTTCTGGTGGTCGGACTTATTATGGGCATCCATCGTTAAGGAAGGAAGGATTTCCGACCATACCTCATCAAAGCTCTGCTACTGGAATGCAGGCCATTCCAGCTACTGGCATGGCCCATGGCATACATTACCTTGAAAATCAGGGCCTGCTCAAAGGCAAGAATAAATCAGTAGTGCTATGCTCCTTGGGTGATGGTTCCGTCACGGAAGGAGAAGTATCTGAGGCCTTTCAAATGGCCGTGTTGCATCAACTACCCATTGTTTATTTAGTTCAGGATAATGACTGGGGCATTTCGGCCACTGGCAAAGAAATGCGTGCCATGGATGCCTACGAATTCGCAGCAGGATTCAAGGGAATGGAAAGAATGAGGGTAGATGGAAGTGATTTTGTCTCATCCTATGAAGGACTCACGTCCGCATTCGATTTTGTGAGGAAAAAGAGAGCACCAATTCTGGTACACGCTAGTTGCCCATTATTAGGTCATCATACATCCGGGGTAAGGAAAGAATGGTACAGGAGTGATTTTGACTTGGAGGAACATCAAAAATCTGATCCCATACCAAAGCTTCGTAAGGAACTTAAGAAAAGAGGGGCAAAGGAAGCCCAGTTGATATCTATCGAAGATGAAGCGCGTGCTTTTGTTCAGGCCGAATATGAAAGGGCACTCAATGCCGAAGATCCTGATCCTGCCACTGTCATGGACCATGAATTTGCACCAACCCTCATTACCGAAGAAAAAGGAATCAGGCGGCCAAGGGGAGCAGAAAAGGTAGTGATGGTAGATGCTGCATTGCATGCAGTGGATGATATTTTACGAAACGATAACGAAGCCCTGTTTTATGGACAGGATGTGGGCGGAACCCTTGGAGGGGTTTTCAGAGAGGCAGCCACGCTGGCACAGAAGTATGGAGATGAGCGTGTATTCAACACTCCAATTGTCGAGGCTTATATCGTTGGGTCAACGGCAGGAATGTCTGCAGTTGGTGCGAAACCAATCGTGGAAATCCAGTTTGCGGATTACATCTGGCCGGGATTGAATCAGCTGGTGGAAGAGCTTTCAAAGAGCTGCTATCTGTCCATGGGAAAATTCCCTATACAATCCCTAATTAGAGTACCCATTGGTGCCTATGGCGGGGGTGGACCTTACCACTCCGGAAGTGTAGAATCTACTTTACTAACAATCAGGGGTATCAAAGTTGTTTATCCTTCCAACGCGGCTGATATGAAAGGCCTTATGAAAGCTGCTTTCTATGACCCGAATCCCGTGGTGATGCTAGAGCACAAAGGCCTTTATTGGTCTAAGGTGCCCGGCACTGATGATGCCAAGACATTTGAGCCGGATTCAGAATACATTGTTCCTTTGGGCAAAGCCAATGTTGCTCAGGAGGCCGATGAAGAGAAAATTGAAAATGGAGAATCCTGTACGGTCATTACTTATGGGATGGGGGTTTATTGGGCCAAGGCTGCCAGTAAACGTTTTGCGGGTCAATTAGAAATTTTGGATTTAAGAACATTGAATCCACTGGATTGGGATGCTGTGGTAGCATCTGTGAGGAGGCATAACAAAGCACTTGTCCTGACTGAAGAACCATTAATGAATTCGTTTGCTGAATCTTTGGCTGGCCGTATTTCGGCTACGTGTTTTCAGGATTTGGATGCACCTGTAATGACTTTGGGTGCTGAGAATTTACCTGCTATTGCATTGAACGTGGATTTAGAGAAAGCGATGCTCCCCAATGCCGAGAAGGTGGGGGACACTTTGGAAGAACTGCTTAATTACTAGAACGGATAGCCAACTGCTATATTCCAAACCGTTTGATTTGACCTTGAAAATGGTTTGACCCAACGGGATCCCAATTCAAATCTCGGATCACGCAGCTTATGTCCAACATCCAGTCTGAAAACCAAGAATGAGAAGTCCAACCGCATACCCATACCTGCTCCAATAGCAAACTCTTTATAGAATCTATCCACTTTGAAGTCAGCTCCTTTTGAAACCGTGATGGTCTCCCCTGGTAAGGGGTCTTCAATATCTTTAAACCGCCAAATATTACCGGCATCAATAAAAAATGCCCAATCCAGAAAGCCGGCCAGATTAGTCCGATATTCAATACTGGTCTCAATCAAAATCTCTCCAGGTTGTTCAAATTGATAGTTATTTCGGTCAGGTACCAAGTTTCCCTCACCATCCAGGATGTTGTTTCCGTCAGGATCTAATTGATAGGGAAAGGAAGATCCAGGCCCAAGCCGTCTTGGATTCCATGCCCTATTGCTACTGCTACCTCCTGTGAAGAAGAACTTTTCATAGGGCAAGGCCTGGTTACCTGAATAGGGTTTGGCTGCACCGGCATTCAATCTTAGTACAAGGGCCTTGTCATTGCCCAGTGGCCAATACTTCCTATAATCAATCTGAAGCTTGAGGAACTGGTAGAATTCCAACTCATTGCTCCTGAGCCAACCTGTACCGATAACATTGTAAATAGCCCCACCTGACTCAACAAACCATCTCAAAAAGGAAGATGGGCTACGGAGATTGGAGTAATCATTATTGTAAGTCGCGTTAAAGGAGGTACTACTGACAAAGGAAGGATTAAAGGCCAGGTTCAAGGTGTTGCCCTGTGCCGAGAGTTGCTCAAGCTGCTTTTTAAAATCATTATCCAGGCGCAGTGTGTCAATTAAGTTTACGTCCGCTAGGTTTAAGGTGAAGTTGCGATTACCCTCCAAATTTTGCCAGTTGAAGGCAAAAGTACCGTTCACATTGCTCCGTGTATACTCGGGCCGATCAGTAAAAGCAAATCCAACAGAGAGAGTTGTTCTGGGATTAAATGTTTTGAGGTTTAGGTTTCTGGAGTTGAAGGGAGTCACGAACCTGGGAAATGTCACAGAGGCGTTGGCGCCATACTGGATGCTTCTGTAAAAACCTTCTTGCTCGGTGGCTGCAGCAATACCCTCAGCCCCGATAAAGCCATTCAAGGCGAATATTTCGAGGCCTTTAAAGGTGTTTCGGTTCTTTAAAGAAAGATTGTAGAAAGGGCCAGGAAAACCTTCACTCACATTTACCCCGAATTCCTGAGTAAGCTGAAACTTTTGCAGTGGGCTGGTATAAATGTTAGTGACAAATTTGTTTGCAACAAGGGTGGTGTCAAAATTGATGTTCACGAATTTGAACATATCCATGCTGAGCAACTGGCGTTGTGTATTGACAATTTTTTGAAAATTGTAAGTTTCATTTGGCCGAAAAATGAGCCTGGTGTCCAGAACCTTTGCAGAGTAGGGGAAGTTACCGAAGGAATAATGTATGCCCTCAAGGTTCTCTTCGGCCCTGATCATATCCGAGCCATTGGTATTGAATATAACCGAGTCCAGTTGATAGGTTTGATGCGTGGGCTTATCAGCTGGCTTGTTGATTACCGTGGTAACCCATAGGTCTGATTTGCCCGGGGCATATCTCACTTCAAAATCAATGAACCTTTCGTTGAACTCGAAGTAACCGTTATTACGCATGACATCATTGATCCTGGCCTTCTCATTTGTGAAGTTATCTTCGTCATAAAAACCCCCTTTGGTCAGGAAGGACGGCCCTTGGTTGTTGATCAATAATCTGGTAATGATGGAGTCACCTGTTCTATAATCGAGACTATCTATGAATCTTCTTTCCCCTTCTTTAATCACAAAATCTTGAAAGATTTTTTTCTTTCGCTCACGAATATTAACACTCACCTCCGACTCTATAAATCCCTTTCTATCCAAATAAGCCTTAATGTTTTGTCTTGATTGCTCAATTTTGGCACTATCATAAATCGCCAGCGGAGTACCAGTTCTCATCAGGAAATTGCCATTGATGAGTTGGTTATTCAAGCGACCAAGTCTTCGGGCCTTTTTTCTGTCCAAACCATCGGTCGATTTTCCTTTGGCCGTTTTCTTTGTTGCTTTTTTATCAAGACGGGTTATCATCGCCTTTTTGCGCTGATTGATAATTGTGGTATCATAGTCATCAAGTCCTTGCTGGTATAAGTAAGCACCTAGTGGGCCAAATATCGGTGTGCGGCTATTTGGTTCCAGGATGATGAGATCAAACATCTCAGCCCTGTTGGATTCTTCGGTACCTTTGATGTATTGTTTGTAAAGTAGTTTTTCGCCATCTTCCAAACTGCGGGTTGTGATACATCCGCCTAGCGCTAACAATAAAATGAGGAATAATAGTCCGGCCTTCACGTTCACAAATCCTGTCTGATATGCTTTCTAAACGAATTTCAAGGTACATCAAATCTCTTCAATTAAAAAAATATCGAAAGCTGGAGCAATCTTTTATTGTGGAAGGTGAAAAAGGAGTGTCTGAGATATTGAAATCTGACTTTGAAATTGAACTTCTTCTTTATACTGAAAACATTGATAAAGAGATACTTAACAATTCAGATTCGGGTGAATTTGATTCAATTTTGGTGAGTCAAAAGGAATTGGAACAAGTGGGAACATTTAAGTCCAACAATGCAGGACTTGTGGTGGCTAAATGCAAAGCGAATGAGCCTTTTGAGATTACTACAGGTATCACGCTGGCACTTGATGATGTGAAAGATCCCGGTAACCTTGGTACCATTATTCGAATTGCCGATTGGTACGGTATCAAAGGGATTGTATGTTCCTTAGAATGTGCTGATGTTTATAATCCCAAAGTGATCAATTCTTCGATGGGATCATTTGCAAGAGTGGAGGTATGGCATACACAATTGGAGGAAGTGTTGCGGCATAGCAAGCTGCCGATTTACGGGGCATTGCTGGAAGGAGAGAATATTTACGAACAAAACCTGGCCAGTGATGGGATTATTGTTTTGGGTAGTGAATCTCATGGTATCAGCGAACCGATTGAGAAACTAGTGAGCCAACCCATCAGCATTCCGAAAAGAGGAGGGGCAGAGTCCTTGAATGTATCAGTGGCTACTGCAGTGATTTTAGACAATTTCTTTCGCTAACCCGGTTTATGCAGTAGAGGTCGTAGTGAGGGCGTAAATCGCAATGAATCAGGACGTTTGGATTTGGAAGCATAGCACGGCTATGGTGAAAAGACAAACGAAGCGAAGCAGCTGATTCGAAGTGAGTTACGTCCGCAACAGAAAATCTACTGGATTATCCGGGTTAAAAAAGCGTATCTCCACTTTCTTCACTGGCCTGTTTGGCAAGTTTATCCGCCTCCTCTTTACCCAAGTATTTATCGATAAAATGATGCGCGACATAGAGCAATGGAGTGAGGGCTACAGCCACAAGAAATTTATAGGTGTAATTGGTAATACCGACAGCCATAACCTGCTTCAGGCTCCAGGGGCCGAGTATATAAAAGGCCACAATAAGCACCACAAAACTATCAATGAGTTGCGAAACCAATGTGGACCCTGTAGCACGCAGCCAAATCTTGTTTTTGCCGGTTAACTTTCTCAGCCTATGGAAAACAAAAACGTCAACAAATTGGCCAATGAGAAAGGCAATAAGGGACGCAAAAATAATATTGAGCCCCTGCGAAAATACCTTTTGAAAGGCTTCATTAATATTAAATGGGTTTCCGGCAGCATCCGTATTGTTCACATCTAACCAGAAGTCTGCGGGTGCCAGCTGCATCACCAGATAGATGATTATAAAGGCATAGGCAATCAGGCCTACGGTAATATAGGTGATCCTTTTTACGCCCTTTTTGCCAAAATATTCATTGATAATGTCGGTGGTAATAAACACTACAGGCCAAAGCAAAACTCCTGCTGTAAGATTGAACTGAAGTTTAAAATCTCCGAGCAATGTGATCTCTAAAGGCTCAAACCCCATTGTTCTTTCAAAGGAGAAAATCTTTCCGCCAACCAACTCAGCGATGAGTGCATTTGTGATAAAAATACCACTCAGAATGATAAATAGGCTTGTTTTTTTATTTTTTAGAACGGATTCAGACATAGTCAACCACTAAGATTCTACGAGTTCAAATTCTTCTCCTTCAATAGCAAGCTTGGAATTTTTAAATACAGATTTTGCCTCCTCTAATATAGGATTCAAATCTTTATATCGAATAGAAAAATGACCCAAGAGTAGCTTTCCAACCTTGGCTTTAGAAGCTATGGTAGCTGCTTCTTTGGCTGTAGAATGATAAGTGTTTGCGGCCCTATCCATATGCTCTTCCGTAAAAGTCGACTCATGATAAAGCATGTCTACACCTTTGATATGCGGTATTATAGACTCATCATATTTGGTGTCTGAGCAAAAGGCATATTTGAAAGACTTTTTTGGAGGAAATGTCATGTCACCATTTTTGAACAGTAGGTTTCCATCATTGTCCAGAATGTCTTCACCGTGCTTCAACCGTACAATATTCCTTGTAGTAAAATCATCTGGCAACTTGGTCTTGTCAATCCTGCGCTTTTTTGGTTTCTCTTCGAACAAAAAGCCGCTGCAAGGAATCCTATGATTCAATGGAATGGTGGACACTTTTATGAAATCGTCTTCGTGAATGATCTTATGAGTTTCCGTATCAATTGCGTGAAACTTGATATCATAATTAAATACGGTCTCCGAATATTTCAGCTGAAGGGTAATGATTTCAGATAAGCCTTTAGGAGCATATAAATTCAATCCCTTCTTTCTGCCTTGCAAATGCATTGTAGACAGTAAGCCCATAAGGCCCAGATAGTGGTCACCATGAAGGTGGCTGATGAATATGTTATTGATGCGTTGAGGTTTGATACGGAAACGAGCCATTTGCAGCTGCGTTCCCTCTCCACAGTCTATCAGGTAATACCTGCCCTCTACGTTAACAAGTTGTGAAGTGTGATGCCTTCTATGTGCTGGGGCGGCTGAATTGGAACCTAATATTTTAACTATGATACTCAAAAGGAGGGTGGGGGTTATTCTGCGGAATCTCCCTCTTCACCCAATTGCTTTTCCAATTCACTCATCATGATGTTCTCAATCGCCTCATGATCAGTAGGCAAAATATTCAGAACCTTATCCAATTGGGAGATTGAAATCAATTTTTCTACCATAGGTTGAAGTCCTGTTAATACAAACTCTCCACCTGCTTCAGTGAAGGTTCTGTTTCCTGTAAGGAGGGCACTGAGACCGGAAGAATCGGAATACTTTGTGCTGGACAGATTAACCACCAAATTTTTGGTGCCCTGTGTATTGAGATTAACGAACTCTGATTTGAGATCGGGAGAGAGCGTTGAATCCAGTTTGTCCTCCTCAAGCTTCAGGATGGTGTATTGCTCTTGTTTATCAACAGTAAATTTCATGGCTATTGTTTTATATCTAAGTAGTTTTTGATATTACGTTCTATTCTCTCAGCGATATCACCGCCTTCATTTTTGACAAACTTGTCGCCCGTTATACGTTCAAAAAGCTCAATATACCGGTCGGAAATGGAATTTACAACCTCATCAGTCATTTCAGGTATTTGTTGATTGTCCTTTCCCTGAAATCCATTTTCTATCAGCCATTGCCTTACAAATTCCTTTGAAAGTTGCTTTTGTTTTTCTCCTTGGTCCTGTCTATCCTGGTATCCATCGGCATAGAAATAGCGCGATGAATCCGGAGTATGGGCTTCATCAATCAAATAGATTTGACCATCTTTTTGACCAAATTCATATTTAGTATCAACCAGGATCAGGTCTTGCTTAGCGGCAATTTCCGTGCCTCTTGCAAATAGTTGCCTTGTATAGTTTTCAAGTTTCAGGTAATCCTGTTCACTAACCAATCCTTGCTGCAAAATTTCTTCTCTTGAAATATCTTCATCGTGGCCTTCGCTGGCCTTGGTGGAAGGGGTGATAATTGGCTGAGGAAGTCTGTCATTTTCTTTCAGACCATCTGGTAGGGGTACCCCGCAAATCTGGCGTTTTCCTGAGCGATATTCTCTCCAGGCATGACCTGCCAGATAACCACGAATCACCATTTCAACCATGTATGGATCACAATTGAATCCAATGCTTACGTTGGGATCAGGGGAGGTCTCTATCCAATTTGGAACAATATCTTCAGTGGCTTTTAAGGCTTTGGAAGCAATTTGGTTGAGTACTTGGCCCTTATAAGGTATGGCCCTTGGTAACACAACATCGAAGGCTGATATTCTGTCTGAGGCAACCATAACCAGCAAGTCATTAAAGAAGTAGATGTCTCTGACCTTTCCTCTATAAAAATTTGTCTGATTTTCGAAACGGAAGTGTGTTTCCTTGATGGCTTGAGGCATGAAACAAAAGTAGTGATTATTGGTATTGGTTTGTTATGTCTTTCTCAATTCTCCGAAGAACTCATTAGTCTTCCCTGGCTGAAGGTTTCCGATTTCACTTCCTTTCCCTGCTCATCATAGTAGAGCCATTTTCCATCCTTCACGTCATTTCTGAAACTTCCCTGCTCTTTCATTTTCTTATTTTCATAGTAGCCGAAATGCGTACCATTTTTCTTCCCGTATTTAAAAGCAGTTTCAGAGGCCAGTTTGCCATTGACGTAGTAGGTTTTTTCTCTGCCAACTTTGGTGCCATTTACATAGGGTTCCACTTTGCTGACTCGCCCCTCATTTGAATAGGTTCTGACATTGCCATGTCTTCGGCTATTCTCATAAGGTGTTTCTGTTTTCTTTTTTCCGTTGTTATAGTGTGAAACCCAAGTGCCAACCGGACGGCCATCCTTGTATGCCTTTTTTACCTTGATTGTGCCATCTTCATAAAACTCCTCGATTGTTACATCCTTGGTGAGCTTGGTGTAGTTTTCGATTTTTTCAGGATTTCCGTTAGGGTAGTAATTTGTATTTTTCCCAAACTTGGCGCCCGACTTGAAATTGAATTCCTCCTTTTTGATGCCGTTAGAATAGTATGAAATATTCAGCCCATTCATGCTGCCTTGTTTGTATGTGCCTTCCGAAATTAGCCTCCCTTCGTTGTTATAATTCTTAAAGGCGCCATCCTTATACCCCGCTTTATAATAATAGGATGCCCTGTCTTTTCCATTTTCATGGTAAATGAGGTACTCACCATTGATGATGCCGTCTTTGAAATTGTATTTTGATTCAATACCTCCGCTTTCAAAGTAGGTAGTGGCTAGACCTTGTTGCTTGCCCTTGACATAGCTGAACTCCTGCTTGAGATTGCCATTGGTGTAGAATTCCTCCACGGGCCCGTCAGGCATATCCTTTAAAAAGGTCGTTTTGGTGCGTACTTTGCCTGAGGCATAATAAGCCTCAATTACCCCTTCCAGCATTCCGTCTTTGTAGGTGCCTGCTTGAATAGTCTTTCCATCTTTTGACCAGATTTCAAAAGGCCCGGTCTTTACTCCATTCACATAGGTAGTTCTACTGAGTAACTCACCGCTGTCATAGTATTCCTCAAAAGCTCCGACTGGTTTGCCGGTTTTAAACTCTCCATTAATGGCTTTAACACCATTCTCATGAAACTTCTGATAAGCTCCATCTATTTGAGTGCTGTCATTGTTCAGGATATAGTAAATCTCCTTTTTGACAAACCTCATGGAGTCATAAAAGGTCTCTACCTTTTGCTGCGCTTGTAAAAAGCTCAGGCAAGTTAGAATGGTCAAAGATGTAATTAGAAAACGTCTCATATAAGAAAGCCTTCCATAAAGGTACGTAAGGCTTTGAAATATATTATGATCGAATCGGTATTTAGAGCTTTTCGAGTACCATGGCAGAGGCGCCACCACCACCATTGCAAATTCCTGCAACACCGATATTTCCGCCTTTCTGGTCAAGCACAGACGTCAGGGTGGTCATTATTCTGCACCCTGAGGCACCCAGCGGGTGTCCTAGTGCAACAGCGCCTCCAAATACATTCACCGTATCTGCATCAAGTCCAAGCTCGATGTTATTGGCCAGTGCCACAGCGGAAAAGGCCTCATTGATTTCGTAGAAATCTACATCAGACTTTTCGACTCCCGCCATTGCCATAGCTTTAGGAATTGCCTTTGAAGGAGCAGTAGTAAACCAAAGTGGATCTTGTGCTGCATCAGCAAAGCCTCGAATTTTAGCAATTGGTGTAACACCTAGTTCTTCGACTTTTTCCTTACTCATTAGAATCATTGCTGATGCCCCATCATTAATGGTAGAGGCATTGGCAGCTGTTACTGTCCCTTCTTTGTTAAATACTGGACGGAGGTTTGGAATTTTATCGAAGAAGACATTTTTGTATTCCTCATCTTCGGCCATGATTATCTTGTCACCTTTTCTCTGTGGAATTTCCACAGGAATAATTTCATTTTTGAAATTGCCAGCCTCTGTAGATGCTGCAGCCAGTTTGTAGGAGTTGATGGCATACTCATCCTGCTGTTCACGGGTAATGCCCATTTCCCTAGCCGTATTGTCAGCACAATTTCCCATTGGAAACTCATTATAAACCTCCCACAAGCCATCTTTTAGTAAGCCATCCAATAACTCACCATTACCATATTTATAGCCATATCTGGCTTTAGGAATGTAGTAGGGAATATTGGTCATGCTCTCCATACCTCCGGCAACTACAACATCATTGATGCCAAGCATAATCGATTGGGCCCCGAACATTACGGACTTCATACCTGATGCACAAACCTTATTAATGGTGGTGCAGGGCACTTCATTACTGATGCCTGCTCCCAAAGCCGCCTGTCTTGCAGGTGCCTGCCCCAAGCCAGCAGAAACCACATTGCCCATTAAAACTTCTTGTACATGGCTTGCCTCAACATTGGCCTTTTGCAAGACACCCTTAATTGCCATTGAACCCAATTGAGTGGCGGTAAAGCCTGCTAATTTGCCCCCAAAACTGCCAATGGGTGTTCTTCCTACAGAGACGATATATACTTCTTTCATGCTTAATGAATGTTTACCTAACGAGTGTTAGCAAAGGTAATAATTAATGAATCTTGATCTACAATAATTTGAGAAGAATCAGCGCTTCTCATACCCATTAACAAATTACAATTAAGAAAATTCCAAAGGGGAGGTAAAACACTATGGGCACACTACTAATGACAAATTCACCAATCTACCAATTCACCAGTTCTACCAGTCAGGCTTGTCGGAACGTTTGCGTTTTGAAGCTTTGCGCTTGTTTTGCTGAACGTATTGAACCTCGTTGTTTTTCATTGCCTCCAGAATCATTTGAGCTTTCTCCGGGCTAATGTTCATTTCCTTTAGCTTGTCCTTGATCTTTTGCATTGGATCTTCTTCCTGGGGTTGGTCATCCTGTTTCTGCTGATCCTTATTTTGTTCGTCTTTTTTCTCCTGGTCTTGATTCTCTTGCTTCTCCTGATCCTTTTTTTCCTGATCCTGCTGATCTTTTTTCTCTTGATCCTTTTTCTCCTGGTCTTTGTTCTCTTCGTCCTTTTTCTGCTCGTCTTGTTTGTCCTGATCCTGATCTTGTTTTTCTTCTTCCTCTTGCTGTCGGATTAATTTCTTTAGCAACTCATAGTTATATCGGGCGGCCTCATTTTCAGGGTTCTTTTTAAGTGAGCCTTTAAAGTGGCTCAGAGAGGACTGAATAAAAGATTCTCTCTCATCCGGTGATTGCTCACTGAGTTTGTAGGAGATAATACCCATTTGATTAAAGGCAGATGAAGCCACAGTAGGTTCATCGGAATCTTTTAAGGTGCGGTAATTCGTATCCGCAATATTGAAATACTGAAGATCGTCACTGATTTGACTCAAGGCAGCTGAATCCTGAACCTGTTTTTTACCTGAACTGATGTCACTCATTAAACCAATATTGTCTCCACCGTAGGAGAGGAGGTAAGCCGCATTGGCCAGGTTTAATCGAGCTACGTCATCTACAACCTCCATAGAGTCCAACAACTGAATATAGCTTGATACAGCACTTTCAAGGTTGCCCTCATTTAGTGCTACCTTGGCTTCTTTCTTAAGTCGATTGGACTTAGCAATCTTGGTCACCGGGTCGGTGATGCTAGAAAAAACTAAAAGAAGTGTCAATAGGTACTTCATATTCTCAATGTTTTTCTTCTAATGAATGCATCTAAAACCAAAAGACCAATGGCTACAGCAAGGAAGTAGTAGTACTTGTTTGCCGAAGCATCAATTTGTCGAGAGTCACGCAGTTCCCCTTCAACATCATTGATTGACCTGATCAGTCGAGTTACATCGTTTTGCTCTTGATTGATTTCAAAATAACTGCCGCCAGTATCGGCAGCCAACTTCCTTAACGACTGGCTATTGAGCTTTGTTACTACCTCATTGCCATTACGGTCTTTCTTAAAACCATTTCTTTGGCGGATTTTACTGCCGTTTTCAGTGCCTACTCCTAAAGTAAACAACTTGATACCGCTTTTCACCACATTCTTCACTGCATCATCGGTATCATCTCCAAAGTCTTCGCCATCACTAATCATAATCATCACTTTCGACTTCTGTTGCGAGATTGGAGAGCCATCAGCATCCTCCAGCTTACTTAGTGCAATCTTTAAGGCAGAGCCAAAATCTGTGCCTGCGTTGGGCACAAGGCCGGTGTTAAGGGTGTTGATAAACAGGCTTAAAGCACTTTGATCATAGGTGAGGGGGCATTGAATAAACGCCTCTGAGGAAAATATGATTAAGCCGATTCTATCTGAACTAAAGGCCTCTACAATATTTCGTAACTCGAACTTTACTTTTTCTAACCGTGTGGGTTGTACATCGAATGCGTTCATTGACTGAGACAAGTCAACCGCAATGTAGATGTCCTTACCTTCTGATTTAACTTCTTTGGTGGTTTCACCGAAGGAGGGGCCAAGCAAAGTGGAGATCAATAAAGTAAAGGCGAGCCCGCGTAACAATATTTTAAAGAATAACGGCCGATAGGTGGAGTTCATCCTTTTGGCTATTCTGGTCAGGCGAAGAATATATAAGAGGTAGGCCAATATGAATATCCCAATAAATATCCCTTCCTCTATACCAATCGACTTAAACCAGGTCATGCACTCTTTACTTAAGCTGCCAAATATAAAAAACGAAAGCTATAGTTATGCACCGTTCGTCAGTTGGTTGAAAAAATGTAATGTTAAAGTGTGTTAAATGTTAGCGGATAATTACTTTTTCCTCTCAAAATATGCCTTGAGCTTAGTTTTGGCTAGCTTTATTCGATAAATATTTGAGTCCTTATTGCCATGCTTATCTGCTTTCCGACTGGAGAAATAAAGGTATTTCAAGTCGGGAGAAATAAGGCCCGAATCTTCGTAGGAGGCCGTATTGATTTTATCAGAGAAAATCTCCGATTTCCAGTCCCCCGATTCGTTAATGGCAAAATAGAGGTCGTCACCCCCGAGACCGGACTTTCTGATTGAACTGAAGATAATCAGGTTGTTTGCTGGGTTGATGAAACTCGGCCATTCATCTTCCTCGGTGCTGAGCCCCTCAACTTTTCTGATATCCACAAATTTCAAGCTGTCTAAGGAATACTGAGCCTGAAAAATATCCCAGCTTTCATCACGGTTAGAAGAAAAGTAAGCGTTGCCCTTCTCATTAATCACCAGACAACATTCAGATTTGTTGGTGTTGAGTTCTTGAATGGGCTTGATATCCTTTGATAGTGGCACATCCATTTGAAGATAAGTAAACAAATTCCAATCATCGTGAGATGATGAGTTATTGGTTGGTCTATTCGATGTGAAGAAATACCGGTGATCACCAAGGAGGCGAATGAACCCCGAATCGTTATAAATTTGCTCTCCTGGAATTGGCGAATGGCTTATTGCTCTTCCAGACTTGAGGTTTACTTTATATACGTTGGAGCTTTTGAAATTTGAGTCTGCTCGGGTAATGGTGAAGCCTCCTTTGGAGTGAATCTGATTTATAGATTCATGATAACCTACCAAACTCACCTTGCCTGGTTTAAATATTTTTGCTTTTTGAGCAAAACAAAATTGACCAATAAGAGTGATGAATAGCGCAGTTATGATTCTGATCATGGTTCGAATTTAGGACAAAGCCAAGACCAGGCATTGCGATTAATTAATTCAAGTAATTCTAATCATTATAAAATAAGGATAGTAGAAAATTTGTGCATGGAATGCATAACAACCTAAACACAAAATGTCGAATGCTAAATACAAAAAAATGTATTTGAATAAAATGGAGTGGGATTATAGGTAATTCACCTAGTTCGTTTAGCCTAAAAGAAACTTATATTTGAATAATTTATTTACCTCAACGGATTTATCCTTCTGACTTGTAAGGACAATGGGTTATTATGATAATGAGGATTGCAACCAGCTCATAGTTGGGATTGCTTCTTCAATCAATGGTTTGATTCTTAACAAGGAATTGAACGTAGCGTTTTATAACGCCCTTCGGAATATGGGGGAAAGCTTGTCAGCGGGTTCCTGTCATATTTACTGCAATCACAATTGCGGAAAAGATCCAAGCACTACGGCAAAGCATAATTGGTACGCCCTGGATACTCCATCAAGCAAAGGTTTTAGTACTCAAATCGAATTCAAGACAATTCAGGACAAAATCAAGATTCTGTCGAAAAATAGAATATTTGAGGCCAAACGGTCAAGTGCTTCTCTTAAAGTAAAACGGGCGATGCAAAAATCTGGGATCCGCTCGTTGATAGCCTTTCCAATCTTTGTCTATGAAGAATTCTGGGGTTTTTTGGAAGTTAATGATTACCACGATGAACGGGACTGGAGTTATACTGAAAAGAACATCTTACAAATAATTACTACGTCCATAGGTGGGGCTTTGGAAAGAAAAACTCTAGAGGAAAGCCTGGAACAACAAGTAGCGGAGAGAACACAGGAACTGCGCAAAAATGAAACCTATTTGAACCTAGCTATTGAATCTTTCGCACTGGGTATGTGGATTTATGATGTGGAAGCTAAGGTGGTCAAATTCAATAGTAGACAAGCTCAGATATATGAACTCGATAATCTAGGTGAATCAGATGATAACGGGTTCTATCAAATTGATGATACGAACAGGTTCTTTGAGAAATGGCACCCTGATCATGAGAAAATGACCAATAGAGAATTTGAAGACATAGCACATCAGAACCTTCCTTATGATACAGAGAGGAGACTTCTCACCAAAGATGAAGGAATAAAGCATATAATAAGTAAGGGATGTGGGTTTCTGGATGATATGGTTCCAAAGATTATTGGTTTGACTTTTGATATTTCAAATCAGAAGAATATTGAATGTGCCCTTAAGGAGAGCGAAGAAAAATTTAAGGGTCTATACAATCGAACTCCTGCCATGCTTCATTCGGTTGATGGACAAGGGTATTTAGTGTCAGTAAGTGACTATTGGCTTAAGACTCTGGGGTATACTAGAGAAGAAGTAATAGGTACCAAGTCAGTTGATTATTTATCCAAAGAGTCAAGAGAATTCGCTTTGGCACAAGCACTCCCAGAATTCTTTGAAAAAGGTTATGCTCATAATATTCCTTATCAATTGGTGAAATCTAACGGGCAGAAAATCAGTGTTTTACTATCCGCAATTTCGCAGTCTGA
>JAJCYM010000092.1 GCA_029262895.1 Roseivirga sp.
AGGGCTAACCGTGACACCCGTGGCCGGCACGCTCACGTTGGCGGTACCTCCGGTAATTGCTCCAGATTGAGCAGCCATCGTTGCTCCATTTTCTGTAGTGCTGTAGGGCGTAATTGCATTCTTTCCTACTGAAGGTGCATCAGCCAAATAATGACCACTTGGTGAAGATTGATCTCCTGTACCACTATTGACCTTTTGGGTGGTATCAACAGATCCACCGGTCAAAGTAGCCGTTCCTGTAGATCCCTGTGTCACAGCTGAATGAGTATGACTCGGGATTTGCAATTGATTTAGGTAAACAATTTCAGTACCCGAACGCTGGCCTAGTGGGCGCGGAGACAATCCCGGACCAGTACCCTGACTAATCGGCACACGGCCCCTCAGATCAGGCAATGCAAAAGTAGTACGGCCATCACCACCGTAAGTGGTACCGAGAATTGAAAACAAAGCCGTATTCTGCGCTATAGACAATAACTGCCCATTGCAATAGGCCCAAGCCCTGGGGGCAAAATTTCCGCCAAAGCCGCGGATTTCTCCTATAGTTCCTTCCATAATTTCTTAAGTGTATGTGGTTAAATAAAAATTCGTTTAGTTAAAACTTGAGCGGTTAATATAAAGATTTTCAGTTTTAATTAAACATACATACCATAATTTTTTATTTAAGATATTATATGAATGGATGTTCTAGGATAAGGACGTTTGATTAAATGTGTTGAATGACAATAATCGGCAAACTCATTATTATTTAATCAGCGAAACGTATTTCAGGGTTTTCCCCGATATAGATCAGTACTATTTGATCACACCCTTTTAAGAAGTTACTTTCCAAAGTAGGTCTAATCATAATGTAAGAATTTTTTCTTAGGCCTCTGTCAAATTGACTTAGTCGAATCGGTGACCGACTACAAAACCAAGGTTAAATAGTTTGACCCCGGAAACATAACCTTCTCTTGTTCTTGCTACGGTGATTCGAACATATTCATCATCAGAGCAAGCCACAACCAATCCATAGACGGAATCGGCATGCACAATTTGACCCGGTTCAGCCTCAACAGGGTTGTCCAGGTTTACGGGAGTAATTTCAAGAATTGACATGTCGACATCATTGTTCCGGGTTCTGGCACCCTGGTATTTTGGGTTGGTCGCGTTGATCAATGCTTCAATCTCTTCTGAGGTTTGCCTTTGCCAATCAATGGTAAGATCATCATTTGATGGTTTTTGATTAATCACCTCATCTGAAGGCTCAAGTTTCACGTATTCGAAATTTTCATCATTTTGAATTTGGACAACCTTTTCAACAAGATCGGGAACGGCATTTCCAAGTCGCATACAGTGAAATCCATAGTTCTCTCCAGGGAATATTGAAACTAACTCCTGATGTAAAACCGGTCCTTCGTCAATATTCTCATTCATCAAATGGATGGTGAATCCTCCATCCCTTTCACGGTTCTTGAATTGCCAAAAAATCGGATCTATACCTTTGTACTTTGGCAAAATTCCAAAATGAAAATTGACAAAACCATAAGGTGGAATTTTTAGAAGTGAGGCGGGAACCTTCCATGGAAAGGTAAGCACCCAAACGGTGTCGGTTTTAGTTTCTAATATCTTATCGGCAAGCACCTTTTCCCAGCTCTTTCTTTCTAATGTGACAATATCAACTCCAAGATCCATATCCTCCAGCATTGGTGCCAAGAATGTCTCGTTCTTCTTAACTATGCCTATAGCGGTAAGAAAACCTAACTCCTTGAGCTTTGAAATTGTAGGGAAAGCCAGGGAATCGGAATTACATAAAACCAGAATTTTCATTGCATTAATTTTTTAATGACATAAGACATTCTATTTAACTGCGATCAAACACCAAGATATGGATTCACCCAATTGGAGGTCATTGCGTCTCGAAGAGCATTCAAATCTTTATCTCCGTCCAAGTCGACCGTTTTCTGTAAGAGAATAGTAAAGTCATGTTTATTGTCTTTTCCAAAAGTGTTTTTCAAAACGCTTATGTCGCCCAGAAGTTTAGCCGAGAAAGTAGATTGATAGAGCTTAGTGTTATCCAGTTTTCTTAAGGCATCGTTTAATCCACTCGCTCCTATCTCTCCATTGTTCGCCAGGATAGTTTCACCTATAGCAGTACCGGCAGAAGCTCCCAAATTTCCAAACACATCAGTGTATAGTATATCACTTTTAACATTAGACTGGTCTACAGTAGTATATACCGATAAACCTGATAAGTCCTGTTTACCAGAATCCAATAAAAAAGGCAATGCACATAATGCCACCTTCTTATCGAGGTTCCGTGATTTGAACTCATTGATAAACAAGTCCGCCTCTTCACCAGAAAAGAGTGCAAAAACGAAGTCTTTACTTTCGAGATTCACTTGATCAAAAGCTTCTTGAACAGGAGACAGACCACCATCCGGAGGCATCGGAATTAAACTTACTTCGCAATTTGTCTCATTCTCAGCATCCCTCACCCCCACCTGGAATGCCTGCATAAAGGCATAGCCAATATCGTAAGTGGCAGAAAAGATAAGACCATTCTTACCAAGGTGGCTTGCCGCGAAATAACCTAGCAGCCAAGATTGTTGCCATAAATGAGGTGAGTTTAAGAAAACATGATCGTTGTAACCTGCGGATGGGAAAAAATGTTCTCCAACATTGCTACAGAGGAAAGGAACTTCCCTCTTCTCAAACCTTTCCAGAGAGTGTTGCATGCCTTCGCACGACACTATGCCAGTAACGATATCTACATCATGATAACCAAAGAATCTGTCAAGAGCATCGTTGATTGGCTTTATGCTCCCATCGTTGATTAGCTCAACTATGATTTCGGGTTCATATTCGGAACCGTCCAAGGTTTGGTTTATGGCTTTTTCAAAAGCTCTCTTATACTCTTTTCCCATGGGACGAATCCCTGATGTTGGCAGCATCATTCCGATGGAAATACTCCTCATTGCGTATTTTTATTCATTGAAATTCGGGTTGACATCCTCCTCTTTTAATCCAAAAAAAGCTATCCTTTTTCAATTAAAGTTCAGCCCACATTCTAATCAGATTACTATGTGCTTGCTGTAATATAGTCTTGTTCTCATTGGACTTAGCATCATTCTGTGAATTGATCACATGACTCATTTGTCTGAGAATCCCCCGTTTTTGACTATCTCGTATGGCAGATTGCATCCAGGTCACTACAGCAACTCTTGTTCCTTTTGTCACCTCCAATACTTGGTGTAATCTAGTTGTAGGGTAGATTACAGCATCTCCCGCATTTAACTTGAACTTATGCTCTCCGATTTCCGTCATTACCAACAATTCTCCTCCTTCATAGGTGTCTGGTTCGGATAGAAAAAGCGTCATCCCAACGTCAGTCCGAATTGTAAACTGACTCCCCATCAATGGACTATCAACATGCATTCCATAATTCATTCCGACCTCATACTTACTTATCAAGGGTGGCAAGACGGCCTTCGGTAAGATAGCTGATTGGATTTCCGGATTATGAGAAATTGCCATCATAACAATATTCTGAATTTGCTGTGCCTCAATACTCTCTTCGGCTCTCATCTGGAGGTTCTTTTTTGCTTGTCTCGCATTATCAGTAGCAGAAGCTCCTCCGTCTTGAAATTTTGCCCGGTTTGCCAATTGAAGAATGGTCGCCAGCCCCTTCTCTGAAAGTAATTGTTTGACTATCAAATAGTCTGGATAAAAATTCTCCATTTGGTTAGTAAATCATTTTGAAACTCCGATGACCTGAATTAATCATCCGGCACTATAAAGTCAAAACTTTAACTTAATTATACCATAATTTAATAGCAACTATCCATATTTAAATCGATTTTTTTTACAAATTGTAAAAAAGCGTTGAAACCTCTCAATCACGTTGTTTGTAATTCAAGTTCTTACTAAAGGAAACCCCGGTTAAGTCAATGGCATCTGAATCCAATTTTCAAAAAGCGTTAAAATTTCATCAGAATGGCGATTTGATGAACGCCCAGATATTCTATCAAAAAGCTATCGAACTTTCAGATAGCAGTTCCAATGCCTATAATAATCTGGGGCTTATCCATTTCGCCCAGGGCAATTTGCCCGAGGCGATGAAATTGTGGAAATCGGCCACAGACTCAAATTCCAATTTTGTAGATCCGTTGGTCAATCTTGGGATTGCACATTCACAAAGTCAAGATTTTAAGAATTCCATACATTATCTGGAGAAAGCAACTCTAATAGTTCCAGGCCGCTCAGACATCAAGTTTATGTTGGCTCAGGCCTATAGTCAAACAGGCAACCCAGACAAGGCCAAAAAATTTCTAACTCCGATTTTAAAAGGTAACTCTCCAGATCCTAATGCTTTTTTGCTTTCTGCTCAAATCGATGCGACCGAAGGGGATTTTGCAGCTGCTGAAAAGACCCTAAAAGAGTTGTTAAAGCTTTCACCCGGAATCCCTGAGGCAATTATCAATCTAGGTCACCTGAACAAAGACCAGGGTAATTTTTCAAATGCAAAAACCTACTTTCTCAAAGCCCAGAAGGAAAATTCAAATCACTTTTTGGCCAATGCTGAACTGGGCAGGTTTCTGGATGAAAGTGGAGAAACGGAATCGGGTATAGGTTACCTGGAAAAAGCTTTAAAGCTAAAGCCTAACGATTGGTCGGTCCTTGTACATCTGGGAAATGCCAAACAGCGTCTGGGCCTTTTTGAAGAAGCAATCGAGGCATTTCGAATGGCGCTGAAAGTTAATCCCGATGATTTAGGGACACGTCAAAACCTTAGCCGGGTACTCACAAGATTTGTCCCTCCCTGGCATTTGAGTATGCTTGCCGATCATGTCCGTAATGATCGATTTGAAAAAGCCATACAACATAGAGTACATACAGATAGCATTGTGCTGGACATTGGGGCGGGATCTGGCATTCTTTCTATGATGGCTGCCCGACACGGGGCCAAACAAGTCTATGCCTGTGAGACGTCCGCACATATTGCCAAAGTGGCTCAAGAAATTATCGCAAAAAATGGATTTGATAAGAAGATTAAATTATTTCAGAAGAAATCGACCCAAATTAAACCTGAGGAAATAGTCGAAAAGCCCAATCTTGTAGTGGCTGAAATATTCGATGCCGGTCTACTTGGAGAAATGGCGATACCAACATTTCGCCACGCTCAAAAGGAATTAGTGGACAAAAATTGTCGAATTATTCCGTCCAAGGCAGATGTAATCGGAAAACTTCTTTCTGCAGAAAGAAGCGCATCTGTAAATCCTATGAAAGAAATTTCGGGTTTTGACTTATCCCCTTTCGACCAATTCAGAGTTGCAAAAGAATATGTTTCTGAAAACCTTAATAAGATCAGTCACGAGTTTCTCTCTGATGAATTTCCAATGTTGAAATATGACTTTGAGAATTTAGGTGAGCCAGTAGGTGAACACGAATCTCGACAAGAAGAAATTGAGGTGGATATTACTTCCGATGGTGTGCTTAACGGTGTTGCTTTTTGGTTCAATCTCCATTTAACTGAGGACATTAGCCTCAGCAGCTCACCTGAAAGACTCGATAATCATTGGGGGCAAGCGTTGTTCTTTTTTGAAAATTCAATGCAAGTAATCAAAGGGGATAAAGTAAAGCTATCCATTTGCCATAACGATGTAAAAATATGGTTCGATGAGCCAATCCTAAAAAAACGACAAACTACAAAGCGATGAAAACAAAACTACCTTTTGGTCCCCCGAAATTGACGCAATTTATGGATGCCTGTTGGTTTGAAAGTTATTTTTCAAAGGAAGAAGTTGCCCTTTTAAATGATCGCTGGGATGAGGAAAACAAGCAAACTGCTGAAGTTGCAGAAGACGGACAACATGTACCTACCTTACGCCAATCATCCGTTACTTTTGTTGAACCGGGAGAGGAGGATTTTCAGTGGTTCATGCATAGGCTTTCGGAAATAGCCATTAATGTCAACCATCAGAGATACAACTTCGACTTGCTTGGTTTCTATGAGCCTATACAAATCGCTGAATATACGGAAGGTGACTTTTTTGATTGGCATATGGATTTCACCAATGAATCTGCCTCAAATCGCAAATTGAGTATTAGTATTCAGTTATCTGAACCTAGCGCCTATGAAGGTGGGGACTTGGAGTTTATGGTAAATACTAAACACATTTGTGCTCCAAAAACACCGGGGACTGTTATTGTTTTTCCTTCTTTTATTCAGCATAGAGTGACTCCAATTACCAAGGGGTCCAGAAGGTCTGTAGTTGGATGGGTAAATGGGGCTCCATTTAAATAACGCTTTAACACAATAGCACGAACCACAACACAATTCACTTAGAAAGCCAGAAATAATCGAAGCCCCCATAACACTACAATGAAGGAACTTTTGCCATTCAGACCACCCGAGCTTCAGAATTATCTGGATGCCTGCTGGGTGGAAGGTTATTTCAACGAAGATGAAGTAACCCAAATATCGAATATGTATGATGCCGGAGATAAAAAGGGAGCAGAGGTAACTGGCAATGAAGCTTTAGAACCTGATTTCAGGAAATCGACAGTGGCCTTTGTTGAACCAGGGGAGGAAGAATTCCAAAACATCATGCTCAAGTTGGCTCAATTAACCACACAAATCAATCAGCAGCGCTATCATTTTGATTTGATGGGGTTCTATGAGTCCATACAGATAGCTGAGTATGGTAAGGGTGACTTTTTTGATTGGCATGCCGATTTTGGCAATGGTTCAACTTCCAATAGGAAGCTAAGCCTAAGTGTGCAATTAAGTGATCCGGAGGAATACAAAGGAGGAAATCTGCAGTTTATGGCACACAAAAAGGGAGTCGATGCTCCGCGTACTAAAGGAACCGTGATAATCTTTCCTTCCTTTGTATTACATCAAGTGACTCCTATTATTTCAGGTAAAAGGCGATCTATGGTCGGCTGGGTCTCAGGTGTGCCATTTAGATAATTCACCTATTCGAAAAAATTAAAGGGCGACTTTATACATGAAATCCTCACATAAATTTTCATTCATTCTTCAATGAAAAAAGGCCGCTTGAGGCAAGCAACAAAGTACTTGACGTTTACCAAAATCAAAATAGGTGGAGGCTACCTTGGCTACTTGCTACCCGGCTTGACTGCCTTGCTCCAGACTTTAGACAATTCCGGATGATTCCTTTTTAACCACCAAACGGCATAGTCGGCTCCTGCCTTGCTATAATATCGCTCAACATACACATAGTATTGCTTTGAATCTTCATCATAATAAATGTCTGCTTCCTTGAAGTTCTTTTTTGTTTCGGCAAGTACTTGCTCATTGGCAGTCTTATCAGTGGAGTTAGCGATCACTATAATGTGGTCCATTCTTTCAGTCTCTTGACCGACTTGCGCATTTAATTTTTCGGCAGAAAAAAACACAAGGCAAAGGACCAGTGTCACATATTTGAATAAAGTTTTCATGTTTGAGAAAGTTTTAATGAAAATAATATAAAGTTGTTTTTAAAAAAAGCCACCCGTCCGGTGGCTTTCTGGTCAAAAGATACCTCAACCTTTATCTTTTGAACAACCTGCTGAGGAAAAGAGTCTCATCTTTCCATCAGCATTTTCTTAAAATGTTTTAAACAGGGTTAAACCCGGATAATGCAATAGACTTTCTATTACGGACGTAACCTGCCTTTGCCGGCAGGCAGGCTCACTTCGAATCAGCCGCTTCGCTTCGTTTGTCTTTTCACCATAGCGGTGCTATGCTTTCAAAGCCAAACCTCCTGATTCTTTGTGATTTACGCCCTCATTACGACCTCTATTGCATAAACCGGGTTAAATGTTTTCAGCTTATTCCATTCTTCAGTTTTAAGTTCAAAGGGTCGAGCCCCTTAAATAGCCGGGTCTGGCTTAAGAACTTTCCTGATTTCTGGTTTTAAGCGAAACAATAGATCATACATTCGAAATCACAAATCGTAATTCTAAATTTTACTTAGTAATTGTCATTGGCATGAGCGCGATAAATTTCCATCTATAAGCAACGGCAAATAAATACCGCTGCTATAGATGGTACTTGTTTGAATAGGGGAATTGATCCGGAATTTTATCCGGGACGTAATATCGCTGGTTAGCGTGTAAATAATCGAGGGGCGATACTTGACACTATTACTAGATAAGCATCGCGTATAGCAAATATAGTAATATGTTCTTTAGCCACAAATTTATTTAAAGACTATTTACATATCTATAGCCTTGAATAAATTATAGCAAACATTGATTTTATAACAAAACAGTCCTCTTTCCTTCAATTTCAATTAGTGCTGATTGAGGGCCAAAGTAATCGAGTATTGACCAAAAAAAAGCCCTGACAAAACTGTCAGGGCCCGTTGAGTCTGTACGTGTATGGTATTAATTGTTCTGAGGAGAAGTACTAGTGTCTGTCACCTTGGTCTTCTTCTTTTTAATGATAATAGCGTCAATCGACTTCTGCTTTACTTTATCATTGAAAGCTGGCAAATCATTTTGCATGATTGTTCGTAATTTTTGAAGTTGACCATCAATCTTACCTGTAATTTCTTGTCGAACTGCCTCAACTTGAGCAGTCGGTCGCCAGGCGCCACTACCAGCTACTCCTGTAAGAGCCGCTAACTTATTATTCAACTTGATTGGAAAGTTCAATGGATCCTGTCCTGAACGGTTCTTCGTTTGGTACAAGGTTTCTTCCACTTCTGTCATCTTCTTATCAAGCTCCTTGGCAGCATCGATCACATCCTTATAGTTTTCATCATCCTTTATCTTGTCAGTCAGTGCCTTCATTTGTGCTCTGGCCGAACGGATGTCTTTGATGGCCTGGTGTGTTTCGGTCACCTTATCTCTAACCTTGATAAGGAATTCGAATTGTGCCTGTAAGTCTGCATCGGTAGAAGGATATCGCGGGTCACGCAATAGTTTGAACTTCTGCTCCTGGCTTTCATCATCAACACTTAGCTTCACAGTATATTCTCCCGGAGGTGCCATTGGGCCTCTTAGTGTACCGGCCCACATAATCAAGCCTTCAAAGCCTTCTGCATTGTCATACATCATATTCCAGTTAAAGGAATTCAGTCCTTTTTTGGGCTTTTGATTGAAAGACTTAATCAAGTCTCCCTGTGGATCAAAAACTTCCATTTTTACTTTAGCTCCTTTTGCCGGTGCGTCTTTCATGTTGTAATACACCGTGGCCCCGCCTGCTTTATTGGCTCCATAAAGCAAAGTTAAGTTGCTACTAGCACCACCTCTGCCAAATCGGAAGCCACCGCCTCCTATTCTATAGGCATCCATAGGGTCAAACAAGTGAAAGTCCGCTTGGGCCACTTCATCGCTCAATTGATGAAGCACTGTGAGATCGTCAATCATCCAGAAACTTCTGCCCTGAGTAGCAGCGATTAGATTGTCCTCTTTAATGGCCAAGTCGGTGATAGGAACAATCGGCAAATTCATCTGGAATGGCTTCCATGATGCACCATCATCAAATGAAATGAACATTCCTCTTTCCGTACCCGCATATAGCAACCCTGCTCTTTTAGGGTCAGCCCTTATTACTCTGGTAAAATAATCATCTGGAATACCATTGGTGATCTTTGTCCATGTTTTGCCATAGTCTTTGGTCTTAAATAGATAGGGCTCATAATCTCCCATTTTGTATTGCGTACCGGCAACATAAGCTCCTCCTTTTACAAATGGATCAGCATCAATGCTATTGACCATTAAGTACTTCGGCATAACGTCTGAAGTCACGTTATCCCAGTTCTTACCACCATCTCTTGTAACATGAACCAATCCATCATCGGAACCAGCCCAAATCAAATCTTTTTCATAAGGAGATTCAGTTGCTGCAAAAACCGTAGCATAGTATTCTACACTGGTATCGTCAAAGGTGATTGGCCCACCTGATTTGCCCAGCTTTTCCGGCTCGGCTCTTGTGAGATCAGGGCTAATGATTTCCCAGGATTGGCCCTCATTATAAGTGACATGAACCTGATTGGAAGTGGTGTACAATTTATTCTCATCATGAGGAGAAAAGAAGATTGGAAAATTCCACTGGAACCTGTACTTATAATCTTCAGCACCATGTCCCATTGGGTTATCCGGCCAGGCATTAATGTTTCTGCCTATTCCGTTTTTGTGATCTTGACGGGTTAAGAACCCACCATAACTTCCGCCATAGACAATGTCCGGGTTAGTTGGGTGTGGAGCGATATGAGCACTCTCTCCTCCAGCTGTCGACTCCCAGTTGTCTTCTGTAATGGCAAAGCCAAATGATCTGTGATCGATTCTTACCGTGGAGTTATCCTGCTGAGCACCATATATTCTATATGGAAAACTGTTATCGGTTGTAACTCTGTAAAACTGGGCGGTAGGTTGGTTCATATAAGTTGACCAATTGCCTCCGGCATCATAAGAAACCTGAGCTCCTCCATCATCAGCAATTACCAATCTCTTATTGTCTTCAGGAGCGATCCACAAATCATGGTGGTCTCCGTGGGGAGCACCTCTCCTGTTGAATGTTCTACCACCATCGTTTGAGGTGTGGTAACCCACATTCATTACATATACTCTATCTTCATCTTGAGTATCGGCATAAATTCTTGAATAATACCAGGCGCGCTGTCTCAGTGCACGATCTGAATTTGTGTTTCTCCAGGTATCTCCACCATCTGTGGATTTATAAACACCACCCTTATTGGCTTCAATAATGGCATAAATTGTCTTTGGGTTAACAGGTGAAATTGAAACACCAGATACACCAATAGGGCCTTTCGGCATTCCTGTATTCTCAATGATGTTTTCCCAGGTTTCTCCACCATCTTTCGAACGCCAGATTGCAGAGCCATCCCCTCCTGAAGTCAAGCTATAAGGTGTTCTTCTAATTCTCCAGGTACTGGCTAACATAAAATCCGGGTTGTTCGGATCCATGGAGATATCTACAGCCCCTGCATCAGCATTAGCAAAAAGTGTCCGTGTCCAGGTTTTACCACCATCGGTAGTTTTATAAACTCCTCGTGTATCTGAGGACTTGAAAAGGTCTCCCATTACGGCAACCCATACTATGTCCGGATTTTTTGGGTGAATTCGGATTCTACCCACATGCATGGCATCCTTCAAACCTATATTGGTCCAGGTCGCTCCTTCATCTGTAGATTTCCATAAACCTTCAAATCCCGAAGAAACATTTCCTCTCACGGTTTCCTCACCCTGACCTACATAAATCACTTGATTATTTGATTCACTTACGGCAACAGCTCCAATTGACCCTCCAAAAAAACCATCAGAGATGTTTTTCCAGGTAGTGCCTCCATTTTCTGTTCTCCAAACACCTCCGCCTGCTGCTCCCATATAAAATAGTTGTGCCTTCCCAGGCACACCGGTTACTGCGGCAGATCGACCTCCACGATAGGGTCCAATAGATCTCCAGTTAATTCCGGAATAAACATTTGCATTGTGGTCTACTGCTGGTTGAGCAGGCTCATTATTTCGTCTGTTTCTGCGCTGGGCTTCTGTCTCAAACGTGAGCGTAAGAAGCATGATGAATGCAAGGCTCCACACCCATTTTGAATAGCTTGTCAGTTTGTTCATAGTATTGTGGTTTGGTTTAATATGAAAGCTGGTGGCTTTCCATTCCCAAAATTTATGAAACTCTCTTCAAATTGGCCTCTTACGACTTACATTTTATATGAACGGAATCTGATAGGGCATAAAAAAAGGAGCCAATTGGCTCCTCGGAATAAAATCTGATTTATATATATTATTTCGAAATTCTATAAATAGATGTGTTATTGTACTCAGTTAAAAACTCTGCCTGATGTACCAAGTTTAATGTCTCGGCATCTTCAATGATTTCATCGTCTCCTAGTTCAACAGTTTTGATCAATTGATCTTCGCTGTCGTAAACCTTAATCGTGTGCGTCTCGATTAATTCAACTTCTTCAAACTCATCTACCATTACATCGGTATAAGCTCTTTCCAAGATTTCGTCTTCAAGCAAATTGCTTTCAAACTCCGTATCATTTGTTACTCCAAATGAATTCATTACTGCGCTAAATGTAATGATTGCTCCTAGCATCAATGCGACTATCGCTGATGCTGTTTTCTGTGATTTTGTTAATAATTTTTTCATGACCATGTTGTTTTGATACTTCTATAATTAGGTGAAAAACGTTTAGACTTTGGATGATGCTCGACCAGAACATTTTTTCCATCTGCCGTCTACTATATATGACGACAAAGTTCTATAAAAGTTTACTCATACGCCCTAAAAAAGTATAAAATTCGTCTCAACCGGTATATTTCAAGGATGAACCGTAGAATATTTGGAATGAAAATTCAATCACCAAAAAGCCGGCCTGAGATCTGGCAATAAAACGATATTTAATTCCGTTTTTTGAGAATCTACAACAAGCAAAAAGCCCGATTTGGCTTCAAATCGGGCTTTTTCTTGAAAAAAAGTTGTTATTTTTTTGTTAAGAGCCGAAAAACTCGGTCAAAAAGGGCTAGCCAATGGCCTGCTCAAGGTCCGTAATCAAGTCATCCGCATCTTCGATACCCACACTCAAGCGAATCAGAGAATCCAATAATCCAGTAGCTTCGCGCTCAGGTTTTGGAATACTTGCATGAGTCATTGTGGCCGGATGGTTCACCATCGACTCAACACCACCAAGTGATTCAGCCAAAGCGAAAACCTTAAATCTTTCCATTACCCTGAAAGACTCCTGCATGTCATCTTCTTTGAAAGTAAAAGATAACATGCCTCCGAAATCACTCATTTGATTCTTGGCAATATCATGATTGGTATGACTTTCAAGCCCAGGCCAATACACCTTCCCTACTTTTGGGTGATTTACCAGATACTCCGCCACTTTTCTTCCGTTTTCACAGTGACGTTCCATTCTTAAATGAAGGGTCTTGATTCCCCTAAGCACCAAGAAACAATCTTGCGGACCACAGATACCACCAGTTGCGTTTTGTATAAAGGCCAATTTCTCGTTCAGTTCATCATCATTTAGCGCCAAAGCACCCATCACCACATCTGAATGACCTCCTAAATATTTTGTGACCGAATGCATCACAATATCAGCTCCCAAATCGAGGGGTCTCTGTAAGTAAGGCGTTGCAAACGTATTATCAACTCCTACCAGCGCTCCATACTTTTTCCCAATAGCCACAGCCGCGGCTATATCTATGATGTTGAGCATTGGATTAGTTGGTGTCTCTATCCAGATCAGCTTTGTATTCTCATTGGCGTGGCGTTCGATATTGGCCGAATCTTCCATAGAGATGAAATGGAACTTGATACCGTACTTAGCAAAAACATGCTTAAACATTCTATAGCTTCCACCATAGAGGTCATTGGTACTTATTACTTCATCACCCGGAGAAAGCAACTTGATAATTGCATCTATTGAGGCGAGACCAGAGGCAAAACAAAGACCATGCTTCCCATTTTCCAAGGCAGCAATACTGTCTTGAAGAGCAAAACGCGTTGGATTCTGCGTCCTTGAATACTCAAAACCTTTATGATCTCCCGGAGATTTCTGAACGTAGGTTGAGGTTTGATAAATAGGAGTCATTATTGCTCCTGTTGTTGGATCAGGCTCTACGCCTGCATGAACGGCTTTGGTACCAAATTTCATTGATGTCTAAGGGTTTATTTTTTCTGTTTGTCAAAGAACTCGTTAAGAGCACCCGTCATTTCTTTCTTACTATTTGAATGCCGTGGGGTCAACGACAGTTGACCAGGCAATTCTTCTACATGTAATGTCTGCGTTGGGAACGCAAATCGTACTCCTAAATGTTCCGCCAATTTGTTAATAGCCAACATTATTTCTTGCCTGCACCTAAGTTCATCATTCCAAGTTGGCACTTCGAAGAAAATGTATAGCATGATGTCCAGTGAACTAGCCGCATAATCGTTCAGGAAAATGTTGTAATTATCTTTACGCGTTTCAGGGTGCTCATTCACTATCCTTTCGATTCCTGTAACAAAGACCTCAATCGCCTCTGCTGGTGTATCATAGGTCACTGACAATCGCGTATAAAACCTTCTATACTTTCGGAGACCATGGTTGTCAACGCTATTGTTGGAAAGCACAGAGTTTGGTACATACAAAACTGAATCTCTAAAGGTTCTTATGCGAGTTGACCTGAAACCTACCTCCTGCACCGTACCATCTATGTCACCGGATGTAATCCAATCTCCTATTTGAAATGGTCTATCAATAAAAATCATTAGTGAGCCAAAGAAGTTTTTAAGTGTGTCTTGAGCAGCCAGAGCAAAGGCCAAACCTCCTAAAGAAAGACCTGTCAATAAAGGCCAGATGTCCGTCCCCAATCCTTTCAGAATGGCCAGAATCCCTATAATAATGATAAATGTTTTTAAGGCCTTTCTAATGAGAGGTACCAACTGATCATCCAGCGTATTGGCTGATTTGGCTGCAACTTTTTGCATATAGGCCCCAATCACATCTACTAACTTGTAAAGGAACAATGTGGCTAACAGTGGGATCAGGGCATTGATTGCGAGTATGACATACCTGCCGAATATTGGTGGGAGCTGCAGCACCGGGATCAAAAGACTGATAAACACAAAAACAATGAACAAGCTCAAAGGCCTGGCCATTGGCAGGATGTAGGTGTTGGCCAAATCAATCTTGCCGTATTTATGTAGAATACGTACTGTGGTGTTTCTGAAAAGGAAAGTCAGAATTTTGTGGAATGCATAGCTCAGGAAAATGATAATGAAGGCACCCAGGAATTGCCATAAGTGAAGACCCAAGTATTTTTTTGATCCAATTTTTGGCAATAGATTCAACAGGCGATCAGTACCGAAAGGGTAAACCTGTTTATGAATTTTGTCTATCTCAGCGAGAGTTCGGGAGGAGTACTGCCAGCTTTGACCATAACGTTCCAAGTAGATGTCCGGATATTGTTCAAAGAGAATAAATCGATTCTTACCCGTTAAAGAATCTAAATGGTCTGCCTGAAGTGGCACATCTTCTAGTCTAACATAATTACCGCTGCCATCAAATATCTGCTTGAGTTCGATGGCGAGTTTTCTTAGTTCCTGATCAGAAAACTCTCCGGCATAAAGGGATTTGGCCGCTCGGTCGGGATCAAAAGATTCCTCCTGTAGGTACTTCAAATGATTAAGAACTGCCGCGTGTGGAGACGAGAAGCCATTGAATGGCTCGGTTTCCTGAGCCAGAAGACCAACAACCTGAAAGGTAAATAACGTGATGATTAAAAAAAACTTCCGCATATGTAGCGATACTTATTTTGAAAACTTATAGACCGCGAATTGATTCTCGAAGTTAATAAAGAGTTCGTATTCTCCACGACTTTGATAATAAACTAAACCCACTTCAAAGTCGGTTCCTACCGGCTGATCTAATTTACTGGTCCCTGACTTGTCAAGAATGTGCAACTGCCCTCCAGCATTAATAAGATAAATCTCGGATTCATTGCGGAAATTATAGAAACTAACCTTGTCAGCATCTTCGAGCACCAACTCCGAAGAAAACAACTCTTCTCCCTTGGAATCAAAAAACACTGTTCCTCTACTATCTTTCCTAATCACAATATGATCGGTGCCCAGTTTATCAGAGATCAATTCGAATTTACTTTCAACAGAGGGTTTAAAAAGCTGCGAACGAGCCTGAACAGTTCCATTGAGATTAATCGACAGTTGCTGACCATCAATGGAACTCACTGTGATTAGGGTTCTATTAAAGTCAGGGCCTTTGCTGAGTTTAACATCTCCGGCCAGTCTCTTGCCCACTTTGAATGGGAATCCTTCGTATAGCTCTCCTCTCCTATTGGTTAATTCAATAGTTCCATCCTGCCGTACAAAAACAAAGCAGTCTTTCCCCCTTACCCTTATGTGCTTGGGTAAATCAGCCAAAGTTACGCCTCCACGTCTAGGGTTCCAGCCTTCAAGAACTCCACCATTTTTATCAAAAAGATAAGCGTTCCCTCTTCTGTCATAAGTCAAATAGCGATAGCGTTTGCTATTGTCGTAGTCAACTGGAGTGGCATTAAGTAATGGTAATTCCGTATTTATAGGTCTTGGGAAGTTCTCCACATTATCTCCGTTTCGATCCATCAAGTGGATTGCACTGTCTGTAACGAAAAGGTATTGCAGCTTTCGGTTATTGTAAAAATCGATCTGATTTACCGATCCATTAATCTTTTGCCCGATGCTCTTTTTCCATACCAGTGTTCCTTCTTTAGATATAAGATAAACATCATTGTTGGCGTCCTGAAAAAATATTTCCTGCCCTCCATCATTATGGTTTCTCACGACATAAGGACGTGAAGTAATGGGTAGATCAGAAAAGGCATTCGAGACCAAATTAAGGTTGTCAGATTCCTTTGGCGTTGAAACGACATCAGTAACCGATTTTGTCAATGGATTCAACGAAACTTGCGTGCTGGTATAATACCCATTGCCAGAACTGGTCATTTGAAATACTACCAGATCAATCAGGTCAAGCAACTGCTGCCGTTCTTCAAAAAAGGTCTTCCACTTCGGTTTAAGGTCCTCCTTGAGCGCATCAACTGAAAACTGAAAGTTAATTAGTCGGGTATGCACGGTCTCTTGAATCAAATCATCTAAAAACCGCCTTCGGGTCACTATCTTTCCCCAGGTATTTTCGTCATCATATTCTTTTAAAATCAACTTCACAATGTCTACACTTTCACCTAGGACCAACACATTGTTATACACGGCATAATAGCATTGCTCAAAAGCAGAAGCGCCAGCTCCATAAAAATCTGTTGTAATCTCCTTCTTGTTCAAAAAGGTAATCGCGGCATTCATAAAGACTTCCTGGTAAAGCGTATCGTTTTGGTTTCTACTCAAATCAAGTGAGAGCCTATCGAGTTGTGATTGCACCAATTCCCGATTGTCAATAGTGGCTACTATCGCCATTTGCTTCTCCTGTCCACCGGCATCCATTTCAATTTCTGTGATAGAGCCTTGGTGTAAATTTAAAAAAGCCTCGAGGTCAAAATTCTCCAATTCATTACCGGTCTTTACGGAAGTTGGCAGAGCGGATACACTTACATTACTCAGTTCATTGGGTAAATAATCTTTCTCATTTAAGCCTATTTCCTTTTTAACTGCCTTACCGGAGGTAGGTCTGATAAGGCCATTAAAATTGATCAGTCCTTCGGAGGCATTCATTTCCAGATTCAAAAGCCCTTCCAGAGCCTCTCCATTTGATTTTTTTGAATTGAGGAAAAAGACACGCTCTAAATCATCCAATTTGGAGGTGTTTAAAATCAGGCTTAATCCTCCATTTGCATTAAGCTGTTCTTTGCCCGAATCAAATAAAGAGGCCGTAATACCCAGGGCCGTTCTAATTACGTCTTCAACCAAAATGGCGTTTGTTGAATAAATGAGGTAATCCGAGATAATAATAAAGGCATAGTTCTGCCCACCAAGCTTCAACTCTTTTAGTGTCAACCCCTCATATGTCCTTTCTGATACTTTTGGTTCCTCCTTTGGCCATATCAATTTGATTGTTTGTGAAATAGCTTCCTGAGACCAACTGAAGGTATTGCTGCTTACAAAATGGAGTGTTTCTATCTGATCATTTGCCGTTATATGCAAAGATATTGTGTGTTCTAGTTGATTCAGCTTAGATTGCAACTGCTGATCGTCAATCAAACCTTGTATGATTTGAAGCTGATCGAGACTATTTTTGAAAAAAGGTATCTCTTGAAGAGAATTCCACCATGCATATTTGGATAGATCATCAATTGTCCGTTCTGGATTTGTTGAGTTGATGATACCAACACTGCTCAGTGGAACCAATCCCGTAAGGGATGAGTTTGAAGGTTTTTTATAAAATTTGAAATACCAGATTGAAGCAACAATCAGCAGCAACAATAAGGTTAAAGTGAATTTCGTTTTCAAATGTAAAAGTCAATAATCGAAGCTCGCTGCAATTTATTATTTAATCAGTCAACAGAGTTATCGGAAACAGTATTTAACGATACTTATTTCTGCTTAAAGCTAACTAAAATGAACCACCCGTATTACAGTAACCTTTTGAAAGGATTATTCATTGTTCTACTGACATTATCTTTTCCCGGCTTAAAAGCACAGCAAAAACTAACCTCTGGCATAAGCCTTCCAAACTCCGTAGACTATGCCCCTTCTGTGAGTGCCGATGGAAACACATTAATTTTTCAGTCCAACAGAGATGGTAAGTTCAACCTTTACTTGTCTAAGAAAAATGCCGCAGGGGAATGGAGTACCCCAAAGTCACTCGACAAGATCAATAATTTTGGTACGAGTTCGGATTTAATTGGGGGGCCCACCATTTCTTATGATGGCAATGTTCTCTACTATTTTGCCACATTCAAAGGGAGCCATGGCAATGAAGATATTTGGTATTCGGTAAGAGAGGGAGATGATTTTGGGGAACCCATTAATGCTGGGCCTGCAATCAATTCCAAGGGCTATGAAGGCTTTCCGTCCATTTCCGTTGATGGAAATAAAATCTACTTCATGAGGAACAATGCAGAACAGAAGATCGCTGGTGCATTTTGCTACTCAATATGGATGTCTACTAGAGATGTTGCTGGTGTCTGGCAACAACCAGAAAGGCTACCTTCACCAATTAACCTGGGTTGTGAAAAAAGTCCAAGAATCATGTCGGACAATGAAATGCTGATTTTCGCATCAATTCGCGAAGGGGGCTTAAGCCCAAACAAGTTTGATTTATACTATTCGCGACTTGACAATGCAGGCAATTGGGGTGAGGTAAAGCCCCTCGATTACATAAATACCCCGGAAAACGAGTTGTTTGCCGCAGTTCCGGCTTGTGGCGACATGCTCTACTATGTGAGTGCAGATGTATCTCAGGATACCACCAGTGCTTCGAAGGGAGGTTTTTTAGACCTTGATCTCTACACCAGTGCCATGACAAAGGAAACCAGACCTAAACCGGCTATTTTGATCAAAGGAAACCTTATTGACTCTGAGACAGGTGAGGCCCTTTTTGGGGAGATCACCATAGTAAAAGACAACAATAATGACTCCCGTGGACTATTGGTCACCAACAAAGGAAGTGGTGGGTTCACTTTGATTTTGACAAAAGGCCATACCTATAAGGTTGGCTTTAATGTCCCCGGATATTATCCTCAGGAAGTAGACTTGAATACCTCTTCGCTCAATCAGTGCACAACTACACAACGGGACATTAAACTCAAAAGATGGCAGGGATATTATGCCCTTACTACGCTTGATGCGGCCAGCAATAACCCCATGGATCTGAGTATTGAGGTTACTCAGGTTTCAAATAATGCCAATATCCCAGTCAAAAGAAAAAGTGTGGGAAACCATCAAGCTGCCGTAATAGGTGGTGAAGAGTATTCAGTGAGCATTTCTGGAGGCTGCATCAGCGACACCACATATAATTTCACACCAAAGATTGACGACACCTCAATTAAGAGTATAGAGAATAGCATGGCTTTTGATTTGGGACAAACCAAATTGAAACTCCGGGTTATCAATAAGGAAACTCGAGAGGAAGTGAATAATGCTGTTCTGCTGGCTGTTGATGCGAAAACCAGAAAGCCAATTTATAGAAATGTACTCAAGGGAGACACTACCCTTGATATCAGTTGTACGGGTACATACGTACTGCTTGGGGTTGCCGCCAACCATTTCTCTGACAGACAAGTACTTGAGGTAGCAAAATCGGGAACAAAGGGACTAATAGAAATGGATCTTGAACTTACCGAGCTTAAGCCAGGAGCTAAACTGGTTGCGAATAGTATCACTTTTGCTACTAACTCGGCCGAACTAAACAAAAGTTCATTTGCAGAAATAGATCAGGTAATTGGCGTATTGAAAAACAACGCACACATTAAGATAGAGATTGCCGCACACACTGATGATATAGGTACACCAGAAGCCAACCTGAAGCTATCAGATGCTAGGGCCAAATCGGTTTTGGATTATATGACCAGTAAGGGCATCGATGCGAAAAGACTTATTTCTAAAGGTTATGGAGAGTCTGACCCGGCCGTGGCCAATGACTCTGCTGCCAACAGGGCACAGAACAGGCGGGTAGAGTTCCGCATTCCAAAAGACTAGGATTGGGTCTCTTTTGAATAATTCCAACTTCCTTGTTCAGATTGAATTTGGTTGGTAATACTTACCAAGTTGGGAATAATCCACCAATTATTATGAGGGGCTTAAACTATTTGGCCCATTAATGTGTCTAACCAATTATACATTTCAAAGATTAAAATTCAGTGTGTCAATTGCTAAATGAACGATAATCAGAAAAATGTCATAACTTTGTAATAAGTTGATTGCCAGTCAATTTTGGCGATCAAAATTAACGGATTCATACCTCAACAGTATTAATCAGAATTCGATTTTATGGTCCTGCACCTATGGTGTTTGGCTATGAATGCTGTCAATACTTTTGAGCTAGGTCCACGTGACAAAATTTGGAACGAACATTGCTTCAAATAATGCACACCTAAATGCTGAAAAGGAATGAAAAAGCACTTATTGATAGGTCTCTTGCTGACGCTGTATAGCCTAGTGATTGAAGAGCCAACCACATACATTGAATTTGAAGCCGCATACCCCAATGCAGAAACCGTTTCAATTTCTAACATCACCTATAAAGACGGACTCTACTATTTTAAGGAGAAAGCCTTCAACGGGAACATTGTAGCACATTATGAGAATGAGAAATTAAAATACCTATCTCAGGTATTTGATGGTCGCCTGCATGGTCTAACTACAGAATATTTTCCTCAAGGCGAAGTGAAGGCCGAACGCAATTACTACCTGGGCAAATTACATGGTGCTTTCACCGAATATTTCCAAAATGGCAAAATCAGAGTTCAAGCTGACGTTAAGAACAATAACTATCACGGTGGAGAAGACATTGAGCGTTTAACCGTGTACACTGTCAAGAAAGGAAAAATAAGATCTAAGACCTTTGAAAGGGCTAAGATCATATTTGTTTCACCAACTGGAGAACACCACAAGTCTAGCGAGGGCACGCCTATTTATGAACAGAATCACTTTATAATCACGAACCCAGAGGGCACCAAGATCTTATTGGAAGTCAAATAAAAAAGGGCCAAATGGCCCTTTTTTATTTATATGATTAATTCACGATTAACCGAGATTGTCTAAAACCCTCATCACTTCTTTTACATGTCCTTCAGACACTTTGAGCAATTCCATTTCAGAGTCGGTTAGGTCAAGTTCGATGATTTTCTCAATTCCGTTTTTACCCAGAATCACAGGAACCCCTAAATAACAATCGCTTATTCCGTATTCTCCTTCAAGTTTCACACAAACCGGAAAAACTCTTCTTTGGTCTCTCACAATCGCCTCTACCATTTGAGCTGCTGCCGAACCTGGAGCATACCAAGCGGAAGTTCCCATCAGTTTCACAAGCTCTCCTCCCCCAGTCTTAGTCCTAGCAATAATTGCCTCGAGTTGATCCGCATCAATTAATTCTGTTACCGGAATACCACTCACTGTGGTGTATCTCGGCAATGGCACCATGGTATCTCCATGACCGCCCATCAAAACTGCCTGAATATCCTTTGGGGAAACGTTTAACGCTTCAGCTAGGAAAGCCCTATATCTAGCCGTATCCAAAATTCCGGCCATCCCCATTACTTTGGTTCTTGGAGCTGCAGAAGTTAAATGCGCCTGGTAGGTCATTACATCCAAAGGATTGGAAACGATAATGATGATTGCTTCAGGAGAGTGTTTAATCACATTTTCAGTGACCATTTTCACAATTCCAGCATTGGTTTCAATCAGGTCATCGCGAGTCATCCCAGGCTTCCTAGGAAGACCGGAAGTGATTACTACAACATCCGAATCGGCTGTTTTTGTATAATCATTTGTAGAACCGGTGGTTCTTGTATCATAAAGATTAATTGGGGCTTTTTGCCAGATGTCAAGAGCCTTGCCTTCAGCAACTCCTTCTTTGATATCAAGTAAAACTACCTCGTTCGCAATTTCTCTATAAGCCAATACATCAGCGCAAGTTGCCCCTACGTTTCCGGCTCCAACTACAGTTACTTTCATGGAATTTAATTGGGTTTGTTCTTAAAATTTTGAGGCCGCTAAGTTAGAAAGGAAAGCGACCAAATAAAACCCAAAATGCTGAGTTTATGAGAACTAGGACGGGTCACTAGAATAAGCCTGCTTCAATTCAAAAAAACCGAATGATGACTTGTAAGCTTCAAACACCTTGAGCGTATATTCATTATATTGTTCAACCAGGCTTTCGAGTATTTTGGCCTTTATCTTTTGATTGGCTTCAAAAATCTCAAGTACATTTCCCTGAGGCAATACGATCAAATCAGCCTCCTCCGATTCAACAACAGCATTGTATATTCTCACTGTATTAGGGATGAATGCATTGTCACCAAAAGCCTCTGCTTCGGTAGCAGTAGTTAGCACTTCAAATTCACCTCCCCTATTGAGGTTGAGCGAAACAGCACCGGACTGGATTAAATAGATGGCTTGGCTAGGGTCATTTCTAAAGAATACAGCCTCATTTTTCTTGTATTTCCGATGATATAGGAGTGGCAAAAATAGATTTAACTCATCATTTGTTAAACGCTCAAAGCATTTGATTCCCTTGAGAAAGTCGAACTGAGCCAACTCCTTTGATCCGTATGACTTCTTAAAAGGGTTAAACATCAGCTTTGCCTTGAGTTATTAAAAAAATTTGATTTGTTCTATGAGTCACTTTGTATCTGTCATCAATCCGCTTTCCAACCACCCAAACAATATCCTCACCTGACAGAACCACCTCTTGTTGCTGCTTTAAGTTTAAAGGAATTTTTGTGTCAATCATAAAATCACTAAGCTTTTTTTTGCCCTGCATACCCAACGGCACAAAGTAATCACCCTCCTGCCATGTTCTAAGCTTCAATGGAAATTGTAAAAGATCAAAATCCAAGAATGCCTTTTGAGGATACTTTTCCACGGTAGTGTTAGCATCCATCTTCTCAAAAAACAGTGTACTGATTGAAGTAATAGTTTTTGTGGATTCACTGATTGTTTGAACTTCTAAGTGGCCGCTTTCGCGCTTGGAAATCAGGAGCTCTTTACGGTCAATTGTTAATGTGAAGTCCGATGCATTGAATTGTTTTCCTACATGACCGTCCAGTTTCGTCAACATATCCTGGCATTGGGAATGATTAAAACCAAAATCGGCTAGGAGCTTTGTCAACACATAAGGACCTACACCTTCCTCCTTTAACTTCTCAATACCAATTGAGAATGAATTCTCGTCTACTGATACAATTAGCTTAGACTTCAGCTCAGCAACTCGCGCTTTGAATATTTGTTCCACCTCGCGATTCTTCCCTAAGGAGTCTGTTATCACCTCAAGATAATTGGGATTCAACTCGGAAAACTTGGGGATAATGTTCTGCCTGATATAATTGCGTTTATAATAGTCAGTCTCATTTGAACTGTCCTCTCTCCAGCTAAGGTTCATTTCTGTGGCAAAGTCAGCAATTTGAGCCCGTGAGAGACCAAGTAAAGGTCTGATAACGCTCTCGTTTTGTGGAAGCATCCCTCTGAGCCCCGAAATGGATGTGCCTCGAACAAGGTTATGTACTAGAGTTTCTACGTTATCATCTTTGTGATGGGCAACAGCAATTTTCGTGTAGCCAAATTGACTGCATAATTCCTTAAACCAATCATATCGCAATTCCCTGGCTGCCATCTGGGTGGAAATGCCCTGGGCTTCGGAAACCTTGCCAGTTTCAAAACCCTTTGAATGGAACTGAACCTCCAATCTTTTGGCCAGGCCCTCAACAAATTGCTCATCACTATCAGATTCCTCACCCCTTAATCGAAAATTGCAGTGTGCTATTCCAAACGTGAATCCTGATTGTTGGAACAGATGGGTCATGACTGTCGAATCTAAGCCTCCACTCACAGCCAATAGCACTGAATCCTCGTTATTAATCAGGGCATGCTTTTTGATATAATCCAAAAAGTCTTTTTGCATAGGCCAAAAATACTACAAATGACTAGTTTTGCGCATTCTTAATATGAAGAGAAGATTTCTTATTTGGTTGTTGCCCCTGACGTGCATTTTCAGTGCGAATGTATTTGCGCAGCAAACTGTAACGGTCAAAAGTGCAGAATCGCTAAGTCAGGTGATCATAGATGGCCAAAAGGCGCAGAAACTGGTTGACAATGTATGGCTTCAGCACGAAGACACAGACATACGCTGTGACTCGGCCTATTTTTTTATTGCCACTAACTCCGCTAAGGCCTTTGGTCATGTTACTATTATAGATGAGATTGACAAATTGAATCTCAAAGGGGATTACTTAGAATACAGTGGAGACACCCGAATCGCCAAAATTCGCGAAAACGTTATTTTGAAAGATGACAGTGCCGACCTCTACACAAATTATCTTGACTTCGACCGGAATGCTCAAATCGGATACTACTCGAATGGCGGCAAGCTTGTAGATAGTACCAATGTGTTAACCAGCCTGCAAGGTTTTTACAATACAGAAACTAAAGAATCTCAATTCATAGACTCGGTTCACCTTGTAAGTCCTGATTTTGAAATGTGGACTGATACGCTTAACTACACTTCACAAGACAAAATCGCGATCGCCAGGGGAAAAACGCTGGGTCACTCGCAAGAAGGTGATACGCTGACAACCAATACCGGACTGATATACAACTCAAGGCTCAAGTACAGCGAGGTTTATTTTGGCACCATTACCACGGCTGACTATAAAATCAAAGGAGATACGCTATTCGCCAACGACAGCACACGCTATTATCAAGGTGATCTGAACGTCCGCATGACTTCCTTTCAAGACTCCCTCACCATTTTTGGAGACAGAATGAGGTATGATAGGAATAAGGGCCACGCAACAGTCTATGAGCGGGCTTATCTGCGAAAGATGATGCAGAACGACAGTCTTTTCATCAGGGGAGACACTTTGGTTTCAGTTCAGGACACCATTAAAAACGAAAAGTATTTAACTGCCTACAAGGATGTCCAAATGTATAAATCAGACATGCAGGGAAAGGCAGATTCTGTGAGTTATAACATGAACGATTCAACCATTTACATGTACCAAGACCCGGTTATTTGGAACATTGATAGCCAAATTGAGGCCGACTCGGTGAATATTCAAATCGCCAATAACAAAATTCACAGGATGAATTTGAGTGTTAATTCGTTCGTAATTACCCAAGATTCTGTGCTCAATTTCAATCAGGTAAAGGGCCGCAGCATGGTAATACATTTTGATGAAGGCTTCATTACAAAAGCCGATGTTAATGGCAACGGGGAAAGCATCTATTTCACAATTGATAGAAATAACAATTCCAGTTCGATGAACAAGGTGGTATGCTCCAACATGGCTATTTATTTTGAGGACAATGTCGTTTCAGACTTAAGAATGTATCGGCAGGTTGATGGTAATTTTGTACCTCCACCGGAAATCAAAGATCCTGACAAAAGGCTGCGGGGATTTGAGTGGAAAGCCACAGAAAAGCCGAAGTTGTTAGACATTGCTCGACATCTTCAAAAACCAGCAATTAAATTAACAAAAGAAAGCCCTCCTGATCCTGTTAAAAAAGGTTAATAAAGCACGTTTGGGGCTAAAAAGTCGTTTTCTTTGATAAGATTCTTAAAGCAATCAAAATTGGATATCTCAAGCATTACTGGTAACTTTGCGAGCTTATGAAAAAATCCCTTTGGATAGTGGTGTTGGTGGCGGCCTTATTCGCCTCTGGTTGTAGTTCAAGATTGGCACAACTAGAGCGTACCAACGACTTTGATGAACTCTATAAAGGAGCCATCACTTTCTACGAGCAAGGGAAATACGGAAGGGCAAAAATCCTTTTTGAGAGAATTGAACCATTCTTTAGAGGTACCGCTGAGGCGGAAAAGGTGAGGTTCTACTGGGCATATGCAGAATATTATTCACATTATTATGTATTGAGTGCTCACCACTTCAAAGATTTTTTCCAAACCTACGGCAGAAGTCCGCTGGCCGAAGAAGCCGAGTTCATGCATGCTTTTTCATTATACAAAAACTCCCCGGATGAAAATCTGGATCAAACCACATCTCAAGAAGCGGTTGTGGCCATGCAGAATTTCTTGAACAGAAGACCAGCGACAAAGTATTTTCAGCAAGGCACTGATATTATCGATGAGTTGCAAGTTAGGTTTGAAACGAAGGCCTACAATACTGCAAAACTTTATCACAAACTCACTCTAGGGCTGTCCTATCGTAATTATTTAGAAGCCGCCCTGGAGAGCTTCGACAGCTTTAAAAAAGACTTCCCCGATTCGAAATTTAACGAAGAATTACTATTCCTTTCTGTTGAAACGAGTTATAAAATCGCAGAAAATAGTTTATCAAGATTACAGACTGAACGATACAGCAAGGCGATTGATTTTTACAATGATTTCGTTTCTAAGTATCCGAAAAGCGAATATATGAGTCAAGCAACAGAGTTGTTTGAAAAATCACAATTAGAATTAAAAGCATTAAAAAGCACAAATTGATATGGCAGTAAATCCATCTATTATCACAAGAAATGCCGAAGAATTAGCACAACCAACTGGTAACATTTACGAGTCGGTTGCTATAATTGGCAGAAGAGCCAAACAAATTGCGACTAACGTCAAAGAAGAGTTGAATGGCAAACTAGCTGAATTCGCTTCTACAGTTGACAATCTTGAGGAGATTTTCGAGAACAGAGAGCAAATTGAGATTTCTAAATTCTATGAAAGAATGCCAAAGCCAACTTCAATGGCGATAGAGGAATTCAAGAATGAAGAAATTTTCTGGAAGTATAAAGAAATAGAAGAAGGAAGCGAACAAAGTCGCTAAACCCATGCTTAAGGGGAAAAAAATAGTTCTTGGTGTAACCGGAAGTATAGCAGCTTACAAAGCTGCTTTTTTCGTCAGACTCCTGGTGAAAGAACAAGCCGAGGTCAAGGTGATTATGACCAATGCGGCCAAGGACTTTATAACTCCTCTCACTTTGGCGACAGTTGCGAAAAACCCTGTGCTCAGTGAGTTCGTCAAAGGACAGGGCGGTGAATGGAACAATCACGTTGAGTTAGGGCTTTGGGCTGATGCCATGATCATCGCTCCTGCCAGTGCCAATACTATTGGCAAAATGGCCAATGGTCTCTGCGACAACCTACTGCTGGCCACCTACCTTTCTGCTAGATGTCCCGTGTTTGTGGCTCCGGCAATGGATTTGGATATGTATCAACATCCGGCAGTTTTAAGCAATTTGAAAAAGCTCAAAACGTATGGCAATCACATTATTGACGCGCAACATGGCGAACTCGCCAGCGGTCTGGTAGGCACAGGCAGGCTTGCTGAACCGGAACACCTGGTACAACAGCTCAATGATTTTTTTGATAGCCGACATAGCCTGAGCAAAAAAAAAATACTCATAACGGCCGGGCCAACCTATGAGGCTATTGACCCCGTTAGATTTATAGGCAATCATTCTACTGGAAAAATGGGCTTTGCCATAGCCGAGGAAGCTGCCAATCAAGGGGCAGAAGTGATATTAGTAAGTGGCCCAACACATTTACAGACCAACCACCCGGCCATCAAAGAGATTAAAGTAGCCTCAGGAAATGAGATGTATCTGGCCAGTAAACAAGAGGCAGCTACCAGCGATATCAACATTCTAGCAGCGGCTGTTGCTGATTATGCACCAAAAACTGTGGCTAATCAAAAGATCAAGAAGAAGTCTGACGATATGACTTTGGAATTGGTTAAAACCACAGATATTGCTAAGGAATTAGGGAAAACCAAGCGAAATGGTCAGATCAATGTTGGCTTCGCTCTTGAAACCAATTCCGAAATCGAAAATGCACAAAATAAGATCGCAGCCAAAAACTTCGATTTGATTGTACTCAATTCCCTTAATGACCAGGGTGCGGGGTTTGGCCATGACACGAATAAAATATCCATCATTGACAATCAGAATAAAATTCAACATTTTGAGTTAAAGTCAAAAAAGGAAGTTGCCAAAGACATCATTCATGCGATTGTTGATAAAATCCATTCTTAGTACCATCGGCCTCGTCCTCTGCACTACATTTAGTGGACTGGCTCAAGAGCTTAATTTCACGGTAAACATTAATGCCGACCAAGTTCAAACTACGGAGAGGGGCATATTCCAAGAAATGGGAACAGCATTCGAGCGATTCTTGAATGAGAAAACCTGGACAGGTGATAATTTTCGAAACAACGAAAAAATTAAGGGTAACCTTATTCTCACTATTCAGAGTCAGCCATCCATTGGTTCGTTCACGGCTAATGCTCAGGTGCAGGTAGTTAGACCTGTTTATGGCACCAACTACGAGACACTGCTCCTGAACTTTGCCGACAGAGATTGGGAATTTGCCTATACGGCATCACAACCACTCGATTTCAACGAAAACAGCTATTTGAACAACATCACTTCCCTCCTTGCCTATTATGCTTATCTGGCCATTGGTCTGGATTATGACTCCTTCAGCCCCCTTGGTGGAAACCAGTTCTATGAAAAAGCACTTAATGTAGTGAACAACGCACAGCAAGCAGGGAGGCCAGGTTGGAGGCAATTTGAAAACACCAGGAACCGCTATTGGCTAATAGAGAATCTTGGTATCAACAATCAGTACCAGCCGGTTCGTCAGGCCATATATGCCTACCATCTTAACGGTCTGGATATCCTAAAGACAGAAGGTGACAAGTGCCGCGCAAATATTTTGGAGGCTTTCAAAAACATACAGCAAGTGAATCGCACGCTGCCCAACGCCATTTTGATCAGGTCCTTCTTCGATTCCAAATCGGATGAAATAGTCAACATTTTCTCTGAGGGGCCATTGAATGTAAGGCGAGAGGTTTACAACGAGCTTCTAAAACTTGATCCTACAAGAAGCGCGAAGTATCGCAAAATCGTTCAGAATTAGCGTTGCACCTCCCCCTTCGAATTAATACATTTGTTTGATGCTGCTTAATCTGCACATAGAAAATTATGCGCTTATCCAAGAGCTTAGTCTCTCTCCTGATAAGGCATTAAATATTGTAACTGGAGAAACCGGGGCAGGTAAATCCATTATGCTTGGTGCACTTGGCCTTCTTCTTGGAAAGAGAGCTGATACCAAGGTGCTGCTTGACACTAACAGAAAGTGCATTATCGAAGGTGTATTTGATATCAGGGCTTATCAACTCAAAGGCCTTTTTGACGAGCATGACATGGAATTTGAAGAGGAATGTATCATTCGAAGAGAGATTAGCCCGAGTGGAAAGTCTCGCGCTTTTGTGAATGACGGGGTGTCAAACCTTGAGTTTTTAAAAGTACTTGGCACGAGCCTAATGGATGTTCACTCCCAGCATGAAACCCTTTTGTTAGCCACCAACAAATTTCAGCTAGGCATTATTGATGACTTTGCTCAAAACAATACTCAGTTGACAACATATCAGGCCGCCTTCAGAAAGTATCAAGATCAACATAGTATTTACGAAGAATTGGTTAGCGAATCAGCCGAATTGAAAAAAGAGGCAGACTACAATCAATTTTTGTTTGACGAACTAGACAAAGCCGATCTCCATGCAACAGAGCAACAAGAGCTAGAGGAGCAAGTGAACAAATTGGAGAATGCCGAAGAAATCAAGCTCAAGCTCAATGAGGCCCTGGCCTACCTTGACCAATCTGAAGTTTCTGTCAATACAATGGTCTACGACCTTAAAAGTACGCTTGATCAGATTTCTTCCTATACCGAAAGTTTTGGGAAGCTCAACGAACGCATTAATAGTATTTTGATCGAGCTTAAAGACCTGACTAATGAATTGGAATCAGAGGAATCATTGGTAGAATATGATCCACAGCTTACGGAGGAAAAGCAACAACGGTTGAGTTTGATCTACAAGCTGCAACAAAAACATCAAGTGGATAGCATTCAGGAATTACTGGATATTCTCGAAACCTTAAGTGATAAGGTTTTGAAGGTAGAAAACCTGGATACAGTTATTGAGGAAGCCAGACAAGCAAGAGATAAAGCCTATGGCGATGTGCTTGAGTCTGGAGGCGTACTCTCAAAATCACGGATATCCTGCTTCAAGACCTTCGAAGATAAGTTACTGCAGTTGCTCTATGAACTCGGCATGCCGGAAGCTTCCATTAGCATTCAGCACAAGTCAATAGAGCCTGGCAATGCTGGACTTGATGAAGTCAATATTGGTTTCTCTGCAAATAAAGGCATTGCGCCCCAGTCACTTAAGGTGGCGGCTTCAGGTGGAGAGTTTTCGCGCCTTATGTTCTCCATCAAATACATTTTAGCAGATAGAACGGCTTTACCTACCATCGTTTTTGATGAAATTGACACCGGAGTATCAGGTGAAATTGCCATTAAATTAGCGCAAATGATGCATCAAATGGCAGCTAATCACCAGGTAATCACCATTACCCATCTACCCCAAATTGCAGCAAAAGGTCATGCACATTATTTCGTCTACAAAGACAATGAGTCTGAGACTACTTCCAGCAAAATCAGGGAATTGTCTGAAGCAGATCGCATCACAGAAATTGCTCAGATGATTGGGGGAAAAGAACCTTCTGAAAAGTCCTTGGAAAGTGCCAAAGAGCTGATGGCCTTGTAATGGACGATTTTTTAGCAATTTGATTAATGGTAAAGAATACCAATCCATTATTAATATTTTCGTGCCAATGATTGCCAGCCTAATATCTAATGCAAGACTGACATTGATTGGCTTTTGGGCCATGTGTTTTACCCAATTAGGCCTTGCTCAGGACACGCTCAAATTTGAAAACCAATTCGAATATACCGTTGAAGCCTTAAATGTATCAACCCCTTTTGGAGAAAAACACACTGAATTTCTAGGTAAAATTCTTAACCAATCTACGCTCAGCCTCGGCAGCAAGCATAGTTTGAATTTAGGCCTCATGATCGTTCATGACAATATGCCGTCTGCCTTGAGGGTCGGTGATCTTCAAACCTTTTCAAACCTGGAGGCAGGAAATCTTTACGGCTTTAATGAGCTTTATTACCAATTCAAAACTGAAAACCTCACCATAAAAGTAGGTGGTCAGGATATCAATACAGATTTTTTTGTCACTGAGAACGGGCTTCTTTTCGCTCACAGTTCTATGGGTATTGATCCTGTGGCTACCGTGAATATGCCAACCCCTACTTACCCCTTTACAGGATTTTCAGTTTCAGCCAATTGGAATATTAACAAGACGCTAGGCCTGAGAGTCGGGGTATTTGACGGACAATTTGCCAATGCGCGTAACAAATTCTTACCCGTTTCCTGGACACTCAGTGGCAATCAAGGTTTTCTATATCTTCTCGAACCTGAGGTACGGCTTTTCAAAAATCGGCTAATAACGAAAGTTGGCGCTTACCATCACTCAGGTTTTTTTCCTAAAAAAGATGCCGGGGGTCGTGGAAAATTCTGGGGTTTTTATAACATCTCAGACCTTAAGTTGAGCGAAATTGGGCAGGAGTCAATCCATTTTTATTACCAGATAAACGCAACCTCAAAAGCCTTAAGTGATCTTGATTTATACTACGGATTAGGTTTTAGATTCGTAAATGTCCTGCGCCTTCAAAAAGAAAATGAATTAGGAATTGGGTTGGCCCACGCCAGCATCAATACCGACTTCCCTTCAGTGAGAAACCAATATGATATCCATTCTGAAACAGTGCTGGAGATCAATTGGAAAGTACAAATCAATAATAAGATTGCGCTTCAACCCTACTTCCAATACATAAACATAAAAGAAATAGATACCGATCTCAAAGAGCCTGTGGTCTTCGCTCTTAGAGCTTACTTTAATCTTGAGTATTGATTCCGGTGTACAGATGTCAAATTCTAAAATCTAATTTCTATTTTTACGCGCAGATTAAGACGAACAAACTATGGCACATAATCTATTAAAAGGTAAAAGAGGAATCATTTTTGGCGCTTTAGACAAAAGATCAATCGCATGGAAAGTAGCGCAAGTAGCTAAGGCTGAGGGTGCTGAATTCACTTTGACCAATGCCCCCATAGCCATGCGCATGGGAGCCATTAATCAGTTGGCGGAAGAATGTGGATCGGAGATAATTCCAGCAGACGCCACCTCCATAGAAGATTTAGAGAATCTATTCACTAAATCAATGGAGATACTTGGTGGTAAAATTGACTTTGTGCTTCATTCCATTGGCATGAGCCCAAACGTGAGAAAGGGTCGTGATTATGGCAATTTGAATTACGATTGGTTAACCAAGACCCTCGATGTTTCAGCCATTTCTTTTCATAAAGTCATGCAAACTGCTGAAAAGTTGGATGCCATGAATGAATGGGGTTCTATCATGGCGCTTTCCTATATAGCAGCACAGCGATCATTCCCGGATTATTCTGACATGGCCCAAGCAAAAGCTATGCTTGAATCTATTGCCAGAAGTTATGGGGAGCGGTTTGCCAGGTTGAAAAAAGTGCGCGTAAACACAATTTCGCAATCACCTACAATGACAACTGCTGGAAGCGGAGTTGGAGGCTTTGATGTCTTTTTCTCTTATGCGGATAAAATGTCTCCTCTCGGCAATGCAACTGCAGAAGATTGTGCAAACTACTGCGTGACCATGTTCTCTGACATGACTAAAATGGTGACCATGCAGAACTTGATGCATGATGGTGGCTTCTCAAGCTCCGGCATTACGGATGATTTGATTGAGCAATTAACTAAAGAATAAAGTGGCCCTTCTAGACCTCCCTTGAGTGGGAGGTTTTAAGAACAAGTCCCTCATTGAATGGGGATTAGGGCGACCAATTATATGATCACCTTCCCAAATGCTAAGATCAATCTGGGGCTTCAAATCACTGAGAAGCTGGCCAATGGCTACCATGCCATTAACAGTTGCCTCTATCCAATTCCCTGGTCGGATATTTTGGAAGTTGTCCCGGCAAAGAAAACGTCATTTGCCGCTACAGGAATAGAAATTCCTGGAAAATCTGAGGACGATATCATCCTGAAAGCCTATAGACTCCTCAAGAAAGACTACCAACTTCCGGAATTGGCCATCCATTTACACAAGCTCATCCCAATAGGTGCTGGCCTGGGTGGAGGTTCAGCTGACGCGGCATTTATGCTTAAACACCTTAACAATGAATTTCAGCTCTTTTTGGATGATGAAATACTTGAAGGCTATGCCGAAGAGTTGGGTAGTGATTGTCCCTTTTTTATTAGAAATCAGCCCGCCATCGTTACCGGAACAGGCACAAAACTAGAGCCTCTGGATTTGAACTTGAGTGGTCTGTATTTAGTCATGATCAATCCAGGTATTCATGTTTCCACAAAACAAGCCTATGATGGGGTTAGCCCAACACCAGCTGATGTAGATATCAAGGAGTTATTGCTCTCGAGAGATTTCAAAGGATGGCAAAAAGACTTAATCAATGATTTTGAAAAGAGTGTCTTTGTGAAATTCCCTGAGTTGGGTGCCATCAAACAAAGTCTGTACAAACACGGAGCGGCCTATGCGGCCATGACGGGTTCAGGATCTAACATATTTGGGTTATTTGAGTCTAAACCCTCCGGGTTTGAGGCCGATTTGTCACATTGCTCAGTGAAGGAGTTTATTCTGTAGCCTCCAATTTCGTATATTCGATCACACTACTTATAATTCACGTACTAATGAGGAAATCTACACTGATCATTATGATCTTGCTTAGTGTATCGACTCTTGCTATGAGTCAGGTCGAGCAAGCTCAGCCCTTAAACGTTTACATTGAACAGGAAGGCAATTGGGTTGTCATTTATGCTGATAATAACGAGATATTCCCTCAATCCGTAAGTCTTGATTTAGATTATAAAGGATTGACCTTCAATGGAACCAAGAAGGAATTTTATCTTGTCCCCCCGGGAGAGGTCAAATTCAGAGTTGCTGAATTAAAAGCGAATGGCGGGAGCAAATTACGCTTTAGCTATAAATACACTACCTATGTAGGTGACATACCCAATGCAAAACATGATAATTCGTTCTCCTATCTTCTCCCATTTCAGTCTGATGAGTCCTTTGAATTGACACAGGCATATGGAGGCAAGTTTTCACACAGAGACAAAAAGGCCTTGGATTTTACCATGCCTGAAGGAACTCTAATTGTTGCTGCCAGAGGCGGTCTGGTAATTAAGCTCAAGGAAGACTCCAACTTTGGCTGTGCGGAGGCTCGCTGTCTGGAATCATCCAACTTTGTGACAATTCTTCATGATGATGGCTCTGTTGGCCAATATTTTCATTTGAGAAAAGATGGTGCCTCCGTGGAATTGGGCCAAACTGTTGAGTCAGGTGATTTGATTGGGTACAGTGGTAATACAGGTTTCACTTCGGGCCCGCATTTGCACTTTGAAGTGGCCATCCCGACAAAAAAGGGCTTTAAAACGGTAGCCACCGAATTCATGATCAATGGCACCAAACAACCTTTAATAAGGGGAAATTATTACAAGGCTGAAAAATCTAACTGATCCGTTATCCAAAAGGGTCTTCCACAGACTTGCAAGGTTCTGTAAACCACTTTGGTCCATCCTCAGTCATGTAAATATGATCCTCTAATCGGATACCGAATTCACCTGGCATACAAATCATGGGTTCTACGCTGAAACACTGCCCAGGAACCAAAGGGGTTCTGTCATTACCCACCAAATTAGGAGACTCATGTATGTCCAACCCGATGCCATGACCGGTACGATGAGGTAGGCCGGGCAACTTGTACTCCGGCCCTAAGCCTTGAGATTCTAAATATTTTCGCACCTCAACATCCAAATCACCGCAAGGCTTGCCTGTTTTAGCAGCATCAAAGGCCACTTGTTGTGCCTGACGTTCAATATTCCATATCTGACGCTGCCTTTCACTAATCTCTCCGTAAACGTAGGCCCTGGTTAAATCGGAAATGTAGCCGTTCAATTGGCAACCGGTATCTACTAATACCATTCCGTTTTCGACTAAGTTTTGCGGTGCTTTGACACCATGAGGAAATGAAGTATCAACCCCAAAGAGTACAATGCAGAAGTAATTACCAGAGGCTACACCGGATCTTATATGCGCCTCTTCAATAAAGTCAACGACCTCCTGACTACTAATACCCGGGCGCATGATTTTGGCGGCAGCCTTATGTACATCCAGTGTAATATCCATCGCCAATTTAATCAGGGCTATTTCATCGGCTGATTTAATACTTCGACAACCGGTGATTACCGGCTTTCCAGATACAAAGTCGAATTTCGGGTTAGCTGCACTCAACAACTCTGACATAAAGAATGGAATTTGCTCATCAAGACCAACCTTGCCTTCAGACAGGCCATAATTAGACAGTATGGTTCCAAACAAGGCGTAAGGGTCCTCATGCTCCTCCCAGCAATTAACTGGCCCCTCTAAAGTCATAAAGCCTTTCAATGTGCCCTCCTCAAATTGTGGTGAAATAAATTCCAAAGCCCCATTGGGGAAAATAAGTGCTCCTACAATACGCTCACTGGGATGCCATGGTGTACCTGTGAAATAATATAGGCTGGTTCCTGCATGAACATAGATAGCATCGAATCCTTCTTGTGCCATTAAGGCCCCTGCCCTGGCGGCTCTTTCTTTATACTCAGACAATCCAATGGCTTTTGCCCCTAAGGTTCTATTCTTGAATTTGGATAATTCAATCTCAACTGTCGAACCTCCTACTCCTATTGTTCTCATAATTCAATCTTCTAAAATCTAAACTATGCATTTTTCTGATTGACCAGTGGTTTCTTATGAAAGGACAACGAAAGAAACCAGAGAGACCCGAATGAAAATGGTCTTCTATGGTTTGGTAGAAGTTTTTTTCTTAAGGACCGGATAACTGAGCACAGAGACAAGAATAATCAAAGTGCCCCAGTAGAATCCCCCACTCATTTTTTCTTTCTCTCCATAGATAATCACGGCCATCACAATACCATAAACAGGCTCAAGATTAATGCTCAGATTGACCGTAAAGGCGGAAATTCGCCTCATCAATTCTACAGATTCTGCAAAAGCATAAACTGTACAAGCCAAAGAAAGTACTAGCAAAAAACCAATGTCCCTTGATGTAGGTAAGGCATATGAAACTGAGGTTTCAAGAATGAATGTCTGATATATGGGTATGAAAATGAACAGGGCTATGCATGCACCAATCATTTCATAAAAAGTGATCACGTATGGAGAGTGCTTTTTTGTATAAAGTGAATTGAGTACGTAAAAAGTAGCGGAAAGCAGGGCAGCACAAATGGCGAGGATCAGCCCTAAGGCATTGTCAAATTCAAACTGAAAAATTAAATACAGTCCAATAATCGCTACAAAGCCCAACACCACCTCCAGCGGGCTGATTTTCCTTTTACTGAAAAGTGGTTCCAAAAGACTGGTCCAAAAGGTAACCGTGGCCATACCTGCGAGACAAACGGAAACAGTAGAAATTCTGGCGGACTCAAAAAACAACACCCAATGGGCAGCCACGATTAAACCCGTCAAAAGAATTTTAATCAAGGCCTTTCTTTCCAGGCGTATGGTTTCTCCTTTGAAACGGATCAAAAACAAAAGCGCAATGGCTGCTATACCGGTTCTGTAAAGCACCACATCTGTGGTAGGCATATGAATTTCCTTGCCCAAGATTGCTGTGAAACCCCATAGTACAACAATAAAATGAAGCTTAAAATAATCTTTGAAGCTGCTCGGCATTATTTAGGCACTATTTTGTACAGCACCATGGCCACCCCACTGAAGATGATGTTGGGCATCCATACGGCAAGTAGCGGATCAGTCGAACCTGTTTCCGCCATACTTTTTGAAGCGATAAAGAGAATGATGAAAATAAAGGCTATAAGAAAGCCCATGGCAATTTGAAAACCCACACCTCCTCTGGTCTTCCTAGATGACACAATAAGTCCAATAAATGTCAAGACTAACATGGAAAATGGGGACATGTAGCGCACGTACTTCTCAATCTGGTAAATAGGAATGTTATCGGCACCCTTCAATTCCAGATTTGCGATATAATCGTTGAGCTCATTAATTGTCAGGGTCTGCTCAAGGCTTTTGTTATTCCCAAAATCATCGGGTGTCATATTTAAATGAAGTAAGGTGTCCCTGGTTTTTCCATATACATAATCTTCCGAAAACTCCTTAAATTCTCTTAAATGCCAATCAATTGCTTTCCAAGCCCTTTCTGTGGTGTCCCATTTTATTTGCTTTGAGGTAAACTTATACAACACCTTTTTATCCTGTATCTCCTCTAAAGTAAATCGATGGCCCTCATCCTTGAATGAATTATAGGAGGCCAGATAAACATAGCTGGTCGGGCTCACTTTGAAATGAACATCCCGTTCGTTATAACTGAATTTTTTATTTGCAAAGTACTGCTGTTCAAAGGCGATCCTCGATTTATTGGCATTAGGTATCACCCAACCAGTAAATAAGAAACTCACTATCGCAATGGCAACAGACCCGATAAGGTATGGACGCATAAGCCGCGGAAAACTCACCCCACCCGCAAGCATAGCTATGATTTCGGTATGCCCGGCAAGCTTTGATGTGACAAAGACTGCAGCAATAAACACTGTTAAAGGGGCAATTAGATTGGCTATATAGGGTGCATACGTAAGAAAGTAACCCAGAATCTCCATGGTGGATACCTCGTTCTTAATGAAACTTTCGTTTCGTTCAGAATAGGTGATAATCAACACAATCGATACAAGAATAACCACCACAAACACAAATGTGGTAAGGAATTTCTTGATGATATAGCGATCCAGAATGTTCATTTAAAGGCGATTAGTCACTTTTTTAACCATTTCGTTCTTCCAAGAGGCAAAGGTACCCATCTTTATCTGTTCACGGGCTTCTTTTACCAGCCATAGGTAAAACGAGAGATTATGAATACTAGCAATTTGCGCGCCTAACATTTCCTTGCTCGTGATTAAATGTCGCAAATAAGCTTTGTTGTAAAAGGAGCTGGCGTAACCATCCATGTTTGGGTCTACCGCGCTGAAGTCATCTTTCCATTTTTCATTGCGCATATTCAGAATGCCCTCACTGGTAAAGAGCATTCCGTTTCTGGCATTCCTGGTTGGCATTACGCAATCAAACATATCCACCCCAAGAGCAATACATTCTAAAATATTCTCAGGCGTTCCCACCCCCATTAAGTAACGTGGCTTGTCCTTTGGCAGAATGTCACAAACCACTTCAGTTTGCTCATACATTATTTCGTGGGGCTCACCCACCGAAAGCCCGCCAATAGCATTGCCCTCCCTTTCAAATGAGGCGATGGTTTCTGCAGATTTTACTCTCAAATCTTTGAAGGTACTTCCCTGTACAATTGGAAAAAGCGTTTGATCATAACCATACAACCCTTCAGTTTCATCAAATCTATCACAACACCTTTTGAGCCAACGATGTGTCATCTCCATGGATTCTCGTGCATATCCATATTCACAAGGATATGGCGTACACTCGTCAAAGGCCATCATAATATCCGCTCCAATAACCCTTTGAATGTCCATCACCTTTTCGGGTGAAAACATATGCTTTGACCCATCAATATGCGATTTAAAGGTAACGCCCTCCTCTTTGATCTTTCGTGTTCCCGATAGTGAATACACCTGGTAGCCACCACTGTCGGTTAGCATAGGTTTTTCCCAACCATTGAACTTATGCAAGCCACCACCCTTTTGAATGATGTCTAAACCGGGCCTTAAATAGAGATGATAGGTATTGCCAAGGATGATTTCGGCATGAATATCCTGATCAAGTTCTCGCTGATGAACCGCCTTCACAGAACCTGCAGTGCCTACAGGCATAAAAATAGGCGTTTCGATTTCACCATGCGCTGTAGTGATGTGACCTGCTCTGGCTTTTGATTTTGAATCTTGTGCTTCTAACTTGAATTCCATCCCCTTGATTATCGCACAAAAATAGTACTAATCGTTAATTCTTATTTCTTTAATTTTCCATTAGTCATTTCTCTGAATTGGAATTAAGTCTGCTCATATTATTTGCCTTTTGCCTTTTGGTTCAGGTCTACTATTCCCTGAGGTATTTTGGCGGGCTAATTCAATATAGAAGTCAGGAACCAACCCACAGAGAAGAGATACCTGTAACTATCGTAGTAGCGGCCAGAAATGAGGCTGACAATTTACCCTTGCTACTTCAACGTTTAAAAAGTCAAGACTACTCCAACTACGAAGTAATTGTAGTTAACGATAGATCTGAGGATGGAACTGAAGCTATTCTGAAGACCTTCTCAGGTCAATTTCCAAAACTCCGATATATAAATATTGACATGCTTCCAGATGGCTGGAATGGAAAAAAACATGCGTTGAAACGGGGAATAGAAGCAGCCAGAAATGAAGTTATATTATTGACTGATGCTGATTGTGTGCCGAAAAGCGATCATTGGGTATCTGAAATGTCGGGGGCTTTTGACAAAAAGACTGACTTTGTACTTGGCTTTTCTCCTTATGAAGAGAAGCCAGGGTTTCTCAATCATTTTATTCGGTTCGAAACCTTATGGACCGGCATTCAATACTTGTCATTTGCCATTGCACACAAACCCTATATGGGGGTAGGTAGAAACCTTGCCTATAGAAAGCGCATTTTTCTCAATGATGGGTTCAAAAACACCCAACACATTACCGGTGGAGATGATGATTTGTTAGTAAACGCATTCGCTAATAAATCCAATACCGAAATCATGATTGACCAATCTGCTCAGTGCATATCTGTTCCAAAAAAAACCTGGGCATCCTATTTGACACAAAAAACTCGTCATTTGTCGGTAGGGAAAGAATATCGTCAAAAAGACCGAACGAGATTGGGCATTTTTGCGTTATGTAATTTGTTCGGTTGGTTTTTACTCTTTTACCTTCTTTTTGCGGGTCATAACATCGGTTGGATTTTGACAATGTTTGGGTTTAGGAGCACATTATTTTATATTATCTTTACCCGAACAGGTCGAAAACTTGGAGTGAGAATATTGCCGTTTACCCTACCTCTGTTAGATTTATTCTATAATCTTTTTTACTTGGTGGTTGGATTGAGGGTACTCGCTGCGAAAAGAATTAAATGGAGTTAGGAAAGCAATTTTCAGAGAAGGCATTACAGGATTTTAAATTAATAGATGACGCGGTCAATGGCCAGGATCAACAGGCCTTTGCATCTTTGATGCAGCGCTACAAAAAGCCCGTCTATCATATGATCCTCAAAATGGTCAGAAATGTGGATGACGCGGAAGATCTGACCATAGAGGCATTTGCAAAGGCCTTCAAGAACCTTCACAAATTCAAAAAGGATTTCACATTCAGTACCTGGCTCTTCAGAATTGCTACCAATAACACCATTGATTTTATTCGTAAAAAGAGGTTGGACACCATGAGTCTGGACACTTCCTTTAAGGATGACAATGGCGACTCTGTCACCATTGATGTTCAGGACAGAAACCTCAACCCACAAGAAGAAGCGATTAAAGCCCAAAAAATAGAGTTGGTCCAAATGTTTGTCACGAAGCTTCCTGCCAAATACCAGCGGCTGGTTAGGCTCAGGTACTTTGATGAGCTGAGCTACGAAGAAATTGCCCGTGAACTTGAAGCACCACTGGGCACAGTCAAAGCGCAATTACACAGAGCCAGAGAGCTTATGTATGACCTGGTAAAAGGCAAAAAAGAGCACATTTAATAAATCTCTTTCTATCTTCGCGTTCACTTGCACATGGAGATAATTTCACAACACTTTCCCAACCTTAACCCCAAGCAAATCGCTCAGTTTGAGCAGCTCAAAGACTTATATACATATTGGAATGAACGCGTTAATCTCATATCGCGAAAGGACATTGACAATCTATATGAGAAACACGTACTCCACTCCCTTGGCATAGTCACCGTCCTAGATTTTATGCCCGAATCCCACATTCTTGATGTAGGCACGGGAGGTGGATTTCCAGGTATCCCTCTGGCCATTATGTTTCCTGAATGTCAATTTGATCTCGTTGATTCAACAGGAAAAAAAATAGTTGTGGTCAAAAATATTGCCTCAGAGTTAGGACTTGAAAATGTGGTAGCCAGGCAAATCAGAGCCGAAGAGATTAAAAATAAACAGTATGATTTTGTTGTAAGCAGGGCCGTCTCTCGACTTTCCATATTTTACTCCTGGATCAATGATAAATTCAAGGTCCAATCAAGGCACAAACTCAAAAATGGCCTCCTGTATCTTAAAGGAGGAGATTTAAGAGAAGAAATTGCAGAGTCTGGCCTAAGAAATGTTAAAGAGTACAGCCTTTCCGGTGAATTTTCCTCAGACTTTTTTGAGACAAAGAAGGTAGTTTATGTCCCAGCTCAATTGTCCCGAGTAAGGTAAGATTCAGTCTTATCTTCCTTTGGCTTGGCAGTGAAAACCATAATGGCATAAACTCCCAAAGCGGTTCCAACTGGGATGTTCAGTAATCCAATTACCGCGAATACCAGGCCTGGTGTATCAGCCCATTTACTATTGTTCACAAGTCCAAAACCGATGATCAATCTTGGTATCAAAAATAAAATAGCAATCGCCCACACCACTTTCTCTATCAAGTCGAAAAACCACATCATTTCTGGCACAAAGTCGGCATCTCTGGTCGCCATATCCAAGACAAAATCCATGAAATAGCTGTAGAAGAACATCATAACCAGGCCTAATGCGCTAAAAGCGATAAAGCAAATACCTATGACTTTTCGGTGAATTGGTTCTGTTAAATCCATGACTTTAATTTTCAATAAATATAAAAAAAGCCCCAACAAGTTGGGGCCATTTCATCAGCGGTATAAACCGCTTATTCAAATCTTAAGGCCTCTATCGGGTCAAGTTTAGCCGCTTTTCTTGCAGGCAAATAACCGGAAAGCAAACCGACAAATACACAAACAACCAAGCCCACAATTATCCAAACCCAAGGAATCACAAAGGCTCCTCCCAGGATTTTAGCCAATAGATTGCCCACTACTATACCGAGAATTGCGCCAGCAACACCACCCATTTGGCAAATGGTAATGGCCTCTATCAAAAATTGTTGTTTAATCCGCTGAGGAGTGGCACCTAAGGCCTTCCTGATACCAATTTCACGAGTCCGCTCTGTCACGGACACCATCATAATATTCATTAATCCAATTGCCGCACCAAGCAATGTCACTGCGCCAATTACAATACCACCCATTCTCAGACCATTGGTCATGGTATCCAAAGCCTCCGTCACAGAGTCACTTTTCTCTACTTCAAATGATTCCTCTTCTCCTATCCTATCCCCTCTAATTTGTCTCATCAAACCTGTAGCCTCACCCATAGCCACTTGAATTTCTTCCTGGTCTTGAATTGTAGCAGTAATATTAAATCTCATAGAACCCCTTCTATCTAATCTTTTGGCATTGATTAATGGAATTATAATATTCCTATCTTCCTCAGTATCGCCACCAAAACCACCTTTTTCCTCCAGTACACCAATAACGCGATAGTTGTTACCATAAAATTTTACGGTCTTGTTCACAGGGTTCTCATTGTCTTCAAAAAGTGCTTTAACTACCTCAGTGCCAAGCAGACAAACATAATTTCCATACTGAATTTCAAGCCCTGAAAAGTTTCTTCCATTGTCAATTTCGATACCTTTTATGGCAATGTAGTTTTCATCCCCACCGGTAATGGTAATGTTGGGATTCGTTTTCTTGTTTTCAAATTTTATTTCCGCACTTCCCGAAGCCCTGGTATACACCGTGACGGTCGATGGGTAGTCATAAACTTCTTTAAATCGTAAAGCCTCTTTAAAAGAAATGGGCTCATAGGATTTTTCTCTTTGACCATTTCGATTTCTTCTGCCCGAAGACCGAGTATTCACGTCAAAGCTGTTGGCGCCCAGGCTCGACAAACTGGAGTCAATCTCACTTCTAATTCCGTCAACAGCCGTAAGCATGCCAACCAACGAGGTAATTCCGATGGCAATAATCAGACCTGTGAGTATTGTTCTTAATAGGTTGGACTTGATCGACTTGACCCCCTCCCGAATGTTTTCGCGTAAATTCATTTACTTTTCTGCGTTTTTCACGTTCCTAAACTAGTTGACCATTGATCAAAGTTTACAAACATTTATTTAAATTGAACGATCCTACTGTTAATCGGTTCATAATCCAGTTCACCATGAGAAAGATACTTGTACTCCTAACTCTCGTAATTTTTTCTATCCCCGGCTATTCAAATAAAATATTGATACCCATGGATGAAACCCAAACCAATCACTTAAAAGCATATGGTGTTGCGTACTGGGTTTTAGAGAGAGACGAATCAATTGAATGGATGTTAAATTTTAGAGGTGGAAGTTTTTTACTTCCAGCAAGAACGGCATATGAAAATGAGCTAGTGATCAGGGGAATTAAGTATGAGGTGATTTCAGATGCACAGGCAGCACAGTATGAAGCGCAGATTTCATCACCAGCTTCTAACATGGATATGATGCGCCTTGAAAAGGTGCCAAAAATTGCTGTATACTCTCCAAAAACAAAGATGCCATGGGATGATGCTGTAACGCTGGCACTCACTTATGCCGAAATTCCCTATGATGTGGTTTATGATGATGATGTGATGGCGGAAAAGCTACCGACCTATGACTGGTTGCATTTACACCATGAAGATTTCACAGGACAATACGGAAAATTTTATGCCTCTTTTAGCCCCTATGCATGGTACCAACAGCAACAGAGAGATTATGAAGAAACGGCCAGAAAACACGGCTTTGCAAAAGTCTCGCAACTCAAACTGGCCATTGCAAAAAAGATAAAGGGTTTTGTTGCTGGAGGGGGTTTCCTCTTTGCCATGTGCTCAGCTACTGACTCCTTTGATATCGCCCTTGCCGCTGACGGTGAAGACTTTATAGAGGCTATGTATGATGGTGATCCGGCAAACCCCAATGCCGAATCTCAGTTCGATTTTGGTAAAACCTTTGCCTTTGAGAATTTCAAATTGCGCAAAGACCCTATGGAATATGAATTCTCTGATATTGACAATACTGAGGCTAGAAGGTCAAGAGCTTTGAGAGAGGACAATGACTATTTCACCCTTTTTCAGTTCTCCGCCAAGTGGGATCCAATACCTACTATGCTTACACAAAACCACACCAACTTGATCAAGGGGTTTTATGGACAAACAACCTCTTATAAGAAGAGGGTAATTAAACCAGATGTTGTGATTTTAGGGGAAACCAAAGCCGCAGATGAAGCCAAGTACGTCCATGGAGTCTTAGGCAAAGGGTTCTTTACTTTTTATGGAGGACATGATCCTGAAGATTATCAACACAGGGTTGGGGAAGAACCAACTGACCTGAATTTATACCCAAATTCATCTGGTTATCGCCTCATTCTTAACAACATTCTATTTCCGGCTGCCAAGAAAAAGAAGAGAAAGACAGAATAAAAAATCAAATACAAGTACAAATTCCAAAGAGCCAAGGCTGAGGTTTGTCTTTTAAATTTCAGATTTCAGTGCATCCTATCCCCTCGAACATTAAGCTCACTAAGGATATTCGCCTCAGCGAATAGAAATTCTTTCCAACGCTGTTGCACATAGTCTTCTGGCATATACTCCTTCGCCAAGGATATGAAGTTTCTGTAATGGCCAGCCTCTGAAACCATGAGCTCATAATAAAATTTTTGCAGCTCCTCGTCCTTAATATTCTGAGAAAGAATCTTGAATCGTTCACAGCTCCGGGCCTCTATTAGAGCATTCATCAATAACTTCTCTACCAATTGTTGTTCTCTGGTTCCTCCCTTTTTCAAAATGCCGTTGAGCGCAATCACGTATTCATCCTTGCGCATCTTGCCCAGCTCATAGCCTCGTTTTCTCAATTGTTCGATCACACGTTCAAAGTGACTCCACTCTTCCGACACAACAGGCACCAACATTTCAATAAGTTTGGCTCTTTCCGGATATTGTACAATCAAGGAAATGCAGGAAGATGCGGCCTTCTGCTCACAATAGGCATGATCTACCAGGATATCCTCAATACTCATTTGAGCAATATCTACCCACCTTGGGTCAGTGGGTAATTGAAGACCCAGTACATTATTTTTGAAATCCATCATCATTTCCTCAAAGGTAAACGGAACATCTTTTATAAAAAACACCTCGAGCAAGCATGTGCTTTCTGCAAGATTTTACTTTATCACATCTCAATTGAATCAGTTTTTAGAAGATTATTACTATTTTGATCCCAACAATCAAAAATCCATGAAAAAGGCACTTCTTACGTTACTCACACTATTTATCAGCACAGGACTTTTTGCTCAAAATGCAGACTCCGTTACTAGAACAAAAACAGGCAATTGGGGTCTGAGTTTTGCAAATGTAGGCCTCTCAAACTGGGCTGCAGGGGGTGAAAACTCTGTGGCCATTGGAACCATATTTAATGTGACGTCCATCCGTGAATCACCAAATTCCATTTGGAAAAATCAATTCGATTTTGCCTTAGGGGGAGCAAAGGTTGGAGAGCAGGACTTCAGAAAAACCGATGATGCAATTATTTTTCTGAATCAATACAGTAAAAAAATAAATAATAACTGGGCATGGGGACTATCCAATGTATTCAGAACCCAGTTACTGGAAGGAGTCAACTTTGCCACGGACACACAAGACCGCATATCAGCATTTATGGCACCTGGCTATTTATCCATCAACCTTGGCATCGAATATAAATCAGGGGATGTATTCTCGATTTCATTTGCCCCTGTTGCAGGGAAGTTCACTTTCGTCTTAGATGATGCGTTATCTGCTGCTGGCGCCTTTGGCGTTGATCCAGGGAGCAAAACCAGGGCTGAACTTGGAACCAACTTGCTCACTACATTGAACGCTAAACTCGCAGAAAACATAAGCCTGCAGAGTAGTCTAAATTTCTTTACCGCTTACGATTCCTTTGGCAATGTTGATACCAATTGGGAAACCCTATTGGTCATGAAGGTCAATGAATGGTTCAATGCGACATTCGGAACCCAATTAATTTACGATGATGATATTATGATTGAGCAAGATGATGGCAGCTTTGAAAGAAACATCCAGTTCAAACATGTGCTCAACCTAGGTGTGAGTTTCTCTTTATTCAACTCAAATTAACCCGGTTTATGCAATAGAGGTCGTGATGAGGGTGTAAATCGTAATGAATCAGGATGTGTGCCACCGCTAAAGCTATGGCGACACGCGGTTTGACTTTGAAAGCATAGCACCGCTACGGTGAAAAGACTAACGAAGCAAAGCGGCTGATTCGAAGCGAGTTACATCCGCAATAGAAATCCTATTGCATAAACCGGGTTTAATCAAAGAACGACCAGCGCATTCCTAAATCTAACGTTCGTCTTCCGCCAGTATAATATGGGGTCAGGAAATAGCCGTTATAGGTGAGGCCTTGAGTCACATTGGACATCTTTAAGAATAGGTTGAAATTCTGAACTTTGAAATTGAAGAAAAGGTCTGCCTTTACAAAAGCATCCGCTTTAAAGTCATCTTGCAAAAAGAACTGTTGATTTATTGGGTTGTATGCATAAGGCTTATATTCCGACCTTAAATGAAGGTCTACTCCCATGTGAAAGATCATCTTACCATTAAAGAGGATATTTTTCAGAGAGAGCTGCGCATTACCCATGAACTCAGGAATTCTGTAGACGTCCGTATTTTTACCAGAAACGGAGTTGTAGTATCCTGTCGTCTTCAAAGACCATTTTTGTGACAACTGCCAGTCAAAATCAAACCCAGGAGATAACAACGTCACATCATTACCAGCCTGCGCGACTAACTTATTGGTGTCAAAGTATATGAAGTTGCTGATTCTATTGAAGCGCACTGTTGGCCTGAAGCTTAGCTTTGTAGTATTAAATTTAATTTGTCCTGAAAGATTATCAGAAATTTCATTCTTGAAGCTGTTCGTCCAGGAGGCCTGCTGCCCTGCATAAGCCTGTGCCAGGTAAGAAGGTTGTGACTCTACTCTGCTATATGAGATATCAAATAAATCGCTTGTGAAATTTCCACTTAAGGAGTAGTTCCCATCGAACATAAATTCGCCTTTTGCCGACAAAAATACCTTCCGAGAAATCTGCTGGCGCAGTGTACCACCAATGTAATGTTCAGTGTTCCTGATTTTTCCGTCCAATAGTACATTCTCATAGCTGACCTTTCGGTATTTATAAAAGGCACTGTAGGCAAATTTCGAAGTCCTGCCCTTGATGCCAAATTCACTTTTTAACTCCCGGAATGTAGTCCTGTTGGCAACGGTGTCAATCGTTTGCCCATCCACACTATTATAAATTAGTGAATCAATACCACCTGTATCGTATATATCTGTATAACGATCCAACTGCTCATAGTAATCCGCCACGTGGTATAGCTGAAAAGCAGAGTCCACTTTATACTGATGATAGATGTGCAAGCCACCTCGCTTTTCAAGACTAATGGCATCACTCAGAATCACATTGGCGTCCTGGTACCTAAACAAGCTGGCATCTGTATCCGTATCAATCTCCGGAGGAATTATTCCGCCTGATTCCGTGACTTCATGCTTCATCTGAGTAAGATTCAGTAGCAACTCATATTCTTTAATTTTTTCAGGTCTTACATAGGCAAAAAGATTCCAGTCGGAATTTTCGACATTTCTATCTCCGCGTTGCAGAAATGCCAATTGCTTATCAGCTCTTATACTTTTATAGCCAAAACCAAAGCTGAGTCTAGTACTATCGTTCACGGCAAAAGTCAGATCCGTTCTGGCCCTACCACCACCACCAAAGTAAGCGGTCACGTCAGAGTATGGTGAACGCGTATCGAAGTAGCGGATTTTATCAGGCCCTGTATAAAACTGGTCGAATGAATGATACCCGCCAGTTCTGCCTATGGTTTCTTTGGGCTGGAAAAAGAGTGGTTTTATAGCAGTCCCGAGATTACCCAGGTTTTGCATGAAATTCTGATTTCTGTCCAGATCAGTGAATCGATGGAAATTATCGGGAATTGTGTCAGGATGAAAGAATTGTAAATCATTGCTTTTGATAAGCCTCTCGTAGGTGAACTTGGTGGTCAGGGCCGTGTATGATGCCTCAATCGTATCACCGAGAATCCGAGACCTTCTAGTAGTATCTCGTTGAATCCCACCTCCATCAGTACGATTGATCTGTGCGAAAGCTACACTTATAACCAACCATCCCATTAATATTAGTAACCCTCTACGCACGCCCAAAAATATAAATTCAGTTTAGGTTTATCTTCCCTTTATTGTGTCAAATAGCTGTTTCTGAAACTCTTCATTCTCATCAATCACAAACCCAATTGGCGTGTAAAAAACAGCATTTTTTTTGAATAACATGTGATCCTTGAACTTCAAAAGTCGTACCATATCTTTCTCGGTAGTCATTATAGACACATCACCTTCCGTATTTGAGAGTTTTTCGTTGATGCGATCCAGTTCGGTACTATTAAAATGGTGATGATCTTGAAACTTGAAATGTTCGATGATGTTGTGTGCTTCGCCCAGGAAGGATACCAAACTTTGAGAATTGGCCAATCCTGTAATGAGCACAATATCTTTACCAATTGTATTCACCGATGCTCCAAACACGGCTTTTGGTTCCATGTATTTGATTCGAGAAAAATAAATCGGAATGCCTGTTGCATATTTCCTTAGTCTATTGCTCAATTCTGCCTTTTGCTTATTCGATAAGTCAGGACACTTGGTCATAATAATGCAGTCTGCCCTCGCTGCTCCCTTTCTCGCCTCTCTCAATCCGCCATATGGCACCACAAAATCATCAAAAAAAGGTTTCGAATAATCAGTTAACAAAATGTTCAAATCTCTACCAGCCTTTCTATGCTGGTAGGCGTCATCCAATAAAAAAACTTCAGTCTCTGGGTGGTCCAACAGCACTGATGGAATCGCTAAAATCCGCTCCTCTCCTACTGAAACTAGTATTTTCCTTCCAAACTTCTTATAAAACTGTAATGGTTCATCACCTATACTCTCCGCTGTATCTTCTTCATTAGCCAATCTAAACCCTCTCGTTTTTCTTCCGTAACCTCTGCTCACCGTGGCCACTTTGTGCTCATCCTTAAGCACCCTGATTAGGTTCTCGATCATTGGCGTCTTTCCTGTACCACCCATTGATAGGTTGCCAACACTGATAACCACTGGATCAAAGTCCGTGACAGGTCGTTGTCCGGTATCAAATTGATGATTCCTCACCCTGGTTATCCAGTCATATAAAATGGAGAAGGGAAACAATAACCATTTGAAGAGCTTCATAAAACGAGGTCTCTGTTTATCTTTAAGATCTTAAAGGCAGCAAATATCTCTAAAAATGGCAAAAATAAAGGATATAATTAATCACCTCGAATCCATAGCCCCTAAAGCCTACCAGGAATCCTACGACAATTCAGGACTAATAACCGGCAATGCAGGAGATGAATGCAACGGAATTCTGGTTTCATTGGATTGCATTGAATCGGTAGTGGATGAAGCCATAAGCAGACAATGCAATTTAATTGTAGCACATCACCCAATTGTTTTTAGCGGCATCAAGCAATTGAACGGCAAGAACTATGTTGAACGAACGGTGATCAAAGCCATTAAGAACGACATTGCCATTTACGCCATACATACAAACCTGGACAATGTAAGCATGGGGGTAAACAGGAAGATTGCTGAGATGTTGGGGCTGGAAAACCTGCGCATTCTATCGCCAAAAAAACAAACGCTGCAAAAGCTCATCACGTTTGTTCCGTCAAAGGACAATCAAAAGGTACTGGACGCGCTTCATAAGGCAGGCGCAGGTCACGTTGGCAACTATTCAAATTGCAGCTTCAAGGTTACCGGCACTGGTACATTCATTCCCAATGATTTGGCTAAGCCTTCCATAGGAAAGTCCAATGCAATAGAAGAAGTTGAAGAAGACCGGATAGAATTGATTTATCCGGCTCACCTTCAGGCACAAATTGTCAACGCGCTGAAGTCCGAGCATCCCTATGAAGAAGTCGCCTATTATATACAGGCATTGGAAAATAGCAATCAGGAAGTAGGCTCTGGAATGATTGGTGATTTAAAAGAACCGTTATCCTCTCCGGATTTTCTTCAACATCTGAAAACAGGTATGCATTTAAATGTAATTCGTCACACAGAATTTATTGAAAGGAAAATAAAGAAAGTAGCGCTTTGCGGTGGGGCCGGGAGCTTCCTGCTCAAAGCTGCAATCAATGCTGGTGCAGATGCCTTTGTTACTGCAGATTTCAAGTATCATGAATTCTTTGATGCTGAAGGAAAACTCATGATTTCTGACATCGGACACTACGAAAGTGAAATCTACACAAAAGACTTATTGCACTCATTTTTGACCGAAAAATTTCCTAATATTGCAACCTGTTTGTCGGAGGTGAATACGAATCCCGTTAAATACTTTTAAAAAAATTAGATGGAAAAGACGATTGCACAGAAATTGGAGGGAATGAAGAAGCTCCAATCCATTGATTCCCAACTAGATGAGATTAAGAAGGTGAGAGGAGCGCTTCCTGACGAAGTGGCTGACTTGGAGGATGAAATTGCTGGCTACGAAGTTAGAGTTGAGAAGTTCAAGTCTGAGGTTGCTGAGTTGGAAGCAAACATCAATGATCATAAGACTCAAATCAAAAACTCTGAAGCACTTATAAAGAAGTATGAGGAGCAGCAGATGAATGTTAGGAATAACCGAGAGTATGATGCAATCACCAAGGAAATGGAATTGCAGACCTTGGAAATTCAAATTTCTGAGAAACGCATCAAAGAGGGCTACGTCAAAATTGAGGTAAAAAACGAGGAAGTGGAAAAGACTTCAGGTGAGCTATCTGAAAGAAACAAGGACCTTGACGTCAAGAAAGCTGAGCTTGAAGTTTTGATTAAAGAAAGCGAAGCGGATGAGCAAAAGCTCTTAAAGGATAGAGAAAAAGCAACTAAGCCAGTAGATGAAAGGTTGTTAAACTCATACGAGAAATTAAGAACCAATGCACGTAACGGCTTAGCAGTGGTTTCGGTAAACAGAGGAGCATGTGGTGGCTGCTTTAACGTAGTACCTCCTCAAAGACAAGCTGACATCAGAGAGCATAAGAAACTGATTGTTTGTGAGCACTGCGGTAGAGTTTTAGCTGATGTGACAGATGAGATTATCACAGAAGAAGTCAAACCAAAAAGAAGCAGACGAACAGCTGCTACTAAGGCGAAAGCATAGTTGTCTGACTTTAAAAAAATAAGCTTTAAAAAGTGGATAGGTCTGATGATCTATCCACTTTTTATTTGGCTAAACTGTGGTAAAGCATTTTCTCAAAGTCAGCTTCCCTTGGCTTATAAGCAAGTTTTAAATCTTGAATTTGAAAATTCAAGATTGTCTTCACAAGAACTTAGCCAGGAAGATATTCCATTCTTTGACGTCTATTTGCAAAACCTGGCTGATGTGCTAGAGCTCTTCCTAAGTGAAAACAAAGAACGCTATGAGGAACTTGAAAACAATGAGACGGCAAGGCTAAAGCGCATTAGAGCAACGGATGAAGAAAGTCCCTATCATCTGTTCTTCCAAGCTGAAATCAAATTACAATGGGCATTTATCAAACTCAAATTTGGGGAACAATGGAATGCGGCCTGGGCACTAAGAAGTGCCTACAAGACCATCAGAAGAAATATTAAGAAGTATCCCGACTTCGTGCTCAATCAAAAATCCATGGGACTGCTTCACATCATTTTCGGTGCTGTTCCCGCCCGACATCAGTGGCTTCTGGGTCTTTTTGGCCTGGAAGGTGATGTTATGCTAGGACTTGACGAATTGAAAACAATAAGCCAGGATCAATCCGATATCTTCAACCTAGAGACACGGCTAATTTCCTCACTGGTTTTCTCCTACCTTCTTGAAGATCACCACCAAGCTCAGGCCGGTCTGAAGCTTGACCAAAAGGAGTCATTGCTGGCAGAAACATTCATTTCCAGCTTGGTGCTTATGAAAGCTCACAAGGCCAAGGAAGCCCAACAACTGCTATCAAATATCCAAAGCGAGCAACCGCTTTTCAAATACCTGCTAGCCGAAACCTATTTCCAGGAAGGAAAATATGAACAAGCCAAAACGCATTATCAATCATTTCTGGATGGCTTTGAAGGCCTGAACAATGTAAAAGACGCACACTTCAAAAAGAGCTTATGCCTACTATTTACAGGTGACTTAAATGCATATTCAGCAGAAAAAGAAAAAGCAATGGCACTCGGCAAAGATTATAGCGAAGTAGACAAGAATGCTGCTGACCTGCTCAGCCAACAAAACGAAAATAATCAAACACTACTTCAACTTAGATATGCCATTGACGGAGGCTTTTATTTACGAGCATACTCATTAATCGGAAGTTTTGACCCGGATGACCTCACCCATTACGAATTGGTACAGCTGAAGTATAGAAAAGCGCGACTAAGTCATCTGACCCAGAACGTTGATCAGGCAATTCTGGAATATGGTGAAATCATACAATCTGACAATCTCATTCCAGAGACATATTTTGCCCCGAACTCCTTACTTCAGTTGGGCCATATCTACTTGGAAAGAGGAGAGTCAGACAAAGCCACCATGTATTTGAAGCGAGTCCTGAAATTCAGAAAGCATCCTTATAAAAACAGTCTGGACAGCAAGGCCAAAATTGCCTTGGCGAAAATCAAGCAGTGATATGGTTATTGTCATTGAATTTGTCCAAAGTGAACATGGACCCGGTATGGGTCAATTGGTAAAGGCATAAATTCTGATGTTCAAATAAATCCATCGCACTCAATGGGTAATTGAGCATTAAACACAGCATTATACGCATTGCTCGGCCATGCATACAAATCAGAACTGTCGATTCCTCCGTTCTGGATATAATATGTTCCAAGCCACGTTTCATTCTCACCATCACCTGATCAGGGCTTTCTCCTCCTTCAATGCGCACATGGGTCTCCCCTCGCCTCCAGGCTGCCATCATCTGCATATAAAAGGCATTGCCCTCTTCATCGATAGGGATGCCTTCCCTTACCCCCCAACTTATTTCGTTCACTTCTGCCAAAGACTCCATCGGCAACCCAAGATTGACAAATGGCGCTACAGACTGATGTGTTCTCTTTAGTGCTGAGGTATAGATTTTATCAAAGGGAACGTCAGCGTATCGCTTAAAAAAATCTTGGGCCTGAGCATTGCCAGTTTCATTCAGAGAAGAATCTACCCCACTACCCTGAACGATTCCACGAAGGTTAAAATCTGTTTGTCCATGCCTGACTAAGTAGATTTTTTTGATGTTCAATTTTGTCCTATTTTTGCTCGAATCAGCCGCAAAACTAAAAACTAATCCATAAATACCATGTTTAATCCTGGAGTAAGTGTCGAAACAGCGAATGCACGCAATCAAAACACAATGGTTGACCATCTGGGTATTGAAATAACAGAAGTTGGAGAAGACTTTATGGTAGCAAAAATGCCTGTGGATAGGCGAACAGTACAACCTTTGGGCCTTCTACATGGAGGGGCTTCAGTAGCCCTGGCTGAAACTTTAGGAAGTGTAGCTGCAAACTGCGTGATTGATCCTGAAAAGCAATACTGTGTTGGGCTGGAAATTAACGCCAACCACATCAGAAGTGCCACCGAGGGTTATGTGTATGGAACTGCAAAACCTGCTCATATTGGCCGAAAAACTCATGTTTGGGAGATCAAGATTCGAAATGAGCAAGGCAAACTTACCTGCATCAGCAGAATTACCATGGCGGTAATAGACAAAAAGTGATTGAATGAGTTTAGAAGAGAACATTGAGGTGGTAAAAAGCGGAACTCTAAATTTCTCAAAAGAGAAAATACTGAAATCTGCCCTAACTGCAGCATATGAGGCGGAGCTTCCGATTGCGCTTTGGAGGTTGCCCCAATCACAAGAAATTCACCTTGTAGTTGCTTTTGATCAAGCAAGAAAAATCGAAAAACTTGACTTAGAGGAAGCAGGTTCTGGCTTTACCTTTGGTCCATTCAATCTTGAAACTGATTCACTTTTCATTCGAGAAGATTTCCATTGCTCTTTTGATCAGGATGAAGTACACAGCTCATATAACTTTGGCAAAGCAGTTAAGAATGAGGAGGAGGCATTGTTCATAGCGCATTTTTTGAAGTTCCTCAACGACAACACACAGGATGCAACCAAATACCACTCAGCTCAAAATCAAATAAATTCTAATACCCCGTCTGCTTATTTGGAGTTAGTTCAAAAATCTGTGAAGGCAATCAAAGATGGCCTTTTTCAAAAGGTGGTACCCGCTCAAAAAAAGGATATCGAACTTAACGAGTCTTTCGATCCCGTTGACATGTTACTTGCACTTTGTAAGCGATATGAAAACGCCTTTACCTCACTAGTATCAGTTCCCGAAGTAGGGACTTGGATTGGAGCAACACCGGAGTTGCTACTACAAGTTGAAGATTCGACCATTTTCAGGACCGTAGCACTGGCCGCTACCCAAAAAAGGGATGAGCAGAAAGCTCCAAGTGAAACAGCCTGGACGCAAAAGGAAATCGAAGAGCAGGCGATGGTGAGCCGATATATCATTAACTGTTTTAAGAAAATCAGATTAAGAGAGTTTGAAGAGCGTGGCCCTAAAACGGTGGTTGCAGGAAACTTGCTTCATTTAAAAACCGATTACAAGGTTGATATGATCGAGACCAACTTTCCACAGCTCGGTACGGTAATGTTGGACCTTTTGCATCCTACTTCTGCCGTGGCTGGAATGCCAAAAGATGAAGCCTTGGCATTTTTGGCTGAGCACGAAGGGCTGGACAGGGAGTTCTTCAGTGGATATCTTGGGCCTGTGAATATGGCAGGGTCAACCGATATATTTGTGAATCTTCGATGCATGCAAATCTCAGGGAGGATGGCAAGGCTATATGCCGGGGCAGGTATCACGGAAGATTCAATTCCAGAAAAAGAATTGGCTGAAACACATATGAAATTCAACACATTGCTGAACGTCATTGACCAGGGAGTTTGATACTGCAACACATAAATGATATCGCCAGCATTTGTGCCGGCCACGGTGTGAAAACAGCTGTTATTTCACCCGGCTCAAGGTCTGCCCCACTTACATTGGCTTTTTCCAGGCACCCTGAAATTGAATGCAAGGTGATCCCTGATGAGCGCTCTGCTGCCTTTATCGGAGCAGGTATCGCACAACAACAAAGAACACCAGTCGCGTTAATATGTACTTCTGGCTCTGCGGCTTACAATTACGCACCAGCTATTGCTGAAGCATTCTATCAGGAGATTCCTCTCCTTGTACTTACAGCTGACAGACCTCCTGAGTGGACCAACCAATATGATGGCCAAACTATTCAACAAACCGGCATTTACGGTAAACACGTTAAAGCCAGTTTTGACTTTCCGGTAGGTAGCAATCACGAAGACGCCTTATGGCATTGCAACAGAATAGTTAATGAGGCATTGTTAGAATCGATGTCTGAACCCAAGGGTCCGGTTCATATCAATGTACCCTTCAGGGAGCCCTTTTACCCTGGAAAAGAGCAGAAAATGACATTTCCAGAGGTCCGAATTATTAAACGGAGTAAGAGTGTATTGGGCCTACCTCAATCTGTCTGGGATGAGCTGGCTTCTGAATGGAAGCAACATGAATCCAAGGCGATTGTAGTCGGGCAATGCGATTTTTCTTCCAACTTGAGGGGATTGCTAAAACAATTTGGAGAGGATATCAAGGTTCCGATAATCACCGATATTATATCCAACCAACAAAACTCGGAGAGCATCAAACATCAGGATGCTTTTCTTAACCCTCAACTTGACAGTATAAACTCTCGGTTGGCCCCAGAACTTCTGATCACTTTTGGCAAGTCTCTAATCTCTAAAAACCTTAAAACGTTCCTGCGCAAGAATTCACCAAAGGCACATTGGCACATCAGTGAATCTGACAGATCAAACGACACTTTGCAACATACCACAAGACATATTCGGATGTCTCCTGAAGGATTCTTTAGTACGTTCAAACCTGAGGCCACCAACACCGATTTCACAAGTCAATGGCTGCAAAAAGATCAAACCACGGCCAACTCAATTTCTGAGTTCTTCCATCATTCTGAATTTGGTGAGTTCAAAGCAGTTCAGGCCTGCCTTGATACCCTACCAAACCAAAGCCAACTGCACCTGGCCAACAGCATGGCAGTTCGATATGCCAATCTCCTGGGGCTACCTTCAGAAAAGAATATCTCCGTTTTCGCTAATAGAGGAACCAGCGGTATCGATGGCAGTAATAGCACAGCGGTAGGAGCCTCATTATCTCAGGATCAAATCGTGACTTTGATCACTGGTGACATGGCTTTCTTTTATGACAGAAATGCCTTTTGGCATAACTACAATTTGAAGAACCTTCGAATTATTATTCTGAACAATCATGCTGGAGGAATTTTCAGGTTGATCAAGGGGCCATCAAGTCAACCCGAACTGAAAGAATATTTTGAAACAAGGCAGGAACTAACCACAGAAAATGCCTGTAGAGATTTTAAGTTTGATTACAAAAAAGTGAACAGCGAAACTGATTTCAAAGAAGCCCTTTCAACTTTCTACCAAGCAAGTGAGAATGCTTGCGTTTTGGAAGTAGAAACCTCTTCTGAAGACAATGCTGATATCTTTGTAAAATTTAAGCAACATATAATAGACCATCTATGACCTCTAATTATACTTGGAAGACAATCAAATACTTCGAGGACATCAAATTTGAATTCTTTGAAGGCATAGCCAAAATCACTATCAACAGACCGGAGGTTTACAATGCCTTCAGGCCGCAGACCAATACCGAAATGATTGAGGCTATGGATATAGCCCGAGAACGCAACGACATTTTTGTCGTGGTTTTCACCGGTACTGGAGATAAGGCTTTTTGTTCCGGAGGAGATCAAAATGTCAAGGGAATTGGCGGATATATAGGAGATGATGGTGTGCCCAGACTCAATGTGTTGGACCTCCACAAGCGCATTCGTTCACTGCCAAAGCCTGTGATTGCTATGGTGAATGGTTATGCCATAGGAGGCGGACATGTATTGCATGTGGTTTGCGATCTCACGGTAGCCTCGGAGAATGCCATCTTCGGTCAAACCGGACCGAAGGTTGGTAGTTTTGACGGGGGCTTTGGTTCTTCCTATTTAGCAAGACACGTAGGCCAGAAAAAGGCGCGCGAGATTTGGTTTCTGTGTGAGCAATACTCGGCAGAAGAAGCTGAAAAAATGGGCATGGTAAACAAAGTAGTGCCTTTAGAAAGTCTGGAAGATGAAACTGTAAAATGGTGCAGAACCATTATGAAACGTAGCCCTTTAGCGCTTAGAATGATCAAACGTAGCCTTAATGCCGAATTGGATGGGCAAACTGGTATTATGGAAATGGCAGGTGATGCTACACTGATGTACTACTTGATGGAAGAAGCACATGAAGGCAAGAATGCATTTTTAGAAAAGCGAGATCCTGATTTCAAGAAGTTTCCAAGATTCCCTTAACGTTTTCGGCCCTTGGATTTTTCGGTTGGTGTCACTTGATAATCGAGGGGCATCATGTCGGCCACTTTTTCAAAAGACCAAAGACCATAAGAGAAGAAAGACAGCGGATTGACAACATATCCGTTGCTTTCAAAGTGTATGGCGGTTTCCTCTTCTCTCATTATAATCCAGGATTTCTGAGTTTCAATATCGTCTCCTCTGCTTATTGTCAATGCGGCACCACTGGTTCCGTAATATTCCTTAGGCATTGGCTCCTTTTTGTAGTAAATGTATAGTATGTCCTCAAACTCCAGCTTTTTTGTTTGATCATTATCTCCCTGGCTTACCACTTTTTTAGCCCTTAATTGATTCTGGTCAAACATTCTTCCGCCACCCTCCATGTCTTTGGCCCGATAAATCTCATAGCCTTCAGCCCTGGTTGTTCCTGCGTATAATGCACTAAAGAAATGTTCCTGTGAACCGAGATATGCCACGTTTCTTTCTTTAATATATTTCTCAGCTACTTTTCCTTTTTTCAGTTCTTCAAAAGAAGCGAAACCATAAAAGGAGCTATAACCTTCCCTACTATGCAAGCGAAAACCTTCCAGTAAGTACCTGACCCTATAGCCCAGGTTTTTATTTTCTATAATTAAAGCCTCGTAGGCGAATGCCTCGAAGGTGTCGGTTTCTCTATCATAACTAAAATTGAGTACCTCCTCGTTCAAAATTTTGCTGGCCATTCCGTTTTTTGAGATTCCCAAAAATTCCAACTTAAACTGTGCTAACCTTCTTTTCCAAGTGGCAGCATCAACGGAAGTAACCACAGCCCCAACCACCTCACGGCTTTTCGTAACCAATTTTGCCTCAATTGGTACAATGGCAGGTTCCAAAAAGCGAATCGACCTGGCAAAGGTCTCGTAGCCAGTAAATGAAATAATCAAGTCATAAGTTCCGGCAGCTGGAAGTTCCAGACTAAACTTTCCCTTGTCATCTGAGGCTACTCCATAAGTTGTACTGGCAATAAATACACTTGCAAATGGCAGTGTTTCTCCAGACTCAGCATCAGTGACAACGCCCTCAATCACATATTTGCCCTGGGCCAAAAGCGCACTGGTGCAGAGCAATAAAAAAGAAGGCAGTAGAATTCGGAGAGATTTCATCTTTTAACTTACATTAGATAAATGGCTGGTGCAATCAAGGTTGGAAATAACACCTATACCTTCGAACAATTTGTAGGGTTAAAAGACCTTACTCTCAGGGATGAACACCTTCTGGCTGCTCAAGGGTTTTTAAGGAGCTGGCTCTCGGGTCAATCCGAATACATACTTTCTACTTCTGGCTCCACCGGAAAACCGAAGTCAATAGATATTTCAAGGGAGCAGATGATGGCCAGTGCAAACATGACTGCCAATGCATTGGGGCTTAAGCAAGGTGACTCGGCCCTCCTTTGTATCAATTCTAATTTCATTGGAGGCAAGATGATGTTGGTAAGAGCCGTGACTTCTGGACTGCAACTCTCCATTATACCCCCATCCTCCAATCCCTTAGATCACCTTGACAGGAATGCGCAATTTGACTTTGCTGCCTTTGTACCCATACAGGTGAAAGAGTTATTGAAAACGGAGACTGGTAGAAGTCTTTTAAATTCGATCAAAAAAATCATCATAGGCGGTGGGGCCGTAGATGAGTCACTGGTCGCGGCCCTTCAGGAAATACAGACTGCTGTATACAGCACCTACGGCATGACAGAAACCGTATCACATATTGCGCTGAAGAAACTCAACCAATCTGATAAATCTGAGTTTTTCCATCTCCTTCCGAGTGTCGAGGTGAAATTGGATGAAAGAGACTGCCTTTGCATTAAGGCACCTATGACCAATAATCAGTGGCTGACAACAAATGATATTGTTCAGCTAAACCGCGATGATAGCTTTAAGTGGTTGGGCAGATTCGACAATGTGATTAATTCAGGAGGTATCAAAATTCAGATTGAGGAGCTAGAGGCATTGATACGGGCGATACTGCCTGATGTCCCTTTTATGATCACTTCCAAAGCAGACGAAGATTATGGCGAGGCTGTGGCTCTACTGTTTGAGGGCCAGGAAATTAACGATAAACAAAAAAAAGTGATTAAGGATAAACTGCCAAAATTCCATTGCCCAAAAATATTCAAGGCTGTTAATCAGCTCCCGATGACTACGGCCGGGAAGCCGGATCGCTCCAGAGCCAGAGTTTTGATCAACTCTTAAGTTTAATAACCTCCTGCTGAAGCTCCAGCACTATATCAGCTAAACGCTCAAAAGTCATATTCTCTTCTGAGTGCTCAGGAAATTCCATGCTCAGAAAAGCCTTGGCTTCCCATATCTCGATTACATCACTCAAAGGTATTTCATAAGGTGAATAAGCCTTGTTATCCGATACCAGAAACAGTTTGCCGTGATCACCGCTATAATCAAACACACGCTTGTATACCACCCCTTCTTCTTTTGACAAAAGAATATAGCACTGCCCATTTCTAATGTCCTGCACCTGATCCATGTATTTCCCAACCACGATGGTTCCGGGTTTTAAGGGAAGCATTGAATCACCTGTGATTTCAAAAGCACGATAGGTACCGGATCTTGGTAAATTGGGTAATTGAAATTTCGGGAGTTCTTCAAGGTATTCAGGGTCAGCATACCCGTTCAGGTATCCGGCTGAGGCTTTTTGAGGAATAAGGTCAATGTACTCCTCATCATTTTCATTCACCGTAATCGATAGCACCTTGGCGGCAGCCTTCTTGCTCTGACCCAATTTTTCGATTTGTGGTAAGCTCAATTTTGTAAGGTCCTTGCTAATCAACAAATCAACAGGGACTTTGAACAATCTGGACATATTAAGCAGGTTATTCAATCGTGGATCTGCCCGCCCCTCCTCGTATGCACCTACCAGAGACCGTTTGATCTCTATTTTCTCAGCAAAATCACCTTGCGTCCAGCCATGCGATTTTCTCAAATGCTTAATGTTTTCAGATATGGTGCTCATGGTGCCTTTCTTGATGTTTTGCTAAAATAACTAATAATATTAGTTTTATTGATAACTTTATTAGGATTTTCAATCAAGAGAATTTTGGCACACTATTAGCTTAATTGAGGTTAGACAAAATCTTCAACCGATGAAAAGACTTTTACTCATTTCCATAATGAGCCTTTTTTTTATCAATTTATCTCAGGCTCAATCTACATTAGGCTTCAATTTCCATGGGTTTCTACCTACCGGGGAACTGCGAGAGGATTCTCCTGAAATCTGGGGAGGAGGCTTTGGATTAGACTTAGCTGTTCAAATTAAGCAATCCCCTATCCACCTCGGTGCTCAGTTTGGCTTTACCCGTTATGGTTCTGAGGTGCGGGAGGGAGATCATGGCAGTTTTCTTGGTGACGTCCGCGTAAGACGCAATAATGAAATTACATATGGACTTGGGCTGCTTCGCGTAAAGCCTCCGATAAATAACAACTTTCAGCCCTATCTTGATTTTTATAGCGGACTCAGCTACATCTACACCAGGTCAAGCATTAGGGAAGATGCATTTTCTGAACCATTTGAGCGAAGTCTGGATTTTGACGACATCGCTTTTAATTATGGTGCCGGAGCAGGCATCGAGTTCTTTCTTAATGAGTTTGTCAGTTTTGATTTTAGCTTCAAGGCCCTTAAAGGTTCACGCCCAAAATACCTTACACCCAGGTCGGTAACCTACGATGCTGAATTAGAGGGTTATAACTTCAACATCAAAGAATCCAGGCTGGATCACTTCACTTTTTCCCTTGGCATTAAGGTGCTTCTTTCACACATTGATGACGAAAACTAGGCCCAAACCGCTCAACCCCCATTATTTGCGTTCCTAGAAATTGAATTTCAGGCCAAAGGTTCTTAGCTTACTTTCATTCGATTTTCATTTTCAATCAAAACATAAATCAAATGAGATTTTATAAGGTTAAGAACCTGAAGAAATTCAGTTTCATGTTCCTTGTCATGCTTTTGACTTCCGTTGCGTGGGGTCAGAAGGTGGACATGGATATATTCAAAAATATGAAGGCACGCCCCATTGGTCCTGCCGGAATGAGCGGAAGGATTACCGCCATAGATGTGGTTCAAAGCGATCCGAACATCATCTATGCTGGTGCGGCATCCGGAGGTCTTTGGCGCTCCACTAGTGGTGGGCTCGATTGGGAACCACTCTTCGATGATCAGGAAGTTCTGGGTATCGGAGCTATCGCCATAGATCAAAACAACCCTGATGTTATTTGGGTTGGAACAGGTGAAGGTAATCCAAGAAATTCTGTTTCCAGTGGCTACGGCCTCTACAAAACCATCGATGGTGGGGAGACCTGGAAATTATTGGGTCTGGAGGCCACTAGAAGTATACATCGTATTATCATTCACAAAGATGATCCCAATACAGTTTTTATAGGTGCCATTGGCTCTCCATGGGGTGAAACCCCGGAAAGAGGTTTATGGAGAACCAAAGACGGTGGTGAAACTTTTGAACACATCTTGAAGGTAAATGACCTTACGGGTGTGGCCGATATGATTGTTGATCCGGACAACCCAAATAAAATATTTGTGGCTATGTGGGAACACAAGAGATGGCCATGGTTCTTCAAGTCAGGAGGAAAAGGTTCAGGTCTATATGTAACCTACGATGGTGGAGACAACTTCAAAAAACTTTCGAGTAAAGACGGCCTCCCCAAAGGTGATTTGGGTAGAATTGGTTTGGCCATATCAAAAAGCAATCCCGATTATATTTATGCCTTGATTGAATCAAAGACTAATGGGCTTTACCGCTCCACGGATGGAGGTAAAACCTGGTCTTTAAGAGGAGCTTCGGCTAAAGTGCGAAACATTGGTGACCGCCCTTTTTACTATGGTGACATCTATGTGGATCCGGCAAATGAGAACAGACTTTACAGCCTTTATTCCCGAGTGTCAATGTCTGAGGATGGTGGTAAAAGCTTTGAAGTGATACTGCCTTATTTTGGTCAATATGCAGTACATCCAGATCACCATGCTTTCTGGATACATCCAGATGATCCTTCTTTTATGATCGATGGAAATGATGGTGGACTCAACATTACCAGAGATAAAGGAAAGACCTGGAGGTTCACGGAAAAACTACCTGTGGGTCAATTCTATCATGTCAATGTAGATCAAGAGACTCCTTATAATGTATATGGAGGAATGCAGGACAACGGTTCGTGGAGAGGCCCTGGTTATACATGGACTAGTTCCGGCATCAGAAATCATGACTGGCGGGAATTGAGTTTTGGTGATGGTTTTGACGTAGTGCCAAT
>JAJCYM010000093.1 GCA_029262895.1 Roseivirga sp.
GTAGTTGAGTAGCTTTTTAATTTCGAATAAGTTTGCACCCAACACTTTCCTTATCCCCTTCTCTTTGATTCTCCGGCTTGCGGCTTATACGGAAATTCCAAACAAGCGAATATATGCAACAATAGCCGCAAGCACAGTAAATGTGTTGATCATTGTAGACATCACTGTCTCTTGCTCATACTGCTTATCAAATCGATCGTCCAGAAAAAAGTAGTCCGGATCAGATTTATCCGTAACAGCTTCAAAAGTCTTTTCAACCTCGGCAATTGTTCCCTTCAGGTTTTCAGATTTCAGCTTCAAAATCAGGTTGCCATAGCCGTTCGGCTTTATTTTCCTAAACATCACCGCTTCTATCGGCTGCTTTTTGGAGATAAAATGGAAATCATTTACAAGACCTATCACCTTAAGTGACCTTCTCCCGTTTTTGATCTCATGCCCAATTGGATTATCAGAGATATCCAGTTTTTTGGCCGCTGTTTCATTAATTAGCACACTAAAAGTTGTATCTGTGTCTGTCGATTGTAGGTTTCTCCCAGCCAATAAGTCCATCCCCATGGTTTCCAGATAGTTTTCGTCAACCGTAAAATTAAAGAAGGTGAAGTCATGTCCATTAAAGGATTGTGAACTCCCCCAACTGGTTGGAATAGAGGATGCATGGGATATTTTTTCTACGTTGGAGAGCTTTTCGAGCTCGTTTTTCAATACAGACGATTTTTCGATTAAGCCCCTCGCATTCAATTGCAATACCAGAACCCGTTCATTGTCGAACCCGAGGTTTTCATTTTGCATAAATTCCATTTGCCTTCTGGCCACAAAAGCGCTGCATATCAAGGTCAGGAAAACTACTATTTGAAAAACCGTAATTGTATTTACCAGCCTATGCGATGAGAACATTCGCTTGTTAGTTCCTCTTAACATGTCAGAGGCCTGCATTTTCATAGCTGCAAATGCCGGATATAATGAAGAAAGAAAGGCTAACAAAAGAGAGAAACCCAAGGCCTTGAGTATAAATTCAGGGTTTTCGCTCAGGCTGAATGCCATATCCCTGCCTAGCAATTCCTCCAACACGGGGAGCGTAAGTACTACTAGAAAGAGGGCAATGAATGTACCGAGCATCACAAAAAAAGTAGATTCAAAAACAAATTGCCTCAGAAGTTGCCCGCGGTCAGCACCCACCACCTTTCTAACACCCATCTCCTTTGTTCTTTGGATAGACTGTGAAAGTGCTAGACTCACATAGTTGAAAATGGCGCAGATCAAGATAAACAATGCCACTCCGGAAAATATAAGGATGTACTGTCGATCTGATTTACCGCCCAAATTGTCCTTTACATCCAGAGAATAATGGATGTCATTCAAAGATTGGAGCGACATACTAGCATTGCTGAGATAGGTCAGATTCTGCTTAAACAACGTGTCCAACTCTACGCCAACCTGCTCAGCGTCTGCCCCTTGATGAAGCAAAAAATAGGTGTGATCAAAATAACTCATATTCCAGCTTGTCAAGGCATTTCCACGAGATGCTTCAGCAGTGGCAAAGGGCAAAAGAATAGAATACTTGAGTGATGAATTTTCAGGAACGTCTTCAAATACACCGTCAATCCGAAAGACGTCTGATTTGATTTTGAACTCTTGGTTCATTGCATTTTGAGCGGTTCCAAACATCTGTTCAGCCTTCGATCTGCTAATCAGTGCCGAGTTCTCTGTTTGAAAAGACGTCTCACGGCTCCCAAAGATATAGTCCAAGTCGAATATTTTGGTAAAGCCCAAATCCACAGATTTAGCAGATAAAGAGAAAACAGAATCTGGATTAGAGGTCAAACTAGCTCTTTTTGTGAACCCCCCAAACCTGGAATAAGCCTCAATTCTTGAAATCTTGTCTCCGGCTTCGGGAGCCATGGCGGCTGTCATCCCTCCCAACTTTTCTACGCCATTGTCCTTCTCATTGGTCTGAATGACTCGGTAAACCCTGTCTTTATTGGAATGATACTGATCAAAGGACAGTTCATTTTCGATAAACAGGTAAATGACGAAAAAACAAGACAGACCAATGCTCAATCCAAGAATATTGAGAAATGAATAAACCTTGTTCTTTTTTATTTGACGTAACGCGAATCTGAAATAGTTTGTGAACATAGTTCTGAGTTATATGACTTTAAACAATTAGAAGGAGCTAAATCCCTGACCGTAAACAACTAGTCATCAATATAAATAATCTCAAGGACAACTCCAGAATGCTATTCGTCCTTTAGAATAAGAACCGGATTAATAAAATAAGCCCTAATACTGTGTACTGATACTGCAATAAGCACCACAACAATGGCCGGGACAATCGCTACGAAGATGAGCCAAAACGGTATCTCAATTCTATAGGCGAATGAGTCTAGCCAATTGCCCATCAAATAGATTGTCAGTGGTACTGCCACAAGGATTGCAATTAGCAGTTTGTAGAAATTTGGCTGATTTAGCTTTCTTTGAATATCCAGGAAACCAGCACCTAGTACTTTGCGAATCCCCATTTCCTTCATCCTTTGGCTCACATTATATCCAGCAGTACCAAACAGGCCAATAAATGCCACTAGGGCCGCTAAAAAAGTAAAACTGTCGATCATGGAGGTCATGAGCGTCTCATGCTTATACTGCTCATTGAACTTATCATCCATAAAAAAATAGTCCATATTAGCCTGATCAGTAATCGATTCAAAGACAGACTGAACACTTGCCATGGTAGCTTTCAAGTCCTCAGATTTAAGTTTTAGAATTAAATTCCCACGAGTTCCGGACTTGATTCTTCGAAACATAACTGCCTCAATCGGCTGTTTCTTTGAAATGAAATGAAAGTCGCTGACAACACCAATAATCGTACTTCCATTAACTTTCTTTCCCAGTGGATCATCCGCTATCTTCAATTTAGTTGCAGATGTCTCGTTGATCATAATATTTGAAATTGAATCAGGATCTGAGGGAAGAAAATTTCGACCGGCAACCAGCTTCATTCCTATTGTTTCTATATACTGCTCATCAACATCGAAATTGTGAAAACCAAAGTCATATTCTGTAAAAAAGACGGTGCTTATCCAACTTGTTGGAATGGCATTCGCAAAGGAGATTCGTTCCACACTTGGCAGACCAGACAATTCATTCTTAAGGACGTCTGTTCTTTCAATTAAATGCTCGGCCACCAAGGGCAAAACTAAGATGCTCTCATTGTCAAAACCCAAATTCTCTTTTTGCATAAATGCCATCTGTTTACGAGCAACAAAGGCGGAACAAATCAAAGTGAGAAAGACTACAATTTGAAAAACCGAAATGGCGCTGATCAATTTCTGAGAGCTGAAGAGGGAATAGCCCTTGCCTTTGAGCATTGAGACAGCGTGAAGTCGTAAACAGACGTAGGCAGGATAGAGGGAAGAAACTATGGCAATAATAAGCGCGAAAACAAACCCTCTCAAAATCAACTCAGGATTTTCAATAAAACCAGATTGAGTACTTCTGTCTAAAAATGCTTCCAACACCGGAATGGTAAACTCCACCAGAATAATGGAAACCACAGTTGCAATCATAACATAGAGAGCCGACTCAAAGATATATTGACCAAGCAATTGCCTGGCATTGGCACCCATTACCTTCCTCACTCCCATTTCTTTAACACGTGGTATGAGCTGTGAAAGGGTAAGGCTTATATAATTGAACACAGCACAAGCCAAAATGAAGATGGCCACCAACCAGAATATCATGATGTACTGCCTATCGGACTTCCCTATAACGTCATCCTGAACATCAAGTGAAAAATGCACATCTTCCAAAGGTTGAAGCCAGAAAATGGGGGCCTGATTACCATAATCAGTTCGGTTGTTGAATAGCTTGTTGACTTCTTGCTCTATCTCCAAAGAGCTTGCTCCTTCTCTCAACAAGAAATATGACTCATCGTTGAGATTTACATACCAGTTTTTTATCCGACTTCCCCGTACCTTTTCAGCTGTCTTAAATGGCAGTAACAGTGCATACTTAAGAGAAGAAGTAATAGGTGGGTCCCTTACCACACCATCAATTCGAAATGCACTTTTACCAATTTTAAACTCTTGATTAATAGCTTGCTCAACACTTCCGAAAATTCTTCTAGCACTACTCTCAATAATAACAGCTGAATTTCCCGATTGAAAAGAACTCTCTCGACTCCCAATGATATAGTCCAAATCAAACATTTGATTGAAACCCAAATCCACAGAAGTTGCCCAGACCGTGAATGTGGAATCGGGTTTTTCCATCAGACTCACTTCCCTATTGCGGGAACCCACTCTAGAATATGTTTGAATTTGGGGAATCAGGTTTGTAGCTTCCGGAGCAAGAGCGGCAGTTAATCCACTCCTTTTTTCAGCACCTTCAGTACTTTGACTCGTTCGAACAACCCTGTAAATTCTGTCTCCATTTTCATGGTGTTTATCGTACCCAAGCTCATTATTGATAAATAGATAAATGACGAAGAAACTAGCCAAACCAATACTCAGGCCAAGAATATTAAGTAATGAATAGACCTTGTTCTTTTTTATTTGGCGCAATGCAAACCTGAAATAATTGGACAACATGAGTTTTGACTTTATTCGTTTCTCAACACCTCAGCCGGATTGTAGTCATTCGCTAACAATGCTCTTCTCCTCTTCAACCCGGATAATGTAATAGACTTTCTATTACGGACGTAACTCACTTCGAATCAGCCGCTTTGCTTCGCTTGCCTTTTCACCATAGCGGTGCTATGCTTTCAAAGTCAAACCGCGAGTCGCCTGAGCTTTAGCGGTGGCACACTTCCTGATTCATTGCGATTTACGCCCTCATTACGACCGCTATTGCATTATTCGGGTTCAACAATGTAAATAAAATACTAAGGCAAATGACGGTGGCTATTGCTAAAGTCCTGCCTCATAAATGCTTTTGTGCTGTTTCTACATACCATCTGAAAACAGGGGCATCACAGAACCCGCATTCAAATTTCAACTAGAAAGTTGACTATCTTTTTCCTACTCATTCCTGAGCACATCCACCGGGTTTGCCCGACTAGCCATCAAGGTTCTACTGATAATTATTAGCCCGGAAAAGACCAGAACCAACACCACCGTCATAATACCGAATGAACTATCCAAATCAATCCTATTCGGATATTTATTCAACACCTGATTCATGAAAAAGTAGGAAAGTGGAATGGCGGCAAGGGTTGAAAAACTAATGACCCAAACATAAGGCTTGCCCAAGGTCATTAAGATTTGAGCAACCGAAGCTCCAAGCACCTTCCGTATTCCAATTTCTTTAATCTTTTGAGTGACTTGAAAAAGGACTAAAGAGAATAATCCGAATAAGGAGATAGTTACTATGGCTACGGTAACTCCGTTTATGACCAAAGTGATTCGTTCTAATTGGCTAAACCTCTTGGCGTATGCCTCATCAAGAAATTGGTATTTAAAGTAGTTTCTCGGATCATAATTGGACCAGAAGCTATTTATGCCTTTCAAAGTCTCACTCATGTTCTCGGGATTGACCTTAATCATAAATCTTGAGAACCTGTTTTTCGAAGGAAAAAGGATCAAGGGTCCGGTTCTTGAAACAGCACCCTGAGCATAGAAATCATTCACAACACCAATCACTTCTTTCTTCAAACCAGACATTTCTATTGTTGAACCCACCGGGTTTTCTAACTGTAATCTCTTGGCGAGTTCGCGGTTGATGATGATGGCATTCTTAAAATCCGTTGCATGCGCCAGGTCAAAATTCCGACCTGATTCCAGATTTATCTCCATCATTGGCAAAAAGCCCTCATCCGTGTGCAGCCTTGATACATTCTTGACTACGATATCGTTATATTTGACCTTGCTTGACCCATCTATTCCGTTAGGCAAAGGACCTATAGCCACTGCCTCCACTCCACTCATCTTCTTCAATTGCTGAATTATATATTCAGAAGATCTTCGCATGGTGTCCGGAGTACCAATGGAAATGACCTGAGCCTTTTCAAAGCCAAGATCAAAGGTGGAGTAATGCCTGATTTGTGCATTGGCCATCAGCAAAACTGCAATCAGGACTGACGAAATGGTAAACTGTAGGAACAATAGAACGCTTCTATGTGAAAACCTTGACTTGCTGTAGCTCTGATCCCCTTTCAAAGCTTTAACCGGATTAAAACGAGCCAATAAAAAGGCTGGATAGAGTCCTGCAAGAAGTCCACACACCAACGTATATACCAATAATGTTAAGATGAGAGATAAATCACCATAATCAACTTGCAGCGTGACACCCAAAATTTCTGAGATGCTGGGAAGCATTATTTCAACCAGTATAACCGCTGAAATGAGACATAGGAAAGAGAAAAAAATGGTCTCTGCTAAAAACTGCAGTCTCAACTGGTTTTGTGAAGCACCATTGACTTTCCTCACCCCTACTTCTTTCGCCCTCGAAATAGACTTGGCAATAGCCATGTTCACATAATTGGCTAGTGCTATAAACAAGAGAAGGAATGCCAGCCCTGAAAATACATAAATGACATTTTTATCAGAACCTAGTCCTCGACTTCTATTATTCAAAATTGAGGAATTTCGATCCCAATAAGTCTCAGAAAAAGATCCCAAACCAACAGCTTCAAACGAACTTCCTTCTAAACTCTTTGATTCATATAGGCTCGATAGGTCATTTTCCAAACGTTGAATATCTGTGTCTGGAGCAACTTTCAGATAGACAAAAAATGAGTTTAGCTGCCAGGAGTTCAATCTTTCCGGGCTGGTTCCATGATCCAATGGCAATATAAAGTTTGGCTGAAATTGAGAATTAGCCGGGAACGGTTTCAAAACACCGGTTACTTTAAAGAGGCCTTTCTTGTCGATCGTCATAAAATTACCAACAACGTCTACCGTATTGAAATACCTCAAAGCCATTTCAGATGAGATGACAATGGCATTGGGCTCATCCAAGGCACTACTCTCCGATCCATGTAAAAAAGGAAAACTGAAGACGCTAAAAAATGAACTTCTGGCTTGGTAGTACTTTTCCTGAGTATATTCACTATCTCCATTCTTTACATAGATAGTCCCTGCCCCTGTTGACATAGCCGTGACAGCTTCCACACCTGGTATAGCCTCTTCAATTGCCTTTGACATAATCGCTGGTACAAAAGGATTTAAAAAGCCTCCCATCTCCTTTTTGTATTTCAGCTTTACAATATGGATATCCTCCACCCGATCATGGAACTTGTCATAAGACAATTCATACTTCACATAGAGTCCAACCAGAATAAAACAAGCCATTGCGATTGATAGACCCAGCAGGTTAATGATGGTGAAGACTTTATTTCTTCCTATTCCGCGAAGTATGGTTACGATATAGTTTTTAAGCATAGCCTGGTTATTTGCATCTCAATGGAATGCGATGGATGAAATTATTTATTGCAGATTTAAAGCAATGTCTAGAATGCATTATCTATCCACGAGTTTATTCGTCTTTCAAAATTTCAACTGGGTTTATCAAAAACACTTTAACACTATGAAATGAAGCTACCATCAACATTACAAATGAAGCCAACAGGATTGCACCCATAATCAACAAATAGGGAACCTCAATTCTATAAGCAAATGTGTTCAACCAATTCTCCATCCAGTACACTACTACAGGAGTCGCTATAAACACTGCCAACACAACTCTTCCCAAATTGGATCGATTTAGACTTGTCTGTATGGCCATAAAGCCTGCACCAAAAACCTTCCGAATGCCTACCTCTTTTATTCTTCTTTTTGCGGCATAACCCGCTATACCAAAAAGGCCTATAAAGGCAACCACTGCAGCAATGACCATAAAAGTGTTGATCATCTGAATCATCACATTTTCCTGCTTGTACTGGGCGTCAACTTCATCATCCAAAAAGTAATAACTCACCTCACGCCCATTATTATGTTTGCTATAAACAGCGCTTATTTGATCCACCGTCTTGGGAACATCTTTAGTGGACAGTTTAACTACCAACAAACTATAGTATTTAAGTGGGTGAAATAAAACCGGCTCAACTATCTCTTTCTTTGACACATAATGAAAGTCACTCACTACACCAATAATTCGCTTATCTCCTTTGGAATAAAGGCCATTACTTTTAAAAGGAAGTGTTTTTCCTATAGCACTCCCTTCAGGTGATATCTTTCTTGCGCCTGCTGCATTGACCATAATTACATTTGCCGAATCCATTTCTTCCGGCCTGAAGTTGCGTCCTTCCAATAGGCTCATTCCCATGGTTTCGAGATAATCCTCGTCAATATCAAATAAATGAAACCGACCACTGACGCCTTTAAATTCTGTCCAACCCTCCCACTTTGTAGGAACTGTTCTTGCATGACTGGCTGAAACCACTCCACTGACGGCAAGCACATCATTCTTTAAAATCTCTGCCGTATTATTTCCCACCCATTCAAGAACAAGTTGTTGTTCCTGGTCAAACCCTAAGTTCTCATTACGCATAAAATGCATCTGCCGGTTTGTGGTAACACTTACGCAGATAAGCACAATGAAAACAACAATTTGAAAAACGGTAACCGCATTAATGACATGCTTTGAGGAATGAGACTTGCTCTGCCTTTTGAAAATGCTGACCACTTTCATTTGTGTACTCAGAAAAGCCGGATAAACAGCAGCAACTACTCCAATAAGAAGGCTAAGCATAGCTCCCTTTATTACCAACACCGGTTGATCAAAGATGCTAATAGCCAAATCCCTTTCTACCAATAGCTCAAGTTGAGGTATTAGTATCTCTACCAAAACCAAGGCCAAAATAAAGCTCACAAACACCTGAAGAATGGACTCGGTAATGAACTGTGCATACAACGAAGACCTCTTGGCACCGATAACCTTCCTCACGCCTATCTCTTTGGCTCTTTCTAATGATTGGGACAAGGCTAAGCCGATGTAGTTAAATACAGCACAGACCAGGATAAAAGCAGCTACAAGGGTAAAAATGAATATATATTGTTTGTCAGTTTTTTCCGTTACAGGCCCATCAACATCTAAGGAATAGTGAATGTTAGACAGTACCTGCAGGTTCAAACTGTCCGCTGATGTCTTTAGGTTGTCGAAGTAAATCTCATTCAATTTATGCCCTACTTCAACCGGTCTGGCATCCGCTCTGAGTAGAAAATAAGATTGCCCATACATGGCTCTCCAATTTGAATTACCTCGAAATGTGCTCGCCTCCCTGTTCAATAACACAACATCACCTTTGATCGAAGAGGTATTGGGCAAATCATTGAACACACCTACGATCGAAAGGTCATCTTTTCCCACCTTAATTGTTTTGTTCAGTACATCGGTTGTTCCGTAGTAGCGTTCTGCTTTGGACTTACTGATGAGTAAGGAAACTGGTGCATCAATTGTAATAAAATTCGTGTTCCCAACTGGCTCTATATTGAAAATCTCAAGAAAATCCTTATCTGCTATAATAGCTCCTACCCGATCGATAGAATCCTTTACATCATAAACAAAAACATCCCTTTCTCTCATCTCGAGCCTACTGAAAGCCTCAATCTCTGGAATCTGCTCTGTAGCCAGAGGGGCCAGTGCATGGGTGATGACAGCATCTTTCACAAAACCATCCCCCGTTTGAATATTCTCTACGACTCGATAAATTCTCTCCTTCTTTTCATGGAATTGATCGTAAGCCAATTCATTCTGTATGAATAGATAGATGATGAAGAAAGAAGATAAACCAACAGACAGGCCAAGAATGTTAAGCCCTGAATAGAGCTTATTGTTATTGATATTTCGGAAAGCAACTTTTAGGTAATTCCTTAACATAGTTTTGTGCCTATTCTCATTTCAATCAGTCATTGTTCTCAAAATTCAAGCTTATAAATCACTCGTATCTCAGCGAATCAACCGGATTCGACCTGGCACCTTTGATAACTTTGAGCCCTACAGTGATCAAGGCCACAGCCATAACTAATATTCCAGCAAATGCGAAGAAGCTCCAGCTTAACGGAATGCTATAATTGAAATTATTAAGCCAATCTTTCAAATAAAAGAAAGCGGCTGGCCAGGCAATGAGATTTGCCACCAGCAACAATTTCATAAAATCACTAGATATAAGCACCACAATCTGTTGAATAGAGGCTCCCAATACTTTGCGAACACCTACCTCCTTTGTTCTTCTTTCCACTACAAAAGACGCCAATCCGAACAAGCCCAGACAGGCTATAAATACTGCGAACCCTGTCAAATAAGGTAGTATTTTCAACAAATTGGTTTGTGCCTGATATTGCTGCTGAATGGTGTCATCCAAAAATGAAATGTTAAACGGTCGTTCAGGATAATACTCATTCCAGATGGCCTCTACCTCGTCAATCATTGCTGTGTATTCTTTGGTATTAGCCCTAATAAATAGGTTCCACCTACCAGAACTTAGATGATTAGGCCATACACCGATCATCATTGGTTTAATAGAATTGTAAAGTGATTCAAAATTGAAATCCTGAACAGTGCCTTGTACCAAACCCTGACGAACAGCCCCCCTGCTTGAGCCAATGGCAATCTGTTTTCCGATTGGGTCATCCCAATTGAATACATTCCGGGCACTCTCATTCAGGTAATATTTTATTGGTGCCCCATTCTCAAACTTCCCTAATTCACCTTGAGTCAATTTAATGTCAAAAGTTTCAAAGAAGTATTCATCGACCCACATGAATGGTATCACAATTTTTTCATCATCCCCTTTGCCATCAGGAATCACAAATTCATTTCCCACAGACACACCTGGCTGATCTTCGTTTGAGGTCACGCCACTAATCCGGGATAAGTTTCTCAAACGGTCCTGCATTGCCTCATACTTAACAGTTTGTGCCGAATTTCGGGTAGTAAGGCCTGAGGGTACCTCAATATAGAGCAGCTCATTCTGATCAAAGCCTAAATCTTTATCTGAAATGAAAACCAGCTGGCGATAGATTACCATAGAACCCAATACAAGCACTATGGAGACGGTAAACTGAAAAACAACCAGAATCTTTCTTACAGAAATCTTTCCTTCAGACTGAACACGTTCCCCTCTCAAGGCAGTAAGCGGTTTAAAGCCAGAAAGTACAATGCTTGGATAGAAACCAGATAACACGCCAATGACTAATCCAACTCCAAAGAGCCTGGTTAGTGTTGATAGTGAAAAGATGTCTATTTCGATAACCTTACCAACTGCGTTCTGAAAAAACGGCAAGAAAATTTCAACCGCCACTACAGCCAAAACAATAGCAAAAAATGTCAGAAGCACTGATTCTAAGATCAGCTGAAAAAACAATTGGCTCCTACGCGCACCCAATACCTTCTTTACACCAATTTCTCTGGCATAGAGAGAAGATCGAGCTGTGGTGAGGTTTACAAAATTGATACAAGCTATAATCAGGATAAACAGAGCCACGCCTGAAAGCACTTTGATAGTCTTGGGGTTACCTACAATACCCTGCCCGTTATTGATGTCAGATCTAAGGTAAACATCCTCTATTGGTGTCAAGGACAGTTTTGCGTATTCCCTACTCCTTTCAGGGTAGTATTTATTGATGAATCCGTCAAATGAAGCTTCCAACTCCTCTTTATCAGCCTCAGGGTTTAATTCTACATAGGCACTAAAGGTATTCCAGCCCCAATACCACATGGGGTTTTGTTGACTGGTTTTAAGCTGTGTAAGGTGTTCGAAAGCATCAAACGAGGTTAGAAAGTCGAATTGAATATGGGAATTTAAAGGAGGGGCCTTTAGAATGCCCACTACTTTAAAATCGTTGGTAGCGTTCCAGTATTGCTCTGTAACCGTGATCACCTCCCCCAGTGCATCGATTTTTCCGAAATACCTCAAAGCCGTTTCTTCGGTAATCATAATGTTGTGCACCTCAGAAAAAGCATCTTCAGCGGAGCCTAGGATTACCTCAAAGTCGAATACCTCAAAAACATTCTTATCAACAAAAAAGAAATTGTTTTCAATGAATACCTTATCCCCACTTTTGCTCAATGAGTTGTCCGATTTGTAGAACCGCACCACCTGATTAACCTGTGGAAAGTCTTCAGCAATCAATGGGCCTTCGGGATAGTTGACTGACCCTCTCAACGAATAGCTGGTAGGTGTCTTGATTTCCTTGGTTAGTAAATAGATATCCTTGCTCTTTTCGTGAAAACTGTCATAACTGGTCTCGAATTGGATATAGAGCCCAATCATCATGAAAAGAGCCAAGCTTACTGAAAGGCCCGTCAAGTTGATAATGGAGACAAACTTTCGTTTGGTCAAATTTCTTATTGCTGTTTTAAAGTAGTTCCAGACCATAATCAGTGGGTTTATTCGTTTCTTAATATTTCAACAGGATTTCTACGGCTTGCCGCAAGGCCTCTACTCAAGACCACAAGGCCAGAAAAGAGTAATACAAAAGCAATCGTGGCTATAGCAAAAGAGCTATCAATATTTATTCGGTTGGGAAATTTGTTTAAGGCATCATCCATAAAGGAATAGGCCAATGGGATGGCTATCGAAGTTGAAAGCAGTACAACCAAAGCATAAGGCTTACTTAAGATCAATAAAATGTGACTCACAGAAGCACCCAATACTTTTCGAATCCCTATTTCTTTGACCTTCTGAGACGTTTGAAAAACTACCAAAGAAAACAAGCCAAATAAGGAAATGGCAACGATAGCTACCGTTACGCCATTAATAATCAGTGTGATTCGTTTTACCGAACTAAGCTGTGTTGCATAGGCGTCATCTAAAAATTGGTATTGGTAAACATTTTTCTCATCAAATCGGCTCCATATTTCATTGATTTGATTAAGCGTACCAGCTATATTTTTTGGACTTACCTTAATTAGGAGATCATTGAGTTCATTTTTTACTGGACTCAGAACAAGCGATTGTGGAGTGGACATAACTCCATCTATATGAAAATCAGCCATTACCCCGATTATCTTTTTCTGTGTTTTTGAATACGAAATAGTAGCCCCTACAGGGTTTTTCAAGCCTAATTCTTCAACCAACGTTTCATTTATTATAATCCCATTCTCAAAATCAGAAGGTCGGCTCAAGTCAAAGTTTCTTCCTTCCAACAATGGTATTTCTAACATTGGAAGAAAGTTTTCATCACTTTGGATTGTTTTAACATATTTAAGTTCTGTGGCTTCATATTCCAGATTAACATAGGCAGTGCTGGATCTACTTGGCGTTGGGCCCGTAGTAACTTTCTCAACTCCACTTATGCTTTCAATTTCATGAAGAATCAATGGGACATCTTTTTCCATTTCCTTAGCCATGCGTATGCTCACTACCCTCTCTTTCTCAAAGCCCAAATCGAAATTGACGTAATGTTTGATCTGAGTATTTGCGATGAGCAATACAACAACCATGGTTGATGAAATTGTGAATTGAAGAAAAAGCAATACACTACGGTGCGAAAAACGAGAAGAAGTCTGCTGGTTTTGACCTTTGAGTACTTTGACCGGATTAAATCGTGAAAGTAATATTGCCGGATAAATCCCAGCTAATAATCCACAAAGCGCGGCATACGCCAATAAGACAATTAGAATGTAAGAATTGGCATACTCCATTTCCAATGTGATGCCTATGACCTGTGAAACTGCAGGTAATAGTATTTCGACTAGAATTACAGCCATGATCAGACAGAGCATGGAAAAGAAGAGTGTTTCCCCTAAAAATTGTTTAATCAGTTGGTTCCGGGTTGCTCCGTTTACTTTTCTAATGCCAACTTCTTTTGCTCTTGACATGGCTTTAGCCGTGGCCATATTTACATAATTAGCCAAAGCAATAAATAGCAGAAGTATGGCCATTCCGGAGCAGATATAGATAACATCCTTATTGGCTCCCAAGCCCCTATCTCGATTGTTCATACTGGCTCCACTACCACTTAATTGCCAGTAAGAATCTGCAAAGCTCCCTAATTCAGCTCCTGCAAAAAATCTATTCTTCGTTACATTCCTTTCATAAACCGACCAAATTCTTGTTTCTAATAAATCAAGGTCTGTATTGGGTAATGTTTTTATGTAAATAAAGAATGTTATGAAATCCCATGAATTATAAATTTTCGGGTTATATCTCGGCTCGATTGGAAGCACAAAATTTGGTTGGAATTGGGAGTTTTTTGGAAAGGATTTTAGGACTCCTGACACTTTAAATTCAGCTTCCCCATCTATTTTAATAAACTCTCCAACCGGATTTTCCTTATTGAAATACTTTAGAGCCATTTCCTTTGAAATCACTATGGACTTGGGATCCACAAGAGAGTTTTCTCCGTCACCATATAAAAAAGGAAAACTAAAAATATTGAAGAAGGACTGTTCGGCTTGATAATACTTTTCCTGGATGAATTCTCCTTCAGACGTAACTACATACATTTTACCTACTCCCGTTGAAGTTATAGCTACTTCTTTAAGCTCAGGAATTTCATCTTTTAGGTGTTTGCCCAATACTGCCGGAACAACAGCACTGGCGGAACCTCTGGTGTTCCTCAATTTTACAATATGAATGTCCTCCACATTGTCATGAAACTGATCATACGACAACTCATACCTGACATACAGTCCAACCAGAATAAAACAGGCCATGGCTACCGAGAGCCCTGTCAAGTTTATAATAGTGAAAAGCTTGTTCCGCTTTATTCCTCTAAAAATGGTGACGATGTAGTTTTTTAGCATAGGTGAATCAGTTTATTCATACCTCAGTGAATCAATTGGGTTTGAAACAGCAGATTTAATGGACTGAAGGCTTACCGTAATAAATGCCACTCCAAAAGTGATTAAGCCTGGGATCAAGAACAGCAAAGGAGAAATATTGATCTTATTGGCAAAATTATCCAGCCAATTCTCCACTAAATAATAAGCCAACGGAGAGGCCAAAACAATGGAAATCAGTACCAATCTGGCAAAATTAGAATTCAGCAATAAGACGATTTGAGTAATTGTGGCTCCTAAGACTTTTCGAATACCAATTTCTTTGATTCGCTGCTGAGTAGATAAGTGTGCCAAACCGAACAATCCTAAAATCGAAATTGAAATGGCCAACCCTGAAGCATAAGTGATGATCATTCTCCATCGCGATTCATCCTCATAACTCGCAGCATTAGCTTCCTTAACAAAATCACTTTCATAGGGTTTATAAGGAACAAATTTGCGCCATGTGTCTTCTAAAAGGGTTTGAATCTGTGGTAAAAAGGTTGAATTAAACTTCACGTATATGCTCTCAAGCTCATTTGAGCCTGCACCATTTGATGGCGATAGCATCAATTTCCCTACCTTACCTTTAGCTGAGGCATAATTATAATCCTTCACCACTCCAACAATTCTATTGCTTCCAATAACTGTATTTATAGGATTCTCCAACCCAAGGTCATTTACAAGTGTCTCGTTCACTAGAATATTGTAAAGCGTATCATCAGCAGTCATATAAACGTCCTCTCCCTTTTTGAGCGCTCTTCCTGAAATTATCTCAATATTTTTCATCTCGAGATATCTATCATCTATATCATTTACAACTGCAAAAAAGTCTTCATTATTAAATTGATATGAACCTATTGAACCATAAGTATCTGCAGTGGAGACTATCTCAATATTTGGGTTTTGAGCCAATTCATCTTTGAACAGTTGTGCTAAGTTTGGGGTGCCAGATTGAGCCGCATTAATACTTATCAAGTTTTCATCATCATAGCCCAAATCCATATTGACCATATGGTCAATTTGTCTATTCATGGCTATAGTACCTACGATTAAGACTGTTGCCAATGTAAACTGAACAACCACAAGACTTTTTGAAACTATAGAGTTACCTTTTAACTTGACTTTCCCTTTTAAAGAGATTACCGTATTGAATTTGGAAATAATAAAAGAAGGATAAAACCCAGATAAAAAAGCGGTAAACAAAACCAGCAACAAGCAAGAAAGAATCAGTCCCACATCACTTGTAATTCCAGATGTAAAAGTCTTTTCGAGTAATGTACCAAATACAGGCAGTGCCAGCTCAGCCAGTAGTAAACCAAATACGAAGGCAATTAAACACATGAGCAAGGCCTCATTCAAAAACTGAAAAGCCAATTGTTTACGATGAGCTCCGAGTACCTTTCTCACTCCAATTTCCTTAGCTCTTGGTAATGATCTTGCCACTGACAGATTAGTGAAGTTGATGCATGCCAGAATCAAAATAACTAAAGCAATACCTGACAATATGTAGGAATACACCGGATCACCAGAGTCACCCAAAGCATCTCCTCCTCTAAATTCTTTGTTTAGATGAATATCCGTTAATGGTTGTAAACTACCTTTCACTCCTCTCGCAAACTCTCCATCCTCTCCTGGGTTATGAGTAGTTCTAACAGCGGTCATCTTTGCTATTACAACTTCTGGAGTATCAGATATCAATAAAAATGTATTGAGACTTATATTTCCCCAATTCGATAATCTATTATCACTAAGCTGACTCTCTCTTTTTTGCCATGACAGTAATATTTCAAAACTGAATGAAGAATTACTCGGATGATCTTCAAGAACTGCAGAAATATAAAAGGTCTCTAAATCCGTTTCAATGTTCATTTGAAGTGACTCGCCTATGATATCTGTTTTCCCAAAATACTTTAAGGCAATACGTTCTGTTACAACAATATTATTCAACTCAGTTAAGGCTCCTTCAGTAGTTCCTTCTATAAGCTTCAAATCAAAGACATCAAAGACGGCCTGATCGGTATAAGCCAAACGCGTCTGGGATATAAAGGAATCTCCACTTTTGATAATGGCCGCGTCACTATCAAATCGAACCATTGCTTCTACTTCGGGAATAGACGCCAAATAAGCTGCTCCTTCTGGATAGCTCGTAGCTCCAAGACTCATCGTTTGGCCACCAAAATCGATTTCATTGGTGATCCTATAAATATTGTCGCTTTTGCTATGAAACCGATCATAGGTCATTTCATCTTTTACAAAAAGAAAGATCAACAGACAGCATGCAATACCAATTGCTAAACCTGTGATATTGATAATTGAATAACCTTTGTGTTTTTGAAGGTTTCTAAAAGCGATTTTGAGATAGTTCTTGAACATAGTCTTTGAGTTTTATTCTTCTTTCAAATAATCAACTGTCTTGGAATTATAAACCTTTAAGGTTTGTAATGTCATTGCTGGAATAATCAGTATTACAGAAAGCAAAAGGATTAGTATATAACCGCTTATTGAGGTTTCTATATGATAGGCAAAATCATTTAGCCAATCAGATATCCATAAATATGATAGTGGCAGGGCTACACAGGCACCAATTAAGGTTATAAAGAGGGTTTTCGAATTAACTGCCCTGTTTAGCTCCAAAAGATTTGCTCCCAAAATCTTTCTAATACTAATTTCTTTAATCCGTCTTTTAACCGAATAAGACGTAGTACCCAATAATCCCAATATGGTTATAAACAGAGCCATAGATGTAAAAACACCCATAACCTTCAAAACAATCATCTCACTACCGTAAATACGCCCATATTGTTCATCAAGAAAGGCATAATTGAATTTGGGGCTTCCAGTCACGTCCTCATATATTGCATATAGATCATCCAAAGCAGCCTTACTATCACTTCCATTTAGTTTAATGGCTAGCCTTCCGAATCCATCATTATCAAATGGCCTTAATGCAAGTGGGCGGATTGGTTCTCTTTTAGATTGGGTATGAAAATCCTTAACAACTCCTATTATCTCACGATTACCCAATTTTTTTCCAAGAACTGTGCCCTCCTCAATTCTTTTGGCCATGGTTTCATTAACAACCACATAGTCTTCGCTATGTTCAAAATTATCAAATAGCCTCCCTTCTAATAATTTCAACCCAAATACATCAAAATATTCTGGCTCAATTTGGTAGTCGAGGTAACTAACATTGTATTTTTCACTCAAATGGGTCATACCATTGAATGAAGGGTATCCCATTGCAAAACTCAACGATTGGATGTAGGAGCTTTTTTCAAACTCGTCTTTTAAAACATCCTTTTTTAGGATTGATTCTCTGGTGTTAACATCAACTATTAATACGTTTTCTTTATTGAAACCTAGATTTTCATTTTGAATAAAGCTGAACTGTTTGTTCACATAAAGTGTAGACGCTATTAGGAAAAGAAATACTGCGACTTGAAAACCATTAACCAAGTCAATAAAAACAGCTTTGTTAAATAAACTGGCAGGGCTGAAATTCCTTAAATCAGCCAATGATTTTTTTGAAACAACCAGTGCTGGGTAAATTACAGAAATCAGTGCTATGCCAATTACTACCAAATAAGCCAACACCAGTATCCTCGGCTCAGAGAAAAGGTGTATCCCCAATTCCCTGTTTAATAAATCCTCCAATTGGGGTATTAGAAGCTCAGAAATAATTAGCCCAAGTATAAAGGCAAAAGATGTCAACAAGATTGACTCAGAAAAGAAATTAGTAAGCAGCTGAAAGCGCTTTGCACCAACCGTTCTTCTTACCCCAATTTCTTTAACCCTTTCAACAGATTGCGCAAGAGTTAAAGCACAATAATTGACTACTGAAGCAATTAAAATTATGATAGCAATAGCACTGAAAATTGCCAAATGTACAGGGGCAATTTTGTTGCTGATTCCATCGTCCACCGCAATATCAAAATGTAGTTGTTTCAGGGCTTGTAATTCAAATGAAACATTTTCCGAATTTGGAACTTGTAGATGATATTCTTTGCCAATTGAAGCGACCAGTTTTTCTTGTTGTTCTTTGGTAGTCCCCTTTTCAAACCTTACAGCACTATTGCTCCCCATAATATTCCACCGTGTCAACATTTGAGGAAAAGCACTATTGGCTTCAATCAATGAGTAAACAATGTCAAACTTGATTGAGGATTCTAGAGGAATATCCTTCAACACACCCACAATTTCAAATTTGTTTCTACCTCTGATAATTGATTCACCAATTGCTGATGTATAATCTCCAAAAATTGCTTCAGCTTTAGTTTTGGTAATTACTGCCGATTTTGGGTTTGCTTCAAAATCAGGATATTCACCATACAATAATTCGAAAGTGAAAACCTTAAAAAAATCATTATCAGTTATTAGAGAAGTAATTTTGACTTCTTGATTATTAAAGGTTAGTGAGTCGGCATAAGTACTCGAACCATTAGTCCTATAGCGTGTGGCATATTTTATTGACGGTATTACATCAGATATAAAGGGCACTATAGCATTACTTATTCTTGAGGACCTCTCATTCCCATTTTTATTTTCTGATGCCTTTAAAAGCCTGAAGATATACTCACCATTATCATGAAAGCTGTCGAATGATTGTTCCTTTCTTACAAATAGAAAGATTATCAGAACAGAGGCGAAGCCCAGTGACAATCCAAAAAGGTTTACAAAGGAGTAATATTTATTTTTAAACAGTCGTCTTAATGATATTTTGAAAAGGCTTTTTAGCATTGTCTTTGAGTCTTATTCGTACCTAAGGTCATCCACAGGGTTCCTTCTTGCCGACCTAACTGTGATAGAGGAAACCGTGAACCAAACAATACAAAATGCCAGCAAGGTGGGCACAACAAAGAGCCATAGCGAAATTTGAATTCTATTAATGTAGTCTTGTAAAAATAGATCTATGATGAAATAGGCTATCGGGATCGACAGGATTATTGCCAGCAATAGTAGTTTAGTAAAACCCTGATTGAGAAGGAAAACCAACTTACTGATAGAGGCGCCAAGTACCTTTCGAATACTTACTTCCTTCCTTTTTTGGACGGCCGTTAAACCAACCAAACCCAGCAAACCCATTATTGAAACAGCTATGGCCAGACCAGAAGAGTAATTCAAAGTTTTGCCCCACAGTGCTTCTTTCTCATACAGATCCTCATTGTAAACATCCATGAAAGTATACTGAAAGGGTACTTCAGGCAGTATAGTTCTCCAGGAGCTTTCAAGCTGGGCAAGAATGCCCGGCAAGACATTTGGCTTGTACTTGACATAGAGATTATTGATAAAAAAGTTATTGCCGGCTCTCGGGTTGGCCCTTAGTATAACCGATTTCCTATCTGTATAAGCCGAAAAGAGCTGGTAATCATCAATTATGCCTACAATTCTGAATTTTCCATCCATGATGGATGAACCAACGCCATACTCTGAACCTAGCTGCCGCAAGGCGGTTTTATTAATTAGAATGTTAGTTATGGCTGGTTCTTCAATCAATCGATCGGCCTCATTCAGGCCCCTTCCTTCAATAAGTTTAACTCCTAGTGTTTTTAGATAATCAGGGGTCGCAAAACCCGAGATTAAAAAGAAGTTATTACCATCCTTGTCTTTTATGGTAATGGCCTCATTCAGATTACTTGCCGCACCCATTGAAACAATATTCGGATTCACCGATAATTCTGACATGAACCTCTTTGATATCTTTTCGGAATCAGTGTTAGGGATTTTTAAACGAATCAGGTTGTTGTCTTCATACCCTATATCCTTATTGACCAAATGGCCATGTTGCCGATTCATTGCGGCTGTTACGGTAATGAAAATCATGGCAATCAAGAATTGGAAAGTAATCATGATTTTGGTCAGTGATTGTTTGCCACCAAGGCTCACGCTCCCCTTAAAAACCTTGGTTACCTGAAATCGAGAAAGAACAAATGCGGGATAAATTACCGACAATAGTGAGGCTAATAGAACACCGGCAAAACTTATAAGGATAAGCCCCTTATCACTAATCAGGTTTCGTGAAAAGTCTTTTTGGGTAAGAGATTCAAAAATCGGCAATGCCAATTCGGCAAGTATAACTCCCATCAAAAATGAGATACAGCAAAGCAGGATCGCTTCGCTTAAAAACTGAAAAACGAGTTGTTTTTTTCTGGCACCAATAGTCTTCCTTACCCCTACTTCCTTTGCTCTGCTCACAGAATTAACAATGGTAAGATTGGCAAAATTAAAGCAGGCAATAATTAGAATGAGGACGGCTATTCCAGACAGAATATAAGATTGACTAATATCTCCACCAGTCTTTCCACTATTCCAATGTACCTCCTTGAGTGGTAAGAGTCCATTAGTACTTTTTCTAGCATAGGCTTGTTCGTTGTCAGGGTCTGAATTCAGGGCCCACCGAACATCTTTCATCTTTTTCACTACCGCATTTATATCTGCATCGGCCGCTAATTCAATAAATGAAGTGGCCGGAGTAATAAACCATACGCCCATTGACCATGGGTCCAATATCGTGGAGAATTTTTCCCATGAGAGGACCATATCAAAATTGAATGAAGAATTTGATGGATGATTTTCTATGACTGCGGTGACCAGGAATTCCTCAAAACCCTTACCCACATCCAAAGTCAATGATTCTCCGGTCGAAGAAGTGGTGCCAAAGTATTTGATCGAAGCTCTTTCAGTTAATACAATCGACTCCAGCGTGCTCAGGTTTTGATCTAAGGCGCCATCAACAAGTGCAAAATCAAACACTTCAAAAAGGCCTTTATCAGCAAAAAACATCCTTTTCTCATCAAAAAGATCATCTCCCACCTTCACGGTAGCCCCTTGCCTTCTTAATCTTGTGAAATTCTTTATTTCTGGAATTTGGCGTTCGTAAGCCTCGGCAGCCGGATAGGATGAGGCGTGCAAGACAGCCTCCTTGTCTTGACGTTTGGTTACTGTGGTAAGGCGATAAATGTTCTCTCCATTTTCGTGTTGGCTGTCATAAGTGAGTTCCTCTTTGACAAACATGCTGATCAAAAGACAGCTGGCTATACCAATGGCAAGCCCTGAAATGTTGATTAAGGCATAGGCCTTATTCCTGAAGAGGTTACGAAAGCCGGTTTTGAGATAGTTTTTGATCATTAGTTCAGGGTTTATTCGTAGCGTATGGCATCAACTGGTTTTGTGAGACCGCTCTTAATTCCATGGTAACTGATGGTAAGCAGGCTCACAATAGTGAGCGTAGCAAAGCCAATAAGGCCTTCAGCAACCCCAAATTCAACGCGATAAGGGAAAGAACTCAACCATTGCTCTGTGACAAAGTAGGCAATGGGCAAAGCAACAGCGATAGCAATGAAAATCTGTAGTAAGAACCTGTTCGCCAGGAGTGCAAAAATACTGTGAAGACCAGCACCGAGAATTTTGCGAATACCAATCTCCTTCTTTCTTTGCTCTGAAATAAATGCAGTCAGACTGAATAGTCCAGCACAAGAAATAACCAGAATTAAGACTGAAAAGCGATCAAACAGTTGAGCTACCTTCCGCTCTTTCTCGTAAGAAGCGGCAAAGGCTTGATTCATAAAAAGATAATCAAATGGTCTTGCTTCTATTAGATTGCCCCAAATAGATTCCAAATCAGTCAGTAGTTCTGTGGTATTTTCAGGCCGGAAACGGAGGTGAACCGCCTGAACAGCGTCAGGATTCACCGTCATCATTAGCGGCTTAATTTCTTCTTTAGCTGACATAAAGTGAAAGTTTTTCATTACTCCCACCACTTTCCAATTATCTATCTTCTTTCCTACTGCAGTCGTCCAACCAACCTCTTTCACAAAGGCTTCATTGACCAGAATGGCTTGATTCTCCTCACTCTTCAAAAGTTCATTAAACCCCTCTCCTTCTACCAACTCCATTTCAAAAAAATGAGGTAGGTTGGCATCCACGGACATAAAAAATGGAATCATATTGACCTTCTCATCGATGCCCTCCACATCATTCAAGCTCACAATACCACTTACTCCTGGCAAAGGAGACCCTGATACCTCAGTAACGTAGCTCAGCCGCTCTATTTCAGTTTTAAAGTCCAGGTATTTTACATCTCCTGTATTCAATGGGTCAATATTCAGGTTCAAGACTTGCTCTCCATTAAAACCCAAGTCCTTATCCTGAAGGAAATTGAGTTGTTTCTTGATGACCAGAGTGGCCATCAACAGTCCTGCACAGCCCGTGAATTGAAGTACGATCAGACCTTTCCTTAGCCACCCCCCCTTTGTGGTAGGCCCCTTTACCAAGGAAGTCACCTTGTGTGATGACAAAACTAAGGCCGGGTAGAAACCTGAGGAAAACCCGACCACCGCAATAGTTCCTGTTAAAAACACGGGGATCTGCCAACTACCGAAATAATCAATGACCAATTGCTTTCCTATCAACGCATTCACCGCGGGCAACGCCCCTTCTACAATAACAATAGCCAGTACAACGCTTATCAAAGTAATGACCAGAGATTCGCTCAAGAATTGAGCTATAAGCTGTTTTTTGTATGCGCCAATAGTTTTCCTGATACCGACCTCCTTCACTCGTGCCAAGCCCCAGGCAGTAGACATATTCACATAATTGAAGCAGGCCACCAATAAAATGATCAGCCCTACAGAGCCAAAAATGTAGACGTATTTGATATCTCCACCAAAGGAATAGCGACTGGAACCGCGCACGGTTCCATTAGTCAAATAAAGGTCTGTGAAAGGGTGAAAAGTATAGCTGTCAAGTTTTTCTTTGTTCGTGTTCTTCTCTAGAACAGATTTGGTATCTGCTTCTAATTGACTCAGGGTATACCCTTCGTCCAAAAGCAAATAAGTTACACCCTGCCCAAATCTCCAGGTTGTTTTTAACCTGCTAAACACGGGATCGTTAGAGTCGTAGCCCATCAGAAAGTTGAATTGTAGATGAGAATTACCAGGAATAGGCTCAAGCACCCCGGCCACCTTATACAGCCCCTTCTCCATAATCTCCAAAGTTTCACCTAACGGATTTTCTTTGCCAAAGTACTTTTTCGCCATTTCAGGTGAAAGCACAATTGACTTAGGGTCTGACAATGCTGTAGCCGCATCCCCATATTTCAACTCAAAATCAAACAAGTCAAAAATGGATGATTGCGTGTAGTAAAGGCCTTTTTCCTGAATTAGATGGTTGTCTTTTTTAATAATCAATTCTTGAGTTTGACCAATATTCACAGCCCCCACAACTCCAGCCGTTTCTTCCATTATAGCTTCCATGTATGGAAAGGGTGGGAAGGTCGAGAAGCCAAACATATTGTTCATAACTTCCACTTTGAAAATCCTGTCGCCCTTCTCGTGCCATTTGTCGAAAGAGAGCTCGTCACGAACAAAAAGACCTGTTAGAATAAAGCAAGCAATCCCAATGGCTAAACCAAAAATACTGATGGCAGCATATAGCTTATTTTTGAAAATATTCCTGAGCGCTGTTTTTAGATAGTTTTTGAGCATTGCTTTGAGTTTTATTCGTATCTGATTGAATTCACCGGATTCGTACTCGCTGTTTTTATAGAGTGGTAGGCCACCGAAATAAAGGCGATTAATAAGGCCCCAATGCCCGTGAAGGCAAAAATCTGCCAGGAGATAACAATTTTATAAGCAAAGTTTTGAAGCCAATTGTCCATCATGTAATAAGCAAGTGGCCAACCCAGAATATTGGCGATAAGCACAAGCTTTAAAAAGTCTTTTGAAAGCACCCCTACCAAACCCGGCAGGCTAGCTCCCAACACTTTCCTAATACCAATTTCTTTGGTTCTCCGCTTCATCATAAAGGCGGTTAGCCCGAAAAGACCCAAGCAGCCAATCACTATGGATAAGATTGAAAAACTGGTAAAGACCTTCAAAAACTGATCCTCAGCTTGGTAGTGCTCGTTAATATCCTCATCAAGAAATGTGAAACCGAAGGGCTCTGCCCCTGCAAAATTGCCCCAGACCGATTCAATGGCCTCAAGAGTTTCATCCATTTGCTCAGGAGCTATCCTGATATTCATAAAGTTCATTCCCCATGTAGCATCGGAGGCCAGTGAAAAGACTGTCGGCCGGATTTCAGAGTGCAGAGAGGCAAAGTGGAAATCCTTTACCACTCCAATAATTTTGGCCCTTTTGGTAGACCATTGTTGTCCAGTGTAAGCCCTTCCCTCCAAGCTTGTACCAATGGGATTATCCATTTTGAAGAATTTAACTGCAGATTCATTGATGACGTATGATTCCATATAATCTGTTTGATAGTCACGATTGAATGATCGCCCTTCCAGAATTTTCGCGTCAAAGGTTTCGAAGAAGTCATGCGAAATAATCACAGTGGGTGCAGAAACACTTTCCTCAGCACCGGCTGGCAAATAAGGTCTCCAGTGCCCTACCCGGTTGGCTGGATGATTATTGCTGGCGGTAACATTGACAATGGACGAATTTCTCATCAATTCCTGTCTGATCAAATCGTAATTATCTCTGACGTTACCAATAGGCACTACTACCACCTGTTCGGTATCAATGCCCAAATCCGTATTTCTTAAATAATTGATCTGATTCAAAATAATAAAGGTGGAAGCGATCAAAACCACCGCGATAAAAAACTGAAATACAACCAACACATTTCTCAGGGAGAACTTGCCTTTACCAGAGTTCAATACGCTCGTCCTAAGTGCATCCGAAGTAGGCATTTTCAACAGGAAGAGTGCGGGGAAACTTCCGGAAATGACTCCTATGAGCAAAGCCACACCGAACAAGGACAAGCCCAGCAGTAAGTCTTCCTGAATTTGGAAGTCATAGTTACCTCCGGTCAATAAGTTAAACTGTGGCAAAGTCATTTCCACCAGAATCACGGATGCCGTACATGCAATTAATGCCACAATCACCGACTCTGCCTGGAACTGAAGTAATTGCGCAATTGGTCGAGCACCAAATACCTTCTTAAGTCCAACTTCTCTACCCCGCTGAAAGGCCCCGGCAATAGAAAGGTTAATGTAGTTGATACAAGCCAAAAGCAATATCACTATAGCTGTAGCAATAAAGATTGTGACGGTAGTCTTGTTTCCATTGGCATCCAACTCACCAACCAAATCCGAGTTGAGATGAATACTCTCCATGGCCTGTACCGAGTATTCCGCAGGGCTCTCTAATTCATAATTGGAATTAATGAAATCATTGATTCGACCTTGCAAGTCAGTCGGGCTCACACCTTCAGCAATTCTGAAATAGCTGTAATGGCTGGTTCCGTTGAAAATACGATGTACCCAGTCTCCATACCAAAGTATGCCATTGCTCATTGGTATAATAACCTCGGCTTGGAAATGTGTATTGTCAGGTAAATCCCTCACCACAGCCGTTACCTTAAAGTCCGTTTCATTCATCCGGATCACCTGACCCATGGGGTCTTCATCACCAAAATGTCTCGCTACGGCAGTTTCAGACATCACTACCGAATTGGGTTGATGTAATGCCGTGGTCAAATCACCAGAAATGGCTTCAAAGCTGAATAGATCAAAAAAGGTAGAATCTCCCGTCACAACATTGTCCTGATTGATGTGCTGATCTCCCCGACTGATCATGGCTCCCAAATTGGCAAAACGAGTAGGTGCTTCTAATTCAGGAAAGTTTGCTGCCAAAACCGGGAGCAATGGATAGGTGGTAGAAACTGAATATGTCTTAGCATCTCCACCTTGATTATAGGCACCGGTGAGGCGGTAAATTCTATCAGAATCTTCAAAATGCCGGTCAAAGCTCAGTTCGTGTTTCACAAAAAGCACAATCAGAACGCAAGCAGAAAGCCCCGTGGCTAACCCTCCGATATTAATCATTGAATACAGCTTGTTTTTCAACAAGTTTCGGATGGCAATTTTAAAATAGTTTTTGAGCATGATCTGAAAATTATTCGTTTCTGAGAATTTTGACAGGGTTCTTTAAAGCATTGGAGTAACCATGAAAGCCTAATATGGAGATGGTTAAGACTATTGTACCCAGCGTTGTTACTGCGAAATACTTCACTCCTATATCAAGGTGGTAAGGGAATGACTGTAGCCAGTTTGATAACAAATAGTTGCTAATTGGAATAGCCAAAAGCAGTGCTATTATAACCAACCAAATAAACTTTTGGCCCAAGGTCTTAATGAGATGTACATAATTGGCACCGAGTACCTTTCTAATGCCTATTTCTTTCTCTCTTTGCCTGGCCTCAAAATTGGCAAGGGCAAACAACCCCAGGAATGCCACTATCATCAAGAGTGCGGTAAGAATATCAAAGACCTTGACCAGGCCGGCTTCCTTTCTGTAGCTGTCATCAAAATATCCTTCCATTAAGCTAAACGTAAAAGCTCTGCCGGTCCCAAAGGAGGAACAGACCGATTCAATTTGCGCCAGAACTGCATCCTTGTTTTCAGGCCTGAAGCGGATGTGAATATTGGTGACCTTCTCCGGGCTATACTGCATTAGCAATGGCCCTACTTTGGACTTTGCAGAAGAGAAGTGAAAATCTTTTACTACTCCCACAATCTTATATTTGGGTGCTAATTCAAACCCAATGGGATCAATAAGGCCCAGCTCCTTAACAACTGTCTCATTTACTAAAACTGAGTTCCTCAGTTCGTCATCAGTCAAATCTTCAAGTCCCTGTCCTGCAATAAGTTCCACCCCAAAATATGACCTGAACCCCTTATCTACCTGAAGATAAGTAGGAGTAATCATCTGCTTCTCCCCATCCTTTTCGACTTCCATGTTGACTACAGAATTCGAAGTTGGAAGTGGTGAACCACTAATATCTTCTATGATGGGGATTCTCTCCAGTTCAGATTTAAGTTCAAGGTATTTTCCACGGAATCCATTCATGCTAAGATTCAAATTGACCACGTTCTCGCTGTTATAACCCAGGTCGAAATCAATCAAATACTTTGCCTGCCCCCGAATCACAAGAGTGGCAATAACCAGGCCTCCACATATCATAAATTGCAATACAATAAGCGCCTTTCTTAAACCATACGACTTTGTAATTGGTGAGTCTCCTTTCAATGAATTAGCCAGATTCAATTTACTGGCTACAATGGCCGGGTATATTCCCGACAAAAGTCCTACTAAGAGTGTCAGCAGGAATGGTATCCATAATACAGAGAGGTCGGTGAAATAATCAATACCGAGCTCCTTTCCAATGGTTGTGTTGATATAGGGCAGGGTAATTTCCATCGTGATCAATGCCAGTACCAGGGCCAATATTGAATAAGTCAATGATTCGGTAACAAACCTGATTATGAGGTGCAGCCTGGAGGCGCCCACTATTTTTCTAATCATGACTGCCTTGGTCTTTGTAAACAGTCTGGCACTTGTAAGGTTTACATAGTTGAAAGTGGCCACAAAAAGTATCAGAATTCCTACGATTGAAAAGATGTAGAGGTATTTGGTATCTCCCCCAAACAAGTTGTCATCATTGAAGCGCATGGTAGTACCTGTCAGGTACAATTCACCAAAATTGCCAAATACAAACTCCTTCATGTCACTGACCTGGCCATTTCTTGCCAATAGTTCTTTGGTATCACTTTTCAATTGCTCCAGGTCATATTCAGGAGCCAACAGCAGATATGCTAGTCCCCCACTCCCAAAGCTCCAGTTATTCTTTAGGGAAGAGAATCTCGGATCATTGAAATCCATGGGACTTATTAGGTCGAATTGCAGATGAGAATTTCTGGGTATCGGATTCAAAACACCAGTAACTTTGGAGAAGCCACTTCCTTTGATCTCCAGCATTTGTCCAACTGGGTCTTCACCACCAAAGTACTTTCTTGATATTTCTTCCGATATAACTATACTTTTGGGTTCGTCAAGTGCAGTGTCGGAATCTCCATACTTCAAACTGAAATCAAAAACATTAAACAGAGAAGAAGTTGAATAATACACCTCTTCCTTGATCCACTCCTCACCCAATTTCACGTCTATTGGCAACTCAAAACTTAAGTTCACCGCATCTACCACTACTGAAGAGCTTTCTTTGATTCCTTCAGCATATGGTATTGGAGGGTATAGAAAAAAAGACATATCACTACTACCACCCCATTTGATTTTAGCCGCATAAATATTGTCTACCTTATCGTGCCACTTATCATGAGTCATCTCGTCCCGAACAAATAATGCGACTACCAGAAAACAGAACATTCCCAGGGACAAACTGCCTATGTTTAGTAAAGCATAAAAGCGCTCCTTCCGGAAACTTCTTATTATGGATTTGAAGAGATGGTGTAGCATAAGTTCTTTATTCGTATTTCAAGGCCTTAATGGGATTGGAAAGTGCCGCTTTGACTGACTGGGAGGATACCGTTAAAAGTGCCACAATCGCAGTAGCCAAACCGGCAACCACAAAATACTGCCAGCCAACATCTATCCTAAAGACAAAGCTCTCGAGCCATTTATTCATGGCGAAATATGCTATAGGCCAGGCTATAAAATTCGAGATAATAATGATTCGAATGTATTCTTTCGATAACATGAAGATGATTTTAGAAACATCTGCTCCAAGCACCTTTCTTATACCAATTTCTTTAGTCTTCTTTTCAGCCAGATAAGAAGCAAGACCAAACAAGCCAAGACAACCAATACCAATGGCCAAAGAGGTGAAAATCAGAATGATGTTTCCAAGTCTTTGCTCGCTCTCATACATCTCGCGGATTGATTCTTTCACAAACAATGGTTCAAAACCTCGATCAGGATTAAATTCTGTCCAGATCTCCTCAATTTCTGCCAGTACGGGTTTAACTCTATTCATATCAATCCTGGCAAACATCAAGTTTTTAAAGCTTTGAGGTCCTGTAAAAACAGCCATAGGCTCAATTCCTGATCTTAAACTTGCTGTGTGATAGTCTCTAACTACTCCAGTTATTGTGCCCATCATATCCTCATTCAATCCAAACTTCTTTCCTATTGCTTCTTCTGGCGTAAGGCCGACAGCTTTAACTGTGGCTTCGTTGACCAGATAGTGATAGCTTGTTTTCCAATCTGATTTGTTCTTAAATCCTTCACCTGCCAAGAGATCAAAACCAAATGTCTCTAAGGCATCCAAATCCCCGTTCATTCCTTTGATAGAGACGGTCACGTCCGGTTGTAAATCCTCTTCACCCATGACAATGGACCAACCTGACTGTACGTTGCTTATAAGATTGTTAGAATAAGTAGTGGCTTCAATGCCTGGAACAGCAGACATGCGTGCTTTCATGCCATCATAGCTTTTGCGCGCCTTGGTATCAGGCAGTCTCATATAAACAATCTGATCTGTGCTATAGCCCATGTCTTTGCTTCTCACAAAATCCAACTGATAGTAGATTATGAGGGTGCCAACAATCAAGAATACGCTTACAGTAAATTGAATGATCACTAAGACTCTTCTGAAAAGGTTTCCTCCCTTTACTTGGTGGGACCCTTTTAAAACTTTCACCGGTTGGAATGATGATAAGTAGGATGCTGGGTAGCTTCCCGAAATGATGCTGACTACCACAATAAAGCCAAGAAGAATGGGGATGAAATTACTGTCTCCGAAATATTGGATGTCCAGACTTGTATTCGCAACCTGATTGAAACTGGGCAGAAAAAGCTCTGCCAAAACTACGCCCATGATTACTGCCATTAATGTGAGCACAAAGGTTTCCCCGTAAAATTGTATTATCAATTGCCTTTTCACGGCACCCAATACTTTCCGCATGCCGACTTCCTTGGCGCGCTTCTCAGATTTAGCAGTGCTCAGATTGATGTAATTGATGCAGGCAATCAACAAGATAAATGCTGCGATTGCCACCAGAGAATAGATCAGATTCATGCTGATTTTTTGGGGATAATCTGCTTGAACAGCGGTGTTAAAATGCATATCTGTGATGGCCTGAGTTTCGTAGTACATGATCGTCCCAGAGGCTTCCAGTTGTTCACCGAAGTTCTCAGTCAAATTGGCATTGAGCTTACTCTCATAGGCATCAGTAGTTGCGTTTTCGTTTAATACGATGTAGGTAAAGTAATTCATTGGAAACCATCCATTGTTATTGCTGGTGACCTGCGCTTGAATTGTTCCCAGAGAAAAAACAAAACTGAAATTCAAAGCCGTATTGCCCTTGATGTCTTCAATTACTCCAGTGATTTGATAATCCCTGTTGTTTGCATTGAGCACTTGCCCCACCACATTGTCCGTCCGGTTAAAGTATTTCATAGCTGTGCTTTCTGTCACAACTAGCACATTGGGTTGATCTAGTGCAGTTTCCGGATTGCCATCAATAAAATTATGCTGAAAGACCTTAAAGAAACTCGAGTCAGCAAAGAAGACATCTGTTTCAACAAATGTCTTGTCTTCATGTTTCGTGAGGATTTCTCGACCCACTCTCCAATCAAAGACTATGGTAGCCAACTTTGTTTCAGGTACCTCATTGAGTGAAACTTGAGTCACTCTGCTCGGAGTCACGGCAAGTGTCTCTGCACCATTGGCCGTTTCATAATGGGTTACAACTCGGTAAATGTTCTCCGAATTGGGATAGAATTTCTCGTAGGAGGACTCATTTTGCACATATAAGACAATGATAATGCAGGCCATAATCCCGACCGATAGACCAACAATGTTGATCAAGGAATATGCCTTTTGCCTTTTAAGATTTCGTAGTGCTACGTTAAGATAATTTTTAAACATGATACTTTGAGTTTATTCAGTTCTTAGTGCTTGTACAGGATTTGTTCGGGCCGATTTTAAAGATTGATAAGCCATGGTAACCAGACTTATTAAGAGCATTGTGGCCAGTGGAATAAGAAAATACCAAAAATGGAGCTCTATATGATAGGGAAATTCCTCCAGCCATTTATTCATTGAGTTGTAAGCGATTGGCAAAGCGATTAAGCCTGATAAAAAAATCAACCTTGTTACTGAATGATTTAGTAACCAAACGATATCTGTAATCGAAGCACCTAATACTTTCCTTATTCCTATTTCCTTGATTTTCTGTTCTGCCATGAATAGCGACAATCCAAACAGACCTAATGCAGCAATGAATACGGCCAAAACACTAAAGGCTGTAAAAATTCTGGACAACCTTTTTTCCCGATCCATTTTTGCCGAGAAGTCAGCATCCACAAAGCTATATTCAAACGGGTATTCATTGGAGAACTGGTCAAAAACCTCTTCCATTTGCCTGAGTGTTTCTTTTATATTGGTCTCTTCCACTTTGACTACGGCATGGCTAAAACCTTTGTCAGTTGCATAGATTGTGACTGGCATCAGCTCCTTTTTGGGAGAATCAAAGATGAAATCTTTCAAAACACCCAATACTTTATGAGCCTTGGGATCATCATCGCTCTCCCCCTGCAATCTCCTTCCAACCGGATCATCCCATTTAAACATCTTTGCGGCTGTCTCATTGATCAGTACTCGCTGATTTCCAATGATATTTTCCGGTCGATCAAAGTTCTTACCTTCTAAAATTTCCAATCCAAGATTATCCACAAAATCTTTCTCCACATTCATCAATCCCACACTCATCTCCTCTTCCAGGCCGTCAATTTTTCGAAATAATGAAAGTGGACTCTCTGACATACTGAATGATGTGCCTGTGACTGAGTTGATTTTTGGGTTTCTCAAAAGCTCTGACTTAAAGCTCTGATAACTACTCACCATGTTTTTATCCTTCAATGGAACGGTTATCAATTGTTGGGCATCATAGCCCAAATTAAAATCAGAGAGGAACCTGAATTGTAAGGAAACGATCAATGTTACAGCAAAAAGTCCTATGCAAACAATAAATTGAAAACTGACCAAAACCTGCCTGAACCTTAAGCCCCCTTTTCCCCTTGTTAGTTTACCATTGAGTATGTCAATTGCCTTAAATTTTGAAAGGACAAATGCAGGGTAAATTCCTGCAAGCGTTCCAATAGTCAGAATAAACCCTGTAATAGTGAGCAGGGTCAATGGGTTGAGATAATTGATTGATATGTTTCGGTCGGTCATCGCACTAAAGGAGGGCAACATTATTTCAAGTAGGCAAATGGCCAATAACGTGGCGGTTGCCGTCATAAAAATTGATTCGATGAAGAATTGACCCAGCAGCCCCTTTTTGCTCCCTCCAACCGTCTTTCTAATACCTACCTCTTTTGCTCTTTTCGTATGCCTGGCAGTAGACATATTCATATAGTTGATAATGGCAATGAGTAGTATAACCACTGCAATTAGCATGAACAGATTCAAATATTTTCTATCTCCAGACTTGGTAGCTTGGTATGACTTTACTTCACTGAAGTAGACTTCAGGAAGCGGTTCGATCTTAGAAATGTCATTAGTCCAGTGAGCGCTAAGTGCCAGATTAATTTTTGACTCTAAAGCATGACTATCTTCTATTAATTCCGGAGTAACCAGATACGTACTAAAAGCAACAAGTCCCCAATCCAGCATTCTCTCTCTGTTTTCCTTGGGAAAATATTTTAAGAGATTTCCGTAAGCCTTGCCAACGTTATAAAATGAAATCAGGTAGTTGAATTGAAAAATCGTATTCTCCGGTAGTTCATAGACACCTTTTACTACAAACTCATGGAAGTCAGAAATGGATAGGGTTTGACCGACATAATCCTCGTGAAATCCGTAAAGTCGTTCAGCCTCCTTTCTTGACAATAATATATCATTTGGGCCAAGCCTTACGCTCCTAAAATCTCCATTGATCAAGGAAAAATCGATCGATTCGAAAAAGCCCGAATCTGTCAAATAAATGGCTTCACCAAGAAACCTTTTTTCTCCAACCGTGACCACTTTTCCAGTAGCAGTACCGACACGAAATACCTGTTCTAAATCCGGAACTTGATCAAGCAAAACCTCCGCCACTCCCCCGGCCATGCTTTGTTGATAAGTGATCTCGGCCTTAGAAGTATCTGCAGAGAGTAATCTAAAAGTCTTATCGCTTTTTGCATGAAACTTGTCAAAGCTGGATTCTTCTTTGACAAATAGCGTCAGCATAGCAAAACAACAAATACCAATCGCAAGGCCCGTAATGTTAATTATAGAATAGGCCTTTTGTCTTTTAAAATTTCGTAATGCTATGTTGAGATAACTTCTAAACATGATATTTTGAGTTTATTCTGTTCTTAATACTTCTATTGGATTTCTTTTCGACCCCAAATAGCCATGAATGCCCAGAATGGTCAGAGATAAAATCATAACACTCCCGGCAGCTATCGAGAATTGTGGTAAAAGGTTGGTCATTCGGTAAGGAAATCCATTCAACCAGTTATTAATCAAATAGTGACAAATGGGTATAGCAATCAGCATTGCCGTTATGATTAACAGCAGGAATTTCTGACCTAGTATTCTGATTAATTGCAAGGAAGTTGCACCCAATACTTTGCGAATCCCCAATTCCTTCTCGCGCAGTTGACTTTCAAAAGAAGTGAGTGAAAAAAGACCGAGAAGTGCTATAACGATGATCATGGAAGTAAGCCAATTGAAGATTCGCACTAAGGTTTCTTCACGAGTATAGGCATCATTGTAAAACGTGGCCACTTCCGTAGTCTTAAAAGGTTGGAGAGTTCCAAAACTACTCCATACTTTCTGCACTGCCGCCATTGCCTCCTCTCTTTGACCCTCCTTAAATTTAAAATGAAGATTGGTAATTTGACTTTGGTCAGCGGTCACGAGGATTGGGCCGATCTCACTTTTTGCTGAAGCATAATGAAAATCATTCATTACCCCAACAATAGTATACCGATCGGAAATTCTCTTTCCAATCGGATCTTCAAGACCCAGTTCATCTACGCCAGTTTTATTGATTAATACGGCCTCATTAAGTTCTGATTGATCAACCTGATTGAGCCCCCTTCCCTGAAGAATTTCTATTTCCAGTAACTCAGTAAAGTCCAAATCTGCCGATCCCTTCCTAAAATGAACTTGTTTCTTTTCTCCGTTTATATCCATCGGCACAATAAAGCCTAACCCACTTTTAGGCAAGGGCGAACCACTAACTCCAGAGAGTTGAGGTATTCTTTCGAGTTCTGTTTTTAACTCTTGATATTTTCCGCCAAATCCCCCTTCAAACACCTTTATGTTATGGACATTTTCGACATTATATCCTAAGTCCAGGTTAATCATATATTTCGCCTGACTTCTGATAATCAGTGCTCCTGATAAAAGGCCTACACAAATCAAAAATTGAAATACCAGAAGTGATTTCCTCATTATTGACGCCTTTGAATGAGGCATCATCCCTTTTAATAAGCTAACGGTATTGAATGACGAGGCTACAATGGCAGGATAGATTCCCGAAATAGCGACTGTTAAAATCAAGGCACCAATCGGAATTAAGAGCAATTGAGGGTTTTCCAGAAAAGCAAAGTCAAGCCTTTTTCTTAGAATTAAATTGATGGTGTCTAAACTCAACTCTAAAGCAATAACCGCCACCATTAGCGCTATGGAAGCAATGGCGGCTGTTTCACTAAGCAAAATTGAAAGTAACCGGAATTTACTTGCTCCAACCACTTTGCGAATTGCCAAACTCTTCGTTCTGGAAAAAGCCTGTGCAGTATTAAGGTTGATGTAATTGAAACAAGCCACCAGCAATAGCAGGCTACCTACCAACGAAAAGATGATGAGGTAGTCTCTTTGACCTCCAAACATTTCTGTTTCAGGGCCATAGGTTTCACCATTAAGATACAAGTCGCCAAAAGGTGAGAAGTTTATATTGTTGGCATCACCAACCCTTTTTCTATTCTTCAGAATCATCTGAGCATCTGCTTTTAACTGCTCAAGTGAGTAATTTTCAGTGATTAAAACATAATTAGATCCATAAGCCCTACCCCAACTATCCTTATACCATTTATAAGGGGCTGCGTTGAAATTCATGGCAAGCAACATATCGAACTGCAGATGTGAATTGCCAGGAATAGGTTCCAAAACACCGCTCACTTTGAATGTTCCACTATTTTCGAATTCCACAAACTCACCAATAGGGTTTGACCCTCCGAAATGTTTGTCGGCCAATTCTGAAGAAAGAATTAGAGTATTCGGTTCAGAAAGTGCGCTGGATACATCTCCCCATTTCAGTGAAAAATCAAATACTTTAAAAAGTGATGGTTCTGAGTAGTACAGCCGCTCGACTTCAAACCACTCCTCCCCTTGCCGGTACTTATCTTTAATTGGAAAACTGAGGTTTACTACTGCTTCAACTCCCGGACTTTCAGAACTAAGTGCCTCTCGTAATGCAAATGGCGGTACATGTGTCAAGGTTTCTCCAGTACTCGTCTTCAATTTGAGATGTGAGATATAGATTCTATCAACCTTGCTATGCCATTTGTCATGAGTCAATTCATCTTGAACATAGAGTGTAGTGACCATAAAACAGAACATTCCCATGGCCAGCCCAAGAATGTTCACCAGGGAGAAAAATCTTTCCCGTTTAAGCCTTCTTACAAGTTGTTTTAACAATCTAATTGACATTGATCATTTATTCTGTTCTTAATGCATTGACCGGATTAGTTCTTGCCGACTTAATGGACTGGTTTAAAAGAATCAACCAAATCATGGCTAATAGCGCCACCAAGGGCAACAGATATAACGACAACCCTAAATCGATTCTATTATTAAAGTCTTTCAACCAGGATTCCATTGCCATGTGAACTAGCGGAAGAACAATTATGGCCACCACAGCCACAAGCACGGTAGTTCCACGGTTGAGTAACCATACAATATTGCCTACTTTGGCACCCAAAATTCTTCTGATTCCAATCTCCTTTATTCTCTGCTCTGCGATGTAAATCGAAAGCCCTAGAATGCCCAAGCCAGCAACAAAAATTGCCAATAAGCTAAAGACTGAAAACACCTGGGAAAGCTTCTGTTCTTTCTCATACTTCTTGGCAAAGTCATCATCCAGAAAAGTGTATTCAAATGGATAGGCCTGAGCGAATTTTTCGAAAGTGTTTTTAATATAATCCAGAGATTCAGACATGTTATTTGACGACAGGCGTATATAGGCTTGCTCAAAATCCTTGTCGCTTGAAACCATCATTAACGGGGCAATCGCCTCTTTGGCAGAACCAAACAGAAAATCATTTGTGACTCCAATAATATCGTATTTCAATTCTCGGATTTTCTTGCTCAAAGGGTCATCCCAGCCAAAATTTTCCTGCGCACTTTTATTGATGAGGACCTTGCGTTCATTAAGTTCCTGATTAGCCACATTGAAGCCTTCTCCATTTGCCAAGGTAATTTGCATGTCCTGAAGAAATGTCTTTTCGACCTGCATAACTGCAATAGGCACCCTTTCTTCCATTCCTTCCGGCTGTATATAGAAGCTACTCGATTGTGTGAACACAGAAAACGCAGCTCCCGAAACCCCTTTGATCAAAGGGCTTTGCATTAGTTCTGCCTTGAAACTCTCATAGCTCTCTTGAATCGCTTTGTCTTTCGTAGACACAGATACGACAAGCTCATCATTGAAGCCCTTATCAAGCTGTTCCATATGCTTGAATTGACTAAAAACAATCCCGGTAACGGTCATCAGGCCAAGACAAATAAAGAATTGGAAGGCCACGAGTACCTGTCTGAATGAAAATCTACCTCTACCCTTTGCCATGTTGCCAGCTAGAATTTGGATTGGATTAAACTTGGAAAGATACAGTGCCGGATAGGCCCCTGATACAAACCCGACAAGCACTGTGCTACCCAAAAGGAAGGTAATAGTTAATGGATCTGAGTAGTTAATATCGATGGGCTTTCCTACAAACTCATTTAAGGTTGGAATAGCCATTTCTGCAAGGCAAATGCCCAAAACCATGGATACGAAGGCGATCACAAGCGACTCTGTAAGAAACTGTTTAAAAATCTGTTGACGACTTCCGCCAACGGTTTTTCTTATGCCTACTTCTTTTGAACGCTTCGCCTGTCTGGCAGTGGCCATATTCATGTAATTGACAGCAGCAACAAGGAGGATAATAATGGCAATCGCCAAATACAGTTGTGCGTATTGTTTATTCCCACGTTTTCCGAAGGGGAATGGACTCAACTCTGAGAAATAAACATCTGTTAAGGGTAGCAATTTTACGAATCTGCCGCGATGTGGAAGAAGTGCTTCTGCCATCTTCTTTTGTGCCTCTTCGACAGATGAATTTTCATCGCTTAGTTCAACATATAATGGGAATGCATTCAAAAAGCCCCAATCGAATACACTGCGATCTCCTCCCCAACCTTCGAAAGGTTTTTGGGCTCCCTTAAAAGAGAGTACATATTCAAGGTCAAAGTGGGTTTCCTCTGGTAAATCAGCAAAAACGTCCTTCACAATGAATGTTCCCAAGTCAACAACCTCGAGTTCCTGTCCAATGGCAGCATCTACTCCTCCGTAAAGCTTGGTCGCTTCCTTTTCAGAAATGAGAATATCACTAACCGACATATCAAGTTCATCAGCCGCCCCGCTCAGTAATGGGAAGTCAAACATTTCAAAGGCTTCCTCATCGGCAAAATGCACCTTATCGATCAAGTAGCGCTTATTGTCAACCTTAACTACTTGGTTGGTCTGCGTGAGAAATCTCGAAGCCCTTACCACTTCGGGGACTGATTCTAAAAAAAGAGGTCCTGTTGGAGCCTGAGTTTGTATTTGATATTCTGTACTGGTTTGAGCAGTATCGCGTAGAAAAACCTGGTAGATACGATCTTTTTTAGAATGAAATTCATCATAACTAAACTCTTGCTTGACGAAAATTGTGAGCAAAAGAAAACATGCCATTCCAACGGCAAGCCCCAAAACATTGATTGCCGTATAAGCCTTATTTTTGGATAAATACCTTAGGGAGGTTCTTAGATAATTCTTAAACATAACCTTGAGCTTTGAACGGTTACTTTTCAAGGACTATACCAAACTTATTTAACTGTATATCAGTTAGTTACATAACAACAGAAATCATCATTTGGTCGCCACCGAACTTTAACGTCCGTCAGTGAACACTTGCTCATATGATCACGAATCGCGAAGAATATCGGCTGGATTGGTCTTGGACACTTTCAGAGAATACCATCCCGCAGACAGGATAGTAGCACCCAGCATGATCACGCCTGCAACTGCAAAGAGCCATACCGGTTGGTTGGTTCTATAGGCAAACTGTGATATCCATGAGTCTACAACCCTGAATACAACGGGCAAAGCAATCAGTATTGATATACTCATTATGATTATAAACAACCGGTTTTGAAGTCCAAAGAGATGACCCGTTCCAGCCCCAAGGACCTTACGTATACTTATCTCCTTAAGCCTTTCTCGCCCATAAAATACAGACATCGCAAAAACTCCGGCAAAAGCTATCAGGCAAACTCCAGCGCCCAAAATGCCAGTCATTTGCATCATCTTGATTTCGGAAGAATAGAGTCGGCTGTGCTCCTCCTCAAGATCTCTCAGGACAAAAGACTCGGAAGGTTCGCGTTCCCACCACATTTCCTGAAGCCTTTGAATTAGCTCGCCCACATTGGTATTCTCTGAATATCGAATAGAATAATGCGCTCTTCCATTGCTCAAACTCATTGGTATGAATAGCATTGGTGGAATGGCTTCGCTTACAGAGCTAAAATGAAAATCCGTTACCGTACCTTCTTGTATAATATACCCTGGTTTTGCCTTACCATAGAAAGTAGGTAATCGTTTGCCAATAGGCTCATTGTCAAAGGAATTCAGTGCTGTTTCATTGAGCAACCCTACTTTGCTTTCCGTGCAGAACAATGAAATCACATCATCATCAAAATTGGTTGAGATGTTATAGAAATCGAAGAAATGGCAGTCAATGCCTATATTCATCAAACTCACTTTCTCCCATCCATCTCTGAATCCGGCACGCCTCAAATCATTTACTTCCAAAGCACGCACGGGATGTGCGTCAGAGAGTGCAATATCAAGGATTTCAGGCATTGCCATAAGCTGGTCTTTAAACGTCTGTATGGTTGCTTCATCACCTCCTTGAAACCAACTTGACTGGAGTACTAAAGTGTTTTTAAAGGCATAGCCAGGATCTTTGGACAACATAAACTCAAGCTGCCGATTCATGAAAAGCATCGTGGATATAATCCCAAAAGCAATAAAAAACTGAAATGTTAATAATGCCTTTCTAATGAATGATTTAGACTTTCCATTTCCACTAAAGGAATTGAAAAGGCCGGATATTTTAAAATTGGAAACGATCACAGAAGGATAAATTCCTGCTACAAGTCCTACAATAGAAGTAAATACCAGAAGAATACCATACGTCCAAATACCAAACACGCCAATCGTTAATTTTCTTTCTACAAATCCACTATACAGAGAGACCAACGATTCTATCAAAATCAACGCTATGACAAAGGAAATTAAACTCAACAAAAGTGATTGGCTCAAGGATTTCTTCACGAGTTGACCCTTCCTGGCTCCGATAATTTTATGGATGGCAATTTCCTTGCTGCGCTGCAGAGCCACGGCCAGGGAAATATTGCCAAAATTAGCTATAGCAACAGCTAACAAGCATATGGAAATCACAACCAGCCAGACCACCAGTCGCTTATCGGCCTTGGGATGGTAAGGTTTAGCAATATCTAAATTGCTAAAGTGATAATCTTCAAAGGGTTCTAATATGAGATTTGCCTTTTTATTAAAGAATCCCTGGTCTTTCGCCAACTGAGTCAACTCGCTCTCCAGATTCTCAACATCGGAATTAGAGTTTAGGGACATAAAAACCTGGAACATTATATAGCCCTTGCTTTCAAAATAAGGTTTAAAATGGGGGATAGATTTCATGGTTTCCATTGAAATCATAAAGCGAGGATCCAGGGAAGAATTAGAGGGGAAGTCCTTGTACACCCCAATAATCTCGAACTCCTCATCCCCAACCAGCAACTTCTTTCCAACAGCATGTTCTGCATCAAATAGTTTCTTATAGACTGATTCGCTAATCAAAACTGTGCCTGGAACGTCAAACATCTCAAACCCTCCACTGATCGGTTTCACGCCAAACATGTCCAGAAAACCCCGCTCCACGTACCAAAAACCTTTTTCATTAATGGCCTTTTCTCTTTCCCCCTTTGTTCTGACCAAATCGGAGACATAAGAATTATTATAGGCTCTCACCATCGACTCTATAGAAGAGTAGTTTTCCAAATAATCAGCAGACAGGATAAAAGGATGACTGCTGCTGGTAGAAGATAAATCTGATGCTGAACCAGTGAGTACTAGCCTATGTATTTTTTCACTTTCAGGATAGCTCTGGTCAAATGTATATTCATGAATCAGATAGATTGCCGTAAGAAAAACAAAGCAAAAGGCAATAGCCAGACCTAGAACGTTGGTCCATGTGTAAATCAAGTTTTTCCTGAGGCCTCTTAAGATTACGCGAATGTTTTTCATTTTAGGTCAATTTGAATTTAGTATAGGCAATCTCAATGCCAGCAATAATAACCTGAATATCAATCATTTAAGCAATCCAAACAACTGACAAGAGTTCAGCAGCGAACTTTACCGTCCGCTGGCGGACGGCAGCATTTGTTTGTATATTAAACACCAGTTTGATTTGCATAGCTATACCACCAAGCTAATCATTTTATGAAGACAGGACGAATACTTATTGTTGATGACAACGAAGATTTACTCAAAGCCGCACGCCTTTTTCTTAAAAGGCATTTTGCGCAAATAGATTTAGAAAAGGATCCTACTCTCCTTCCTGACCTGCTTAAGAATGAACGATACGATGTAATTCTTTTGGACATGAACTTCACGCAAGATGTGAATAGTGGTCAGGAGGGTTTTCATTGGCTTGATAAAATATTGGAGATTGACCCTTCGGCTGTGGTGGTTTTAATTACAGCCTTTGGCTCAGTCGATATGGCCGTGAAAGCAATTAAAGCAGGTGCTTCTGACTTTGTAATGAAGCCTTGGGAGAATGAAAAGCTTTTAGCGACCATGCTCTCTTCCATGAAATTAAAATCGACCCAAGAAGAGGTACAGCTACTAAAAGACACACAGGAGCAACTGACAGAAGCCTTGGACGAAAAATTCAAAGACATCATTGGCCAAAGCCCAAATATGATCCAGGTTTTTGATACCATCGATCGGGTGGCGAAGACTGATGCCAACATGCTGATACTCGGAGAAAATGGAACTGGCAAAGAGTTGATTGCACGATCAATTCACAGAAACTCCAACCGTGTGAACAAGCCTTTCATTAGTGTAGATTTAGGTGCTATTTCTGAAAACCTATTTGAAAGTGAGCTTTTCGGACATGTTCGAGGCTCATTTACGGATGCCAAAAGCGATCGTGCCGGACGTTTTGAGATTGCCAATGGTGGTACGCTATTCCTTGATGAAATCGGCAACCTTTCCCTCCCACTTCAGGCCAAGCTATTGACCGCCATTCAAAACAAGCGAATAAGCAGAGTGGGCTCTAACAAGCCCGTAGATGTCGACATCAGACTTATTTGTGCTACAAATATGCCGTTGTATGAGATGGTGCAAAATGGTGAATTCAGGCAAGATTTAGTTTATCGAATCAACACGATTGAATTACCATTACCTGCATTAAGAGATCGTACAGAGGACATCCCTCTTTTAGCTGAGCATTACCTGAGTGATTATGCCAACAAGTACAACAAAGACATTTATAAGTTTAGCGAGGCCACGATTACAAGATTGCAGAAGTATAACTGGCCGGGCAATGTAAGGGAATTACAACATGCTGTAGAACGTGCTGTAATTATGAGCCGTGACAACATTCTTCAACCTGAAGACTTTTTCTTTAACAACCAGCCCGTCAAAGAAAAAGGAGATATTAATCTGGAGCAATTTAATCTGGAAGATGTTGAACGAATACTCATCAGGAAAGTATTGGCTAAACATAACGGCAACATCACTTATGCCGCTCAGGAATTAGGGCTTACGCGCTCTTCACTATACAGAAGACTTGAAAAATATGGGCTTTAATCGTTTTCGATTATATGTACTCCTGAGGGTTGTTGTACTGTTTTTGACAGTGGCCGCATTTGTATACCTGATATTCTTTGATCAAAAATACGTCACAACAGTAGTTACTGGTTTCATTATCATGTTTGAGGTATTTGAGCTTTTTCAATATATAGAAAGCACCAATAAGAAGCTGCGTAGGTTCTTTGATGCCATTAAGTACAATGACTTCAATATGGGTTTTACCCATGACAATAAGTTGGGTAAAACATTCAAGGAATTGAATATGGCTTTCAAAGATGTGATAGATGCCATTTTGAGTGAACGCCAGAAACGGGAAGAATTCTTTCAACAGCTGAATGTGGTCGTTGAGAATATAGGTACGGGTATAATTTCTATTGATGAAGACGGCAAGGTAGGATTAATCAATCGTGCAGCACTTCGCATGCTAGGCCTTGAACATCTTCGAAATGTGGCAGATCTGAATATCAAGTCACCTGCCTTGGCAGAGATTCTTGAAAATATGCAGGAAAAGCATCGCGCCATTTTCAAAATTAAGAATGGTCAGGAGTTGGCAATACTTGAAACACTTTACAAGCTGGGTAACAAGTCTTACAGGCTCTTTGCTTTCCAAGACATCAAGGCTGAATTACAGGCCAAGGAATTAGAAGCCTGGCAAAACCTCACTAAGGTACTACGCCATGAAATCATGAATTCTATAGCCCCTATTTCCTCTTTGACCTCTACCCTAACCCAGGTGCTTGAAGAAGATTTGGAAAAAAGCAATGGCCATAATATTCTTTCAGATGAAAGCCTGGAAGACCTAAGTGAGGGGCTCAGTACAATTTCAGGTAGAAGCCAGGGATTAATCGACTTTGTGAATGCCTACCGCGTTTACACCAATTTGCCAACACCTGCCAAGCAAGAGATCGATCTCAATCAACTAGTGAACTCTACCACAAACCTGGTCAAACCAGAATTTCAAAATTCAAATGTCCAACTCCAATTCAAAGAAGCCAAAACTCCGCTTGTTCATCTAGTGGACCCACAACTTATTGAGATGGTGCTTATCAATCTGATCAAGAATGCGCGAGAAGCTGTGGAGAATAAGGACAACGCGCTGGTGAGCATAGTCATTAACAAACAAGACCAAATGATTATGATTAGAGTGAAGGACAATGGACCAGGGATCACACCAGAAGCAAAAGAAAAAATCTTTATGCCATTTTTCTCCACAAAAAAACGAGGTTCAGGAATTGGATTGAGCCTTTCTTCCCAAATCATGCAAATGCATGGAGGAGAAATTGCACTAAACACTGAACTCGGAAAAGGAGCCTCTTTTTCACTGCTCTTCCCAACAAGCTAGTACTTGCTTCATTTCAGAAGTTTAATTACCTAAAGACCCAATATATCCCTAAAGGCCTGTTCTGAAATCCACTCACCCCGAAGCACAACACCTGCTCTGTCCCGTGTGGCCCCTATGTTTATTAGCGGGTTACTTTCAAGCAAGACAAGGTCCGCATTCTTACCCACTTCAACTGTCCCAACTTCGCCCAGAATTTTTAAGAAAGTAGCCGGATTAACAGTAGCCGTTTTTAATGCTTCATAATTGCTAAGTCCAGTTTCAACATAAAAATTCAGCTCTTCATGAATACTGTATCCAGGAATTACAAAGCCGAAACCTGCATCAGTACCCAGCATTATTCTTCCGCCTTTGTCGAACACGGCCTTCAGCGCTTGTTTATGATTAGTTATTGACTCCTCTTTCGTAGTTGTACCTTGTGCGAAACCTGACTCAAAATTATCCCTGAGTGTCTGGGAGATTATTTGATACTCCGGACTTGCTTTTATCCTACTTACATCTACCGGGGACAAGCCATCAACAATGATGGTGGGCACATGCCATAAATCGGGGTTGTTAACTGACAAATCTGCTAATTCATTCACTTTGGTAGCATCAAGCGTACCTCTTGAGATTGAATTTTGAGAACCCGCGCCAAGCCCAAAACCAATAAAGTGCTCTGTGCTCACCTGACCAGATTGAAACACTCTATCGGGGCCCACAGCACGGGGCACGTGCCCAATCACTGGAATACCCACAGAAGAGGCTTCATCAATTATGGCCTCATAAACTTCTGGTGTGAGCCTATTGTACACTTTAATAAAATCGAAATTCTCCTCCTTGTACTGCCTGACAAGTTCTCGTGCATTTTCCACGGTTGTAACCGGAGGAGTAAACTGTTCAAAAGCACCTCCAGCTCCATTCATACCCGGGCTGGCCACGAATATTCGAGGACCCAAAAGATTTTCCGGTTCAATTCGATCTCTGAGAGCAACTAAGCCAGTGGAGCCCCACATTTCTCGTACGGTTAGCACACCATTGGCTACGAAAATCGCAAGTTCTAATCCAGCACTGCGATGATAGTGCATATCCATCAGGCCTGGTATCACATAACCTCTACCCAGAGCATCAATTGTTTGAACCCCGGTTGGAACAGTGATGGTAGCAGAAGGTCCAATCGCACTGATTTTTCCATTTTCAATTAAAATTGTCTGATCCGTCAGAACCTGATTGGTGGTCATCGGCACTATGTTGGTATTTATGATGGCAAAGGTGCCTCCCGTGATCTCTTCTGGAGAATCAATTGAGATCGTCTCTGCATCCGGTTCAGGATCTGGCCCAGGCTTTGGATCATTTTTGCATGCCCAAAACAGTAGAAGGAGTAATAAGGGGGAGTATCGTTTCATTAACGGTTGACTTTGTAAGCACTCACAAAACCATTGCTACAATGAAATCACTTAGTTGATTAGGCGAAAGTTTTCGATTTCACATGGATGTGTGGTCTGGTCCACGATCATCAACTCAGCTCATTCATCTCATAAGGTTCCAAAATCTCCTGCTTTGTATTCGGTCAAGACCGCATTATCCACTAATTTGCTGCCAATGGATTTGGTGAAACTCAAAAAGTCGCTCAGCGGTGAATTTTATACCGATAATACCACTCGCAGACTTTACGCAACTGATGCTTCAGCCTATAGAGAAATGCCTTTGGCCGTAGCCATTCCGAGAAACGATGAGGATCTAGTCAAACTAGTCAACTTCGCTCGTGAGAATCAAACCTCCATAATTCCCAGAACTGCAGGAACCTCCCTGGCCGGTCAAGTAGTTGGAAATGGCATTATAGCCGATGTTTCGAAGCACTTCAATGAGGTAATAGAAATCAATGCCGAAGAGCGTTATGCCTGGGTACAACCGGGCATTGTAAGAGACGACCTGAACAAGCACCTTCAACCCTATGGTTTGTTCTTTGCTCCCGAGACTTCCACAGCCAATAGAGCAATGATTGGAGGCATGATTGGAAACAATTCATGTGGCTCTAATTCAGTAGTTTATGGAAGCACAAGAGAACATTTACTTGAAGTAAATACAATCTTGGCTGATGGTTCGGAAGCTTGGTTTGGATCAGTAGATAGAGGGGCATTTTTAGACAGATGCAACGGCCATTCAACCTCTGGAGAGCTTCACAGCAATGTCTATTTTGAAACTCGTGAAATGCTCGCTGATAAGGAACGCCAGGAGGAGATTAAAAGAGAGTTTCCCAAAGCCAATATCCCTCGAAGAAACACGGGCTATGCGTTGGATATGCTAATCAGGCATCAGCCATTTGACCCCGAGGGCACCGACTTTAATTTCTGTAGCCTCATTGCAGGCTCGGAAGGTACCCTGGCCTTTGTCACCAAAGCCAAGATTCAGCTCACTCCCCTTCCGCAACCACATCGCAGATTGGTTTGTGTACATGCCCATAGCATTGACGAATCTCTTAAAGCCAATCTGGTGGCCTTGCCTTACAATCCATCGGCATGTGAGCTGATGGATCACTATATACTAGAAGCCACCAAAACCAATATTGAACAAAGCAAAAATCGTTTTTTTGTTGAGGGTGAGCCTCAAGCCCTGCTGGTAGTGGAGCTAATCAGAGATTCCGAAGAGGAAGTACAACTAGCTGCTGAAAACCTTATAAACTCGTTAATACAAGCCAATCTGGGATATGCCTTTCCCATAATCCAGGGGGAGGATATGAAAAAGGTCTGGAGCTTAAGAAAAGCGGGTTTAGGCCTGCTCTCCAATATTCCAGGCGATGCCAAGGCCGTGGCAGTAATAGAGGACACCGCAGTGGACGTACAAGACCTTCCAGCCTACATAGCGGAATTCAATGAGATTCTTGAAAGCCATGGACTTTATAGTGTTCACTATGCCCATGCCAGCACAGGTGAGCTCCATCTCAGACCTATTATCGACCTCAAGACATCAAAGGGTGTCAGGCAATTCAGAGTTATTGCTGAAGAAATTGCAAGTCTTGTTAAGAAGTACAAAGGTTCCTTGTCTGGCGAGCATGGTGACGGTCGACTTCGCGGTGAGTTTATTCCACAAATGATTGGTGAAAAGAACTATGAACTGGTTAAGAAAGTAAAGGAGGTCTGGGACCCGAATAACATTTTCAATCCCGGTAAAATAGTGAATACTGTTCCTATGGACACTTTTTTGCGCTATGAGGAAGGACAGGCTACGCCCCAATTTGATACAGTTCTGGATTTTTCAAATTATGATGGAATCCTCAGGTCTGCTGAGCTTTGCAATGGTGCCGGTGAGTGCAGAAAAACGGAATTGACAGGCGGCACCATGTGCCCAAGTTACATGGCTACCCGCAATGAAATGGACAGCACCCGGGCTCGTGCCAATATCCTCAGAGAAGTCCTCACCAACTCTGAAGATGCTAACCCATTTGCCAATGAGGAGATCAAGGAAGTGATGGACCTCTGCCTCTCCTGTAAAGGCTGCACGGCAGAGTGCTCATCTAATGTGGATGTAGCCAAGCTGAAAGCTGAATGGCAATACCAGTATTATCAAAGCAAGGGGGTTCCATTTCGTACGAAGGTCATTGCGAACTTTACCAAAGGCATGAAGTTAGCTAGCATTGCTCCCTGGGCTTATGACCTGACAAAAAATCTGGTCAAGCCAATTGCAGGCTTTGCCAAAAAACGAAGCATGCCAGAATTGGCTCGAGTCCCTTTAGAAAAGTGGTTAAACAAGCAATTCAAACCAACCACACAAAAAGGTAGAAAAGTCTACTTCTTCTGTGATGAATTCACCAATTACAATGACGCTGAAATTGGCAAGATTGCTGTTCAACTTTTAGATAAACTCGGCTATGAGGTCATTTACATTCCTCATCAGGAAAGCGGCAGAACCTATTTGTCCAAAGGATTATTAAATGAGGCCAAAAAGCTCGCTAAGGCTAATGTGAGCCTATTTAACGAGTATATCACGACTGATACGCCACTCATTGGAATTGAGCCTTCTTCCCTACTCACTTTCAGAGATGAGTATCCTGATTTGTTAAGAAACGACCTTCAGGATAAAGCCAAGGCCTTAAGTGAAAATGTCCTTACCATTGAAGAGTTTCTCGCTCGAGAGATTGATGCCGGCCATATCACCCCAGACCTTTTCTCCAATGAGGAAAGGTTGATCAAGGTCCATGGTCATTGCCACCAAAAGGCATTGTCCTCAATGGTGCCTAGCAAGAAAATGCTCTCACTTCCAAAGAACTATACGGTACATATGATCCCATCAGGCTGCTGCGGTATGGCCGGTTCCTTTGGCTATGAGAAAGAACATTATGACGTCTCCATGAAGATCGGGGAATTGGTGCTCTTTCCGACTGTGCGTGAACAGGCGGATGATGTTATCATCGCAACCTCAGGCACCAGCTGCAGGCATCAGATCAAAGATGGCACTTCTAAAGTTGCCAAACATCCTGTAGAGGTGCTTTGGGAGGCACTTTTTGAAAATTAAAAAAATATTCTCGAGATATTATTCAATAACAAAGGTTTTCGATCTGCATTTTTCAATCATTACTTCACCTTGGGCAAATTTAATTTCCCGCCCGTCTACTTTATGAGACAATGTGTAATCGGAGCCAGTGGCTATTGACTCATTTCCATAATAGCATTGTGTCTGTCCCGGGATTAAGGTGATATCACGGTTTCTTAAGCTGACAATAACTTCTTTATCCGTAGAATTCATAAAGCAAATATCTCCAAACCCTTTTCCCACATTACATTTCGGATCTACAGTCCCAGGATCATTGTAGTGTTCATTTGAATTCAGAGGCCTGTTAAACCCTCTACTCTTATTCACAGCATTAAAATCTGGTGGCTTAATCCCCATAAGAGAATAAAGGTCGTCATTCAATTTAAAATATGCTTCTGTAGAACAGGTATAAGTTGCAGTTTCTGTATCCAACATGAACAGATTTAGCTCCACTTTGTCTTCAAAAATCCATATGGTACCAGAAATTATCAGGTCCAAGGCAGCCACCTTACCCAAGGCCTTTGCCGTATTTTTATCTATTAACCCTTCAGCATTCAAATCATTCTCCTTTAAGAGAAGATTCAAATTTTTCCTATCAATCACTTCCAAATCCCCTGTCTGAGACATATAAATTGGGAATTTCGATGTCATATACCGACCAAGTGAGTTCTCGAGCCCCGCATCATTGAAAAAGCCCCAAACACCAACCTTTTTATTACCGGAACCCTCAATACACTTCGCTGACTCATTTACAAGTTCTCGTAGTTTCACGTTAAAATCGCTTTGAGCATGAGCACTTATTACGGCAGTTAAGATGATTGAGGCAGTCAAAATTCTCTTCATTATTTCTGTTTTATGAAAATGAAATTTTCAATTTGGTTAAGGGCATTTTGGTAAGCTTGGTCATTGTCAACTCCGATTCCGTTGAAATCTTCATTGGACCTATAGATGGAGCGTTTTGTTTGCAAATCAACAATTTGAAGGTTAAGATTGATTGTACAGGTCATTCTACCAGAGCTCACAGAATTAGAATTCTTATACCCTATTCCATAAGTGGCAAAGGCGATATAGTCAAGATAATCCACAAGATTTTCTATAGTAGTATTTCTACTGGCTACCCAACCATCTATCATTCTTGAGGTAAGACTCTCATTAAATGGGTTTTTGGGCTCATAATTTTCCGCAAGAAGAGAGCTTTCAATGGCTGCCTGAATATCATCTTTTAATGAAGATGCGCTTGCTACTTTGGATGAGACTAAGAGTGAAAATTCTTTATATTCCGGATTGTTCTTTGGAAATCCATTTATGATATGGGTTAATTTCTCATTCTTTTTCTCCTTTGTAACTGCGGCTGATTTGACCGGAGTCGATTCTGTTGTCTCTGAACTATTTTGCTTGTTAGAAGAGTCTATCTGGGGTTTGGCTTCGTTTGAGAGATTCGATGGATTGGAAGGGTACTTTGGGTTCTGTGTAGTTTCAATTTTGTCAATTACTTTGTCACCGTCCCTAAATAAGTCAATGAAAGGCTCAGAAGTAGTCAAAAAAGCACCTATGGCAGTTAGTCCGGACAAGAATACTGTCATTTTTCCCCAAAATCCCATAAAGGCCTTCTTTCGGCTTTTGGCATTATTATTTTGAGAACCATTATCACTTTTGGTCATTGATGACAATTAAAAGATTAATTATGCAACAATAAAATTCTCAGGTCAAAATCTTATAAATAGTTTATTGATGGCACTTAACGACACCTAACGTTGCTATCAATCTCCTAAGTTGGTTCGGAATCTGCGATTGCAATGCAATTTTATCTCAACGACAGCGGCCCCGTAACTAGTTACCAACTTTCTCTCAACATTGATAGTCTCAATATCTCTATGGACCAAAAAAGGAACTCCTCAAATGGACATTTCTTTTGTGATTGAGCTGGATGGCTCAATGACGAGTTTTCAAGTTTATGACCACTATTTCTATACTGAATCAAACGAAAATTATTTTTCTCAATTAAGAGATTACGCGTTCAGAGTTGTAAAAGAGACTGAACACTGGAACCCTGGGCAGATTCAAGATAATTTTGTCAGAACGCGACAGGGAGTCAGAGTTTATTTCATCTCGAAGAACTGACGGTTCGATACAGCCGTTACTGACGGCTGCAACACCTGTACTAGAGAAAGAAAAAAAACTTCGAAGCTCTCAGAATTGGAAAATACTCTTTTCTAAGACTAAGCCGCTAAGCCTAGAGTGAATTACAATTTCCATCCATAATCTCTATTTCGTTCCGAACCTCGGGCATTGATGGAAGAATCGCAGCGCATCTACCACACGTTTCATCAATTGGTTGATCTACAATTCGAATTTGAAAGACAGCCCCTTTTTCAAAGTGCTCCTGATTTGCGTTGCATGGCAAGTTTGCAGAAAACACACGTTCAAATGTTGTTCCATCACCATCCGTCCAATTAGTTTTGTCTACACCAGTAAAACTCGCGTCAACAATCTGTAGTATTGCATTTCCACACATCTGATCAATAAGTTTCACTTCAAAGCAATCAGTGGAATCTACGATCAATTCGTCATCACAGGAAATCAACAGAATAGATGTGAAAAGGAGAAAGAATATTTTTTTCATAATCGATGTTTAGTGTCTAATCTACTAGACACTAAAACTTAGAATATGGTTGGCCCCTACTTCAGAATAGAAAAATATCAGTTCGCCATAGGGTCTAATGATCTTACAGCTGCCCTTACCTGCTGATCAGTGAGTAGATCTAATTGAGGAAGTGTGGGTCTGGAGAGATCAAATCCGGTAATCTCACTTTTATTCTTGTTCATCCACTCCACAAGTCCTTTGACTAGCATTAAATTGGCATCTCCGTGCGCAGTCCCATTACCGAAATTCCCTGACATAATCGTGCCGAGAAAAAACAATGGTTTATAGGAAAAATAGATTTCAGACAGTTTCGCGGTGTATTCCAGTTGCTTTGACGTTTTAGAAAACCCGTACTTCATATCAATTGAATGCCGCCCTTCGTGCGCGTAGATTTTTGAATCTTGCGCAATTCTCTCCATGAGGTTGATAAATTCAAACCTCAGTTCGTCTTTTCCAATACCGGTGCTTCGAAGAGAATCTAAGAACTCACTTGTCTCACCAACCAGAATCCGCATTTTCAATCCAGGCAAAAAGGCATGTGGGTTTTGAGTTGCCATATCGTCTTCGAGCTTAGAAAGGCGTTCAATATTGTTCAAGACCCCTTGATTTTGAGCTGGATCAGTCAGCATTGACCATAGCTCTGTTACCATCCCGTTGAGCCCAGCTCTTATCATCAAAAAAGATCCATCATTGGTGGCCCACCCCCCTACCTGACTTTCTCCGTCAGTCGCCCAACCCTGGTAGCCATTAGAGATAACATGATCAACCGAACTAAACCTGAACTCAGCACTCTGACCATGTTGATTGATTGTTCTTCTGTCTTGTAGTATAAAATGACCCATGTACAGGCCATAGTGCCCATTGATAGTATCAAATCTGGTGAGATTTTTAAATCTCTCCCGAATTGTCTCATCAAATAGTTGCTGCGAAAACTCAGGTTTCGGTCCTTGCCATTTTAAGCTTTCCCAAAGGGCTTGACAGGCTTTTTGGTATTGAGCAGTATAGGCATATATCGCGACCTTTCCGATCGTTGTTTCCTGGTAAAAGTCCTTGGTTGCTTTGTCAACCTGCTTCAAAAAACTGTGATAATCTACAATTTCATTAATTCGCGCATCGGAATGAGCGGCCTTTCCAAACTCCTTTATTTTCAGCATTGAGGCGTATTCAAAGAACCCTGATTCTGCAAGACCCTTGATAATTATTTCAACTGCCCTTCGCTGATTTGTTCTGGTCTCATAATCCCTCAAAGCTTTTTGGAATTCTCCTACAGACTTCATCAAACTTGGGTGAACCTCATCTATATTCCTTAATTTGAAAAACAACATCCAGGCTTTGAAGGCCTCCTGCCCTTTCTGAAACAGCAACGAATAACCCAGGTATAGTTTTGCTAACTCAAGGTCAGCGGGATTTCGATTGTGTAGTGCCCGCAATTGTTCATGCGCACCGTTCATTTCCGCAATCTGGCTGGCCGACTCTTTTGCACCATCAACGATTCCCGCTTTCGACCTTGCAAATACATGCGAGCCATAGGCCATCAACGCCTTGTAACTTTCCGTTTCAGACGTATTTAGTTGCATGGCCTTGCCTGACCAAGTGATGGCCTCCTCAAATTTTCTTTCGCTGGCTAGGACTCGAGCCTTTAAGATGTAGGTGGAGCTCTTCTCAAAATCGATTTCTTCAAGTTGAGCAAGCGTTTTATAGGCTTTCTCCAGCCTCCCATAAAGCATCCAATCCATTTTTGCGATAAACCTACCAGCTAAAGCTCGGTCCGCTAACGTTTGGTTTTCATCTGCCCAGACAGTATTGAAAATTGCATATGCCTCTTTATGTTCCATGCTGCTATAGAAACCTTGTGCCTTTGCCAATGAGCCATCAGAGACAGCTTCTTCGGTTTGTCCAAAGGAGGAACAGGAGATAATAATAACCGAAATTAGAAGAAAGGAAATTGTGCGTATCATATCGAGATTTTAATTAATTAAGCTTTAAGCTGTTTTTCAAAAGACGATTCTCTCAAAAACATGACGCACACCAAGCCCTGAAAAAATTGTTTAGATTTTATGAAGAAAAAGGCGATTTGACTGAGCTGAGAAGGTTCATCCCTAAATAAAACTGATCTATCCCTTTTGCTGGATTCTCGGAACCTTATGAGGCTATGTGCACAGCCATCCAAACTGTGGCACTCATTCGTCAATTTGCCATTGGATCCAATGACCTTACAGCTCTCTTTAATTGTTGAGCAGTCAGCTTATCCAATTGAGGAAGTGTAGGCCTCGAGGATTCGAAACCCACAATCTCTTTCTTATGCTTGTCCATCCAACTGACCAACCCTTTGACGACTCTCAAATTGGCAATACCGTGAGAGGTGCCATCACCCATATTGGGTGCCAATATGGCTCTCAGAGACATTCTCGGTTTCATTGAAAAGTATATCTCAGATAGTTTTGCGGTATACTCAAGCTCAGCAGACACCCTTGAGTATCCGTTCTTTTTATCTATTGAATGTCTTCCTTCGTGCGCATAAATACTAGAGCCTTGAATTATTTTCTCAAGCGTATTTATAAAGGACAATCGCAGATCTTTCTTTTCCAGACCCGTGCTCTTGAGTGAATCTAAAAGCTCTATTGTTCCCTTGTACACTACTCGTCTGGCCAGGCCTGGTAAAAACGCATGGGGATCTTCCTTAGCCAAATCATCATCCTTTTTAGATAGTTCTTTCATCTCGTCCCGAAACTTCTTGGCTGCAATAGGGTCATTTATTCCTCGCCACATTTCAACAGGGCCATTGGTATAGGCACTACGCACCTGCAAGAAAGCCTCATCGTTTCTGGCCCAGCCACCTGTCTGAGACAGTCCATCCCAAAACCACCCGGAATATCCGTTAGAAACCATATGGTCTATAGAGATATATCTGAATTCGGCACTTTTATCATATTGGCTGATGACTCTCCTATCGTCCAACACCTTGTGTCCCATATGTAAACCATAATATCCGTTGGCATTGATAAAAGTGATGATTGCCTTAAACCTCTCTTCCATCTTTTGTATAAACACTTTTTGCGAAAATGAAGGGGTTCCATCTTCCCAATCCAGCTTATCCCAAAGATCCTCGGCATCAGCCAAAAAGCCTTTGTTGAAATCATAGATACCGGTAACTCCGTCTACAGTCTGCCAATAAAAATCAATTGCCGTTTGTTCAACGCGTTTCAAAAAGCCCTGATACTTAATAATATCATTGATTCGATTATCACTATGGGAAGCACTGCCAAATTCTTTTAGCTTTAGCAAGACTGCATACTCGTGAAATCCAGATTCTGCCAGTCCTTTAATGATTGTACTCACACTGCGACTGTTCTCAACACCCGGTCGATACCCAGCTAATGCACTTTGAAATGTTCCTACAGATTTCATCAGGCTTGGGTGTACCTCAGAAATGTCCGTTAAACGGAAGAAAGTTAACCAAGCATTAAAAGCCTCGGACCCCTGTCTTAGCAACAGTGAGTATCCAAGGTATATATTGGCCAGCTTTACATCACCAGACTGCTCATCAATCAATTTCCCTAGTGTGGCATATGCTTCTTTGACTTCTGAAATGTCATCGCTAGAACTCTTTTCACCTTTCAAGAGCTGGTGCTTGTATCGGCCCAAAACATGTTGACAATACACCATCAATGCCCTGTAAGACTCCGATTCAGAGCTGCTTACATCAATTGCTTTTTGCGCTGCAGCAATAGCTTTATCAAATTTCTCCTCGTCCTCCAGAACCCTGGCTTTGAGTATTTGCAACTGACTTTGCTCAAAATCGATCTTCTCAAGTTCTTTAAGCATTCCATGTGCCTTGGCGTTTTTTCTGTAAAGCAACCAATCCATAGTTGCCAAAAATCGCCCGGCTTGAACACGATCTTTTTCTGTCTGGCCTTTGTCATTCCAAACGTTACTAAAAATGGTGTAGGCCTTGGTATGATTCATTTGAAAATAGGCGTTCATTCCCTCTTGAAAAGAAACGCTCTTCGATTGTCCTGAAATTTGCCCACAGGAAAAGGAAACAAGGACTAGAAAGGCCAATGAAAAAGAAAATGCGTGCCTCATAATTGATCTATTTTGAGTTTTTGTTTCTGCTGTTACTCTCAACTTACGGCATGCCCACCCAAGCAGGCGTGATCCTTAGCAAAAGATATTGTGAAAGTTTTGTGACGAAAATGCGGGAGAGTCTCATGGACTAAATTTAGAACTAAAAATATATAGGTTATTCGCCCTGATTTTTCCTTTTTTGTTGCTAAGGGCCTCTGATCGAAAGATTTTGGCTTTTTAAAAAAAGATGGTTGATATTGTCCCAAAAGTCAGGGCGGACGCGTCAACTTTCGAAAACATGCAATAACTTTATCTTTGGATGTTTAAACATGAAAATTGAAAACACTTAATAACAAACCCATGAGAACTAAATTTTTTACCCTAATCCTGATGTCGGTATTCCTATATGGAACGGCACAGGCACAAACTCCGATGACCAAGGAGGAAAGAAGCAGTGTCGTGAAATATCTTAACGAGACTTCAGATTATATGATGAAGACGTTGAAAGGACTGTCTGCAGAACAATTGAATTTCAAACCAAATGCTGAAAGCTGGTCAATTGATGAGTGTCTAAGGCATCTCGCTATTTCTGAAGCAAGCATCTGGGGTGCTTTTGTAGAGGCTGCTTTGGCCACTGATCCCGATCCGTCAAAGCGTTCTGAAGTGAAAGCCACTGATGAACAAGTTATGGCAGGAATAGAAAGCCGTGAACAAAGAGTAAAGACTTTTGCTCCATTTGAGCCTCAGAACAAAGTTGAAGACTTTAAAACAGTGTTGAAGGAGTTTAAGACACTTAGGGGACAGCACATTAAATGGGCTAAGAAAACCGATGAAGATCTTAGAAACAGATATGCTACTACACCTATTGGTGTGATGGACGCTTATCAGGCGATTCTATTTATGTCAGGACATGTCAAAAGACATACTGATCAAATGAAAGAAGTGATGGCAAGTCCTAACTTCCCAAGTAAATAAAAAGCACTACTAACTAACTTTGTTTATAATGAAGAAGCCACTGGTCTTGGACTAGTGGCTTTCTTTATGAATTTCTGGTTGAGCACAGTATTTTAACCCGGATAATGCAATAGAATTTCTATTACATTATCCGGGTTAAACGTGAGTTCAGAATACTAATTAATCAACTGGTCTTCTGCCTAGCAACAATTATCGGTCATCCCGTAGGGATCTTTTTCAGCAGTGAAAGTCAGATTTACTCATTAAACGTGAAAAGATTTCTCCGTCCCTAAAACTGGGGACTACGAAATGACCACAGGATGAAGATTCTTAGAGTAAGGGAGATTTCTTATCCCTTACTCACGTTATTTTTAAAGGATGCAAATTCGGTAGAGAAAGCTAAAACAATATTGTTAGAATAGCGTATATTTACATATATTTTTGTGTAAATTTACACTATTATGAATGAGCCAAATCAACCTACTGCAGTCCTCAATGAGCCTGCCATGGTTTATGGGCAAGCCAATTACTATGCGCTGGCACAGCAGAGTATATCCAAAAATTATATTAAGCACATATTAGGTATTTCACAGCTTACCTTGAATGAGCTTATCAGCATCATCCCCATTTCCATAGATACCTATAAGCGCAAAAAAGAATTTAACCCATCAGTTACAGAAAAGGTGCTTGAAATAGAGCAGGTTTACCGAACAGGCCTTAAGGTATTTGGTGCTGGCTTTCACCAATGGATGAACACCGAAAACGTCTCGATGGGCGGCATTATCCCAAAATCTCTTCTCTCTAATAGCTTTGGCGTGCGTAGGCTCATAGATGAAATAGGTCGTATGGAGCACGGTGTTCTGGCCTGATGCTCGTTTACCGCATTTGTAAGGTCGAGTATGCCCAGGACTTTTCAGGTACAGGTGCTGGCCTGTATGGCGGCAGATGGAATCCGAGAGGAGTCAATCTTCTTTATACAGCTGGCAGTATTTCTCTGGCTTGTTTAGAATATCTGGCTCACAATTATCATGTTTTGCAGAACAAAGAGATTTGTCTTAGCAAGATTGAAATCAAAGAAGCTAATTCAATAAAAGAAGTTCCCATCAAACACCTGCCTAAGGATTGGAAAGAAACGTCTTACGAACCCTTTTCAACGCAACAAATTGGGCTGGACTTTTCTGAGCGCAAAGAAGCACATATGCTGAAGGTTCCTTCAGCCCTGGTGCCAGACGAATTCAACTATTTACTAAATCCACATCACCCAAATCATTCGCAAGTAAAAATCAAAGAGCAAATAATCCCGTTTGAACTTGATTCAAGGTTGTTTGGAAGGTGAATCAGATCATTCGTTTAAAGAATGTCGGAATCTCTCATTATGACGATTCCAGCATGAATACTAAACAAATCTTTTAACTTTCAGGGAAGTATCATTTGGTGTGCAGTTTGTAAGGTTTGATGACTTGAGTGTTAAGAAAAATATGAATTCAGCGATCATTGAGTTAATTCACAGAATCAGCGCAATAAAACCCATCCCTAGCCCCTCCAAGGAGGGGAATAAATAACTATATGCTCAATTTCCTCCGAAAACTTAGACGAAAAGACATGAATCAAAATACTGGCAGATACCTGAAATACGCTATCGGAGAAATTCTATTGGTTGTTATTGGAATTCTAATAGCGCTGGGCATTAACAACTTCAATGAGCAGAGAAAGAACCGTGATAAGGAACATCAGCTATTGAAAACACTCCAACAAGAGTTTAGCGCCAATGACTCGATCATCAATGCGGGACTTGAAAGGCATCAATCGCACCTTGACGAAAGCATGACTTTCTTGTCTAAAATAGGCCCGAATTCAAGATTAAAGGCTGAAGACATCTTTGCTGCCAACCCCGCCAGCTATGCCATAGTTGACATTATACAAGCTTCATTGACTTCCACCCTCTCTACTAACCAGCTTGAATTGATTCAAAGCGAAACCTTAAAATTACTGCTGTCCTCATATCCGAGTGTTTTATTAGACTATAAAGAGCAGGAACTATTGCATAGAGATTTGGTGGTGAATGACATACGGCCCAGGTCTGCACGATACGTTTCTATGGCAGAATTAGATCCCAGCCTAAAAGAGATCACCACACCCCACTCCTCAGATTACATTGGCCATGGTCGCGATCCCCAGACTCAAAACGATGTAGTCTCCAAGATTTGGTTGCTACGGAATTGGATTATACCTAAGCTCAAGTTGCTCCATAGAAAGAATGATGAAGTGCTTAATGCACTTCAGCTAGAGATCAAAGACTAGACTTCCCATAATCGGGCCTGTTGGATTTGCCGACAATAAGTGCTTAATTATAAGCTAGTCAACCGAACCAATCGACCTTAGTACTTGAAACCATTCAAATTCGTCTCCGAATTAAAAAGACATAGTGTCTTTAAAAGGGGCACTCCTTATGCGATCCTTGAATCTCCCACTAAGGTCGACATATTCGTAAAACCAAGACAATGCTCAATATCGAACCTATCTGCGAGTGCCGTAGCCCTGCGGAGGACTGGGTACGAAACCTCTAGATACACTGTGTCTTATTGTATACCTACGGCACACCCAAATTCGATTTTGTGATATCTACTGAGATTAAGTCCCTAATGGTACTACAACGTAATTAACATGCTCAACTTTCTCCGAAAACTTAGAAAAAACGAAATGAATCAAAATAGGGGTACATACATCAAGTATGCTATAGGCGAAATTTTCTTAGTTGTTGTAGGTATCCTCATTGCCTTGAGAATCAGCAATTGGAATGAGCAAAATAAAGAAAGACGATTTGAGGCTGAAATTCTCAATGAGATTAATGAGAGCCTAACCGGTGATTCAAAGGTGCTTATCAATTTACTGGAGAACAACTTAATTGCCGACCAGCATGCCGATAAAATATTCACTTTAAGTGATCCAGAATTAACGAGTGACAGTCTGGCCTTCTGGCTGGGCAGAGTCGTCAAATTCGAGCGCTTCCGGCCTTTGACAAGTGCCTATGAAGTATTGAAATCCAAAGGCCTTGGCGTGATTTCGAATGAAGAATTGCGGTTACTGCTCACCACCTATTATGATGACAATATAGGTGGGGTAATTGAGTCTTTAGAGGACATAGAGACAGCATTTAAGCGTGATTGGGTACCAATCATTAAGCGAGATTTTGTTGATTTTAAATTCGGGGAGATCATGGTTCCGGCATCTCCTACCGATTTTATCAATGGCCGGGAAAACATAACAAACCTGAAGCTTTTCCGAGAGAACAGAATTGGCCTTAATCTACCATTAAATAAAGCCATCGACATCAATGCTGCAATCCAAAAATTAATTGCTCAAGAAATCGACTTGTGATGCTCAACTTCCTTAGAAAACTTAGACGAAACGAAATGAAAAGTGGACGCTACTTGAAATACGCAATAGGCGAAATTTTCCTGGTGATGATAGGAATTTTACTGGCACTACAGGTAAGTAATTGGAATCAAGCCATTAAAGACAGAAAACTTGAGGAAGATTATTATTGTCGCCTATTGGAAGACATTCAACAAGACGAAGTCAAAATGAACGAGCAACTTGCAAGAATTGCGGAGAGAGTTGCTGCTGCGAACAAGGTGATCTCGTTGCTACAAGGTCCGGATGTAGGCTTGAAAGAATTGGTAGTTGAAATCAGAAAGTCTGTATCACGAAATGATTTTCAACTTACGGCTACGACTTCAGCCTTTGAAGACATTAAATCCAGCGGAAATTTGAATCTCTTGAGAGACATTGAAGTAAAGAAGGAATTGGTAGCTTATTATGATAACCTCCATGGCCTCTTTAGCACAATCAATCAGAACATGTCTGCCATCAACACGACACGATTTTTTATGCATGACGACTTATTGAGTGCCGGATGGGTAGAAATAGCTAACGATCAGGGTGCTTTCGATACCAGTTTAGTAGATATTGAGAAGTTGAGGTCGTTGGCAATACTTTCGCCTGAAAAAAAACTTCAACTCCTCAATGATGCTGTTTTTAGTGCTGCAACGAATTCCAGAAACGCTTATCATTTCAGCATGGTGGAGGTGCAAATCAAACATATCCGTAGCATTATGAAATCTAAATGCAGTAACTAAGCATGCTCAACTTCCTTAGAAAATTTAGACGAAAAGAACTTGATCTGGAATTCCAGTCAGATATAGCCTCCTTCAGTCCCGTTAGGGACTATCTATGGATAAAACCCAAGCACCTCTTAAAATCGTGCCTTTGGGTACGATATATGGCATTCAATTCAATCACATTGTGTACCTACGGCACACTCAAATTCGATTTTGCAATATCTACTAAGATTAAGTCCCTAACAGGACTACAACCTAATTAGCATGTTCAACTTCCTTAGAAAACTTAGACGAAACGAAATGAAAGGCACTACCTATTTGAAATATGCCGTTGGGGAAATTTTCCTGGTAATGGTCGGCATATTGCTTGCACTTGGCATCAACAGCTGGAATGAAAACAAAAAGGATCGAGTGAGTGAGGCCAGGTATCTAAAAAATATTGAGCGGGACCTAAATGATCAGATTCAGCATATTGATCATATCCTAGCCGGTGAGGGTGTGATTGAAATGACTCTCTCCAAAGCGCTTAACGCATACGACCCAGACAAAGGCTTTATCATTAATCAACAAAGTTTAAAGTCACTGGTCGCAGTAACAGATCGCTTTACTTTCACTCCAATTGATAGAACTTATCGGGAATTAACGACTTCGGGCAAATTAGACTTGATCGAGGATTTAGCTCTTAAAGAGCTGATTCTTGGCTACTATGAACAGGTGCATGTCACCGCAAATATTTTGGCCAATAATACTCGATCTAAAGACTTAGGCCTTATGCCTGCCACATTAGGGCTATTAGAACTCGTTGGTCCTCAAGAGGTTGATCTTACCAAAAGCTCAACTCCTATGCTAGATTCTTTCGAGGGATACGAAGTTTCACCCAGAACAATCCGACTCATACAACAGGTATTGTCAACCCCCTCAAATGAGTTGAGCTTATTGAACGCATTACGTTACAGAAAGCTTATGGCAAGCTATCACATCACTAATCTCAATAAACTAAAGAGCCACTCTCGTAGAATACTCGAAACGCTTTAAAATGCTCAACTTCCTCCGAAAACTTAGACATAATGAAATGAAATCAACAAAGTATCTTAAATATGCTTTTGGTGAAATAGCATTGGTAGTAATTGGTATTTTATTGGCTGTACAGATCAATCAATGGAGTACGAACAGAATTAACAATGACAGAGAAGCAGCCATCTTGAGCCAGATCAATGCCGAGTTCGTGGAGAACAAAGCCCAGTTAGAGATGGTGGTCGCTCAACACCAACGGTCATTCAATGCTGTAACTGAATTAGTTGCTCTCTTCCCTATCAATCTGGCAAAAATGGATACGACAAGAATAGCCGAGTTGATGTGGGAGTCAGATATTACCTATACTTTTAATCCTTCAGAAGGTTCAATCAACGCGTTGATAAGCACTTCTTCATTTGATATTATCAAAAATGAAGCACTCCGAACCAAATTGATTCAGTGGAACGACATGGCCTTAGATTATCGTGAGGAAGAGATTCTGGCAAAAAGTTTCAGAATGAATCAGATGGTACCTTTTTATCTCAAAAATTTCGATTACACCGCGACCTTTATAAATGAAAAAACCAATTATGAAGCACTTACTTACCTCGAATTCGAGGGGATTTTGAGGGTGCGATTGGAGACTTTAGAACAAATCTTATACAGCACTGAAAAGGAATTAGAAAACGTGAGAAATGCCATCGATGAAATCATACTCTTGACGACATTATAAGATTAAAACCATGCTCAACTTCCTTAGAAATCTTAGAAAAAACGAAATGAAAAGCGGACGCTATATTAAATATGCCATTGGTGAAATCTTCTTGGTGATGATTGGGATTTTGCTTGCCTTGGCCATTAACAACTGGAATGAGAAAAGAAAGGTAAAAGACATAGAATTAATACTTATCAAAAATATAATTGAAGACTTAAAAGCAGACTCCGTTCACTTCCGGGAATCATTAAACGAGCTAGGGCCTCAATTACAGCTCCTGGATAGTTTAATCACTGATGCCATCGATGAGGGAAGAACTATTAATCATCACGCGATCGGATTGCTAAGATACGCCTCCGACTTTCAACCCATTGCTCAAAGAAATCATGTGGAATCGGTGAGTTCGATTGAAGATGTGACCATCCGTAAAAATCTGCAGAAATACTTTATCACAGAAAATGATACCAGAGACCGTTTTATGGAATATGAAGAAATAGTCTTTGCTAAAATCCGTCCTTATCTGAGCAAGGTAGGCATGCATAATCTCAAAGCTCTCTACCTTGACGATAATGAAATCGTGGAGCAACTTCTAAATTATTCAGTCCTAAAACAGCAATTGGACAATATCAATTTCCAGCAACTCCTATTTGAACACAGACTTAAAACAGAGGCATTCAAAATTGGACTAAAATCTTCAATGAATGAAAATCAGGCCCTGAGGGCTTTTCTGTCCGAATCCATAGATTAATAAACCATGCTCAACTTTCTCAGGAAACTTAGACGAAATGAAATGAAAGAATCTCGCTATTTGAAATATGCAGCCGGTGAAATCATACTGGTGGTTATTGGTATTCTAATTGCCTTCAGCATCAATAATTGGAACCAGCGCCAAAAAGACCGTACCGCTCAGCTTGAACTCTTTGAAAGTTTGAAAATTGATTTTGAGGCACGTCTGGATGAGCTGAGAGAGATCATTGAGGGAAGAAGAACAGGTATCGAGGCCATTCATTCACTTTACAACATAATAAATGAAGAAACTCCCCTACCCGAACCTAATGAGATAAATCGACTACTCGCACAGAATCTGATTGTCTACTCCTTCAATGATAACTTTCAAATGTTGAACATGCTATTCAATACTGGCCAAATCAATCAGATCAAGAATGAATCACTCAAAAGAAAACTCATTCAATGGCCCATGCTGGTCGAAGAAATGTTAGAGGAACAGCGGCAAATCATTCGTCTATCAACGATTAACTTCGAGGACATATATTATAAGCATATTTCAGTCAATCTAGTAAATCAGCAATTCAATTTCCGCAACTATAATTTGAAATCCAATTTTTCCTCAAAAATGAAACCTGACTATAGAGGATTGCTTGACAATATGATCTTTGAAAATCTATTGGCCAACAGGGAGTCATTTCTCTATATTAATATCATTGACGGTCAAAGTCTCATACAACTTGCGGAGGAGATTATCGAGGAATTTGAAAAAGAACTCACTCAATAACCATGCTCAACTTCCTCCGAAAACTTAGACGAAAAGAAATGAAAGGTAAATACATCAAATACGCGGTGGGTGAAATAGTATTGGTAGTAGTCGGAATTCTGATCGCTTTTCAGGTAAATAGCTGGAATACACAAAGATTGGACGGAGTTGAACAGCGACAAATATTTGCCAATCTACATACCGAATTTCAAGAGAATAAAAACATGTTAGACCGTGCGCTAGTCACCTATACCAGCGCTTTGAATACCAATATTCTGATTATTGACTTGGTCGGAAGTTCACGTAGTGAATTAGCAAAACACAACCTGGATAGCTTGTTCTTTTTAAGTCTACCTGCTTTAGAATTTTTTCCTTCCAGCCAATCCATCGACAATGTGGTGCAGAGCGGTAGATTAGGAGTTTTACAAAACGAAGAGATAGTCTCGCTCATGTATAAATGGAAAACAACGATGGAGCATTTAAGAGATAGAGAGAACACTACAGACGCCTGGACCAATGATTTTGTAATCCCATTGTTAGTCAAGCACATCTCCTTTAAAGACATGGACATATACGGTAATCTATATTGGGCCAAACCATCTAAATTAAAAAGAGACTACTACCCTCTTTTTCAAAACTCTGAATTCGAAAGCATCATTGATAATAGCATCTTTTTACAGGAAATGAATAGGCAAAGAATGGTTAAAGCGAAACAGCTCATTTATGAGATATTGAAGGCCACTGAACAGTATGTTGAAGACTAATTAATAAGAAAAACATGAATCCCGTTATTATCAAGCTATTCTACAATATAAACGAATTGCCACCCACCCCTAACCCCTCCAAGGAGGGGAATAAATAATGATATGCTCAACTTCCTTAGAAAACTTAGACGAAACGAAATGAAAAGTGGACGTTATCTTAAGTATGCCATTGGAGAAATCTTTCTGGTCATGATCGGCATCTTACTCGCATTAGGCATCAACAATTGGAATGAAAGTCGTAAGAGCGATGATGAACTCATCGCCATCCTGTCTGAGATTCGCAAAGATATTAAAGGCGATCTTGCGATCATCGACCGTATTCTAAATAATGGAAAGGCAGCAGACTCTGTTGCCAGAGTCCTATATTCTGGAGCATATGATTCGAGAACGCTTTCCTTGAAAGAACAGAGAAATATGTTTTTCAAAGTATTGCAATACGTGCCATTCGATTACAACACAGCTGGTTTTGATAAACTCAACGATTTCACAGGCAGCATTCCAGCAAGTTTTGAAAATACCATAGCAGCGATCAATGTTCAGTATAATAACTTGGGGGCAATTTATAGATCAATCTACAAATCGACCGCTGACTATGTCTCGAGCAGGCATAACTATTTAGCATTGAATATGCCTTGGTATCGGGATTTTAGGGATGGCAATTTGACTCCTGAGGCCATAAAGTTTTTCACTGAAGGCCATGTATATGAAAATTGGGTTGCTCAGTTTGTTCGCGATAACCTCTATCAAAAATATGGCATTTTGCATTCCTACATGGCAGGCAGTTTAAGTAGTTTAATTCTAATCAATCAGTCACTTGACATCACAGGTGATCAACAAATAAACGCACACATCGCTCCGTCAAATAGCACCTCTGTTGACTATGCAGGAATTTACGAACCTAAGAATGGTGCCACCCCAATTATTGTTAATCTAATTGATGACTATCTATTCATAGAAAATCTGGTATACGAACAAGTCAATGATTCTACATTTCAATCCTATACATATGGCCTAAAAATCTATTTCAGAAACAATAATGAAAAATCACCAACTACCTTGACCTACAATGATTTGTTCGGAGCTTTAGAAGCTATAAAGAAAGAATAATGCTGAATATCCTCAGGAAACTTAGACGAACGGAAATGAAAAGTGGACAATATATAAAATACGCTATTGGTGAAATCTTTCTGGTAATGGTAGGTATCCTTTTAGCGCTAGGCATCAGTAACTGGAATGAGGAGCGAAAGGCGGGAATAGCTGAAGTTGAATATATGCAAAGTTTAATCAAAGATGTTCGCTCTGACTCGATCTTTTATCAAAGCAGAAAACTTGGACTAAGTGGATCCAACAAAGACTATGATGGCTTATTAAAAATGGCTCAGAATCAAGAACATTCTCTCACAACGAATTCACTTCGAAGTATTTTTCAATTCTACGCGCATCAATCCAAGGTGGTCACTAATCACCCCATGGTCTTCGAAACTATCAGCGATTCTGAGGTAACACGATCGTTACGCGCGTACTTTGGAACGTACGAATATGTATCCATCGCGATGACCATCTACAATGATGCTCTAAAGGCTCATTTTTTTCCGTTTTCAGTTAAGCACAGTCATAAGATCAACAATAACGAGGACCTCATACCTAACTTAGTGAAGTTGATTAAAACCACTGAGTTACATGGAATCACGAATCTACTTAGGGATTATTCTCTGAACGCCCTCGAACAAGTCGATTCCATGATTGTAGTTAATCAGAGCCTAATTGTAGCGCTTGATCAAAAACTTAAAGACTGATGCTTAATTTCCTCAAGCCTCTACCCCATTTATCAAACCCAACCACCTTACAGTCTTCTGATTTTTGCTAACTTCCGTAAACGCTTAAACATCAAACCGAAAAACCATGGGACTATTTTGGGACCTCGTCCAACAAAGCCAAATTGAAGATCAAAAGAAAGATGCCGCCTCTCTTGAAGAACGCGTTTCTCGTTTGGAATCAGAACTTCATAAGACGCAACAGCTACTCATCAAAACCCTACATGCCCTCGAAGAATCTACGAATAGGGACATTGATGGGGATGGACGGGTCGGTTAGCTTCAGGCTACAAGTTTCAAGTTCCAAGCCAAATTAGAGACCATGGAGCCTGACCGGATTCTCTTGGAACTTGCGACTTAAAACTTGTAACTTTAATTATGGCTGCAACTCCCCCACCTGAAGAAAATCTAAAGCAATTTCAATTGGCTGTTTCCTTGGTGCCTGAAATGGAATTGAAAGGAAAAAACATGTGGTATACCTCCATGAATGGGAACATGTATACCTATATGGGCAAGGAAGGTATTCTTGGAATCCGACTTGCTAAGGACGATTACAATGCCTTTAGAGAGAAGTATAACGTAGGTGACCTTAAATCTTATGGTGCTGTAATGCGTGAATATGTGCCTATTCCTGAAGAGCTATTTGAAGATGCTGATAGCCTAAAAAAGTATATGGAGATGACGCATGCCTATGCGAAGACGCTGCCTCCAAAACCAACGAAGAAGAAGTAAGTTTTAAGTTTAATGTTTAATGTTAAACCAACAGCTAACTTTTAAACTTTAAACTCCAAACTTTTCCACTCAAGGCTATTTAATCAGAATCAATTCCTCTTGCGGAGCCACCAGATACCTGGCCCCATTAGCGGTCACAACAGCCATCTCTTCCACGGATATTGTTTTCTCGGTGCCATCTTCTCTTTTCCATCCGTGGAAACCATCAAATGCAAAGGTCATTCCTTCCTTCAGTAGTTTTTGTGCAGAAGCTCTTGGTGTTTTGGACTGTGACCCTCCCAAGTTAGGGCCAACGTCATGTGCTACATAGCCAACCGGGTGACCCGTGCTCCAAGGCACGTAGATAGAGCCTGCTTTTTCCATCAAATCTCTTTGTGCCTTATCTACATCCACTCCCTTCGCTCCGGGCTTCATCGCAGCTAAAGCAGCTCTGTTACCAGCTTTCCCACTGTCCCAATAGAACTGGATATCTTCAGGAGCCTTGTCCTCCCCTTCTTTTAGAACATAGGCAAAGCGTTGAATATCACTTACCCAACGATCATAAAGCTTGATCCCGAAATCAATTTGAATGACATCTCCAGGCATGATTACCTTATCCGTGGCATGGGAATGACCTCGATCCGGCCCTGAATTGACATTCGGGTTTTGATCCGGTGCCCAACCATCGGTTACGCCATATTCTGCGATTTTCTGTTTAAGGTATTTAGCGATGTCCTTGTCAGTGGATACTCCCGGAACAATTTGCTTATAAGCTTCAACTTGCCAAGCCGCTGTCAATTCAGCCGCTTTGGTCAGAATCTCAACTTCAGCAGGAAGTTTTATGGAAAGCCATTCGTAAATAAGTTCAGTGGATGATACAAGCTTCCGTGCGTCTCTACCCAGTTTTTCTTCGAGCCCCATTCTTTGCGTATAGGAAAGACCATCGGCTGTAGAATTCGAAGTAGACGAATTAATCGCTATGGCATTGAAGCCCTTTTCCTTAATAAAATTAACCGCATCCTGAACGGCCGAGCTACCCCTGCTTACAGGAACAACTTCATCGTGAATATCCAATTCGTCTAACGCAGTAGCCTCTCCTGATGGAGAATATACTTTAGAATGAAATCCTTGTTCATCCAGATAAAACATAAAAGCAGCAGTTCCTCCAGCATTCTCGCCCCCAACATGATCAGCCATAGGGTCATTGTTGTTCTCTCGGCAAATAACTATCCAACAGTCCACTTTGGCAGCCATCATGGCTTGTGGGAGTAACTCGTTGATCCTTTGTTTTCTGATTTCCGGCCAGGGGTTTTCACCCCAGTAAGTCTCAGGATTGATGGCCGATTCGTTTTCAACAGAGGTGGTCTGACATGCGCCCAACAAGGCAATCAAAGTCAAAAATGGGAGGAGGTTTTTAGTCATGGCTGATAAATGGTTGCCCAAGATTACTAAAAAACTCTAAATTCACGGCCATAAGATTTACAAGTATGATTTCAAGACAATGGAAGGGCATAGTCAAAGAACAATCACATGATGAGTATGTGAGTTTTTTAAAGAATGTCGTATTAAAGGATGCCTCTACCCTAAGCGGCTACTGTGGAGCATCGATATATGAAAGAGAGTTAGATGGCGCTTATGAGTTTATGGTGGCTACCAATTGGGTCGACTTAGCATCTATTAAGGCATTTGCGGGTGAAGACATTAATAAGGCTATGGTGCCAGAAGAAGCGCAGCACATGATGATTTCTTATGATAAAACCGCACTTCACTATGATGTCCTAAGATGATCTAAGTATTGCAAGGCAGTTACTTAGTTCCACAGAAATAGTTTTACCTGCCTATTTATTCGCTTGTTTTGGTCAACCCTGCTAACGAGAGCCTTCTATTCGGGGTGCGAACAAGCTGGTCCTTAAATGCCTTTTTAGCTTCATCAAGTCTTCCCAGCTGCACATATACTTCTCCTAACAATTCAGAGGTGGGCTTTACTATAGTAGGCGGTCCAAAATCTATTGGAAGAGAAAATTCATATTCCAGTGCTTCTTTCAAAAGAGTCAAACCCTCATTGGTTTTACCTTGTTCAATAAGCAACAAGCCCTCTATCTGCTTTATCTTCACCTGTCTTTCAGACATGTTGTTGCTGGCCTTCAACAAAGCCAGGTTCTCTTTAGCCTTCTCAACCTGCTTGGTTTTGATGGCAGCCAAGGCATTTACAAAGTAGTAATCAACGCCCCCTGCTCTGGAAGCATCCATATCACCTGTCCATTTCTCAACGGCCTTCCAGTTCTCCGAATCAATTATCTGATGGGCCCTCATGATTCCGTAGTGAAATAATTCCGTGTTATTAGGAGTTCCGTCAACACGTATCGAGCAGGTCTGAAGAACAGCATTGGCCTGCTCAAACTCTCCGTTTTGTAGATAACCATATTGAAGCCACCAAGGGTAGTGACCACAGACCGTGGTTCTTTCTTTCAATTCAACCTGCCGCGTAGTTTGGACTTTTCTGGCTACGATATTGGCAGAAATCACATCTTCCCACATGCCTAATGCCAAAAAGATATGAGAGCACATATGCTGGGCATGTGCAGCATCCGGGGCAATTTTTGAATAGGCACGCGCCATAGGCAAGCCCAAGGGGGCATGCGTAGGGTCATCAAATGAATGGATCAGATAATGGGCAGCACCAGGGTGCTCCTGATTAGCATTCCATACATCAAACAGCTCTGCGCCTGCACGCATATAAGTGGCAAAATCTCTGCCTTCATGGGCTGATCCTAAAATTGATAATCCATAAAATGCCGTGATTTCATGATCTTCAGGATAGCGCTCGTGCAGTTCCTTCATCTTGTTCAAATACAGAAAATCCCTTTCATTTTTGCTCCGCCCTTTGGACTCTGCCGTATTTCCGTAAAGTATCTCTAAAGACATCAGATAATCCTTTTCCCTTTGAGTCTTCGCCTTTGCCTGCCTTTCAGACACACTTGCACCTAACTTTTTCAGTACCCCGATTGCTGCATTGCGATCTTGCCGCATCCAAATGGCATGGTTATGTGTCTTTGCCTCACCCCAATAAGCCAGTGCAAAATCAGGATCGATCTTTTGGGCATTTCGGAAGGAACGGGCCGCATCTTCATATTCGAAATTATGCAGGTAAAGTACACCTTTGATAAAATCAGCCTGAGCTGCCTTTGCTCCGGAGTTGGGCAAATCAATCTTACCAAGCAGTTTACTTTGTGCCAATAAAGTGCCATGTACCGTAAACACGAGGAGGATTAATATGCCGAGCTTCTTTCTCATAATGAACGCTTTAGGGGTTTCATTAGAAAGTTATTAAAAAAATCGTGAGCCACAGGCCCCTATTCATGAAAGAAGCGCTTAAGATGACAAATTTCAAAGCGCATAAAAAAACCCTGACTATTCTGCCAGGGTTCTTCTTTTAATTTTTGACCGTAGTGTTATCTAGTTGTTCCCTTCGTCCTTCTTTACCTCTTTTCGCATAAAGGTGAAGTAAGACAAGAAACCCAGTGATGCTGCCAAAACCACAATACCGACCGCGGCCGCTGAATCATAGTACATATCCAGACTATTGATTATGATGAAGGCAATACCTCCAAAGAAGAAAATCAAACCCCACTTTAGAGAGCTATAATAGCTTTCTTTAGCCCCATCTTTCAGTAGTTCCATAGCTTCTTCATTTACAATGCCTGCTTCAATCATTCTTTTTCTTAATCTATAATTGGTTATGCCTTTGATGACACCGATCGTTGTAAACCCTACAAAGGTAAACGTGATCAAAACTGTCAATACAATGTCCATTCCTTCCATAATTCTAAATTTTGAGTTTTTACTTGCCCCATCAGACACGGGCACATTCTCAGAGGTTGCAGCAGTTGCAAAATTTATGAAAATAATTTCGCCCTACCAATTGAGTTAATCTATATGTATTGCATTCACACTTCTTGACAGATTCAGGGGTTCACCAATAAATTTTTAAATTAAACGGAATTAGCAGCAACATCTATAAACTAATTCTTGTCTCACTGCCCGGATGGATGATCACTCCTTAGTAAGAGGTGTATTAAATGGAAATACACAGGCCTTTTCATTTCTAATCAAGAAATACGAAAAGCTTGTATTCCATATGATTAATAAGCTTGTAGACAAGGACGAGATCATCGAAGAATTGGCACAAGATGTTTTCATGAAGGTTCATGAAAAACTTCCGGGATTTAGATTTGAAAGTAAATTATCTACCTGGATTGGCACTATTGCTTACCGTCATACAATAAATCATTTGAGAAAAAGTAAGAAGATGGTTTTTAAAGAAATTGAGGAGGACATGGAAGAGAACTACTTCAAAGATGAAGTTACGCCTGCACAACAGTTTGAATCCAAAGATGTGAGCCAGTTTATTAAAGCACATATAGAACTGCTCCCTTCGCACTACAGAAACATTCTTTACCTCTATCATATAGAGGAAATGACCTACCCTGAAATCGTAGAAATCACTGAATTGCCCCTAGGCACGGTTAAAAACTATTTATTCAGGGCCAGGAAGCTTTTGAAAGACCAATTGTCTAAATTTATGTTGAAGGAGGAATTGTTATGAAAACGCACAAAGACATACAGGAACAAAAAGCCTTCGATAAAGCTGAGTTCTCACCAGATGATGAGCAACTGTACGACATGCTCTTTAAAGAGCTATCCAGAGAGGATGAATTAGTAATCAGACCTGACTTTGCTCCCGACATTGCTGCTAGATTGATCAAGAAGAGAAGACGTGATCAGTTTCGCGAGAACTTTCTCTTTGGAGGCGCGATTGTAATGGTTATAATCGTGACCATTGGAGGATTACAATTTGCCCAATCATTCCTGGAAGCCGAAAAGACGATTCTGGACAATAGATTTGCGCTACCCCTTATTACAATGGTAGGATTAATCACCATTTTCCAGGTAGTTGATAAAGTATATATCCGTAATCGGAAGTTCAGGCGGCTAAAGCTCAAATAGCCCCGTATCAATTGACAGCCATCTAACATTTTCACAATTTCCTGATCAAATTCTCAGTCAATGGGAAACTATTCTCAAGCGCTTTTGCTTTGATACTCGACTGCTTATAAAATTTGGATTCCAAGGGTTCAAATTATATGTAACTTTCATTTTCCGTTGATGAATAAAAGAGAATTATGAATAGCTACTACGACCCAGCCGACCTGCCCAAGTTTGGAGAGATTGCCGAATTTCAACCAGAACTTGCCAAGAAGTTCTTTAGTTATTATGGCGATGTTTTTAAAGAAGGTGCACTCACCGCCAGGGAAAAAGCACTAATAGCCCTAGCTGTTTCTCATGCTGTGCAATGTCCTTATTGCATTGAAGCTTATACTGAAGGCTGCCTGGAAAAGGGGGCCGATGAAGAGCAAATGATGGAAGCGGTTCATGTGGCCGGAGCCATTCAGGCCGGTTCTGCTTTGGTGCACGGTGTGCAGATGATGAACAAGGTGAAGGAAATAACAATGTAAATGAGCAAGAAGTCTCTTAAAGGAAGCAATCACGATTTCTCGGATTCATTCATCCAATTAGATGTACTGAATCGTCCCTCTGCTAATGGAGAGAAATTTCCTTCTTTCAAGGAAAAGGTCTCTAACTTAGGTTTCAAACCATTCAAACCAACCGGCATTGACATTCTTCAGGTCAATGTTGGAAAAATGTGCAATCAGGTTTGCAAGCATTGTCATGTGGATGCAGGGCCAGATCGCAAGGAGATTATGACTCGAGAGACGATGCGACAGATTCTTGAGGCAATTAAAATATCCAAGGTCAAAAGCGTTGATTTAACTGGAGGGGCACCAGAAATGAACCCCGAGTTCCGATGGTTTGTAGAAGAACTCTCAGCACTTGGGTGTCATATTCTAGTTCGCTGCAACCTCACTATTATTCTGGCTAATCCTAAATACAACGACCTTCCTGCCTTTTTCAAAAAGCACAAGGTAGAGGTAGTCTCCTCACTCCCACACTTTTCGGCCAAAAGAACCGATGCCCAGCGCGGAGAAGGAGTTTTTGAAAAATCAATTAAGGCTTTGCAATTGCTAAATGCTGTTGGCTATGGCATGCCAGACTCCGGACTAGCACTTAATTTGGTTTACAATCCCAGTGGAGCATTCCTACCTCCTGGACAAGAATCTTTAGAGCTTGACTTTAAGCGAAAACTGAGGTCCGAATACAACATTGAATTCAACAGTCTTTTTGCCATCACTAACATCCCCATCAGCAGATTTCTTGAGTACCTGGTAAGCACAGGCAACTACGAGGCTTATATGGACAAGTTGATCGGTGCTTTTAACCCTGAAACTGTTTCAGGCGTGATGTGCCGTAATACCATTTCAGTGGGTTGGGATGGTTATCTATTTGATTGCGACTTTAACCAGATGCTCGATCTCAAGGTTGGGACTAAAAATCAACACATTTCAGAATTTGATACCAATGCCCTTGAAAACCGCAATATTATATTGAACCAACACTGTTATGGATGCACAGCAGGTGCAGGCTCTAGCTGTGGTGGTGAGATAGCCTAAAATCAAATTTCAAGATTAAAAAACTGAAAGCGGCTTGTGTCGCTTTTTTGTTGTTAAAGCCAAGGGGTTTCTATAATTTGTAACAAATATTTAACCGATGAAACACCTCGTTAAGGCCATTCTAGTCTGTCTGGCAGCTTTAATGGTCCAACCAGCATTTGCACAGACCGATACCGAAATCTATGTCTATGACTTAAAAGAGAAAAAGGGGAAAATCACCCTGACCAAAGGCAAGAATGTGACCAACAGAAAAGGTTATGATAATCAGCCTTCCTTCTATAATGAAGACGTTCTACTCTATTCATCTCAGATTGATGGGCAAATGGACATTATGATGTATGACATCTACAATGACGAACGCACCAACATGACAGAAACCGAAGTAGGTGAGTACTCTCCCACTATGGTACCCGGATTTGACTCCTATTCTGTTATCAGGCAGGATTTGGAGGGTAATCAACTGCTTTATTTATATCACATCAATAAGAAAAAGAAACCTCAGGTGCTTTTTGATGATATTGCTCCCGTAGGCTATCATGCCTGGAGCGGTTCCGATGTGGCCATGTTCGTCTTAGGACGACCTGTAACGATGGTTTTGACCAATGCCAAAGAAAGAAAAGACCGTATAATCACGAGCAATATCGGCAGAACCTTAAAGACCATCCCTGGTACAAACAAGATTGCTTTTGAAAGAACCGAAGACGATGGCTCCAAAATCATATATCAGCTTGACCCTAAGACTGATCAATTTGACAAAGTGATAGACAATTCTAAAAACTCAAGTGATTGGACAATTACCATGGAAGGCACTTATATAACTTCTGTAGAAAGCAAGCTATTCAAGTACAATCCAAAGCAAGACAAGGACTGGATCGAATTAATGGATTTAGGCAGTGTTGGGGCTGGTGGAATTTCCAGGATGGCTGTAAGTCCAGATAATAAGAGAATAGCCATTGTGGTTAATCAATAAGCCCTTTTTATATATTTTTGATAGTTAGCATTTTAAGAAATTCGGATTCCTTTTTATAATTGAAAGGTGTTTAATGCTTTAAATAGTCACTTTATTGTCTTAATTTCCGCCCGAGTTCTTTAGAAGAAGTACAAACGACAAATTATGTTTAAGACCTATACTTTCCCTAGTGTATTTGAGAGTAACAATACCGACCTTAGAAATGTATCACCTGATCTGATCAACGGCCTAAAAATCACCCACAATGGTGAAGGCTACGTGTTGGGAAATCTGGCACTCACAGAAGGGATTTCGCCTCATAGAAATATTAATGCCGCTCCAGACGAATTGGATTACAGCCTTTTGCTAAAATCCGGCTTGTTGGTTGCCAACCAGAAACTGGGCAACCCCCTTACTGTCACTACGGGCTTTCCATTCTCTACCTTTCAGTTGTACAAAGAAACGGCCACAAACCTTCTTAATACGCAGCACATTGTAGAATATGATGCTGCCACTTATGGTGGAGGTGCAAAAAAGAATGTTCAGATAGATATTGATAATGTTCAGGTAATTCCTGAAGTCATTGGTTGTACCATTGGCATCAGAAAAGGGATTATGAACGTCTCCGGCAACTTCTTTGTCATGAGTCTTGGATATGGCACGCTCGAGGGACTGCTAAGTACCGAAAGCGGTATTGTTCAAAGAACTTCACTTTCAACCTATGGTTTACGCTATGCTGTTAATCTTCTTGAAAAAGAGTTGGCTAAGCAATACTACCTGGAGTTGAAGACTGAGCATCAGATTGATGCCGCCTTTATGAAGGGTGTGATCTTCCTGAACAGAAAACGAATTGATATCAAAGCCATAAGAGACAAAGTGCTACGTCAGTACTATGAAGATGTGATCTCTCCTGCTATGAGAAAGGCCTTTAACGACAATGACTTTACTTTGAGTTCTGTCATGTACCTTGGAGGGGGCGGTGCCATGTATCCGGAATTGGTTAATTGCTTTAAGCAGGAATTTCAGGACATTCTGGACCTTGAAATAGCACATGAGCCACAGTCACTGGCAAGTAGAGGCTATTGCATCAATTCTTCTCAGCTAAACGGTGGTGTGAAAAGCACATCCGTTGGCTTGGACATTGGTAATGCTTCAACCATTGTTTCAGTTTTTGACGAGAACAATCTCAGTACCGAAACTTCAATTCCTGCTGAATATTAAGGATGTCAAAAAGGGGAGAATATACCGCCAATAGCAACCCATCGACACATATAACCCAGGTAAAGCATGGTTCTGTGGTCAAAGGAAACCTTCTGTCTAAGGATAGTATCCGGGTCGATGGGCACATTACTGGCGATTTAGTCTCGGATGAAAAAATTATCATTGGTGGCAATGGTCAGATTGGTGGTAATTTAAATGGGGTGGACATTACAGTTGAAGGCTTTGTAAATGGCGATGTGGTGGCCAAGGGTTTTTTGCAGATTACTACAGAAGCCAAAATATACGGCAAGATTTTCGCCAAAGAGATTTCGATTGAAAAAGGTGCTGAATTGAATGGAAAGGTGAATGTTGGTAAGGAGGTAGATATTCCAGAGATGAACACTACCTCTCCTACCAGAAGCCTCAAATCAACAGTAGCGACCGGTACCTCCGCTGAACAAGTGGATAAAAACGACAACTACGGTTCTGTGGCTTGGTAGATACCCAGCCTTTTTGAATTAATCCTTTCCACCCTTTCCAGCATCTTATATATTTGCGATCTTATATTCGCCTAAGCAGATATAGGTTTAGCAAAGCTAATTCCAATGAACGATCTTATCAATGAATTAAAGTGGAGAGGCATGATCCATGATATCATGCCCGGAACTGAAGAGCAGCTCTCTAAGGAGATGACCTCAGGTTATATCGGTTTTGATCCCACTGCTGATTCATTGCACATTGGCAACCTTGTGCCAGTCATGCTACTGGTCCACCTACAAAAGGCGGGGCACAAGCCTATTGCTCTGGTGGGTGGCGCAACCGGCATGGTGGGTGATCCTTCAGGTAAGTCTGCCGAACGGCAACTGCTATCAGAAGAAGTGCTTAATCATAACCTATCGGGTCAAAAATCACAACTGAAGCAATTTCTTGATTTTGACTGTGGCGCCAACTCCGCTGAGATTGTAAACAACTACGATTGGTTCAAAGATTTTAACTTTCTGGACTTCATAAGGGATGTGGGCAAGCACATTTCGGTCAACTATATGATGGCCAAAGACTCGGTGAAAAACCGTCTTGAAAGTGGGATGTCATTTACAGAGTTTAGCTACCAACTTGTGCAGGGTTATGACTTTCTGCACTTGTATGAAAACCATAATTGTAAGCTACAAATGGGCGGTTCTGATCAGTGGGGAAATATTGTTACGGGTACAGAACTGATTAGACGGAAAGCTCGAGGCGAAGCCTTTGCCCTAACCGCCCCATTGATTAAAAAGGCTGATGGAACCAAATTTGGCAAGTCTGAAGGCGGTAATATATGGCTGGACAAAAAGCGTACCTCCCCTTACAAGTTCTATCAATATTGGCTGAACGCTTCGGATGAAGATGCAGCTAATTATATCAGAATTTTCACCCTTTTCTCAAAAGAGGAAATAGAAGGATTAGAAAAAGAACATCAGGAAGCTCCACATCTAAGAGTATTGCAAAAGGCATTGGCCAGGGATATCACCGTTAGGGTTCACTCAGAAGATGACTTTGAAATGGCTTTAAAGGCTTCTGGAATCTTGTTCGGTAAATCTACAGCTGAAGATCTGGAATCTCTTGATGAAGACACCCTCCTATCCGTATTTGAAGGAGTACCGAAAGTTGAAATTAGCCAGGCAGATTTAGACAATGCTCCTAACCCTATTGATCTACTGTCAACCATCACCAAAGAAGTCATATTTGCTTCAAAAGGTGAAGCAAGAAGGATGCTCCAGGGTGGTGGTGTAAGCATCAATAAAGTCAAAGTCGCGTCCATTGATGCTTTACCCAATATCAAACTTCTTCAAGAAAAGTACTTCCTTGTCCAAAAAGGAAAGAAAAACTATTACTTGGTTTCAGTACAGAATTAAAAGGCACCTTTCCAATTGGTTCCGAACATCATCTTTGAAAGATGATATCCTTAATCTCCGCATCATTACTGAACTTCAATGATATCTCAGAAGCCACTGTTTGTGTCCTCACAAATAGCTTTCATATGGGAGTGCGGTTTTAAGAAGTTCATCTGTTCGTTTGTGGCGACACAAACTAAGGCGTTTGTAGCAGCAATTTTAACTTGCAAATTACCTGGTTTCAATACACAGTTAGAAACTCTCTTTGCAAATGGTTCTAAACCTCACCTTTTAAGGATGAGTTTCTTAATCATACTGGGAGCATTGTTGGTACCATTTGTGGGTACAGCATGGTTGAAATACAGCGTTTTGCCATCTGCACTGACACTTAAATCGTTAGGCAATGTGAAGGACGCCTGAAGCGCTGGACCATCTTTAGAGGCTCTGTTTCCAGTGCCTGCCAACAATGTCAGATTGCCACTCTTGTTCATACTAAAAATCTGATTTCCACCTCTTGAAACAACATAAAACTTACCGTTGTCATAGGTAATATGCCCGTTGTTGTTTCCAGAAAGTTTAGCCAAAAGCTGAACAACTCCTTGCTGGTCTACTCTTAAAACTGAGTTATTACTAAAATTGGCCACATAGATTATCCCATCCTCATCAACCGCAATGCCATTTGGACATGCGAACAAACTACTTGAGGCATATAGACTTACCATACCATCTGGGGTTATTTTTTGAATGGTATTATCTCCGCAATTGGCAACAAACAAGTTTTCGGATGCATCTATTGCAAGGCCGACTGGACTTCTTAACCCTTGTCCTTGGGTGGCAAAAATTGTAGCAGTACCATCTGGGGTAATTTTATGTACAGGACCACCCAAATTTGATTGGTACAGAATACCATCTGGGCCAAATACGTTACCCGATGGATTGTTCAACCCGCTTCCACTGGCGAAAACACTAAAAGCACCTGAAGGTGTAATTTTATAGACTTTGGTACCGCCTCGATTGGGTATTGGGCCAATATCAGCCGCATAGATATTGCCATCAGGTCCGACAGCAACTCCTCCTGTAGCACTGGGCAGGCGATCAACCAGAGTAACAACTACATTCTCATTGATTATCGTTTCCTCGGCTGAGGTTGCCGACAAGACTGATAAGATAGAAGTTGGTTCTTTAGACACATTTAAAACAAAGAGTGCATAAGGACGATCTTCTATGAGTAAATCACCATCAATATCAGTCTGATTGGCGCTTAGGAACAAATTTACTCCTGAAGTTTGGGGTGAAGTGATTGACAAATAGTTAGCACTGGCAACCTGCTCTGCCGCTGCCAAATCAAAGGCCCCTTGCCCTGATCTCTTAACAATAAATACTCGGTACTCAGCGATATTGGTCTGATCGGTAGGAGGCACAAATCCAATTCTGACATCTGCCCCATTTCCAATATTGTCCAAATCTTCCATGCTTATAGTAGAGACATCGTCAATAATTATTACCGGATCATCCCCGCCACCACAAGCAGAGAAAAGAGTGATTATGGTGATGATAAAAAGGGATTTCCAGAAATGATTATTTCCTATGGTTTCGATTGTCATAATTATTGTGTTTGTGAAAAGCTTGCTTGTAGCCTTAGGTTGGTAAGTCTTTCGGCAGAACAATCCAGAAGATTTGATCACCTACATTGAAGCCAATAATGCAGGACATTTCACCCTTTCATGTGAGAGGTAATCGGATCTGTAATGATTCTAAGCTGTCCAGTACATAATGACTGTTATTAAAAAAGTCATTTTTACTAAAACAGGAAACAACCCGCATCGATTAGAAAACTTGTCTGGCGAGTAGCCCATAGAAGGTGTTTTTTCATTCTCACAGATTTAATTTAGATTGCTTCAAAGCATTCAAAGCATTCAAAGCATTCAAAGAAGGAATTTTAATCCAAGTCTGATCACAAAATTTATAATCGAACTGCCACAGAACTCCACAACATGAACTGGTCAATTACCAAGAGATTCTTACTTCGCTTTACCTTTATCTATTGGGTACTCTACATCTTTCCCTATGGATTTGAATACCTGAATTGGCTCGATACCAACGACCTTTCATTTTGGACCGGATTGACTCAGTGGTTCGGAGAAGAATTTCTAGGTTGGACATTTGATCCGGCCAGACTAGCCAAAGGTTTTGATTCAAAGTATGACTTCGCTCGATTTATTCTATGTGCTGTCCTTTCC
>JAJCYM010000094.1 GCA_029262895.1 Roseivirga sp.
GGTCCAGCCCATTAAAGAATATTAAATCAACTATTATGAATGATTCAACCAAAACCAATCTAAAAACAAGGAGAGAATTCCTTGAAACCTCCGTAAAAGTGGCAGGAACAGGTGCATTATTGAGCGCATTGCCAATATCAATGAGTGCCTATGCCGGGGCTGCCGGTGAAATAAGAGTAGCCTTGGTTGGCTGTGGCGGGCGAGGCACCGGAGCCGCATCACAAGCTATAGAAGCCGATCCTGATGTGAGACTAGTTGCCATGTCCGATGTTTTTGGAGACCGTTTGGAAAGCAGCTACAAGAACCTTGCAACGAAATATGAAGGTAAGGACAGGGTACAGGTCACAGATGAAACGAAATTTACCGATTTTGATGGCTACAAAAAGGCCATTGATATGGCTGATGTGGTAATTTTAACCACGCCTCCCGGCTTTCGGCCATTGCATTTCGAATATGCCGTACAGCAAGGCAAGCATGTGTTTATGGAGAAACCAGTGGCCACGGATGTTGTAGGCATAAAAAGAGTTTTGGAAGCGGGCAAGTTGGCCAGACAGAAGAAACTCAATGTGGTAGTTGGCCTCCAAAGGCATTATCAAAAGAACTATAGAGAAGTTGAAAAACTGATCCAAAATGGAAGTGTTGGAGACATCGTCTCAGGTCAGGTATATTGGAATAGCGCAGGTGTTTGGACCAGACCCAGAAAAGAAGGTCAGACGGAACTGGAATACCAAATGCTAAATTGGTATTACTTCACCTGGATATGTGGAGACCATATTCTAGAGCAGCACATCCACAATATTGATGTAGCCAATTGGTTTATAGGAAGTGCACCCGTTTCGGCCCAGGGTATGGGAGGCAGAGAGACCAGAAATGGTAAGGATCATGGCCACATTTTCGACCATCATTTTGTAGAGTTTGTTTACCCTGAAGGGCAAGTGATTTCCAGTCAATGTAGACATCAACGCGGTTGCATGAACAGGGTAGAAGAAGTGTTCCAGGGAACTAAAGGAAATATAAAAGTTAACAGCGGCAATATAGGTGTGGTAAAAGCGCATGGCGGTGGCTCTATCTTGGATTACAATGGGAAGAACGACATCAATCCATATCAGCAAGAACACAATGAATTATTTGCTGCGATCAAAGCCGGAGAACATAGACTAGACAATACCGATTATGGTGCAGAAAGTACCATGACAGCTATTTTGGGAAGAATGGCCACCTATTCAGGTCAGCAGATAACCTGGGATGAAGCCATGGCCAGCGACTTGAAGTTGGTCCCAGAGCTTAACTCATTCAAGGATGAAGCCCCAATTTTACCCCATGCAGATGGTTCTTATCCTGTAGCTATTCCTGGGAAAACCAAATTCTTTTAGAAGCTTATGGAAAGGAGGAAATTTTTAAGAAACGGACTGATTGGTGCCGGAATATCGCTGGGTGGCGTTTCGGCACTAGGCTCACCATTCTCCAGAGAAGAAAGAGCAGACTTTCAATTGAACTATGCGCCTCATTTTGGCATGTTCAAAAATTCAGCGCCAGGTGGTCAGTTGAATGAGCTTGATTTCATGGCAGAGAAGGGCTTTCGTTCTATGGAAGACAATGGAATGAAGGGCCGTACTGTGGAAATGCAAAAACAGATTGCTTCCAAAATGGAGAAGCATGATATGACCATGGGCGTGTTTGTTGCTCATACTATTTTTTGGAAGGAACCTAACCTTGCCAGTGGTAAACAAGACTGGAGAGATCAGTTCCTCAAAGAAATTCGAGAATCGGTTAAAGTGGCCAAGCGAGTCAATGCCAAATGGATGACCGTAGTTCCCGGACATGTTGACCTTAGGAAGGATATGGGTTATCAGACAGCCAACGTAATTGAAAGTCTCAAACGAGCCACTGATATTCTGGAACCCCATGGACTAACAATGGTGTTGGAGCCCTTAAATTTCAGAGACCATCCTGGTCTGTTCTTGACAAAGGCAGCACAGGCCTATGAGGTTTGTAAGGCGGTTGACAGTCCTTCCTGCAAAATCCTCTTTGATATTTATCACCAACAAATTCAAGAGGGAAACCTTATTCCAAACATCGATTTGTGTTGGGATGAGATCGCTTACTTCCAAATAGGGGATAACCCTGGAAGAAAGGAGCCAACTACAGGAGAAATAAATTATCTGAATGTGTTTAAGCATATTCATTCAAAAGGCTACAGGGACGTAATGGGCATGGAACATGGAAACTCAAAAGCTGGTGTAGCTGGGGAGGAAGCGGTGATTGCCGCTTATCGCAGATCCGATGCCTTCTGATTAACCTCTAATATGTTGAATAAGGACAATTGGTTGGCCGTTTCTTGGTTAATTATAAATAGGGTTTTATGAATAATAAAAATAATTTTTTAAATTAATAAACATTAACAATGTTGTGAGCTTGTGCGCTCAAGAGAAATGGTAACCCAAAATGTTTGAAGATGACAACCCACGAACAAGAGGCCTTTATAAATCAAATGTATATAGATATTTTTCAACAGGCCGACCTGAAAAAGATTCCAAAATATTTTTCTGCTGACTTTGTTGAAGACAATAATTATGATGTATTGGATCATCCGGCCTTTGTAGCTCATGTTGAAGAACTAAGCAAGCGCTCGGTTAAGGCAAAGTTCAATATCGAATTTTTAGTGAATGTGCCAGGTCAAGTCGTAATCAGAACTTTGGTTTATTCGGAGGATCAAATTGACGGAGCACCACCATTGGCTCTTTTAATTTCTTATTGGGGGTTTAACAGCGAGGGCCTTGTCAATCGCTGTATAGAGGTGGAACATGATGCATCCGTTGGCTAAAATTTAAACGGTATTGCCAGGGACATTTCATCACACGATATCTCTGTTCATCAAAAAAAAGCATGATTTGTTGACCATTCTAAAACAGAATGCGTGCATATGTCGTTGAAATGAAATAAATTCAAGGTATGAGGTTCGTACTGACCATTCTGGTTTTGTTATCAACGACACTGGCAAGTGCCCAAAGCCAGGGAGAACCCTCATTTATCAAAAGCATTTTCTTTGGAGGTGGTAGTGCCTATGTAAATTATAAGCAGACGCAGGAGTTACAGAATTTTCTGGATTCAATTCCAAACCTCAAGGATTACATGATCACGGTACACAGCCACACAGACAATATTGGCGGAGAAGAGTACAATCAAATGCTCTCCAATATGAGAAGCGAATCGGTGATAGAAGAACTCGTATTTCACGAAAAAATCTTCGAAGAGATGGTAGAAATTAAGGACTTTGGACTGTTCAACCCTGTTTATGATAATAGTACTTGGTACGGAAGGAGGATGAACCGAAGAGTCGACATTATTCTCTGGCTAGTCATTTAGCTAGTTTAACGCGCGTTCGAAACAATTAATTTATTGATCAATTGGTTTTCAGTACAGTAACAACTACCCGTCATCCCGTAGGGATCTTTTTCAGCAGCACAAGTCAGGTTTACTGAATAAACGTGAAAAGATTTCTTCGTCCCTAAAACTCGGGACTACGAAATGACCGAAGGATGGCGATCCTTAATTAAGATAGATATCTTATTCCGAACTCACGTTAATTTTAAGAATACACCCTCCATAATAATTAGCGCTTAAGTTTATTGATTGTTTCCTATATTTTGGGAAACAACCTTAACCACATGAAAACCGCATTACGTTTGTCAGCCATAATTTTCATTTTGGCTGCTTCACTCTTCAGTACACAGGCTCAACGCAGAAATAGGAGACAGGCTCCAACACCCACAAAAGAGTGGATTAAGCCAAGCGATTATTCTTCGCTATCCTACAGATATATTGGCCCGGATGGTAATAGAGTTATATCAGCCGTAGGCGAGCCAGGCAATGATCTTGTGATCTATGCCGGAGCAGCTTCAGGTGGTATTTTTAAGTCAGAAGATGGTGGGATAAACTGGAACCCCATATTCGATGATCAGGAGGTTTCTTCAATCGGAGCCCTGGCCATTGCACCATCCGACAACAATATTGTTTGGGCAGGAACCGGTGAGACATTTATAAGAAGTAATATTTCGATCGGAAACGGAATTTATAAATCTACCGATGCCGGTAAGACCTGGAAGCACATGGGCTTGGAAAATTCTGGCCGTATTGGCAGGATTGTCATCGATCCCAGAAACCCGAATATAGTTCATGCGGCTGCCTTAGGTCACAGTTACGGCCCTCAAAAGGAGCGAGGAGTTTTTAGATCAATCGATGGAGGCGAAACATGGGAACATGTCTTGTTCGTGGATGAGAATACCGGTGCTTCAGACATTGCCATAGATATGAATAACCCCGATATTCTCATTGCGGGGATGTGGCAATTGGAATTGAAAACCTGGGTAAGAAATTCCGGAGGTCCCGGAAGTGGCCTTTATATCTCCAAAGACAAGGGAAAAAATTGGACCCAAATTAAAGGAAGCGGCTTACCCAAAATGCCGTGGGGTAAATTGGCAGTAGGAATTGCTCCAAGTAATTCTGAGCGTATGTATGCATTAATTGAGACTGCTCAGTATGACTTTGATGGGGTCTTATTCCGATCAGACAATGGCGGCAGAAGTTGGAGGACAATTAGCCACGATCAGGAATACACTCAACGTCCACACTATTATTCGAGATTGACCATCTCTCCGGTAGATGATGAAGAAGTCTATTTTATGGCACATGGGGTTTGGAAAACTACAGATGGAGGCAAAGGTGCTTCTCGTGTGGGAGGAGTCGGAGGAGATGACCATGATATGTGGATTGACCCAAAGAATCCTGATCGCTTGATTGTAGCCAACGATAGAGGCATAAATATTTCTTTAAACCGAGGTAAGAGCTGGCACAGTCCCCAGTTACCAACAGGCCAAATGTATCATGTTGCGGTTGACAATCAGGTGCCATATAATGTATATGGCAATCGTCAGGATGGACCCTCAACTAAAGGACCGAGCAACAGCCGAATGGGCAATATTAATATTGGTATGTGGCATCCCGTTGGTGGTGGAGAAAGTGGATTTACCTACCCTGATCCGGTTGATAATAATATAGTGTGGTCTGCCAGCTACGATGGTAGTATGACCAGATATGATGCCAGCACTGGACATTCACGGGAAATCAGAGCCTGGCCAGACGAACCAATGGGTTGGGGACCGGCTGAATTAAAGTATAGATGGAACTGGACCTTTCCCATTCACATTTCTCCGCATGATCATAATAAAGTATATGTCGGAAGTCAATATGTGCACACGACAACCAATGGAGGACAATCCTGGAAAGAGATTAGCCCGGACCTGACTACTAATGACAAAACAAAGCAAGTCACTTCAGGAGGGTTGACCATTGATAACATTGGAGTTGAGTTTGGAAGCACACTGTTTGCGATAGCAGAGTCCCCGATTGAAAAGGGAGTGATCTGGACAGGAAGCAATGATGGCCTGGTTCAGATTTCGAAGGATGATGGGCAAAGCTGGACAGACGTGACGGCCAACATACCCAATCTACCAGAATGGGGAACCATAAGTAATATTGAACCTTCCGCTTTCAAAGGGGGAAAAGCCTATATCTCGGTAGATTTTCATCAGATGAACAATAGAGATCCATTTGCCTATAAGACAGAGGATTATGGGCAGTCCTGGACACTGATCACCGATGGTATTCCTAAGAGTCAATTAAGCTATGTGCATGTTATCAGAGAAGATCCGACTAAAGAAGGATTGCTTTATCTGGGTACCGAAAATGCCATCTACTTCAGTTATAATGACGGTGCTTCCTGGATGTCGCTTCAAAATAACCTGCCACATGCGCCTTTGCATTGGTTGACCATTCAGAAGGAATTTAATGATCTGGTTATTGCCACTTATGGTCGTGGTTTTTGGATCATGGATGATATCACCCCCTTGCAGCAAATGACTGAGGCCGTAGCATCTTCTGACTTCCACCTATTTGAACAGAGAGATGCCTATCGTTTTCAAAGTATCAGCGGTCCGGGTCGTGGTCAATCCACAGCTGCAGATGGTAGAAACCCTCGCTATGGTGCTTCAATTAACTATTGGGTGGGTGATCTGGACAAGGAAGCCAAGGTCAAAATCGAAATATTGGACAGTTCCGGTAACCTGGTTAAGGAAATGAATGGCGGTAAGAAAAAGGGCATCAATCGTACACAGTGGGACCTTCGTTATGACAGGGCTACAGAGCCAAAACTAAGAACACTGCCACTTGGAATGCCTAACGATAAGGCCTTGCCTGAAAGATTGAGACTGGACGAAAAAGGTTGGCGCCAGTTGGTTACGTGGGGCTTTGGTGGGTTTAGAGGCCCATTGGTAAGGCCCGGTACCTATACCATGAAAGTTACAGTGGGAGAGCAGGAACATGTGCAGCAACTTGAGGTAAAGAAGGATCCAAATACCACTGGCACCCTTGCTGAGATCAATGAACAAATTGACCGTGCACTTGACATTAGAGATGACATTTCGAGAATTGCGGATATGGTAAACACCATAGAATGGGCTCGTAAACAAATCGATGATGTTGAAATGCTGCTCAAGGCACAGGAGAACGATGAAGTAAAAACAGCACTTGAGAAATTAGATTCGTCATTTATAGCTGTTGAATCCAAGCTATTTCAATTGACTTTGACAGGGACTTTCGCGGATGATTTACGTGGCCCAACGATGCTCTATTCTAAGATGATGAATCTGGCAAGTCAGGTGCAACGGGGTGATTACAAACCAACTGATCAGCAAATTGCCGTGCACGAGCTGCATAAGGGAAATCTGGCGGATTATGAAAAGCAGTTGTCCGATGTTATTTCCTCGGTGCTTCCAAGTGCAAATACAACATTGGAACAACATAACTTCCCTAAAATAGTGATACTGGAAACTTCTAAAGACTAAAATATGAGAGGTCTATTTAAATGCATCATACTTTGCGGAGCCGTTTTCGTTTCTGGTTTTCAGCTGAGTGCCCAGAAGGAATCTGATAAGAATCAAACAGTTGATCCTGCACTATTTAGTCAGATGAAATATCGATCCGTTGGCCCAACCCGTGGTGGCAGGTCCTCTGCGATTACGGGAGTGCCTAACCAGCCATTCACTTTCTATATGGGCGGTTCAGGGAGTGGTGTTTGGAAAACGGATGACGCTGGCACAACCTGGAATAATATTTCTGATGGTCAGATCAAGGTAGGCTCAATCGGAGCTATTGCTGTTGCTCCATCTGACGAGAATGTTGTCTTTGTAGGTACGGGCTCCGCTGCTCCAAGGGGTAATATATCGACCGGAAATGGCATCTATAAATCCACTGATGCAGGAAAAACCTGGACTCACATTGGCTTGCCAAAAGCCGGATTGATTGGACAAATTCAAATTCACCCGCAAAATCCTGATTTAGTCTATGTGGCCGTATTAGGAAACATTTTTGGCCCAAACCCCGAACGTGGTGTTTATCGATCAAAAGATGGGGGAGCAAATTGGGAAAATGTCCTGTTTGTATCTGACAAAACCGGTGCGGTGGATATCTCAATGGATGTCAACAACCCAAGAGTCCTCTATGCAGGAATGTGGCAGGTAGAAAGAAAGCCCTGGACACTGATTGACGGAGGTTCAGAAGGTGGAATTCATAAAAGTACTGACGGAGGTGATACATGGAAGAAACTGAAAGGCGGACTGCCTGGTGGTCTTCTCGGGCGTATCGGAGTTTCCGTATCCAGAGCAAACTCTGATAAAGTTTATGCCATCATTCAGGCGGCAAAGGAAGAGTCGGGCGGTGTTTATGTTTCGAATAACGCAGGCTCGAGCTGGTCCAAGGTAAATTCTGATCATAAACTGCGACAGAGAGGATGGTATTACTCAAATATTACGGCTGACCCTCAGGATGAAAATACAGTTTATGTAAGTAATACAGGCTTTTATCGCTCAACCGATGGCGGCAGGACCTTCAATGACAGAATACGCACACCACATGGCGATAATCATGGTGTTTGGATCAACCCGAACAATCCAAAGATAATGATCAACTGCAACGATGGTGGTGCTAATATTACGCTCAATGGAGGCAAAACCTGGTCTGGTCAGTTGAACCAGCCTACGGCAGAGTTTTATAGAGTTACAGTAGACAATCAGTTTCCATACAGGCTGTACGCAGGTCAGCAGGATAATTCAACAATCTCTGTGCCCAGTAAAGGCCAAAGGACGCTTACAGCAACAGAAGCTTGGTATAATGTCGGTGGAAGTGAGTCAGGAGACGTAGCTGTAGACCCCACAAATCCTGACATAATCTATGGAGGTACCTACAGTGGTGAAATTACAATTATGAACCGAAAAACGGGTCAGGTAAGGCAAGTGACGGCATATCCCCATTATACTGAAGGAACTGAGCAAAGAGACCTGAAATATCGTTGGCAATGGAATTTTCCTATTGCGATCTCACCACATAATCCCACTGAAGTTTATCACACCTCAAACTATGTGCATAAATCAACGAATGGCGGTCAGACCTGGGAAATTATCAGTCCAGACTTAACCAACGCTCTGGATAAATACTTTGGCATCCCAGGAGGACCGATTCAGCATGATGCGACTGGAGTCGAGGTTTACTCTTCCATTTTTGCATTCGAAATTTCTCCTGATGAGGAAGGGGTAATGTGGGCAGGTAGCGATGATGGGTTGATTCATATCACGAAAGACAATGGCAAGACCTGGCAAAAAATAACACCAAGGGGAATGCCCGCTGAGGGCACTGTGAACAAGATTGAGCTTTCTACCCATCAGAAGGGCAGGGCATTTGCCGCAGTTTATAGGTACAGAGATAACGACTTTAAGCCATATATCTTTCGAACCAATAACTACGGTCGTTCCTGGAATTTGCTTACAGACGGAACTAATGGAATTCCGGAAGATCATTTTGTAAGAAGCGTAGCCGAGGACAACGATGTAAAAGGGTTATTGTATGCCGGAACTGAATTCGGCATATACGTTTCATTTAACGATGGAAAGAATTGGCAACCCCTACAACTAAACCTGCCAAATGTGCCCATTACTGATATGGAGGTTCATGAAAAAGACCTTGTGATCAGTACACAGGGGCGTTCTTTTTGGGTGCTGGATAACCTGAGCCCACTTCATGGAGCAGCAGGTCAGGATATGTCTGAACCCGCTTTATATGATGTTAAAGATTCCTATCGAACCTCAGTCTTCAATAACAATCCGGTGTTTAATTATTACTTGCCGGAAATAGACACGGCAGCCACTTATAGGTTGGAAATATTAGGGCCAAATCAACAAACTATTTTGACCTATTCAAGCGATGCTGACAAGGACAAACAAGAACGCAGTTTGAAATTCAAAAAAGGGCATGGGCAGCTATCCTGGAACCTCAGACATCCGGGGCCTCAATTGGTGCCAGACCTTGTCGCCATGGTCATAAGGCCAAATACTCCCGGCCCCTGGGCAGTACCGGGCAATTATCAGGTACGTCTAACTGCAGGAGATTGGAGTCAGACTAAACCATTTAGAGTCCTGTCAGATCCGAGGTGGAAAGATGTGAGCCAGGCAGACTATGAATCTCAATATGATATGGCTGTTGAAATGATTGGAATGATTGACGAGTCACATCAGATTATCAAAAACCTGAGGGCAATTAGGGGACAAGTAACCACAATTTCCAAACTAGGTAAGCAGGCCGGATATCCTAAGAGCATTGCAGAGGCGGTGACCAAGCTTGATGTCAAGCTTACCGCAGTTGAGGACAAGGTTATTCAGAACAAGGCCAAGAGTAGCCAGGATGCTATCAATTATCCTCGTGTATTTACAAATCACATTGGTAGACTTTACGGTGTATTAGCCAATGCCCACGCCAGACCAACCGGAGGCGTTATAGAAAGGTACGAGGACCTGAAAGTTGAATACAAAGGAATTACCGATGAGTATCAGGAGCTTATTGATGCGGTAATGCCAGCGTTCAACAGCTTGCTTGAGCAGGAAAAGGTGAGCAGGTTGATTATTCCATTCGCCATCAAAAAGAGCGTTGTCCTGCCAAAGCGAAACTAGCCAACACATACGGATAGCTCGAAATGAAAAAGAAGGTGTCTCAAAAGGATACCTTTTTTCTATGGATTTGGTATTTCCATGTTTTAGATTTTAACCCGGTCCGAGTTTTGAGTCAGCATTTTATTCTAAGGGAGTTGGCCTTTTTTATATGCAACAGGAGGGCAGGTAATAAGACAGCCTGCCTGGCATTTGTACTTTGAAAAAGTTTGTGATGGAGAATCGGCTGAATACCGTGATCCAGATGTCAAAAAAACACCCCAACTCTGGTGGCATTCCAAAAGTTGGGGGTTGAACAAACTCAATAGGCGATTCAAATCACCAGAGCCTGTGTTTTACGAACTTCGACAGCCGCTTATCTATGTCAGCATTAATCGAAAGACTCTTTCTTATGGATAATCGACTAATTATCAGGGCCAGTTTTTCAAGATTTCAAGCCCCCCGATAATGGTGAGATAGTCGGAAGCGAATGGGGATTTATTTGGTCCTCCTAACCACATCATCGCTTGCTCTATATAAATATCAAAATCAGGAATATGATTATATTTACCTGATTTATAAACACGCTGGTAAAATGAATAGAAGGCATTAGAATAAGCTTTAGCTGTCTTCAAAGCCGCATCCCAATCCTCTGCAAGAATCTGCGCGTGTAAGGCTGCTCTTCGATTACTCAAATGGTCTTCTTGCAATCCAAATTCAACCGACCACGTATGCGTTTCTAAAAGGCTTATTGTGCGATCAATCCAAAATTCTTTTGGCCAATCCTGCGGATTTATTTGAGCTTTGGCTGATTCTAATCCTATAAAAGAAACTAGCAAGAAGCTTAAAATTGTGATTCTAAGTGTTTTCATGTTATTCGTTTTAGTTTATCAATACACACACCAGTAGACTGATGGCCTCACAAACATAGTTGACACCATACACCTCAAAGAGGACAACCGTACCACCCAATTCGGACTTTTAGCCAATTTTGAACCAATACTCGCGGGATTGATGTCTTTCAGCTGACCTCTGGGAGGGAAGGCATTCCAAGATCAGGAAAGGAAAGTCGAAGGGTTTCGACCCATGCGGTGGGTAAATAGCTTGGAGAAATAATCAATTTTTTTGAACCCCACTTCTATCGCCACCTCTTTTACAGATTGGCATGTACCATTTTCCAACAATGTTCTCGCTTGCTGCAATCTTACTTCTTGGATATACTGACTCGTGTTCAAGCCGGTGATTGATTTCAGTTTACGCGACAAATGGCGGGTACTGACATGTAAATTGTCAGCAATAAATTCAGCACCAAGCCTGGAATCATTGATGTGATTAATGGCAAAACTCTCGGCATCCTTGAGCCATTCTAGGTCTCTGGGACTTAATGGGGCCGATGATTCCATGGTTTCCTGTTGATCCTCTGCTTCTATTGATTCCTCCACCTGCTGAAGGCGGTATCGCAACAAGTTCTGGGTTCGAATAATCAGCTCATCGGGCAAGAATGGTTTGGTCAGGTAATCATCTACACCAATCCTAAGTGCATTTAAACGATCTTCTTTTCCAGCCCTTGCCGTCAAAAGAATCATTGGCTTCAGGTATAGCTCAGGTGTCTGTTTGACTCGTGTGAGCAATTCAAATCCATCCATTTCGGGCATCATGATATCGGAGATGATTGCATTCACAGCTGTAGGATCAGCGGTCAGCATTTTCAGGGCGGCCTTTCCGTTTGGTTGCGTAACAACCTTGAAATAAGGCTCAAGCACCGTCCTGATAAAGTCCTTCATTTCATTATGGTCTTCCACCACAAGAATGGTAGCGTTCAGATTCATGCCATTGAGAGAGGGCATCGGAACTTCTGTTTCCAATGCTACATTCGACCCAGCTGTATCGGCTTCTACGGGTTGGTCATAAACCGGGGCCTGGATGGATAGGGTAAAGGTGCTTCCTTTCCCGGGTTGGCTTTCTACGCTAAGGCTACCATCCATTAACCGGGCAAACTCAGCACTCATGGACAAGCCGATTCCCAATCCACCCATCGGGTTATGTCTGTTCTCAAGAGATTGATAATAGCGATCGAAAATACGCTCCTGTTCTAATTGGGGAATTCCCTGACCATCGTCTTTTACTTTGATCGTCAATCGCTCTCTTGCCCAGGTAGCACTGACTTCGATATGTCCACCTAGAGTAGTGAATTTCAGGGCATTCGAAATCAGATTGTAAACGATCTTTTCCAATTTCTTTTCATCGATCTGCAGGAAGGTGACAGGGATTTCACTTTGAAATGAAAAGTGTTTTTCGACACTATTGACTTTGGCTTCCCAGGGTAACACGGTACGCTTGAACCAGTCATGGATATCAACGATATGTCGCTTTAACTCAATTTTATTGCTGTCGAGTCTGGATAAGTCCAGAATTTCATCCACCAGGTCTTTTAATTGAAAGGAATTGAATTCAATCTTTTCCAGTTCTCCAGCGATGGACTGATCCAGTCCGGGCTTTCGTTTGAGTACCTGCAAAGGGCCGTATATCAGACTCAGCGGGGTTCTCAATTCATGCGATATATTGGTGAAAAACTGAGATTTGGCCATGTCCAACTCAACCAGTTCACTGGCCTGTTGTTCAATGATTTGTTTGTCTTCCTGTATCTTTCGAGTACTTTTTTCGACCTCTTCTTTTAGTCGCCTGGCAGATTGCCTGAGCATATAAATACGCAGGTATATCAATCCGAAAACCACCGCGATAACAGATAAAATGAACCATGTTTGCTGATAGAATGGGGCTCCGACTTCAACCGGTATGCTTAAAATCGAAACACCTTCGCTGCCCTGATAGCTAACTCCCTTGATTTCAAGTGTATATTTCCCGGGAATTAACCCTTGAAACTGGATTTGATTATCCGTTTGAAAGATCCAGTTATCGACCACTCCTTCCATACGATAGGCGTACCGAAGATCGTCTGTATTGCGGTAATCGAGCATCAACACTGAAACCGCGAAAGATCGTTCTTGATAGGGCAGTAGTATTCTATTTTCTTCCTTGAACGTGGAGGTGCGATCTTCCATTATTTGTGTCGCGCCATTCAATTGATTGTAGGCCGTAATGCGCAGCTCAGGCTGAGGATATTCTTGGGCTCGAAGAAGGCTATCCGGGTGGAAGCGGATTAACCCATTCAATCCGCCAAAATACATATTGCCTTCCCAATCTTTGTAATAGGAATTGGTATTGAATTCATCATGGGAGAGTCCATCCTTGATCAAAAAGGTTTTCACGTTTCCTGTTTCAGGAGAAAACTGCATCAGTCCATAGTCACTCGAAATCCACAAATTGCCCTGACCATCAGGCAGAATACCATAGGTGACATTATTTGATAATCCATCCAGCATGGTGTAATTCCTGATCATTCCTTGATCCGGTCGAAAATAAATTATTCCACTACCTTTTGTGGCGATCCAAAACGAACCATCAGGTGCCTCATATGTGGATAGTAGGTCATTTTCCGGGAGGAAATATTTACCAATTCCCTCTCTGTGATAATGCGCAATTACACCATTGTCAACACTCCATTCATACAAACCATGATCGCTTAGTACCCATATTTTGCCTGACTTATCTTCGTAGATCTGGTGAATGTGTTGACCCTTAAATTCATGCTGTCCGTCACGTATAAATTCTTCGGCCACCTGCTTCTTGTGGTTCACTTTGTACATACCAATTTCGGTTCCGACATACATGTCCCCTGTATCATCTTCATATATGGTCCAAATGACATTATTGAGATCATAATAGCTGGCCGAATCAGCTTTCAGGTCATATCTGATCAGGTGAAACCCACCCAACCATAAAATACTATCAGTATTCAGGTGAAGGGCACCGGCATAATCATCGAGCCAATGTTCAAATTTCCGCTCAGGATCAATCTGCTTTACCTTGTGCGTTGCCAGATTAATTTTTCGGTTACCAGAATAAGAGGTTGTGATCAATTCATCATTGATCCTGATCATAGTTCGAATGCTCATCCAGTTGTTAGATGCGCTTCCATCTAAGTAGATTTTAAATGGGTTAGGTCGAAAATCGATGTTAAATATCCCTTCATTGGTCGATATCCAAGTGAGCCCCGAATTGTCCACAATATGATCCGAAAACCCGTTCAGCTGATAAGGTGCTAAGAGTTCATCAAAGGCAAGTAGTTCTTTTGTGGTAGTGTTGAATCGCTTCAGGTAAACATCACTCGCAATCCAGTATTCGGGTGCTTGCCGTGTACCTGGCACTAGCCAAATTCGATAATACTCAGGAAGGTCTGGAACATCTTTTCGTAGCTGTTCCAGAGAAAGAAAAGGCACCCTTCCTTTTCCACTTTGGTGTTCATAGATATAGTCTGCTGTAGGGCTAATTGGCAGAGGTGGACCACCACGAGCGAATTCATTGTGGTAAAGTACTGGATAGTTAATATTATCCCTTTTTACACGGTTGTTTAGCTTGTTTTGATCATCCAATTCAATAGTATACTCCTGACATTCCAACCAAGTCGAACCATCAAGCCCTGAGCGGATAATTGCAAAATTCAGGCCTTCTTCCTTCAGATTGATTACCAGACCAATGTCCTTTTGGTTTCGGACCCGGTAAATTAGGCCCTCCGTATCTTTTAGGTAATAGTCATCGGGGCCCGCAGAGAAGAAGTAATCATAGGTGATGGTATCCGAATTCAACCTTTCAGAAAAATATTCATCAATAGATTTGACCTCCATGGTCGATGTGTTGATCAGAGCTTCTGCGTAATTGAAAAAACGGAGGTAAAGCCAATCGTCTGTAGGGCCAGGCTGAATATTAACTACCATATTATGAGGTAGGGCAGAATTAGAGGTCGTTACCGATTGGAATTGTTGGCCATCAAAGCGATTGATTCCATTTCGAGTGCCTACCCAGATATACCCCCTGGCATCCTGATATAAGCAATTGGTCAATCGTGCCGATAACCCTTCCGCCACGGAGTAATGGTTGATTTTGGCGGTATTGGATTGGGCATATGTCTCAGGTGTAGTTAACGCCAAAAGGAGCAACATCCATACATACAGTACCTGCTTCATGTCAATGGTGAGTGGTCGATCATTGAGATCTTGAGATTAATACAAAACTCAGATTCCCAAGGCAATATTGGAGACAAAATACTAAAAACCAGATGAATCAACATCTATTGAGTGCTAATCATCCTCTTCTTAGGTTGATCAACTCAGTGATAGATCAGCTCAATATTTCACGGAATCGAGAAATGTTATTAATCAAGTAAAGTTGTAGTCTATACTGGATTCGATGGACTTTGTAGGGTATTTATGATTCGAGTTTCTCTATTAGTGAGTTTTGGCTATGCTAAATGGGAAATACCTTCTTAACCTCAGGCTGCTGCTCGTCCTCTTAAGTATTTGGCTTGTCTCTAGCTGCTGCAATGCACAGAGCTTCTCAATATACAAGTCCATGTATACCACAGCCAAGCCAGCAATATCCGTTGGTTTGGGAGTAGCATCCTATTATGGTGACCTTCAGGCAACGGCAATAATACCGAAGCCATCATTACTCTTCGAATACAGCAAAGGGCTGACACGGCACATTGTTCATAGGTATTCACTCTCTTTTTATAAAATTGGTGCTTTAGATTCAAAAACAGGCTCATCAGGCCTTGAGTCCAGAAATTTGTCCTTTCAGTCTATCAATGTTGAGTTCGCCACCATTTTTGAATTTAGAGGTTTTGATTCCCACGAGGAAAAGTGGAGTGTATTCAATCCCTATGCTTTTGTAGGAATCGGACTAACCACCAACAGCCCTAAAGCGGATTTTAATGGAAAGAAATATGGGCTTCGCAAACTGCGCACTGAAACCATCAAATATTCCGGAGTCACACCTGTAATTCCATTTGGAGTTGGAATCAGGATCAAGCCAGTATCCCTTGCCTTATTGGTTTTGGAGGTAGGCTATAGACTCACCTTCACCGATTATCTCGATGACGTAAGTACCCATTTTCGGGATCCAACAGAATTGTCCAGTGATATGGCTCGTCAATTGGCGGATAGAAGACCTGAAATAGGCCTTTCTCCATTAAAGCCTGGAAGTAAGAGGGGCAACCCTGAGCATAATGATGGCTATATCATGACTAGTCTTAAGCTGGAAATGCAGCTACTGGGTCTAATCAGAAGCATGAGTAGGCGAAAACCAAAATTTAGATAACTCAATCAAAAGAAATTATGAAACTAGGTAAGTTCTCAAGACAAATTGGATTGTTGCTGATCCTGATATTCCTGCTTTATTCAGGTAGGGTCTATGCCTCCGATGATTTGGATCTGAAAAATTATTTGAAATGGTCAAAAACAGAATTTAAGACCCGCGCTTCATCTGTGACGAGCTTCGCTAGATTGATAGAAAATGAGAAGGAGATACTCTTTCTTGGCTGCTATAAAAAGGGAAGAATTGAGATGTTCCAAAAGCTTGAAGCAAAGGAGGGTTTTCGGTTAGTAAAATCAATCAGACTTGACTTAGATGATATCAGAGACATAAAGGCTTTCAGATCGGGAGTAGATCAATATACTATCGTTGTTGCTAGCGAATTATCCAACAAAATCCAGGTCTTGGAGTATGTCGAAAGTACAGGCCAATGGACTAAGCCTGAATCATTCCGTATTTCGGGTCCTACAAGTCTCAATATAGTTGATTTGAATAATGATGGGTATTTGGACATCTTAGTTGGAAGCACAGGTAGTGGCTCTTTTTGGCTTAGCAACGATAAAAATGTAAGGTTTCAAAAGAAGTTGATTGGTAGTGCTTTTTTGGGTATTGAACAGATCAGACTCATTGATTATAATGAGGATGGATTTACAGATTTTATTGGAGCCTCAGAATCACGCAAATCTCTGATTCTTGCCTTAAACGATGGTAAAGGCAAGTTTACACCTAAAGACATTGTGACAGGCATTACCGGTGTACTTGATTTTTTGATTGCTGATGTTGATATCGACTGTGACCTTGATATAGTGGTGGCTTCTCATAACAGCAAGGGACTTTTGTTGCTGAAAAATGATCACGGAGAATTTACAGAAAAGAAGTTAGGAGACATTAAAAACCCTACTTCAATTCAAACACTGGATTTGATGGGAGATGGTAATCTAAGTCTTGTGGTTTCCTCCTTTGATGAGACTTATTTGACATTGTTGTATAACAAGAAGGGTGATTTCAAACAGGCCAAATTAGAAGTGGATGCCAGAGAGATTACAAAATTGGAGGTTAAACAAGAGAGTAAAGGACACTATAAGCTCCTGACAAGTTCATTTTCATCCGGTAAGTTTGCCGAGATCGAATTGAATGTTATGCGGTATTGAGTTAGTAGCGTTGTAGGAATCGCAGTGAGGAGAATTACTCTTATCCGGAAACGGAGGAAATAGACCTTCAATTAAATATTGAAATAAAAAGGCCATCTCAGAAGTATCTGAGAAGGCCTTCTAAGATATCCAATAGGATTTTAAAGCAACCTTTCAGCAGGGGGCTTAACACCTTTCATTCTAAGGTAGATGGTAGTTTGACCTCTGTGATGCGTTTGATGCTCAAAATTCTTTTTAAGCCATTCACCTCGAGGTAGTTCAGCACCACCAAATCCTTTGACACTTTCGTCAATCTTGCTCATATCAAAGTTTTTGATAGCATTAATGCAATGATCATAGGCCTGAGCGACTACTTCCCGTAACGCCTTCTTGTTTTTGTATTTATCATCCTTTTCGATATTGCCTTGGAAGATATTCTCAGTCCCGAGCGCAATGCCCATTATGCCAGTATTGGACCCGGCAATGTGTAACATTTGTTCAGCGAATGTTCTTATGCCTTTGGTCGGTGCATAGTTAATGCCATCTTCCGGCATAGCATCGATAAATTCTAGAGTATAGGCCTTGGCTCTTTCCCAATCCGCTACCAGGGCCTCTTTGCTCTCTTCTGGAGTGATCCCCGAAGTCGCATACAGATTGGTCGTGAATAGTATCGCGGCAATTGCCACAACGAAAGTTTTCAACTTGGTCTTCATAAACATGTGTTTTGTAAAAAATGATTTAGCATTGATAGGGGAATTTACGCAAGTACTTCCGAAAGGATGTCATTGGTAACAGTATTAACCTTTCGTTACAATTTCATTAGCATTTATCTGCATGGGCCGTTTTCGAGGGAAAATCAAATTTAAATCATGAGAAAACATAAGTATTATTTTATTGCTGTTCTAATGTTTGCCGCTGTAGCAGGAAATGCACAAAAGCTCGAAGTAGATCGTATGGTCTATGCCTGGGGTAATATGAAGAACATGGTGGTTAATTCGGTGAGCAAAGTGCCTGCCGATAAATGGAATTTCGCTGCTGATGATAGTGTAAGGAATTTTGGTGAGATGGTTAAGCACATCAGCACTTCGAGCAGGTTCTTCGCAGGATCATTAGCAGGAAAAAGTGAGCTTCAGGAATTGAACAAAAAGACCGGGGAATTGAAGTCAAAGGATGAGATTATCAAAGACCTTGAACAGTCTTTCGATTTTGCTATAGCTTCAATTAAGGAAATTGAGGAGTGGGATAAAGTCATTGACGCCTTTGGGAATAAGGTTTCTAAGTTGGAATTAATATTGCAATCTGAACATCATCTTCATCGAGAACATGGGAAGATTATTGTAATGATGAGAATGTTGGACATTGCTCCAGCAAGATCAACCAGCTGGTTCAAATAGAACAAGTTGATTTCATGTGTTGGGCTGTCGCAAAGTGAATTTGCGACAGCTTTTGACCAGATTTAATGCCTTGGTAGTTTGGTCATAATGGAAGACTTATACGAACGACTGGAAATCAGATCAACACCGTTGCTCATTTGGAATTTGTAGGTGTTATTATTCAAATAGGTCGTTTTCTCGATATGGACGGTGTTAATAATAACAGAGCGGTGTATTCGAAGAAACTGTTCTGGTAACTCATTTGCCAGAAGATTTAGAGCAGCTCGGTAAAGATATTTCTGAGAAGTCGTATGGAGTTCAACATAGACTGAGTTTGACGATATCCACTTAATGTCCTTGGTCTTAATAACCTTTTCAAAGCCCCTTTCTTTAATTATGAATTCTGTGAGTTTAGAAGATTTGGAATCTTGAAACTCCTCATAGAGCCTAATCATCTTTTGATGAAAACCAGATTGCTCTCTTAAGTTCAGCAATTGCTTTACTCTTTTTACTGATTTTATAAGTCTTTGTTTATCAAATGGTTTGAGTAGATAATCTAAAGCTGTAGCTTCAAATGCTGCAATGGCATATTGGTTGTATGCCGTAGTAAAAACGATAATCGGTTTGTTGTCTTCAGGCAGTCGCTCCATCACTTCAAGCCCATTGATCCCAGGCATATGAATGTCGAGAAATACCAGATCAACTTCATTCAACTCGAGATAGTCCAACGCCTCTCGGCCGTTTTTTAGCTCAGCAACTACATCAACGTCATCATCAACGGCCAGCAATTCGCTCAAGTACCGCCTGGCATGTGGTTCATCATCTACTATTATGGTTCGTATGCTACTCATAAGTCAGGGGCAGGGTAATTTCAACAATGAAACGATTATCTCTTTGAAAGCAATTTCGTTCAAATTCAACCCCATACAACTGCTCCAAACGATTGTCAAGGTTAGAAAGCCCAATACCCAAGGATTCGGAGACTATACTCGCTTCGGTGGGAATTGAGTTTTCAACCCTAATCGTTATTGTTTGATTATCCTCTTGAATTGCAATCAGTATCTCTCCGCCATCTTCGAGCATTGATATGCCATGTTTCAAGGCATTCTCAGCCAAGGGCTGTAATATCAGGCTAGGTACACTTGCCTCCAGAAGCTCATCTGCTATCTCGTATTTAATCAAGAGCCTGTCGTGAAAGCGCTCTTGCTCAATGTCCAGGTAGTCTTTGACGTAGCTCAGTTCATCGCTAAGCGGGATGGTCGGTTGGTTGCTGAGCTCCAGTATCCTTCTTAGGAGGTTGCTGATTTTCAAAACCATAGAACGTGCCTTGTCATCCTCATAGCCGATAAGTGAATGAATGGCATGAAGAGCGTTAAATAAGAAGTGGGGGTTCAATTGCATTTTGAGTGCTTCAAGCCGACTTTCGGTTAATTGACTTTCCAATTGAGCCACCTCAACTTTTTGGGCATTCAGTTTTCTATAGTTGGTCAATCCCCGAAGGACAAGAAATATCACAGCAAAATCAGCCAGGCGACTCAAATAGGCTCTTTGGAAGAAGCTCATAAACTGACCAAATGGATCGTTGATATCTGAATTTAGTATGCCAAGGGAAGCATAATAGAGCAAGTTGGAGATGATAAGCTGAACAAAACATATAGCAAGGGTTATCAGGAGCCATTTTACTAAATTTCTTTTCCAATGATCTTGTAAATCCCAATGCCCGGTGAGTCTATAAATCAGAGGTATGGATACGGCCCAGGTAAGGTAGTTGAAGGCAAAAACGATAACCCGATTCAGGTTGATATACCATTTTCCGTCAACCATAATATTAGATTGAAGGATCATCACCAAGGTCAAAAGAAACGCAGCCAGAAATACATATTTCTGGGCTATTGGAGGTTTTAAGGGCTCCTTGTATTGTTCTGTCATTCAATAATGAATTTAAGGATTTCGTTAGGTCATCGAAACTTTGACTACAAGAACTTCATGAGATGAATTGACAATGGTCTTTCATGGTTAATGCATCAACTACTCAATCATAACCATCTACAAAGTTTAACGCCACTTTATTCGTTATGAGTAACAATTTTTGTTGCCAGTGACAATTTGAAGGCAAACTTGCGACAGCTTTAAAATGTATGATACCTTTGGGCGTGTCAGATACCAAAATAGCAGTAATAGGTGGGGGAGCGGCTGGATTTTTTGCCGCCATAGCCTGTAAAAATGCCCACCCTGATTTCAAAGTAGATATTTATGAGCGCTCGAATAAGCTCCTTTCAAAGGTAAAAGTCTCAGGAGGTGGTAGATGCAATGTAACCCACGCTTGTTTCAACAATGCTGAACTGGCAAGGCACTATCCCAGAGGTAGTAAGCATTTGAAAAAGGCTTTTAACCAATTTTCCACACAGGACACCGTGGATTGGTTTAATGACAAAGGCATAGAATTGAAGACTGAGTCTGATAACCGTATGTTTCCCGTTACAGATGATTCTCAAACCATAATTGATTGCCTGTTGAACTACTCTAGATCATTAGGAGTAAGAATTTTAAAACGTTCAAAAGTCGATGAGATCACATTATCAGATAATGGATTTGAACTTAACATTGACGGTGATGTTCAGCAGTACAATTTCGTCATAGTGGCATCAGGTGGAAGTCCGAAACTAGAAGGCTTTGATTGGTTAAAGATTTTGGGGCATGATATTGTATCACCGGTGCCTTCGTTGTTTACCTTCAATATGCCTGGAGAAAGGATCATCAGCCTGCAAGGTGTCTCTGTTGAGAATGCCCAGGTGAGGGTGAGTGGTACCAAATTGAAACAGTCAGGCCCTTTGCTAATTACTCATTGGGGCATGAGTGGACCGGCTATTCTCAAGACATCGGCCTGGGGTGCCAGGGATTTGAATAAGTTGGACTATCAATTTGAATTGCAGGTAAACTGGTTGGGAGGTACAAATGAAGAAGAATTTCGCCAGCAACTTCCATCCATTCTAAGTAATACGCAAAAGCGCCAGTTGAAAAATAAAAATCCATTTCAACTACCTAACAGATTGTGGGAATACTTTTTGCAAAAACTTGAATTGAAAGCCGACCTTGTTTGGGGAGAAATGAATAAAAAACAAATGAATCGCCTGATCAACCTGCTTCTTAATGATGTCTACAAGGTTTCTGGTAAAACAACTTTCAAAGAGGAATTTGTGACCTCAGGAGGTGTGGCATTAGCTGATGTGGACTTTAATACGATGCAGAGTCGTAAATGTCCCGGTCTCTATTTTGCCGGAGAAGTATTGGATATGGACGGTGTCACAGGAGGATTTAATTTCCAGGCAGCCTGGACAACGGGTTTTATTGCCGGACAATTAAAGTAAACTGAAAGCCCGAGCTCTTAGGAATTCTTCTTTTTTTACCCAATTAGGGAATCATATATGGCTTACCTACGTTTCATTGAACCGAGTTAAACTCAGAAAAGGGAGTCAATTCAAAATCGAAGCATTATGATTTACAATGGCAGAGAGGTAGAGTTTCCAGCAATCATGCAAGTGAGCTTTTTTAAGCTGATTGAAACATTGGAACAGCAGGTGAAAGGTGATGACGAAGCGGCAGCAGCTTACGCAAACGCCCTGCTGGAAGAGGTAGAGAAATTCCCTGAATTGCGTGATGGTATTGCTGATGTTACTCAGCTCAAAAAGTATGACAAGTCCATACAAAAGTTAAGTCGGGCCATGTTTCCTGATGCCCTGACCACGAACGAGATTAAGATACTAACCCCACCGTTTTATTTCGAACCAATATACGCTTCGACACGCTTTAACAACATTATCAAAGCTTCGGGTGAGCCTTTCGCCTTCAATATGAAGGATGTGGACGAAGACACTTTTTACCTTTATTGCTGCTTTTTTATCCTGGGCCATCATTATCATTTCCCACTTTCAGGGGGAACACCACAGTTTTTGGAGTTCTACAACAACAACCAAAAACTCATGCGGACCTATAAGATGTTGATCAATGCCGACTTATCCGAGTTTATCCCCACGGAGAGGGCAGTCGATATTACCAAGGCAGACTTTGAGGAGCTGATTAACAATTTTGGTGATATGGAACTTTGGAAAAAGAAGTTCCCACCTAATAGCTGGATAATGAGGGGACTAAATCTGGTTAGCCTGGTTGATGTGACTTTTGATCAGTCCTTAGGGAGTATCACTTCCAACCTTCTTGTCAAGTCTACGGATACCTTTGAAAAGATTCAGCAGGGAATCAGAAATCTGCTTGGCAACAATGAACTATCCATCGGTGTGATTGCCCTTAATAAAGGAGAGCTTGTGCCTATGGATCAGAACGGTGTGAGAAGCATTCTTTTGGACTCTGGAGAATCAATGAATTGTGAAACTGACCTTTGCGGACACGCAACCGATCAGTTGATTGAGAAGAAAGAACCCTTGGTAATCACTGATGCCGACCGTTTTAATGAGCTAGGAAAAAGTGGTTTGGCGAGAAAAATTCTGAATGCTGGCTACGCAAGTTTCATTGTGGTACCAATTCTCCATGAAGGAGAGTTTTTGGGCTACATGGAATTGGGTGCTAAAAAGAAATATGAGCTCCATAAAGGCTCCATTAAGGTGCTGGATCAGGTGATGCCGATCCTGGCCATTGCCCATAAACGTTTTATGACCGAGGCACAAAACCTTGTTGAAGCTATTATCCAGCAGGAATGTACCACTATTCATCCATCAGTTAAATGGCGCTTTGAAGCAGCAGCCGAAGAATTTATACAAGAACAAGCACGAGAAGAACAACCCGAATTCAAAGACATTGTTTTTGATCAACTTTATCCATTGTACGGCCAAATGGACATCAAAGGGTCTTCTGAGCGAAGGAACACCGCTGTAAGTGCCGACTTGATTAAGCAATTGAATGGTGTGATTAAAGTGCTTAAGGCGGCATCAAGTAAATATGAGATGCCGGCCTATGAGGAATTGACCTTTCGCACGGAATCCTATATTAAGGAACTAAAGAAGGAATTGGCTGCAGGCAGCGAACATAAGATTCTCGCTTTCCTTGGGGCCGATGTATACCCGGTCTTTGAACACTTAAAGGAAGAGAGCGAACTGGCCAAATTGATAGAAAAGTATGAGGCTTTGATCGACCCCGAATTGAAGACAGTATACGATGAACGAAAGAAATACGATACCAGCGTTAATCTGATAAATCAGCGTCTGGCTTATTATCTGGACCAAAAGCAGGTAGAGGCACAGAAGATGTTTCCTCACTATTTTGAGCGATACAAGACAGATGGAGTGGAGTACAATATCTATATCGGCCAATCTATTACAGAAGAGAAAAAATTCGATCCTATTTATCTCAGAAACCTTCGTTTGTGGCAACTTCTAGTCATGTGTGAGATGGAAAATGAATTTAGATCTCTTCAAAAGGAACTGGACACTACCATTGAAATTGCCTCTCTGATATTAGTGTACAACACGCCAATTTCTGTGCATTTCCGAATGGATGAAAAACAGTTTGATGTTGAAGGCGCTTACAATGCGCGTTATGAAATCATCAAAAAACGGGTGGACAAGGCACACATTAAAGGTACAAATGAGAGGATCACCCAACCTGGAAATATAGTGATTGTGTATTCGCAGGATCAGGACGCTCATGAATACCGAACCTATTTGAATTACCTGGTATCAAAAGGCTTTTTGAAGGAGGATTACAAAGACTACGAACTGGAAGACTTACAGGGCGTACATGGCTTGCGTGCACTGCGAGCTGAAGTAGCCTATTCAGGAGGCTTAACGGTAGACCAGCTAATTGAAGAGATGGAAGGGACTACAGCGAGCTAGTCTTGACGAAAGATATGTGATTTGATATTATTCAGCCCGTAAGATCTTTGCCGGTCTTTCACTCATCACTTTTTTGACCTGAATAGCCAAAGTGACAAAGGTGACCATACCCACAGTGAGCAAGGCTACCAGTAAATACCAGGGCTCAATTGAAATGCGATAAGCAAACCCATCCAACCAATCTTGCATTAGAAAATACACAATTGGAGAAGCTGCTATTGTGGATATTAAGCTTAATGCCAAAAATTCGCGTCCTACTAACTTTGAAATCTGGGATAATTCTGCTCCCAGAACCCGTCTAATGCAAATCTGTTTAATCTTCAAATGAGCGTTCACAGCAGAGAATCCATAGATTCCAAGTATAGCAACGAAAATGGCCAGCGAAGTGAAAATTTTAAGGAGTAGTGCAAAGTCTGCCTCTTTGCTGTAGAGTCCATCCAGTTGATCCTCCAATATTTGATAGCGAAAAGGAAAATCTCCATCGGGGAAGGCCTGCGCCCAGTCATTGGCGATGGACCTGATAGCTTGATCTTGATTGTTTGTTGCATTGAACTTGAAAAGTACACTGCGAGGTGGCCCTAAATACAAGTTCAAAGCCATAGGCCCGGTTTCTTTATGCAAAGACTCGTAGTTAAAGTCTTTGAAAATACCGATGATCTTGAATTCATCATCTCCTGCGAAAATGACCCTTTTATCAAGTGGATCAGCATATCCAAGTCGCTCAGCCAAAGTCTCGTTTATGAGTATGGCATCAACTGAATCAGATGCAAAGGCCTTGTCAAAAAATCGTCCCTGAAGTATATCAAGGTTAATAACATCAAGGAAATTGTAGTCCACCCCAAAATAGTCCGTTTGCACAACTTCTTCCTCGGGCCATTCAACTGGTCTTAATGGACTTCCACTAGAACTGCCATCGAGGGAAGGACCAAAGCTGACTGTCTTGACGTCCGGGTTTGCAGCAACAAGGTTTCTTAATAGTTCTTGTTTCTCACGGACATCTACACCCCTGAACCCAGCAACAAGAATTCCATCTTTGTCGTATCCCAGATCTTTTTTGCTTAAGAACTCAAGTTGATCAACAACAACCAGGCTGATCATAATCAACCCGGCTGAAATACCATATTGAAATATTAGGACAATTTTTTTGAAAGAGAATCTTCGCGTATGATTGGATAATTTGTTTTGCAGAAGGGATAAAGCGCCATAGGAGGCCAATCGACCCCCGAGATAAAGCCCATTGATTAGTCCAAAGGACAGGCAAAGGCCAGCCATCAAAACCAAGACCCATTTGACTGCAGTTGTATCCAGCCTGGGCAAGTAATCAAGTCCTGAGAACAACCAAATGCTCAGTAAACTTAATATGCTTGAGAAAACTACCACGATACACGTTTCAACCAGCATCTGGTTGACAATTCTCATTTTCGAAGAGCCCAATATCTTTCGAACACCGATCTCTTTGGTCCTCGTGAACATCAGGGCGGTCAGAATATTGAAATAATTGAAAAAGGCAATGACAATGATCAGTCCGGCAATGATGGCGAGACTCCTTAAATTATTTGGATCATTTGACCTGAATAGGCCTCCCTGCGGATTTGAAATGTCTCCGGATCCCAGATAAATATCATAAAGAGGTTGAAATCCAACATCGACAGTACGGTTGGTTCTGGAATTGTTATTGGCTACAAATAGGGCAGTAGCCTTGCGACTCAATTCATTCAGATCAGTTTGAGGGTTTAATTGTACATAGGTCAGAAAGCCCAGCCACCTCCAACTGTCCATGGTTGCTAGGCTTCCCGGCCCCGGCTTGTATGTTTCGAAGGAAATGAGGAAATCAAATTCCAGATGACTGTTGCTAGGCAGGTTCTTAATTACTCCTGAGACCTCAAGGTCTATCTCACTATTGTAATTAATAACTTTGCCAAGTGCTGACTCCGTGCCAAAATACTTTTCAGCAATACGTTCTGTAATTACAACAGTATTAGGTCTATTCAGGGCCAATTCTGGATTACCAAAGACAAAAGGCAATGTGAACATATCCAGATATGACTGCTCAGCAAAAAGTACTCGATCTTCAAAAAATGAGCGCTGCTCATGCCTCATTATAATTGAATAGGCGTAGCGTAACCTTGCTACGTTCTTGATCTCGGCAAAATTGGCTTTTAATTCTGGACCAAAGGCAGGAGGGATGATGGGATAATCTATATTTCCGGAAGCTCGCGTCATATGAAGGTTGGTCCGATATATTTCGGCACCATTTTCATTGAATCGATCAAATGAGAGCTCCTGGCTTAAGTAAACCACAATGCCGAAAACGGAGGCAAAGCCTACCGCAAGCCCCAAAATATTGATTAACGAATAGCGGCTATGCTTGTGAATAGACCTAAAGCCCACCTTGACAAAATTGGAAAAGAGAGTGGGATAGTTTCGTTTTATTTTTCGTTCATCAATAAAATTTTTGCCAAGAGATGATAGGTCGGGGTAATCGGATTCCATGATTTGATTGAAAGCGCTCTTTGGACTAAGCCCTTGATCTGTCAGGTCTGCCAATTTCGATCTCAAATGATCTTCGAGCTCTTCAATGTCGCCATCCTCAAAGTCCTTGATACTTCTTAATTTCTGCCTCCACTGTTTTATAGATGGTTCTAAATCAAAGCTCATTGATTGGTCGGTTTAAGGTTCCAGAGTTGACTCATATAGGTGATAAGATCTAACCATTCTTCTTTTTTCTCGGAGAGCACCTTTAATCCGGATGGTGTTATAGCATAGTACTTTCTTTTCCTACCGTTTTCAAGGATCTTCCATGACGAGGTGATTAACCCCTGATTGTCTAACCGGTGTAAAACGGGATAGAGCATGGGTTCGCTCCATTCAAGCTTGCCCAATGAGGCTTCTTTTACCTCTTTGATAATTGCGTAACCATAGTTCTCACCCTCAGAAAGGATAGAGAGGATAATTGGGACCGTTGAGGCGCCCACAAGTTCTTTTGAATACATACCTAATAGTGTTAAGTATGATACCTAATACGATTAAGTATAGAGATGGTTATATTTTATTTCCTCTCATGGCGTATTCCTTTCAGAGTATTGAATTCACCAATCATAAAAACGAATTGCTCTGTTTCTGTTGATTAGAACTTTGGCAGGTCAAAAAGATTCGTCTAAAAAAACTCAGGCTCCGCTCATTTAAAAAGTCTCTTTAATGTTAATTGAAGTTTGCTATCTTCCAAGCTGAATTTAATACCACAATCATGCTAAAACTAAAGTCGGTTTTCCTATCCGTTTTGTGCCTTGTTCTACTCAATGAAACAGAGGCGCAGGTAACTAAAAAAGTATCTAACCCCAAATTTGATGCGTTCCAGTTTCGTAATGTCGGCCCATTCAGAGGCGGCCGGGTTACGGCAGTTGAAGGTATTCCTTCCAGGGCCAGCACATTTTATATGGGTGCCACTGGGGGTGGAGTATGGAAAACTGATGATTATGGGATAACCTGGAGGAATGTTTCGGATGGTTATTTTCCAACACCGTCAATAGGTGCCATTTCCGTATCTCTTACAAACCCCGATATAGTTTATGTGGGTACAGGTTCTGACGGTATGCGGTCCAACGTGATTACGGGAAGAGGTGTGTTCAAATCTACCAATGCTGGAAAGAAATGGGAATTCATAGGACTTAGAGAGACAGGGCATATTGGTGCAGTAGAAGTCCATCCGACTGATCCAAATATTGTTTTTGTAGCCGCAATTGGTCAGGCTTTTGGTACAAATGAAGAACGAGGCATTTTCAGAACAAAGGATGGAGGAAAGAACTGGGAAAAGGTGTTGTATCATTCTGATTCAATCGGTTTTTCGGATTTAGAATTTGCACCCGATGATCCCAATACAATTTATGCCGGATCATGGAGAGGTGAGAGAAAGCCATGGACCATTATTAGTGGTTCCAAGGAAGGTGGGGTATACAAGTCCACCGATGGAGGGAATACCTGGAATCAGATGACCAATGGCCTGCCAACTAACTACATCGGGAAAATTGACTTTGCCGTGTCCGCAGATGATCCAAACCGGGTGTATGCGAATATTGAAGCCTCTGATGGACAAGGTGGGCTGTATAGGTCAAATGATAGAGGAGTAAATTGGGAGTTTGTGAGTAACAATTCAAATCTGACCAACAGACCATTCTATTACACCAACATTACCGCAAATCCACAAAATGCGGATGTGGTTTTCAATAATGCATTGCGCTTTCAACGGTCAGATGATGGTGGCAAGAACTGGAAAGGGATGAGAACTCCTCACGGTGATAACCATGATTTATGGATTAATCCTAATGACACAAGTATCTGGGTTCAGGCCAATGACGGTGGTGCCAATGTAACCTTGAATTACGGCAAATCATGGTCTACACAATCCAACCAACCTACGTCAGAATTGTATCAGGTGGAAGTAGATGATCAGGAACCATATTGGTTATATGCTGGTCAACAGGACAATTCTACAATGGCTGTTCCGAGTCTGCCAACTGGTGGTGCGAGAAACCCTTTATTCGGAGTAGGTGGCTGCGAAACCGGGCCAGCAGTACCCAAACCAGGGAATCATAATATAGTTTACTCCAACTGCAAAGGCCGCTTTGGCACCTTTGATAAGAGAACCGGGCAGGAACAGCAGTACTATGTGGGTGCCACAAACATTTATGGGCACAACCCCAAGAATTTGAAGTTCAGATTTCAACGAGTAGCTCCAATACACGTTTCCCCTCACAATCCTGATGTGGTATATCATACCTCTCAATATGTCCATAAAACCGTGGATAACGGAGAGACTTGGGAAATTATTTCTCCGGACTTAACTGCTTTTGAATCTACCAAGCAAATGACCTCCGGTTCACCGATTACACGTGATGTGACGGGAGAGGAGTACTATAGCACACTATATGCCATACAGGAATCAAAAATTAAAGCAGGCCTTATTTGGGTAGGTGCCAATGACGGCCCCATTCATGTGACGAAAAATGGAGGACAAAGCTGGGACGATGTGACTCCTGATATGCCAAAGGGAGGAAGAGTTGATGGTGTTGAACCTTCTTCACACAATGAAGCCAAAGCTTATGCTGCCATTTTAAGGTACCAATTGGGAGACTTTAAGCCCTATATCTATAAAACAACAGATTATGGACAAAGCTGGACTTTATTGACGGATGGTACCAACGGAATTCCTGCAGACTTTCCAACCAGAGTAGTCAGAGAAGATCCGATGAAAGAAGGTGTGCTGTATGCCGGAACAGAGTTCGGTCTGTTTGTGTCCTTAAATGACGGGGTATCCTGGGAGCCATTTAATCAAAACTTGCCAGTTACACCGATTACAGATATCAAAGTGCACCAAAATGATCTGGTCCTTTCAACCATGGGCAGAGGTTTTTGGATACTGGACAACATTACGGCACTGCATAATATGCAGCAGGCCAGCAACTCAGATATCTATCTGTTTAAGCCACAGGACATAGACAGATATAGGTTTTTCTCCTTTGGCGGAAGAGGTGCAGGCGGCCCTCAATTCCCAAATCCTTCAGTAACAATTGATTATTATGTTGGAGACATTAAAGGCGATATACAGCTTGATATTCTGAATGCTCAAGGTATTGTTGTTAAGTCATTCAAATCTGGCAGAGTGGAGCCATTTGACCCTAGTACAGTAGATATGTCTACCGGTTTTATATCTTCACCGCCCCCTTCATCTGGCTTAAGGAACAAGAAAGGGTTAAATCGTTTTTCCTGGAATATGCGCCATTATGGGGGATGGAATAAAGACCCTAACCGTGCCTATCGTGGCAACGGACCAATGGTAGCCCCTGGAGATTTCTCCGTTCGCCTTTCCGTGGGTGATAAGGTACTTACAGATCAATTCACCATCAATCCTGACCCTAGGAATACGTTAGCAAGTATGGAGGATATGGTAGAGCAGGAGAAGTTTCTGATTGACATGCGAACCTTCACCGATGAAGTGGAGAAGTTGGTAGCTCAAATTGCTCAGGAAAGGAAGGATTTGGATAATTCACTCGACCCGGAAAAGGTGAATAGAAGATTACAAAGAAAAAAAGATGCCTTAGACAATGTTTATTATCAGCTGGTCACCTCTCCAGGAACCTATATGAAGCCGATGTTGCAGGCACAAACCAGGTATTTGAATTCAATGCTGGGAAGAGCGGATCAGAAGCCGGGTAAAGATGCCTATGAAAGACTTGCCGAGCTAAAAGCTACCTTGGAAAGCATTAAAACACAGCATAGCGAACTGAAATAGGGCAGAGGACACTCATTTGAATTCAATCAAATCCGGCAAAGTAGGGAAGAAGTGGTATGACTTTATACCACATCCTGTGGTCATGCTGTTCGGCATCATCATTTTCACAGCCATACTCAGCCATTTGTTGCCGGCAGGCTCGTATGAAAGGGAATTGGTAGATGGTCGTCAGCGGGTTATTCCGGGATCTTATCATACGATTGAGCCTACACCTCTTAGCTTTCTGGATATGTTCCGCTCCATTCCCGGAGGCTTCCAATCAGCAATTTCTATAATTTTTGTAGTGCTGGCGAGTGGAATCATGTTTGGCATTTTGGAAAAATCCGGAATGATCGAAAACGCTGTTGGCACTTTTGTAAAAAAACTCGGTCATGATCGCAGAATGCTGATTGTAGTGATTATGACTTTTCTTTTTGGCTTCTTGGGGGTGTTTGTAGGCTATGAAAATAACATAGCGATGGTGCCCATCGCGGCCATCACCAGTCTGGCCTTGGGTGGAGATTTAATGCTCGCGGCAGGAATTGCGGTGGGCGGCATTACGGTGGGTTTTGGGCTTTCTCCTGTGAATCCATATACTGTTGGTACCGGCCACACCATTGCCGAAATGCCTATGTTTTCGGGATGGGAGTTGAGGACGCTGCTGTGCACAATGGGCCTTGGTGTATTGGCTTTCTTTAATGTCAGGTACTTCAAGCGAATACTTAAAAACCCAAAAAGAAGTATGTCTTTGGGGATAGAAACCAAAGGTTTTGATTTATCAAAAGACCTCAAGTCATATTCAATGTCTGCCAATAATTACCTACTGTTGGGAATTTTTGTATTTGGCATTGTAGCCATGCTCTATGGCATATTTACCTTCGATTGGTACATCGATGAAATTTCCTCCATCTTCCTAATGATTTCTATTGCGGCAGGATTGGCTGCGAGAATGGGCGGACGAGAGATTGCAGAAACTGCCTTGAAATCGGTGGCCGTAGTGGCCCCCGGTGCCTTTATGGTGGGTTTCGCTACTTCAATCAAAGTGGCTATGGAAATGGGTAATATCTCGGATACCATAGCCTTTGAGCTTTCGGAGGTGCTTTCCACATTGCCCACCTACGCTTCCGCAGTGTCAATGTCGTTTGCGCAGTGCGGCATTAACCTGATGATTCCTTCCGGTAGTGGCCAGGCTCTGGCTACCTTACCCATTATGATTCCATTGGGTGAAGTGCTAGGCCTTACCAGGCAGACTACAATTTTAGCGTTTCAAATTGGAGATGGAGTCACCAATTTATTCAACCCCACATTGGGCGGCCTAATTGCTATGTTGGCCATGTGTCGAATACCTTTTGATAGGTGGCTACGATTTATATTTCCTATTATCGGAATACTCCTGATCATTTCATGGATTGTACTGCTATTCAGCGTATACATCGATTGGGGACCAGTATAATCTAAATCAAAAATTTAATGCAAAGCACAACCGTAGAAGATGTATTAGCGAAGTTGGTTTCATTTCCTGTTTTGGGTGGTGAAAGTAATCTATCCATTATGGAATACATCAAATCTTACCTAACGGAATTCGGAGTTGAGTATCAATTGGTACCGAATGAGGAAGGCACAAAGACATCCCTGCATTGTCGTATTGGACCGGATGTTGATGGAGGTGTGATTCTATCAGGTCATACGGATGTGGTGCCAGTCAAAGGACAACCTTGGAGCACCGACCCCTTCAAGCTTACAGACATAGGAGATGATAAACTCTATGCCAGAGGCTCTTGCGACATGAAAGGCTTTGTGGCCTGCTGCCTTGCTGCTTTGCCAGAAATGGTAAAAGCAGACTTGAAGAAACCAATCTACTTCGCCTTCTCCTATGATGAAGAGGTTGGCTGTCTTGCAGCCCCTGAATTGGCGGCTGCCATTAACAGTCACTATATTGAAAAACCCCAACACGCGATCATCGGAGAGCCCACCATGATGGAACCCGTCATTGGGCAAAAAGGGATATGCATCTTTCAAACCACTGTGTCTGGTTCTGAAGGCCATAGTAGTCGCATTAAACAGGAAGTAAGTGCCATTCATGAGTCAATGAGACTTATTCTTTGGCTAGAGAATAAGATGAATACGCTGATTGATGAGGGCAAGATTGACGATCGTTTTACGCCCAATCACACCTCCATTCATATAGGGAAGATAGCAGGTGGTATTGCACCCAATGTTATTGCTCAGGAATGCACCTTCTTTTGGGACGTCAGAACAATTCCCGGAGATACTCCAGAGGGCATCTTTGAGGAATTTGGGACCTATTGTCGGGAGCGAGAAGTTGAGCTAAGAAAGATATTTCCAGATTTTAAAATAGCTACTAAGGCGGACCATCCAGCTGTGCCCGGACTCGACACTTCAGAAGATCAATCTGTTGTAGCCCTGATTAGAGCGCTTGCCCAAAAAGATCAGCTAAGTGCAGTGTCTTACGCTGCTGAAGCAGGCCAATTTGCCGATGAGGGCTTTGAAGCCGTGATTTGCGGACCAGGTGATATTGCACAGGCGCATCGGGCTGATGAATTTATTCACAAGGAACAGCTTAAGTTAGGAGTCGAATTTATGCACCGATTGATACGAAAACTTTCTTGATTAAAGCTTTTCCTCCATTCCGAAACCGTGGATAACGCAGCTAACACATTTGATATTTCGACATTGCTGGATCAAATTCATCCGGTGATTGATTACGACTGGTCGACTGAACCATTTGTTAGAATGGATTTGACCGATCAAAATGAGGGGCTGGGTCAAATTGATCTGAACGATGAAGAGTCGTTTACCAATTTTATTTTTGATCAACTAAAAACTGCGAATGTGCCGTTTGGTGTTGGGGGCTATGCCGAAAAGCGATCGATCTATTCACGTAGTGGAAAGCTCTTTGACTATGAAAAGGAAGAACCTCGAACGATTCATTTGGGTATTGATATTTGGGGTGAGGCGGGTACTCCTGTCTATACTCCCTTAGAGGGAGAGGTTCATAGTTTTGCCAATAATGAGGTACATGCTGATTATGGCCCGGTTATCATCTTGAAACATGAGTTTAAGGGAAAGGTTTTTCACACCTTGTACGGTCACCAAAGTCAGTCAAGCCTGGAAGGATTATATGAGGGAAAGCCCATTAAAAAGGGCGAACAAATAAGTGCCTTTGGAGTATATGCCGAGAACTTTCATTGGCCCCCACATCTCCACTTTCAATTGATATTGGATATGAAAGGCTTAAAGGGGGATTATCCTGGAGTTTGTAAGGAATCTGAAAAGGGCTTTTATTTAAGCAATTGTCCTGATCCCTCAATTCTCCTTGGATTGGTTTAGTCTTTTGACCCTGATTATTTAAAAGCATAGCTGAATATTACTATCTTAGGTATTGTCTTCAACCGATAACTAAGAACATGTCTAACCTTCCAGTTCTCGATTTAACTGTATCCTTATTCTTTTTCCTTTTCCTCTTTAGTCTATTCTTGGTTGCAATACTTGAAATGATAAACACCTTTTTCAATAGAAGAGCTAATGCACTTAGAACTGCGATAAACCAAGTCTTTAGAGATCCTGACAATGAAGATTACGCTGAACTGATTTGTCATCACCCACTGATTTGGTTTGGCAATACGGGGAAACGCCAATTTCCTTCCTATATCTCTGCATCAAATTTTTCGCGAGCCTTAATCGATGTTATTTCGTTTCCAGAAACATACATTGAGAAAAAGAAAAACCCAGAAGAAATAACTTCTGACGTTCCTCATTTTAATATTCCCTCCAACCCCATGGATTCATTCAGGGATGGCTTAGCAAGAATGAAGGATAGTCACCTCAGAAGACTTTTATACTCATTATCCGCTTCTGCTTCTTCTCAGGAGGAATTATCTAATTATTTGAGGCTTTGGTATCATGACTATATGGGGAAAGTTTCAGGTGGGTTTAAAAGGAGCACAAGGAAATTGTTGTTCGCAATCTCAACTTTCCTCGTTGTTTTTTTTTACGTGGATTTTTTTCATCTAGTAATTGAGCATCACGAGGCTAATTTCTGGGGGGTAAAGGATTTCAATTATAAATTATTCGAATCTTCAATAAAGGAAGCTAGAATTAGTGTAGATAGTATGAAAAGAGAACAACAACCCCAGGACCCTACAGCTTTGAATGCTATAGAGGGAGAACTGGTCACGAATCTCGATTCAATGATTGGACAGTTCAAAACTCAGTTTTTTATTAACTATAGGGTTAATAATGAGGTAGCAGACGAAATTTTAAAACAAGGACTTCCTATCGGTTGGCATATTGGTAAAGAAAAATTGAATTGGAATCACAACGCGAGTATAGCACGGAATATTTGGGTTTTTCTAATGAGTATTTCTGGACTCATAGTTTCTATATTGGGCATTACCCAAGGAGCGACTTATCTCTTTGAGTCCCTAAACTATTTTGTAAATATGAGAAGCGGAGAGCGAAGGCCTCCTGTGCCGATATAAACTATCTTCTAATATCAAGTTCTACTAGTATTATGTTCGACCTTCCAGTTCTCGATTTTACCATCTCGATTGTTTTTGTCTTTTTTCTCTTTAGTCTCTTTGCTGCTGCTTTACTGGAACTGGTAAATACCGTTCGAAAACGCAGGGCTCGAATTCTGCGAGATGCCCTTGACAAGGTCATGAATGATCCGCAGAACAAGAACTTTGCAGAGCTGATTTACAATCACCCAATCATTGAAGCCAGTCGCAAAGACCCTGATAGCCTGCCCTCATACATCTCAGCAGAGAATTTCGCCACGGCTTTAATTGCTGTGATCACAGAACAAGGGAGACAGGTGAAAATCGGGATGAATGTCACAAACACAGCGCAGGAAGTTAAGTCAGATACAACCCCTCCCGGAACCCCAATAGAGCAGTTCAGGGCAGGACTAAAAACCCTGGAGCCCAGTAGTTTTCAGCAACTGATGGTTTCCTTAAGTCAGTTTGTAAATGACCTTGGACAACTCGAAAAGAAGCTGATAACCTGGTATAATGGTTATATGGACCGGGTTTCTGGTTGGTTTAAAAGAAAGTCCCATAAGATACTGATGCTACTCTCAGCAGTAGTTGTCATTGGATGTTATGTAGACTTTTTTCACCTAGCCAGTGAATTTTGGAATAACGATAAGCTCAGAACTCAAATAGTGCAATCGGCAGTTGCAACTGTTGAAAATGGCCAAAAACCCAATGACCCCACACAATTGAATAACATACAAGGACAGCAGGTGACCAATATAGATAGCCTCAAAAGTGAAATAAGAAATAGATACAATGCTGCGGAAGAAGTTTATGATGATATAATGAAAAAGAATTTACCAGTGGGCTGGAAAGTAGCTGGGAAAAAATGGTGTTGGGATGATGGCTGCCTTTATACCTGGGAGAGCAAGAATGGTTTTTTCGGTGAACTATGGAATAAGATCAAACTCTTCTTCAATCACATTGGTGGGGTAATCCTGAATTTATTGGCATTGTTAATTTCCATATTGGCCATTTCCAGAGGAGCTCCATTTTGGTTTGATACACTAAACAAACTGGTGAATTTGAGAAGTAGTGGAAAGAAACCACAAGTAGCTCCGGAAAAATAATCAACCTGAAACCGAAATCATTATGTACCTATATAATGCCCATACACACATCTTTACCACTAAGTGCATACCAGAGAATTTTCTTGGTAAAGGGTTGATCAGAATCATCTCAATCCCGCTTATCAATAAACTTATGCTCAAATTGCTACGGCAGATATTGCCAAGTGAGAGCGACTTCCTTTCTAAGTATGCCAACTTTCTTGCTATTGGTAGCAATAAAAACCAAGATGCAGTATATCAGGACTTAGTGAACAGCTATGATGACGCCTGTAGGTTTGTGGTACTTACCTTGGACATGGATCATATGGGTGCAGGAAGAGCAGAAGTCAATTATAACACGCAGCTCTATGAAGTGCTTCAGTTGAAGCTAAAGTACATGCAGCAAATGCTGCCTTTTGTAAGTGTGGACCCCAGAAGGGGCAATGCTCAGGAATTGCTGAATTTAGTAAAGCTATATATTGAAGAATACGGTTTTACAGGAATTAAACTCTACCCAGCCCTTGGCTTTTATCCTTTTGACCCAAATCTCGACTTGGTGCATCAATATGCAGAGGCCAATGAAATTCCTCTAATGACACACTGCACAAAGGCTGGAGTTTATTATAAAGGTGACACGCTAAGTGAGCAGCAAATTTGGCCGAAGAACCTTGATGGTGTACAACTTCCTGAGAACGATCATAGCGACTCGACCCATATGAAGAATAGGGATTTCAAGAATTTCTTCACTGACCCAGATAACTATCGTCAGGTGCTTTCTAAGTATCCCAAGCTAAAAATCTGCATAGCTCATTATGGGGGCAGTACTGAGATAGAAAGGTTCTTAGGGAGGGGAAAAAAGAAAAAACAAATCAATGAACTGGGCAATTTTTACAAGAAGACCCGGGACCTTTTGGAGGACACCAATTTTCCCAATGTATATACAGACGTTTCCTATACATTGGCAGCAAACAGCATTTTTCCCGAGCTTATTGCCGATATTCAAAATCCAGTCTTAAGAGATAATATCCTATTTGGTACAGACTACTTTATGACAATTATTGAGAAGAATGAAAGGCAATTGGTTTCGGATTTCAGAGCGGCTATTGACCCCAAAGATTTCTCCCAAATCGCAAATACCAATGTAAAGAGTTACCTGAATTCTACCTTTTTCAAAGCATAGAAGAATCCTAATCAATTCCTTTCCGTTCTAACTAAGAATTGAAATTCCTATGACCTTAAAATTGAATGCCTGGATAAGGACCAATCGTGATGCCCTTATCATATTGTTTCTGATATCAGCCTTAATGGTAAACCTCGGATATGGTGAAAACCTGGCTCTGGCGCTTCAGTGTGAACAGTATTATCTCGAATACTTATTGTTTATGGTGCTAGCTTATGGCACCAAGATATTAATCGATGTTTTTGAACAGAAAGTATCCTTTAAAAACCCTTTCAGGTCAGGTTTTTTGATTGGTTCTACGGCCGCATTATTGATTTATCCGGTATTGTTGGGCTATTGTATCGTTACCAACTGCCCTTTTGATTCGGTTCTTTATCTCACCACAAGAGCACCGTTGATTATCTCCATTGTTATACTCTATCAATACTGGAAAGGTGCTAAGCATAAAACAGACACAACTACTGATCAAAAAGCCATAGAGCTGAGTTTAATTGGAGGAGGTATGGTGCGAATATCAACCCAAACCATACAATCTATTGACTTGGAAAATGGGTTAACGAGTGTGATAGGAGAAAGTAATAGGAGAGTTCTTGTGGGAGAAAACCTTAAGTCAGTCTTTGATAAACTCAATAATTCTGAAGAGTTTTTCCGGGTAAACAGGAGTAGTATTGTAGCCAAAATGGCTATTGTATCTTACAAACCAGAAAAGAACAACAACCTTAGAATAGAACTGGTAGATGGTCGCCATGTGAGCCTGAATAAAAACAAAGCTTCTGACTTTAAATGTTGGATGAATTCCGTTTAAAAATCAGATAATTCCGTTTCAGCGAATTCAGTCTTCTTGGATTGGCATATCTCTTCGCCCATTGTTTGTTTGCATTCAAAAAAACAGCAATGCTCAAAAATTCAATTCTCTTTCTTTTACTCACCTTTGGACTGATACCAACATTGAATATTGACGATCAACAAAGCTCAGATGAAGCCGAACTTCGACATATCAAAGAAGTACTTTGGCCAAAATCGTATCGTGAACAGGACCAGGAACTACTCAATGAAATTTTAGCCGATGAATTTCAAATGATCGATAGTGAAGGTAACTGGTCGAATAAAAAATCGGAATTAGAGTACATCGGTAAGAACAAGCCAAGTTATGATTCGTTCAGGTTTGAAATCAAACGACTTGAGGTGTTTGAAAATGGTACAGCCGTTGTAGCCGGAAAAGGCCATATCTACTCTTCTGACACAGAAGAAAAGCATTATACCACCTATCATTCCAGTAATATCCTGATCAAGAGAGAAGGAAAATGGAAAGCCATTAGCAGTCATGTCTCAGGGGTGAAACAGCAGTACTAAGAAGATTCGGCCATTCTTAGCATTTTGAGACTGGTCGGAAAAAAACCAAATGACCTGAGTTCGGGATAAGATATCTTCCTTACTTTGAGAATCGCCACCACGGGGTCATTTCGCAGTCCCGAGTTTTAGGGGCGGAGAAATCTTTTCACGTTTTTTAATGAGCAAGTTTGACTTTTAGTACTTAAAAAGATCCCTCTTTGCTTCGCTGAAGCTTCGCGAAAGCAAGACGGGATGACCGATAATTCTTACTATAGTGAGCCACTTCTAGAAGGTCAAAGAATCCGGATACAACTTTCTTAATAGTACGGCATAATTCTTCCTTTTTAGTACCTTCATTCCCTAAGAATGAACCGTCCCCATATTAGTGCGATTCTGTTGGCTGCTGGATCATCCTTAAGAATGGGCGGTCGCAATAAAATGCTCCTTCCCTTTCAGGAAAACAATATACTCCAGCATGCTTATAATCAACTCTTAGCCAGCGCTGTTGAAGAGATAATAGTGGTTGGAGGAATGGGTTTTGATGATCTCGCCAATTCCTTAATATTCCGGGATTCGGACCACTTACTATTCAATTCCAATTTTGAAAAAGGCCTGACTTCGTCAATACAAGCAGGGGTAAGGGAGGCGAGCCGTGACGCCTTTATGATTTGCTTAGGAGACATGCCTCAGTTATGCACTACCGACTATTTAGCATTAATGGCCTTTTTTAAGCAGCAGTACGCTGAGGATATCAAGAGTATTGTTTTACCCGAAGTGAACGAACAAAGAGGAAATCCGGTTATTTTCTCAAATCATTATAGGGAAGAAATTTTGGCCAATAAAGAACCCAATGGATGCAAATCCGTCATACAAAACAATGCGGGTCATTTGCATATATTTAAGAGTGATCAAAAGGCTTATTTAACTGATGTTGATACACCAGAAGACTACCAGCGACTGCTAGATGGAACTGAATAGAGAAGAACTCATTAGATATAATCGCCAGATTATTCTGCCAAACTTCGGTACAGAGGGCCAGGAAAAGCTCAAGTCTGCGAGGGTATTGATCATTGGTGCAGGTGGTCTTGGTGCCCCGAACCTTCAATACCTTACCGCTGCGGGTATAGGGACTATCGGGGTTATTGATTTCGATGATGTGAGTCTTACGAACCTTCAAAGGCAGGTGCTATTCGCTACCAATGAGGTAGGTCAAAACAAAGCACAAACTGCCAAGACGAAATTAGAATTACTTAATCCCGAGTCAGCATTCACGGTTTATGAAGAACAAATCACCTCGGAGAATGCCTTGAAGATTATCGATGATTACGATCTGGTCATTGATGGAAGTGATAATCTGCCTACGCGATACCTCGTCAACGATGCCTGTGTTTTGTTGGGGAAACCCTTGCTTTATGGAGCAATCTTCAGATACGAAGGACAGGTTAGCGTATTCAATTTATTACAGGAAGATGGCTCCAGAGGACCGAATTATCGGGATCTTTTCCCAACACCTCCACCGCCAGAAATGGTACCGAGTTGTAGTGAGGGAGGCGTGTTTGGTGCATTGGCGGGTATTGTCGGAGCCATGCAAGCCAGCGAAGCGATCAAGGTAATTGCCGGACTAGGAGATACTCTGTCTGGAAGATTATTACTCTTTGATAGTCTGGACTTTACAACCAGATTTCTGAATATAAGATGCAATCCTGATAACCCGGTTTCAGGAGATGCTCCAACCATCACCAAACTCATTGATTACGAGGCTTTTTGTGAAGGTCCTGCTATACCATCAACCGAAGCAGCCTATGCTTCAATTTCCGTAACTGGCTTGAAAAGACGGATGGAGGAAGGGCCATCACCATTTGTGTTGGATGTTCGTGAAGACTATGAATATGCCATATCAAATATCGGAGGAACGAATATCCCTTTAGGCCAGATTGAAAGTCGATTACAGGAAATTCCACACGACAGGGAATTGATTGTGCATTGTAAATCCGGAGTGAGAAGTAAAAAAGCAATAGATATACTCAAAAAGCAGGGTTATTTGAATCTTTTGAATTTAGAGGGAGGTATATTGGCCTGGCAGCAAGAAATTGACTCGGAATTGAAAGTTTATTAACCCGGGAAAGAGATCATGAATATTGAAATAATTGCATTCGGAATTGCTAAGGACATCATTCAGGGGAAATCGGTTGCCATGAATTTGGCTTTAGGGGCAACTGTATCTGATGTAAAAAAGGATCTGATTCGCGATTATCCCGATTTCCAAAGTTTGGCCTCTCTAAAACTGGCCGTTAATGCAGAATATGTGTCTGACGACTATATATTGAATGAAAATGACGAGGTGGTGTTGATTCCACCTGTCAGTGGTGGATGAAAGATATATTTATTACATCGGAGAGGTTGGATAGCAAGGCTTGTACGGATGCTGTGATTTATCCGGGAGCCGGAGGAGTGGTGGTATTTGTTGGAACGGTAAGAAACAAGACCAAGGGAAAGAAAGTGCTGCATCTTGAATTTGAGACCTATGAAAAGATGGCTTTGATCGAAATGCAGAAGATTGCTGATGAAGCCAAAGCCAAGTGGTCCCTGGACAAAATGGTAATCCATCATAGGACAGGTTTGGTGCCAATAGGTGAGGAAGCAGTGGTCATTGCCTGTTCAGCAGCTCATCGCAAAGAGGCATTTGAGGCTTGTGAATATGCCATAGACACTTTGAAACTGTCTGTACCGATTTGGAAAAAGGAAATTTTTGAAGACGGAGAAGTATGGGTGTCAGCGCATCCCTAGTTGTCTTTGCGAGGGAGGCACGACCGCGGCAATCTGTTGGATGGAGCTGATGTTTGTGTCTTCACAAACATCTTTCTTCGAATAGAGCACTTAGAAAATTGTATCCAGTTCGTTTGTGAGGACACAAACGAAGGCGGCAATCTCATGGATTGAATACCGTCATTCCGGAATTTTTCTTCGTATCATAAATAAGGAGAAGAAAAATATCCGGAATCTATTTTAGAAATATAAATTGAAGGTATAAGCTAGCATGTTCGACCCAATAGCCATCAAATCTCAATTCCCAATCTTCAAAAAGAAGACTCCCAATGGTGTGGATTTGATCTACCTGGACAACGCTGCCACAACTCAAAAACCCCAGCAGGTTATTGATGCCATTACTGACTACTACTCTGGCTATAATGCTAATGTAGGTCGTGGTACTTATTGGCCCGCAACAAAGGCCACAGGAGCATTTGAAGCAACCAGAACCAAAGTCAAAGATTTTATAAACGCCAATTCTCTTAAAGAAGTGATTTTCACTTCTGGAACCACAGATGGTATAAACAAGGTGGTGAATGCCTATCTAATGCCTCAGCTAAAGCCCGGAGACGAGGTGATTGTCACTGAGATGGAACACCACGGCAACTTTGTGCCATGGCAGCAGGCATGCATTAAACAAGGTGCCTCTCTCAAAATGATTCCTTTGACAGAAACAGGCGATTTGGATTATGGTGCTTATGACGATTTGCTCAATGAAAACACTCAATTAGTTGCCATCTCGGCAATATCAAATGCGCTAGGGGTCAAAAACAACCTTGAGTACCTCACAAATAAGGCGCATGCTGTTGGTGCTAAAGTAATGGTGGATGCGGCACAGTTGGTTACCCATGAAAAAATTGATGTGCAGGCCATTGGATGCGATTTCCTGTGCTTCTCAGCTCACAAACTCTTTGGTCCGACAGGAGTGGGCGTATTGTTTGGAAAAGAGGAGCTACTTAGTGAGATGCCACCCTTAAGTTTTGGAGGTGGAATGGTGAAAAGAGTAACATTGGAAGGTACCAGTTTTGCGGACCTGCCGGCCAAACACGAAGCCGGCACCTCTAATATTTCCGGTGTAATCGGATTAGGCGCAGCCATTGATTTTGTGAATAGTATTGGCATCGAAGCAATCCACACCCATACCAGAGCATTGACAGACTATGCTATCGAAAAGTTTAGTCACATTGAAGAAATTACCATTTTCGGAAATCCAAAGGACCGAACTTCACTGGTTTCTCTGGCTGTAGAAAAAGCACATCCCCATGACGTATCGGCCTTTTTAGGAGAAAGAGGAATTGCGATTCGTGCAGGGCATCATTGTGCACAGCCCCTAATGGATTATCTTCAGGTATCAGGTACCTGCCGTATTTCCTTTGGTATTTACAATACTAAAGAAGATGTGGATCGAGTAGTTGAAGCTTTAATAGAGGTGAGAGACTTTTTCGCATGAACGAAAGACTTAAGCAACTCTATAAAACACAGATTCTCACCAATGCGGAAGACCAGACCTATTTTAAGGAGCTGACTGAAGCCACGCATATATTAGAAGCTTATAACCCAATGTGCGGGGACAAATACACGCTATACCTGAAAATGGTGGGAGAGAAGATAGCAGAAGCTTCCTTTAAGGGCTATGGTTGTGCTATTTCAAGAGCTTCCACCTCCGTTTTAATTAAGAATATTTTAGGTAAATCCTTGCAAGAACTTCAGGCTATTATTGAGCAGTTTATGGAGGTGATCAATGAGGAATCAGAAAAATCCCCAGAGTCCATTACCGCAGATGAAGAATTGCTGGCCTTTGCCGGCACTCGCGAATACCCCGAGCGCAAGAAATGTGCTAGCTTGAGTTGGGATGAGTTAAAGGTGAATTATCCCTCAGAGTTATCCGCAGGAAACTCTGAGGACTTAGAGCTCTCCTAGATATCAATGTGGTGTACTTGAGTGTGGGTATTCATCCTTCAGAGTCCTCTTTGAGTGACTCTGAGGGGACGGTAGTGATTCTGGCTAGGTACCATTACATGATGGCATACCCAAAAATTTGCTGGGAGTGCCCTCATAATCACCATACAGAGTTATTGGCGGGAAACCATGTATCTCTCATAGAGTTATTCGTAATCACCATACCTCTCAGAGTTATCCGCAGGAAACTCTGATGACATAGGATCTCAGACATCCCTATAATCTGTCAAAAAAGAAGGTTTACTTTCCCCAAGTTCATAATATGCTGCACTTGAATGTGGATATTCAACAAAGTCATTTGCTAAACTCCATTTTCCCTTCACGGGATTATGATGTATATAATCGAGGATATTGATAAATCCTTTTTTGCTCGAAATTTCTTTTGCATCAAAAGACAACTTAAAAACCTGATGTTTCTTTCCATTTGATTTCTCACTTGCACGAACTCCTCTTTCAAGTGCTTTTAGAAGATTAATCTTCTTCTGATTTTTCAATCGTTTTACTATCTCATAAGCGAGAAACCTCTTGGCTTCACCAATGATATGATTCAGCCCTTTGCTTTCCTGTGTAGGATAGCAAATTATATGAAGGTGATTGGGCATTATGACGAATCCATTAACCAAGCAGCCACGATTACTAATCTCAGTAAACCATTTTTCAAAGTATTCATATGATTGAGACTGCTCAATCAAAGGGAGCCACTTATAGCATGTGAATGTGGTGAAGTAGAAAACACCCTTTTCTGAATGTATTTGATGCGTACTCATGTTCAGTATTTTAATTTAGTTCTCTGCAATTTCCTCCGAGTCCTCTTTCAGTGACTCGGAGGGGGGGGTATTCCTCAGAGTTATCCGCAGGAAACTCTGAGGAATCAAGATTATTTTTTATTATAATAAAACTAAAAATATTAGTTATTAAAAACTAAAATATTTAGATTTGTTCACTGAGTAATTAAAAGTAATCGACATGAAAAATACATCTGAACAAAATTTACATGACTATTTTGTGTTGATCAGCCCACCTAATTGGATCAATTGGGAGGTAGAAGACATGAAATACGATTTTGCTACAAATTATGGGAATTACCCTAGTCAGGATACCAAACCACATATCTCCTTAATGCATTTTACAGAAGTGGAGAAGAGCGAAAAGAAGGTACTTGAGTCCATCTCTAAGATGGCTTCAAATATGAGTACATTCGATATTTCCTTGCGAGGATTTGATTTCTTTTACACAAATAATAGTTTCTATATTGATGTGGAAAGCAAGGGCCCTGTGAAGAATTTGCATGACTCATTATTGATGGAGCTAGACTTAAATAAAGTCTCTTTTGAGCGTACCAAAGATTACACTCCGCACATGACAATAGGCAGAAGACTTTCTGATAGTCAATTCAGAAATGCTTTCCATGAATTCAATGCCCGTTCCTATACTAATTATTTTAGAGTAGAGTATTTGACTGTACTTAAAAGAGAACGTGGTCACAACTCCTGGGAGCACCTGACTGAGATTCCGCTTAAAGAAGTAGGATAAACACGAATACTCCTTTTTACCAACACCACACTACAGGATACATATTTCTTCTTCCAGCTTCATAGTCGTTGACTATGGAAATCCCTTAGCGTCTTTTTATGCACTTGCACTAAAATTTAGTGTATGCTAAAGAAGGCTCTGAGGTCTAAACTCCTCAGAGTCACTCGAAGAGGACTCTGAGGAATTCTATTCCCCTTAGCATTCTTTTCAATGAGTGCTGAGGGGAATTAATAGTATCAACATAATTCGACCTAAGCTTTTGGACAACACCATTCTTCATATGGATTTGGACACTTTTTTTGTGTCCGTAGAGCGGCTATTGGATAGCAAGCTTGAAGGAAAACCTATACTAATCGGTGGGATTACTGACCGTGGCGTAGTAGCCTCTTGCAGCTATGAAGCCAGAGCCTATGGGGTGCACTCTGCTATGCCTATGAAAAGGGCTAAGGAGCTTTGTCCGGATGCGATTCAGATTAGAGGCAATTCTGGTACCTATACCAAATACTCTGAAGCGGTTACTGAGATCATTAAGGAAACTGTACCCTTGTATGAGAAAACTTCTATTGATGAGTTTTATGCAGATCTCACAGGCCTGGAGAAGTTCTTTAGCAGCTATCAGATGGCTAAAGAACTTCGAAAACGCATTATTAAAAACACAGGCCTTCCCATTTCTTTTGGTTTATCTAAAAACAAGACAGTCTCCAAAGTAGCTACGGGAGAAGCCAAGCCTAACAATCAAATGAAAATTGATTATGGGAAGGAAAAACCATTTTTAGCCCCCCTTTCTGTAAGTAAGATTCCTATGGTGGGTGAGAAAACGCAGCATATCCTCTATAGCCTGGGAGTAAAGCGCATCCAAACTATCCAGGAAATGCCTGTAGAGCTGATGGAGAAGGTGCTGGGGAGAAACGGAATAAGCATTTGGAAGAAAGCCAATGGCATTGACAATTCAGCCATAGTGCCCTATCATGAGCGCAAATCTATTTCTACCGAACGCACTTTTGATCGGGATACAATTGATGTGTTTAAGCTCAAAGGAATTCTTTTGGCCATGGCCGAAAACCTGGCTTTTCAGTTGAGAAGAGGAGAGAAGCTGACTGCTTGCGTTACCGTCAAAATCAGGTATTCCGACTTTAACACTTATACACTGCAATCCCGCATGTCTTACACCTCAGCTGATCATGTATTGATTGCTAAGGTGATGGAGCTCTTTAAAAAAATCTACAACAGAAGGCTCCTGGTTCGTCTGGTTGGCGTGAGGTTTAGTCATTTGGTTAATGGGGGTTATCAGATTAATCTTTTCGAAGATGCTGAAGAAGTCATTAACCTGTACCATGCTATGGATAAAATTCGGGATAAGTATGGCGACAGAAAGGTAATGCGTGCTTATGGCATGGGAGCAAAGACAATTAGCAGGTTCAATCCCTTTACCGGAGAGCCACCACCGTTGTTGGCGAATAGACGCCAATAAGTTACAAGCTTTAAGTCACAAGTTTCAAGAGAATAAAACGATAAATATGAGAGATTTTAAAAAATTAAAAGTTTGGAATTCAGGCATTGAGCTTACTGAAAAGATTTATCGACTTATGGGTAAACTTCCAAAAACAGAGAAGCATGGCCTTATAAGTCAAATGACAAGATGTGTCGTTTCTATCCCTTCAAATATAGCAGAAGGAGGATCTCGGAATAGTCGAAAAGAGTATAAGCGCTTTTTAGAAATTGCTCTAGGTAGTGCATTCGAACTAGAAACACAGCTCATTATTTGTGAGAAACTGGCTTGGGTTGAAAAATCCGATTTTGATACAATTATTGATTTAATAGTGGAAGAACAAAAAATGCTCTCAGGCCTTATCAGGAAGCTAAAAGACTAAAATCCTCCTTCTCTTACTTGAAACTTGAAACTTGCTTCTTGAAGCTCTATGTACCTCAACACCCACACCTACTACAGCTTCAAATATGGTACAATGAATACCAAAGAGCTGCTTGCCGGGATGCAGAAAGTAGGAGTGAAGTCCTTTGTGCTGACTGATATCAATAGCACGGCAGCCTGCCTGAATTTTGTGCGTCTGGCCCACAAATATGAGGTTAAGCCTATAATTGGGATAGATTTTCGAAATGGTGCTGATCAACTCTTTGTAGCTATTGCCAGGAATAATGAAGGCTTTAAAGAGCTTAATGAATACTTATCTGAATACCTCCATTCAGGTGAGGGGATTCCTCCCAGAGCACCACGATTTAAGCATGCTTATGTGGTGTATCCTTTTCAGAAATACACAGGCTTCAAGCTAAGAAAATTAGAGTTTATAGGAGTTAAGCCAGCCGATCTGCCTCGTTTGATTTACCCACCTCACCAAATGGATAAAGAAAAATTGGTGGTATTACAAACAGTTACTTTCAGAAGCAAGATTGATAAGGATACAGAAAAACGAGTGGTGCTTAAGAGAGATTTCAATGCACATCGTTTGCTACGGGCAGTGAGCAATAACACATTGCTTAGCACGCTGCCAAAATCAGAAGAGGGAAGTCCTGAAGATTTTATTTACCCTTTGGATGAGCTAAAGGCTTTGTACGGTGCTTATCCCTATATGATCTCCAATACGAAAGAACTTATTGGCAACTGTAATATTCACTTTGGCTTTGAAGGGAAGCATCTTAATAAGAATCTTCGCTCATACACAGATGCGCCTGAAGAAGATTATGAAATGCTTGAACAGCTTTGCAAAGAAGGACTTCCGTATCGTTACAAAAATCCTGGTAAGGGTATTTTAAAACGTATCAAGACAGAACTGGATGTGATCAAGCAACAGGGCTTTATGTCTTATTTTTTGATAAACTGGAGGCTTTGCCAATATGCACGAGAAAAAGGCTACTTCTATGTCGGTCGAGGCAGCGGAGCCAACTCTGTAGTAGCTTATCTGTTGCGCATTACCGATGTAGATCCTATAGAATTGGACCTCTATTTTGAACGATTTATAAACCTTTATCGGCAGAACCCTCCTGATTTTGATATTGACTTTTCCTGGAAAGACCGGGAAGATATTACCGAATTCATCTTTAAAGAATTCGAGAGAAATGAAGGAAAGAATGTAGCCCTATTAGCCACTTATAGCACTTTTCAATTCAAGGCAGTGGTCCGAGAATTGGGCAAGGTGCTGGGGGTACCACCCCATGAGATTGACCATATTCAGACAGCCAGGCGAAATGAACTGGATGAGGTGCATAAGCTGGTGTTACGGTATGGCAGGTACATTCAGGGCTTCCCCAGTCATTTGAGTATTCATGCAGGTGGGATTCTTATTTCTGAAAAACCGATCCATTATTATACGGCTACTGATATGCCGCCCAAGGGTTTTCCTACCACTCATTTTGATATGATCATTGCTGAGGATGTAGGGCTGTACAAGTTTGATATTCTTAGCCAGCGGGGATTAGGGAAAATCAAGGACAGCCTGGGGATCATTGAGCAAAACCATCCTGATCATGAGCCTATTGATATTCACAACATCTCAAAGTTTAAGGAAGATGAGAAAGTAAAAGACATGCTCCGCGAAGGCAGGGCTATTGGTTGCTTTTATGTGGAGTCACCAGCCATGCGCATGCTATTAAAAAAGCTCAGGGTAGATGAATACCTGGGCTTGGTAGCGGCCAGCTCAGTGATTCGTCCCGGTGTAGCTAAGTCAGGGATGATGCGCCAATACATTCTTCGTTTTCGGGAACCGCATCGTAGGGCAGAGGCACATCCCATCCTCCTGAATATCATGCCCGAAACCTATGGAGTGATGGTGTACCAGGAGGATGTCATCAAAGTAGCCCACTACTTTGCTGGCCTCACTTTGGGTGAGGCGGATGTGCTGCGCAGGGGTATGTCGGGTAAGTACCGTTCTCGTGAAGAATTCCAGAAGGTGCGTGCTAAATATTTTGAGAATTGTGAAAAGAAAGGACATTCCTATGCACTATCAGCGGACGTTTGGCGACAAATTGAAAGCTTTGCAGGTTATGCTTTTGCTAAGGGCCATTCTGCTTCTTATGCAGTAGAGAGCTACCAGAGCCTTTATCTCAAAGCTTATTACCCATTAGAATATATGGTGGCCACCATGAACAATGGGGGCGGCTTTTACCGGGTAGAGTTGTATGCCCATGAGGCTCATATGCATGGGGGTGATATCCAGGCACCTTGTGTAAACCAAAGCGAATACCTATGCACCATCTATGGCAAGACTATCTTTATGGGCTTGGGTTTTGTGAGTGAATTAGAAAAAACTACTGCTGAAGAAATTTTAATAGAGCGCGAAGAGAATGGTGCATTTATGAGTTTTGATAATTTCCTTAAGCGTGTCAATATCTCTTTGGAACAGCTCAGTTTACTTATCCGCATAGGTGCTTTTCGCTTTACTCAGCAAATGAAAAAGGAGTTACTATGGGAAGCACATTTCCAATTGGGCAATCATAAAAAGACCAACCCGGTAAGAATGCTTTTCGACCCGGAAGTCAAGCGTTTTAAACTTCCACCACTTAGTTATGATGAACTGGAAGATGCCTTTGATCAAATTGACTTGCTAGGTTTTCCTTTGCAAAACCCATTTGATCTGCTCAAAGAGCCCTTTATTGAAGGTGAGGTGCTGGTGAGAGATATGAAGCTGTATCAAAACAAGACAGTGAAGATGGTGGGCTACCTGATCCATATAAAGAATACCAATACCTCAGGTGCTTCAGGGAGCAAGAAAATGCAGTTTGGGACCTGGCTAGATCGGGAAGGCTACTTTATCGATAGTACTCATTTTCCCCCAGTAGCTGCGAAATATCCTTTTAGAGGCAAAGGGATCTATGAACTCACCGGTAAGCTTGTGGAAGAATTTGATTTCCTCAGCCTGGAGATGATTTCTATGCGAAAACTTCAGTACGTGCATGACCCACGCTATGCAGAAGAACCGAGGCATGCTACGATGGGGGTGGAAGCGGTAAATGTTGGAATATAAATCGAGAATTGTCTGTTGAATTTCTCTACCACATATTCTAAGAATCTGTAGTAGTTTCTGGAAGTTAGGATTTCGTTAATGTCAATTACCTAGCCTAGTGGATCATTGGAGAGCTCATCTTCTAATTTTTAATACGCACTCCTTTTTTCCAAACACCCGCTACATTATTTAAATCGCTTATTTCACTAAAGGGGTCACCATTGACCAACACAAAATCAGCAGAATTCCCAACTTTTATATAACCTTTTTGGCCTAGTCTGAATCTCTCCGAAATATTTGAAGTAGCTGCCTTCAATGCTTCAATTTCTGGGAGGCCCAATTCGACTAATAACTGAATCTCTGTGATGAGGTCACTCCCGAAATTAATACCATAAGCCGGTGGATCTGTGCCTGCAAGAATCGTTATACCTGATTCGTAAAGTTTTAGTATCTCCTTCTGCATCTGTTCAAATTTCATGTTTTTGGATGAAGGATCACTTTCCAGAATTCTCTTCCTTACTAGTAATGTTGGAATTAAAAAAACATCGTTATCCACGAGTGTTTTTAATTCAACTTCAGAAATATCAGTGGAATCTCTCTTCCAGATATGAGCAATGCCGGAAGCACCAAGTGTCGCAGCTTTGACCGCATCAGCACGATAAGAAATATGCACCACACTGGTCAAGCCTTTTTCCTTAACAAGCTGAAGAACGCGACTAAGTACCGAATCCGATAGTGTTGGAATGGGGTCGTCAGCAGTTCCAGGTTCAAGTATCAACTTAATAAAATCAGATCCCTCATCAATCCTATCCTGAACGAATTGCTCAGCATCACTTGCCTTAGTAATAGTCGGAACAGGAAAGCCATATTGCGTGGTATGACCACCAGGAGCAGTGACCGCAAAACCTGAAGAATAATAATATGCGTACTCTACAGAATCTCGAAAACTCCTTTGAGCAGTGGCTGCAAAGGATGCATTGAATAAGTCTACTAATGTGAGAACCCCAGCACTTGCAGCCTCCTTCAGGTTTTGAGGCATAAATGCATGGACATGAGCATTAATTAACCCTGGAATCAAAGTTTGACCCTTGCCATTAACCACATTACTGGCTGAGTAATCGATTGTACTATTTTCAATTATACTTTTAATCTCACCATCCTTTATCAGCAGTGTAGCATTATTAATGACTTTGTAACCATCAAATAGCTTTACATTCTGAATTATAAGATCGAATTCTAACAAATTAACCCATGGGGTAGAAGCGTTAATGAGAAAAAAAAGGAAAGAAATAACTATGGAAGTACGACTGATAAAGCAGTTACGAAAGAGTGTTGTTTTGACCATCTTATAATTTTTAGTTTAGCCAAACTAGAACTGTTTAAAATGGTTGTTTTTACATTTTATAAAATGTGAATAATTTTCTGCTTTGTTTTCAAAAAGAAAGGAGCTCCACTAAAATGTTCCTTTCATCACATATTAGCGACCTATCAACTACTTGTCTATTGGGCAGAGAGTAGCCTTTCCGATCAACATTGCTCTTATCGATAGTACTCATTTCCCGCAGTGGCTGCGAAATATCCTTTTAGAGGCAAAGGTATCTATGAACTCACCGGTAAGCTTGTGGAAGAATTTGATTTCCTCAGTCTGGAAATGATTTCTATGCGAAAGCTTCAGTACGCCCACGCCCCCCGCTACGCAGAGGAGCCAAGGCATGCTACGATGGGATTAGTAAATGTTTTAAGCTGAATATTGGCATCGCTGTCACAGGTTCTCAGATTTATCCGTCCTTGGCGAGACCTGTGACCCTCTATGATAGTTAGAACTCTGTCCGTCCTAAGAAAAGGTCCGAGCGAGGCATTCGAACCAGCTATAACATAAAAAAAAGAGCACTGACCAGATGCTCTTTTCTTCCTTAATACAAAACTGTTCAACTATAGTCTCAAATACTTGTCTGTCAACTCTATATCCCGATACTTAAGTTTTATAGCATACACGCCAGCTGGGTATGTAGGCAATCTTCTTCTCAAGAAGCCCCGTACTGCTTCTGCCTGAAGCTCTCTTTTTAGTGAGAAACCTGTTTTGGGGTTTATAATGGACAATTGTACTGTCGATCTTCCTGGGATATCCTTAGGTATATTCACTTTTACATTTTTTCCAGTTCCACGATTGTTATAAAGAAATTTTAACCGTTTGGGCTTCCGTTTTTTGACTTTGGCAATTTTGCTATAGCCTTGATAGCCAGTCATGCTTTCAAATTTCAAACGATAGTAAACCTTGGTTCTTCCATCATAATTAAGTCCACGGTCACTCCATTGGTAGGTTTGTACGCCCTTAGCATCTCCATGACTGACTACTATGCCGACAGGTCTAAAAGCTGTTGTGTCATTAATGGCACGCTGAATTTCGAAATATCGATTTCCGTTCTCGTTGTTTGTTTTCCAGCCAAGCTCTACCATTTCATTGTTCCCATCAAAACCCACTTTGAAATTAGGTATGCCCCAATCTGGCGGAGGAAATGTGAAGGTGCTTTCAATGGCTTTAGCCAGAATTTCAAAATTGCTGACATCTCTCAGGAAGTAGTCATCGTCTTTCTTTCCCAATTCCAGATGTAAGAAATGACCCGTGTTCTGGTTTGGCGCTGAAGTGCATGGGTTATTGCTGCCGTTGATATAGCGTCCTTGTGTATTGACCATAGCCAAAAGATCACCGAAGTTATTATCACCATCATCATGAGCCACCTCAATATCGAGAGTTATACCAGATTGACTGAGTGCATCCCAATAGTTGCCTATTTCGGTTCTTAGCTTCATTAAGTGATCATTAGCTGGGGCAGGGAAGCCTTCATCACGTCCATTGCTTAGTACAACATGTGGGTCAATGTCTCTTCCAAACCCGTGTAGTTGTATAAAGTAGAAGGCAGTCGGATGCTGATCGAATGTCCATTCTGTTAATGCGTGAAACATGGTATTCGCATTATGAGCCACGTCAGCAACCCTGAAACTTCCTGCATCAGTAAGGAAGTGTGGTGGAGGTGCATTTCCACTGATAGTGTCATTGGCAACATTGCTCGTTCCAGAACAGCCGGAAGGAACAGAACTATTGGCCCTGTGTGCGCCAGACATAAAAAATAGCCTTGCACCAACTTCTCTGAAAACATAAGCTCCCAGTCGATCTGTATAGGTATCATGATCCGGATGCGGACTCTGAATGATCAGTTGGCTTTTCTTCGGGTTTGGATTGTAAACATAAGTGCCCCAGAAATTATTGAGCTGATTTTGGGGATCACGCTCCAAGATATAATAGGTCTGCTGATCAGTGTTGTCCGTAAATTCCAACAATCGATAACCAAAGTTTTCAGCATTGGTAGCTGAAGTCACATAGTCTCCATCGTATAATGGAATATATACCTGATTAAGAAACCCGCCTCTTTGGTTGTTGGTCGGGTCAATATAGATTGTTCCCTCTCCAAGATTTTCCCACTCCTGCGGCATCAGACTCTTGTTCTGATTTATTTTATCTACCAGGTTGCCGTTGACCTGAATGGGATCTGTTTTAGCATTGAGTTGGTTAATGGAGACTGTGAATATGATCAGTGCCCATTTAAGATTATTCAATTTCATTGTTGTGTGTTTTTGATTTAGTTGGGCAAATGTGATATTTCACCCAATACTATATGGTGGGCAATGCACCGATGATGCTTTTCAATTGATGGATTAACCATTCGAATTGATTTCGAAAACAAGGAATTATATATTGTAGGGGTAGGAGGCGGATTATTACCTCAGGCTAGCCATTTTAAGGAGAAAATCATCCTTCCGTTTTGGTGAGATACTCACAGTATCGCCATTGTTCATTAGAATGTAGCCACCATCGGACTTCACATACTTCTTGACCTTTTTCAGACTGATCAAAAAGCTATTGTGCACTCGCATGAAGTCATGATCTCGAAGAATGGATTCGTATTCCTTTAGGTTCTTACTGACTATTAGCTTTTGCTTGTTCTCGAAAATAAAATTGGTGTAAGAGCCATTTGCCTCACAATAAAGTATAGAGTCAAGTTTCACAAATTCTATTCCATCGGCCGTAGAAAGGCAGATATTCTGCTGCTCCGATTTTTGATCAAAGTTAGCCAGTAGCATTTCCAATTGACGTGTTTTATCTTCCTCACTCTTCTTACGTTTAGCCTTCTCAATAGAGGTCATAAGCTCCTCTCTATCAAGGGGTTTAAGAAGGTAATCTAAAGAGCTAAATTTAATGGCGCGTAAGGCATAATGTTCGAAGGCTGTGGTGAAAATGATCTCGAAATTGAGGTGAGATAATTGACCGAGGACATCGAACCCAGTACCATTCTTTATTTCAATATCCATAAAGACGAGATAAGGCCTTACCTTCTTGATTAAGGCCACCGCGTCATCTACAGATTTGGCTTCCCCAACAATTTGGATATCTGCATTGCCTTCACGAACCAGGCTTTTGAGCGCCTCAGAGTTATGCGTTTCGTCTTCTACAATGACTGCTGTAATCATATGCCTTTATGCTATTCTGTCGGAATCCAAATAGTGACTTTTGTGCCATTGGCCTCACCTGAGACCAGGGACAAGTCTTCAACCAATATAGAAGGTTCTGAATCAGAATCCATCTCATTTAATCGCTTTTCTACAAGAGAAAGCCCTCTTGATCTATGTTCAGGATTCCTTTTTACGTTTTGCTCAGCAGACTTCGCTCTACCAATACCATTATCTCTTATTGTACAAACCACATGCTCAGGTTCTTGTGTGAAATGAATCTGAAGACTTGTATTGCCATCTTTCGGTAAGAGGCCATGAATAATAGCGTTTTCCACGTAGGGTTGAAGCAATAGAATGGGAATTTCAAAATTCTCAACATCTACTTCGGGATCAACCTCAATCTTATATTCGAATTCACCATCAAAGCGAAGCGATTCAAGTTCGATATAGTTTTTTAGGAGCCCAATTTCCTCTTTGAGTGTCACCTGAATGTTAATGGAGGTTTCGAGTATTTGACGCAGGAGCTTAGAGAACTTGGACAAGTAGCTGAGGGCATCCGATTCCTTGCCTGAGCGTATCAGATGTTGTATGGATCCCAATGAGTTAAATATAAAATGTGGATTCATTTGGGCTCGTAGCGCACTCATTTTATGCTGAAGCACGTCCCGCTGAATTCGACTATTGTCCAGCAATAATTGTTGACTTTTATAACCTAGCCCCAGGGTGAAAACAAAAATCTCAATGGAGCTGCCAATGATCATATAGGTATTGTTGACCAAGAATAACATAGCAAGTGCACCAACGGTGTATGAAAACGATCCAAAGACAATGAAATAGACAAGCCTGGATTTGGGCTTGATCAAAAGATAAATGCTTGCTGAAATTCCGAATGCTGCCATAACATAGCGCTGGGCATCCATGAAAATCAGATGTAGCCCAAATTGATCGGTATAAATGAGCAGAAAATCTGTAAGAATGAAAGTTGTGAGCAGCAGGACAATAACATTAATAACCTTATCGAGTTTAGGATAGTCTTTAGCTGTGTTCAGAAAGTACTTGGCAAATAGTACATAGAACAAATTAATAAAAACCTGAAGCCCCATATGAGTCATGTATTCCCAAAGGGGAAAAGACCCAAATATGGCGTCATGCAAATTGAAGGCCCTTCTGCCTAAGTATAGCGCAAGCGACAGGAGATAAAAACTATAAAACAGATATTCCCTCTTCCTTTGTATGATAAATGCTGTTATAGAAAAGAGGAAGACAATTGAGATGATACCTACGAAGAGGAATGCTGGCCTTCGATTCTTTTGGCTCGCCAATTCCCGAGCCATTACCTGAGAATCGGCCAGTGTTTTTGAAATCAGGCGAATGGAAAACCTGCTCATGTTCCTGCTGCCCGCAAGCATTTCAACCTTCATATAGAGGAACAGTGATTCAAATAACTCATCACTCTCGAAATAAGCGTCATAGCTGAATATGGTCTTCTTGTGGGCATTCAAAGGTGCTAAGAGCCCAAAGGGACGTCCCAGCACTTGACCATTATCTTGATAAAAGAGTGAAGAACGTTCGGAACTGGGAGGTCTCAGGTACCACTCTGAATTTGAGGCAAGCATTTCCTCCAAACCGTTGAAATCAAGTCTGATCCAGTATATATCACGGGTATTTGATTGGCCCAGTTCCTCAACGGATGCAAAGTTAATGCGGCTGTTTGCTGAAAGAATGTCATCAATACTGACTGTGTCTTTATTTGTCCGAAATACCTCAATGGACATAAGATGGCTTGAAGACTGCTGCGCAGATTGACCATGTACATTGCTGCTGAATAGAAGTAGAAAACTAATCAAGAACAAAATCCCGGAACATTTGAAAGCACGCAAGCGGATTTGGAGGAGATTGGAAACGGGCACAGACATTGAGTCTCAATTTATACGAAAAGCGAGAGCTTTAAAATTAAGATTCCAGATGATGCAAATAAAGATTGAATTGATATTTACGTAAAGAGTTGTTCTACATTTAGGAATGTTCTATTATTGTATACATTTAGGAAACTTCTATGAAAGGAACTCATCTCGGAGAATTTGAAGAACTCACTTTGCTTATAGTAGGGGTGTTGGCCGGAAACGCCTATAGCGTATCTATCAAAAATGAAGTGGAATTGAGAACCAGCAGAAAGCCCAGCATCGGAGCACTGCATTCTGCGCTTAATCGACTTGAGAACAAGGGGTTTATCAAATCCTATTCAGGCCATGGAACAGAAGACCGTGGAGGAAGGAAAAAGCGCCTTTATGAAATGACTGCTGAGGGTAAATCGGCCGTAGCCAAAATACACGAGTTAAGAACGTCATTGTTCCAGCTATTACCCAATGTGAACTAATATGAAACGGAAACTTCCAAATTGGGCAATCCGATTGTTGACTCTAATTAGTAGTAAAGAGGACTTTGATTACTTTTTGGGAGATATGGAAGAACTCAATAAAAATCGCAAATCACAGGGTAAACGATCATTCAGCAGCCTGTTCATTCTTAGGCATTTATTGAGCCTTGTTCGCTTCTCTATTTTAATAAAAAAAATTAAAGAAATGAGATTCACCCAATCCGTTTTGGCCTCAGCGAATCTAAAGTTGGCAGTCAGAAGCTTTAACAAAAATAAGAGTTATGCCATTACAGCATTGTTTGTGTTGACCTTGGGTATTTTCACCACGGCCATCATAGTGAAGTTCATTGAATATGAGCTTCGTTTTGATAATTACCACGAGCGGAGCGAAGACGTCTATCGAGTAATTCTTCACCTGAATACCGAGTCTGGCCAGTCTGCCAAACCTTTGGTACCAGCACCTTTGGCCACAAATATTCGCCAAGACATTGCAGAGGTAGAAGAAATTGCAAGGATATGCAAATTCAGAGCAGCTGGTAGTTTCAAGATTGACGGAGAAACCACATTCAATGAACCAAACTATATTTGGGCAGACCCTGAGCTTCTCTCAATCCTAAGTATTGAAATGCTCCATGGAAATCCAAGTACTGCGTTAACTGACCCCAAGTCTTTGGTGATTACAGAGTCCATAGCACTTAAGTATTTTGCTACTACCCAGGCCTTGGGAAAGGTAATTCGATTTGGCACCAACTTCTATGAGGACGTTGAGTTAACGGTAACCGGAGTTGTCAAAGACTTGCCGGAAAATTCGCACGTGCAAATAGATTTGTTGGTTTCATTCAGAACGTTAGACGACTATCATTATAGAGATATAATTGCCAGCTGGGATATTGATTACTACTACACCTACTTGAAGCTTTATCCAGAACAAAGGGCTGACCTCATAAATCCCAAATTGGATCAGATCATTCACAAGAATGTAAGTGCAGAAGATGCTGCAGTTATTTCACTTAGCCTGCAACCCATTAAGGACATTTACCTCAATCCGATTGGAGAGGGATGGGTACTAGGCCCGAGTAGTGATAAGAAATACATCTACTTTTTTATTTCAATCGGAAGCTTGATTTTGCTGATGTCCATTATCAACTATGTAAACCTGGCTACAGCCAAGGCATCTGGCAGGTTTAGAGAGATTGGAATGAGAAAAACCCTGGGGGCTGACAAAAGACAGATCTTTTGGCAACATATGACCGAATCTTTGATTTTGGCCATGCTAGCAATGACTCTTGCACTTGTCTTTTCCAAACTCACACTACCAATACTAAGCCGGGTCTTTGAAAGATCAATGAGTCTCAGTTTCCAAGGTGACTGGATGCTGTTAAGTGCTATGTTGGTTTTGGCATTGCTTATTGGTTTAGTCAGTGGTTTTTATCCCTCATTGGTGATGTCCTCGTTTAAAATCACTGAGGCATTGAAAGCAGGTAAGAATGGTAGCCCCAAAAAATTGACTTTAAGGAATATCCTGGTGATGATTCAATTTGGTGCATCCATAATAGTATTGGTTGCCACCGTTCTTGTCTACCAACAGCTCAATTATGTGAGAAATGCTGATATTGGCTTTGATCAGGAACACCTACTTATTGTTCCCCTTGGCACAGCCGATGTTATTAGCAAACGTGATCTTTTTAAGAACCAGTTGGAGGCACTCAATAGCGTTTATGGATTCTCCACTGCTTCACAGTTTGTGGGAAGCAATCAACTCTTTGGAGAAGACTTTGAGTTTTTTGATGCTGAGCTTGAAGAGAGCCGATCAGTAGATGCGGTTAGGTTTGAAGTAGACCATGACTTTTTGGATGTACTCGGGGCTCAATTTGTTTCCGGGAGAAATTTTCAGAGAAACTTCTCAACGGACTTGGAGCAAGCAATTATTGTCAATGAGGCTTTTTTGAAAGCTGCCCAAATCACCAACCCGGAAGACGCTTTGGGAATGGACCTTGAGGTAAATTTTAACTGGGGTGAAACCCTAAACCTGAAACTGGTCGGGATCGTCCAGGATTTTCAAATGCAATCCATGAGAACAGAGATCGAACCGGCAGCCTTCTATGTGCGACCCCAAGATGCTTCGATGGCCCATATTAGGATATCAGGTGAAAATGTTCCTCAGACCTTATTGGACATAGAAAAAATCATGAAGTCAATTGCCCCGGAATTGGGTGTGGATTTTTTATTCCAAGATCAGCAGGTTGATGCATTTTACAAGGCAGACAGGCAGTTTCAACAACTTCTCTATTATCTAGTGGGCATTTCAGTACTTATCGCGGGATTGGGGCTTTTCAGTCTAGCGCTTTATACTGTCGAACAAAAGCAGAAAGAAATTGCTCTGAGAAAAGTACTGGGCGCCAGTAGTTACCAACTCGCTAATAACCTTTTAGTCCTCTTTTTAAAACTGATCTTTGTCGCTGCTTTGATAGCGGTTCCCGTTGCTCTCTTTGCAGCCAACCAATGGCTCAATGATTTTGCCTATAGAATTGAAGTTTCTCCGATGGTCTTTGTAGTTATTATTGCTCTGGTCTGTTTGCTTGTAACTATATCAATAGGGCGACAACTTTTTAAGGTTGGTCAAATCGAGCCTGCCAAGATTCTAAGAAATTGATCCTTGTTAGGTTGTCAAAACCAGTATTGGCTGGCTCAGGAGTTTCAAATAGCCGCCTATGTAATTCGAATCCATCTCTGTTCTAAAAAGTAATAAGTTCATGTTGATATATAATCAACCAAAACTATGAAACGATTAACCTATTTTTTAGCAGCCTCACTTTTGATACTCTCAAGTTGCGATCAAACCGCAGAAAAGAGTATTGCCGATATGACTGAAGCCGAATTGATGGAACACGCCAAAGGTATCCATGAAAGAGTGATCACACTTGATACGCATGACGATATTAATACTTCGAACTTTACGGCCGAACGAAACTATACAGATACGCTTTCTACTCAAGTGAATCTTCCTAACATGGAAGAGGGTGGCTTGGACGTAGCTTGGTTTGTAGTTTACACTGGACAAGGCCCATTAACAGAAGAGGGGTTTGCGAGAGCCTATGAAAACGCGGATGATAAGTTCAAAGCCATCCATCGGCTGGCTGAAGAAATAGCGCCAGATAGAATTGAAATTGCCCTTACTTCAGATGATGTCAGAAGAATTAATGCCACCGGAAAAAAGATCGCCATGATCGGCATTGAGAATGGTTATCCTGTGGGTAATGACATTGGTAGAGTCAAAGAATTCTACGAACGTGGTGCACGCTATATGTCATTGTCACACAATGGCCATAGCCAGTTGAGCGATTCGAACACAGGTGAAAGAGATAGCGTCTGGCTTCACAATGGCCTGAGCGATCTTGGAAGAGAGGTGATAGCTGAAATGAACAAGTGGGGTATCATGATAGACCTTTCTCACCCATCTAAAGTCGCTAATATAGAAATGATGCGTTTATCTAAGGCACCAGTTATGGCTTCACACTCCGCAGCACGAGCAATGAATGATGTGAGTAGGAATCTAGATGATGAGCAGTTAATGCTGTTGAAAGAAAATGGGGGAGTGATTCAAACTGTAGCCTTTAAGAGCTATGTCAACTCAGAAAAAAATAGAGCCAATTCCCAAAAGACGAATGAGGTTATGGCTGAAATAGCCAAAGAAGAAGGGTTTGAGATGTTGGGAAGAAGACAGGCATTCCAACTACCGGCAGAGGAGATGACGGCTTATTTCGAAAAACTGACTGCCTTGCGAGATAAAGCAGCACCTAGAATTGAGTCAGAGGTAAATGCTGTAGCACCTCCTGTGGACGTAGCTGATTTTGTTGATCACATTGACTATTTGGTAAAAAAGATTGGTTTGGAACATGTAGGTATCAGTTCCGATTTTGATGGAGGTGGTGGAGTTGAAGGCTGGAATGATGCCTCTGAAACCTTCAATGTGACCCTGGAGCTTGTAAAGCGAGGTTATACCGAAGAGCAGATTGGTAAAATGTGGAGTGGCAATTTGTTGAGGGTGCTGGATGAGGTGCAAGAAGTAGCACGTAAAATTCAGGCAGATAGTGGATTAGGTACTGAACGTTAAATAATAGAAGAAATATTTTAATTTTTAAAAATGGCACTTCGGTGCCATTTTTTGATCATAACATTGTGGTCATTCTGAGTTTTGCTTTTCGCGAAACAAAGAATCTGCCTGTCGGACGACAAGGTCTGTTAAATCAACTTCTTGCATTTAGTTTGAAGACTAACTCCTTTGCCTTAATTTCATAAACATGAAAGCTATATTGACAATGGGGCTGATGCTGATCTTTAATCTTGGATTTGCACAAACGGATATTATCGAGGATGTTCTTGCTACCTGGGACAAACACGTAGAAATGTCGCATCTTTTGCTAAAAGGAGTCAAACCTGACTTTCTTAAGGACAAGTCCAGTTCCGGAGGTAGAAACGTTGCAGACCAATTTGCTCACATCCATAATGTAAGGATGCTTTGGATGAGTCAAATCAATTCTGAAGAATTCAAAAAGCTAGATGATGTAATTGACGAAAAAGAGAGTTTGCAGTATGATTATCTTGAAAAAAGCCTTCAATCTTCGGACAAACTGATTCGAGCAACTCTTGAAGAGGGACTCAAGAATAACACCAAGTTTGTGGGAATGACCCCGATAAGTTTTATGGGTTATCTGATTTCACATGAGTCTCATACGCGAGGTCAAATTATGCTGGCCTTAAAGCAATCAGGTCATCCGATGCCTCCGCAGGTAGCCTTCGGAATTTGGGAATGGTAATCTATTTGTACTGGTTAAGGATCGATTCCAAACGCGACTTGTAGCCTCGACTCAGCTTGAGCGTCTGCCCGCCATTGAGGTTAACCATATACTCTCCGTGAAAATAAGGCTCTATGGTTTCGATTTGATCAATATTCACCATATGAGATTTATGTATTCTCAAGTGGGTAGAAGGGTCCAATAAATCTTCAAGTCTTTTGATCGATAAGTTGGTGAGCTCAAAACTCTCGGCCAGGTGTAATTTACAGAATGAACCTTCGCTCTCAATCCACAGTATATCGTCAACAGGCACAAACTTGATTGTGCCTTTATTTTTGCAGCTGATCTTTTTCAAATAACGATTCCCACCTTTCTTATCTACAAGTCCCTGAAATGCTGCCAGAATATTGTCTATGGAAGTGGATTCAACTGGTTTGGACAGATGATTCCTTATTCTACCCAGCGTTTTTTGAAATCTACCTTGATCGAATGGCTTTAAAATATAGTCTAGCGCATTTTCCTCAAAGGCTTTTACCGCATATTCATTATAGGCCGTGATAAAGATGATAACGGGTAATGGATTTTCTAACTGACTTATCAACTCGATTCCCGAAATTTCAGGCATTTCGATATCCAAAAAGACCAGATCGGGTTTTCTTTTTTGTATGGTCTCCAAGGTTTCAAGCCCATCTCCGCACTCTGCAATAACTTCAAAGTCGACCTCTTCATTTAGAAAATGGCCTATCAATTTCCGTGCTGCCGACTCATCATCAGCAATCATTACCGAAATTTTTCTGGTATGCTCAGACATACTCGGGCTTTTCTACAATGGGAATCATCAATACTGAATTTACACCTTTTCCTGAAAGATCATCCTGGATTTCGAGAGCAGAATTTTCAGGGTAAAGTTTGGCCAGCCTGCTGCGAATATTTTGTAGTCCAATGCCCTGACGATTAGAAGTATTGAGTGATGGGCCATCGTTGTATAGACTAATCTTCAGCTGATTATCTGTTCGACTAATGGCAAGATTGACAATTCTGGCATCACGACTCTTCCCAATACCATGTTTAACAGCATTTTCAATTAAAGGCTGAAGAATTAGGTTGGGTACCTTAATGTTCAAACATTCCTGATCAATCGTACGCTGTACCTCAAGTCGATCTCCGAAACGAACCGACTCGATTTCCAGGTAGAGATCAAAGAACTCGAGTTCTTTGGATAAACTCACTAATTGATGTTCCTCATAATCAAGCGTTCTCCTCAAGAAATCGCCTAATCTGGTGGCCACGTTGGCCGATGTTTTGTGGTCACCAATCAATGTCAATGAGGAAATTGTATGAAGGGTATTAAATAGAAAATGAGGATTCAGCTGAAGTTTTAAAGCCTGAAGTTGGGCTCGAGTTAACTGATTCTCCAGCCGATCATTTTTCAACTGTAGTAACGCCATATCCAACTCGTTTTTCTTCCTCAAGCTATACGATCGCGTGGTTACAAGAAGCGTTAGCACAAAAACATAGATCAGAGCATCATTCGCAATTCTTGAATAGAAGTAGGGACTGTATTCTCCATAGTTCGTATTGCTCAAATCAATATATCCATGTGTTAAAAACATGTAAACTAAGCTGAGATTTGTAACGAAGAACAGCAGGCCGATACCAAAGAGTAAATAGACTAAAATGGGCTTCATCACATTTTTGATCCCAATTGGATATCTATTTATAATAAAGAGTATCATGGGAGTGATTAGAGCCCAGAAATACCAGATGGGCAATTGATCTCTGAAAATGACGAACCACTTAGGATTACCACCATTTTTTATGGTATTGAAATAGAGTTGGGTACTTATAAATAAGGCAATGAAGGTCCAGAAGGCCAATAGTACCGACCACTGCTTCCATTTAATGTTCTTATAAGTATGAGCTATTGTCATTGAGCTATTACCAGAGCGTAAACTTATAATATTACGGAAATAGATTTTGAAGAGTCATAACTCGTTTATAAGATGCTCTTTTTTAATGTCCAACCGGACTTTTCGGGTTTAACCTGAAATCGTTCTGAGCGCTGAGCCTTCATTTTCAGAAATGGATTTTATGCCTCCGTTGAGCCGCTACAATCTTGTTTTGAGTCACCTTAATCGATTCTCCCAACTTTCAACGCCCCCTTCCGCTTTTATGATAAACAACAAATTTGAAATGATGAGATTAATAAAGATTCAATTTATAGGAGCGGTGCTTTTATTGAGTTTCGTGGGAAACACAAGCTTTTCACAGGCCATTACCATCGAGGAGGTAATCGCCTCTTGGGACAAGGTGACAACCATGGTTGTGGAATCGGCAAAGCTGATGCCAGCAGAACACTACTCTTTTACTCCTGGAGATCCCTTGCGAAATTTCGCCAACCAGATCAACCATACCACCGCTTCCAATATTGGCTTTGGTCAATCGGTGAAGGCAGGAAGGCCTAATTTTGAAGTGCCAGACAGAAGCAATCCGCCTCAGGACAAAGAGAGCGTGGTCGATATCCTCGAGAAGTCCTTTGCCTTTTTCAGAGGAGGACTCGAGAAACTGAGCACAGAAGACTTGAAAGAAAAGGTGGGCTGGGGCCCAAAGAGTAATCGTAAGCAGATAACCAGATTGAAGGCCATATTAATTGTCACAAGTCACATTCAGCGTGAACATGGTAAAACTATGATGTACTTAAGAGCAAAGGGAATTCAGCCCGCAGCGGCAGGGAGTTGGTAGAAGGAGCAACGGCTCAAGAAAACCTCAGTTTTTCATGGTTGTAAATTGAGTTGAAATCGGTGTTTAGCTTGTTGGTCGAATACCGATTAAATGAAGAAAGGGCTCCAACGGAGCCCTTTCTTTTGAACATATTGTGTTCTTCCAATACGTATTTCTTTTGCTAGTCTAAGCCAGCAATCAGCTTTTCATTGAGCCTTACGTAGTCAGGGTTTCCGCCTGCTTTTGCCAGTTGAATAGATTCTTTGGCCACAGCTTTAGCGTCTTTTTTCATGCCTAAACGAGCCAACAACTTAGCCTTCATGTAATACTCCCAATATTTCTTTTGATCTCCGCTGCCTTCAATGGCTTTATTGGCCCATTCTAAGGCAAGCTTTGCATCTCGGTTAGTATCATAATAGTACCCTGCCGCCTGATAGTAAGCTCCAGCGTTTGACGGAGTACCATCAATCAACTGCGCCTTGATATCTGCCATAACGATATCATCCACTTGACTTTCTATGGTGAAGGCCATTTTTGTGTGCTCCCACTTCATGTTGAGCATTGCCGAATTCGTTTTGAAGTCTGAAAAGCTAATAGTAAATGTCTCGTAAAGACTGCTTGGATGCTTAGTAGGTACTTTAAACCTCATCAGATCATCTTTAGAATCATATCCCATAGAACCCCACAACTGGGTGTTCTTGCTAATGATAATGGTCGATTCTGTTTCTCCTGGTATTGTGTATAAGGCATACTCTCCAGCAGCTACGTTTTTTCCTGCTATTTTAACAGCACTGGAGAATGTAATCTTTGTAGGTTGATTTGCCCCGGTTCTCCAAACTTCATTGAAAGGTACAAGATCGCCAAAAACGGTTCTGCCTTTCACACTTGGCCTTGAGTAGACCACTTTTACTTCTGACAAACCTATGGTGCCTTTCAGTTCATAGGTTGGGCTTGCTGGAGGCATTTTGATTTGTGCATTTACAGAGATGCACAGTACCAAAGCCAGTGATAGATAAATTGATCGCTTGATATTCATGGTTATTTCGTTTATGATGCAAATTAGTTGAACGCCAAGACTGAGGCAAGTTGAAATTTCAATTGTTTAGAGGAATGGCTAAATCAGGTGTTAAGAGTCAGTACATAAAAAAAGCACCTTTGAAACCTCAAAGGTGCTTTTCATCAAATTTTTAGAAGGGTTAGTTGGTAACCTTAACAGGAAACTTAACAGAAATATTTCCCCAGGCCAATTCTATGTTGGCCTTATCCTTAGAGTTTTTGTCGAAATCTGTCATATTGATAGTAAATGTTTCAACCGAATGACCGATGGTAGAAGCAGTTGCTGTAAATTTTAAGACATCCTTAGAATTGTCGTACTGTGTTCCCCATTTGTCTAAGTGTCCACTGATTATAACCGTCCATTCACTATCACCAGGAATGGTCCATAAGGAGTATTTTCCTGCTGCTAAAGCTTTTCCTCCAATGGTTACATCTTTATTGAAGCTGATGAGTGTATTTGAATTTGCCCCAGTTCTCCAAACCCCTTTGTTTAAAGTATTGACCAGTTTCTTGGCATCTCTTCCATCCAAACTTGGTCGGCTATATATAATTTCCATTTCCGTTGTTCCGATCATTTGTTTCACGGTAGCCTTTGGACTGGGTGCCGGTCCTCCACGCTGAGCCAATAGAGTTTGACTTGAGGCGAAAATAAGAAGGCATACTAATAAGGTGATTGATTTTTTCATGGTCTTTTAGTTCGTTATAAGTTGGTTTAATGACTATCTATACTTGATTCAAGAAAATAAAGTTCCATGAATTTTATGAATGAACCATATTGTATTGTGTTGAACGGAATAATTCTCAAATAGATGAAGCTTGATCGGGCCTTTTATGAAGGAGAAAATGTGGTGGAGCTGGCTCAAGGCCTTTTGGGTAAAAAGCTCTGTTCCAATATCAATGGCCAACTTACCTCAGGAATAATTACTGAAACTGAAGCCTATTCAGGTCGAAATGATAAAGCTTGTCATGCCAATAATGGTTTACGAACAAAACGAACACAAACCATGTATGAGAAAGGCGGAATGGCTTATGTTTATCTGATTTATGGCATTTATCACCTGTTCAACGTGGTGACCAATGAGGAAGGTCAGGCAGACGCGGTCCTAATTAGAGCGATTCAACCTATCGATGGTATTGACATTATGCTCGAAAGAAGAAAGAAGTCTCAAATTCATAAAACTTTGACGTCTGGCCCTGGGGTATTAGGACAAGCCATGGGCTTTAACACTAAATCTCATACTGGCCTTGATTTGCATGGGGATGTAATCTGGATTGAAGATACCGGACATGCCTATGCAGATAATGAAATTATCAAAACCACAAGAATAGGTGTGGCCTATGCTGAAGAGGATGCCTTAAAACCCTGGAGGTTTTACTTAAAGAACTCTGAATGGGTATCTAGGAAGTAGAAATCACTCTTTTGTCGATTTGAAACTCTTTGTTTCTCCCTTTACTGAAAAAGTGATTTCATATGACGCTCCTTTTTTGATGGCTCCAAAGGCCTCCTTGAACTTGTCCAGGTTCTTGTACTCTTGTCCATCAAGCGAAACAATAAAGGACGGAGGGCCAAAAACCACTCGTCTGAATTCGCTGGGTACTTGTGGATCAATTTTACCTTCAATGTAAATTTTGCCTTCGCGGTGGTTAAGAATAAGTCCAAGTCCTGGAAGGGCAGGAGAGCCCTGTCCGCCTCTCACCCTTCTTGCACCTCCTTGGTTGCGTGCTTGATTAGACACTTGACTGGGCTGAACTTTTCCATTAAGCACATCATTTAACCAGTTACTGTGAGTAGAAACTCTTGTGTAATGCTCCACTGCGCCATAAGTGCCGGGTCCGTTTTCCCCTGGCATTCCCGCGGAGCTGACACCCGCCACTAGCCATTGATCTTCTACCTGAATTAGCGCAGGTCCACCACTATCTCCACGGCCAGCTGTACCTTCAAGTTTAGTGACTCCTTCCGTACCTGGTTTGTCAAAGTGATAAATAATGTGGTTATCATTGACAGATTCAATTCTATTAGTAGCTGCTCTTTTCTTACCATCTACAGTCCATTCCGTTTCGTTGCCATTCTTAAAATCTCCATGGCCAACTATCATTATGGGCTTGCCTGCCTCGTCACTATTCGTATAAAACTTAAGGGGTGTAATGTTTGAAATGGACTGCTTTAATTTCAGCAACCCAATATCGTGACCTTGCATTGGCCTGAATTCAGGGTGTACATAGACGGCCTCTACGGCTATTCCTTGAGGGTATCCTTCAAAATACACTTTAAAGTTATTGCCATACCTTCTCTGCATGCCAGAAGCCACATGCCCCGCGGTTAATACCCAGTCCTGGCCAATCAATGTGCCATCTCCAGCGCGCTCACCGACCTTACCAACAGCAGGAAATTCCGCACCCAGTTTTATATAGTCACTGTCATTTTTGTCATGCCTAATAACTATGTCAGCGGGCAGGCTGGTACCAATTAAAATAGAAAGTATCAATACTGTGGGCTTGAAATATTGTAGCAAAGTCATATAATTACGATTGTGTTTATGGAATGATTTTACGGCTATATTCGATAGGCATTTTACCCAATATGATGGAAATACCGAAAATGGATGTGAACATACTGCTATGAGGTTTGAAAATCCTGAATATTAATGAGACTACCTGAAAGGAAGAGAATAGGGATCCAAATTCTAGCCTGTGTTGCTGTGCTGGGGTTATACCTTTTGAGGTATGATGGAGCTATGCTCTTATATTTCGAATTACTGGCAGTCTGTGTCTTGTCTATTTTTGTTTCAACACTTATCGAGTCAAGAATTCGATTAAGTGGCATCTTAAATTCGGTTTCTGCAAACTTGGTTATGGCCTTTATCTTCTTTGCTGTCGGGAGCCTCTTATCGGAGCAGTTGACCTTGGAAGTTATTGAAAGTGTAAAGCCTGAAAACATCGAGAGTAATGGTCCGGGTGGGCCATCCAAAGTAGTGACTGCGGCCATGATTGGGTTTGGCGGTTGGGAGTTCCTGATGATTTATACGATTAACAGCGTTTTGGCTTATGCCAAATACCTGCCAGAGTTCAGGAAGAAGGATGACTTGAATGAATTGACCAATGTTGACCTGAAACCAGCTTCGAATTCCATTGATAGATTCTCAGTAAAGCAAGGTGGGAAATTACATTTCATTCATTTTGATCGAATCCATTATATAGAAGCCTCGGGCAACTATATCAATATATTTTCTGATGGAAAAAAGTATACGCTGAGAGAATCATTGCAGGAATGGCTGCAAAAAGCTGGCAAGGACAATTTGCTTCGTATTCATAGATCTTTTGTTATCAACACCAACTTTATCAAAGAACTGTCTTCAAATTCTGATGGACAATACTCTGTAATACTGGACTCCGGAGATACTGTAAAAATAGGTAAGCAGTATAAGGCCGAGTTGTTTGAGTTTCTTGGGTTAAGTTAGTTAGAGGCATGACCGTTTTGAGCGGTCAGCCCAATATGAAATTTGCCGCCTTCGTTTGTGTTTTCACAAACGAACTGTTGCCCTCTCAGAACTGTCCTCCCATAAAAGCTGTTTGTTTGTCCTCCTCAGAGTTATCCTTAGGAAACTCTGAGGGAAAGAGTACATCTATCCATCCACCTTTTTCATCCTGACGAAGGAAGGATCTCTTTCTTTTCGCCAAAGACTCTTCACTATGTTCAGAGAAAGAAGAACGAGGAGAATAGCTTTGCGCTTACACAATCGGTACGAGCGCTTGGGCCTATAAGGAAAATTAATTCGTCTTCCTCTTTTTTGCTCGATTTGTTGCGGGTTCAGTGGTTGGGTCATCCGGCCAAACATGTTTGGGATATCTTCGCTTTAGCTCTTTTCTCACCTCAAAATAAGTGTCTTTCCAAAAGTTCTCCAGGTCTGATGTGATCTGTACTGGTTTGAACCCGGGAGAAAGTAAATGCATTAGAACACTTTGTCGGCCATTATTTATTCTGGGTGTTTCCGCCATACCAAAAACTTCCTGAATGCGTACAGCTAATACAGGAGGTTCCCCATTGGCTCGATACATTAGTTTAATTTTCGAACCGCTCGGTACCTTGAGTTTTTCCGGGGCCAGCTTGTTCAGTTGCTTTTGCATCTCGAATGATAAATGATGCTGTAAAACTTCCTGGAGATTAATTTTCTTCAAATCCTCAGGCTTCTTCACATCCGCCAGATAAGGCGACAACCATTCCGAATTGGTTATTAACAAGGTCTGTGTACTCACATCGGGCCAATCTTCTTGTGGGTTCCATTGGCGCAAACAAGCCACTCGGTTTTGCCATTGTTCAACCTCCTCGTTGAAACCCAGAAGCTGTTCACCTTCCTTTTTGATAGCCTCTGAAATGGCAGCCATCAGATGAGATTCATTAGGCGAGGGCAGGGGCTTGGATTTAAGGACTATACTACCAATGCAGAGGTTTTTAGTCGCAATCAAACCACCATCATTGGTATCCCAGGTAATCACATCTTGCTCCTTTACCAATGGTGCCAAATCCTTGGGGTTCAGCGGTGAGGCCATAAATATCTTGCCCATGCCATTTCTGGCATCTATATGGGCTATCGCCAACCAAGGCTCATTGGCCAAATCTTCCCGATGGCCGACCATGGCGAATTTGCCATTGGACAGCTGAAACTGGGCATTATTTCCTGGCCTTGCACAAGCAATTCGTTCAGGATAAGCATGAGTGAGCAGGACGCCCGTTTCATAAGGATCAATGGAACCATTGTCTGGATCAAGATCAAACATCCGCCTGAATTGCTCTGCGTTCTTTTCAATTCTTCCCAATTGCCTGCCCTGTCGACTTTCGGTCCTATACACCCGCAGCGCTTCTATTCTGGTATTGATGTCTATGCCTGCCTCTCTGCCCAATGGGTCGCGTTCTTCAATGAGCGCAGCAATGTCAGTTCCAAGCTCCAGGAGCTCATCTTCTTGCGCCATTAGTAACATATGAGCAACCCTGGGATGACAGGGTAGTTTCAGCATCTTTTTACCATGCTCGGTAATTCTTCCGTTTGTCAATGCTTCCAATTGATGCAACAGATCAGACGCCTGGGCTAATGGTCCCTTGGGAGGAGGGGTGAGCCATGTCAGCTCGGCAATATTGGTGATTCCCCATTGCGCCATGTCCAAAACGAGTGAGGCCAAGTCCGCCTCCATAATTTCTGGTATGCGGTGCTCATCCATACGCTGTTGGGTGGTTTTAGACCACATGCGATAACAAACACCAGGGCTGAGCCTTCCAGCTCGTCCGGCCCGCTGATCTGCCGAATCTTTAGAAATCTGAACTGTCTCAAGACGGGACAGCCCTGAGTTAGGGTCAAACCTCGACATTCGACCAAATCCACTATCGACTACTGCTTTAATACCTTCAATAGTCAAACTAGTCTCAGCAATAGAAGTGGCTAGCACTAATTTCCTTTTGCCATTTTTATCAGGGACAATGGCCCGGTTCTGTCGATTTTGTGGTAGTGCCCCATATAATGGGTGAATGACAAAGTCTTTCAGCTTATGCTGCAAGATCTCCTGTGTTTTTAAAATCTCCCTTTGTCCGGGAAGAAAAACAAGAATATCTCCATCATGGGATTTGGCTGCTTTAATGATCGTTTGACTGCACAGCTCTGCTATAAGTCTTTCATCTACATCACCCGAATAGTGAATTTCTACTGGATATTGGCGCCCCTCACTGACGACAGCCGGTGCCTTTAGGAGGGCCGTTAGTTCGGGCATATTCAAAGTGGCAGACATCACAAGAATGCGAAGGTCTGGCCTCAATATTTGTTGAGCCTCACGACAGAGGGCAAGGGCCACATCCGCATGAATGCTTCTCTCATGAAACTCATCAAAGATGACCATACCGACCCCTTCCAATGCATTGTCACTTTGAATCATTCTGGTGAGAATCCCCTCTGTAAGCACTTCTACCTGTGTATTTTCAGAAACCCGGGAATCAAAACGAATACGATAGCCAACGGTATTACCCACTGGCTCATTCAGGAAGTAGGACATCCTTTCCGCAATGGTTCGGGCGGCAAGTCTTCTAGGCTCGAGCATCAAAATACTTTTGCCCTCCAACCATGGCTCATTCATAAGTGCCAGCGGGAGTAAGGTGCTTTTTCCAGCCCCTGCAGGAGCATTTACAATCAAGGTGTTTGATTCTAAGAGATGTCTCCGAACCTCTTTAATGATTTCGGTAACTGGCAGGTCTATCTGGTAGGGATCAAATTGCAAGCGCGCAAGTTAATGCTAAAGCTTTTCCCATTGAAGCATAATAGACAAAGTTGATGATCGCCTAAGTGCAGAATTCAACGAAGTGATTAGGCAAATGGAGGCTCTTCAATTAATCTTATCAATGAGTTTCAAATATTCCAATGGCCGCGATCGGGTGGAGTCTTCAGATGCGGAAAGAAGGAATAAGTTTGTCGCTTCCGGAAATTTACCTTGAATAAGAGACACGATTCCCAGTTGATCGTGACTCGTTACCCGACCAGGATACATTTCCTGTCTAAGTAAGAAAACTGCTTTGGCTTCCGCTAACTTGTTTTGCGCTACAAGTGTATAACCAATTGTACTCATGGCACCTGAGCTTACTGGGCTATCAGGCAAGTTTTTAAGGCGTTTTAACTCCTGAATTCCTGCGGAGATTCCCTGAGTGTTGACCAATTCCGGGATGGATACCCTGATATTTGATGAGTCTTCAGTAGCCATGCGATCCAGATAATTGGTTCTGCGTGTGTGAATGTCTATTTCAATTTCCACGTCATCTGAGAGCTGAGTTACTCCATTCTCCATAATACTACTCCAGAAATCACCCCCAAACACTTCAAAATCCTGTCTGTTGAGCGTCAGTGTTCCCGAAAAATCTACCTGATCATTTGCCCATGAATCCCTTGACATAGCAGTAGTGTGTGTGAAATGTGCGGAAACCGGTTTTGTAATGCCATTCATTGTCAGGTCGCCCAATAAAGAAAACGTACTGTCTTTATGTGCCATCACCTCGTTACTGGTAAAATGAATCTGAGGGAAATCTTTGACATTGAACCAGCCAGGTCCATCCGTTTGAAGGTCATCATCTCTCATTTCCACTCCGGTGTTAATACTCTTTACATCTATGACTAATGAGACGGACAGGGAAGCTAGGTTGGATGGATCATAGAAGACTGTACCATCAAAATTGTCAAATCGTCCCCTAACTGGGCTGAAACCGAAATACTTAATTTTGAACCCGATATATGAATGTTGATCATCGATCAGGAAGTCTTTCCCTATATGATTGATTAATTCCGTTCGGCCAACCGAAAGTACTTCCCCTTCTGTGGTATCTTCCTTTTCAGGCTGACAACCACTAAAAGCAATCAAAATGATTATGACAAGGTTAAGTCTCATCGTCAAGTAGGTGAGTCTATCTCTATGGGCTCTGGTATTTTTCATGAAACCAATTAAAAGCCATTATTCAATTGTCGCACTGTTTTGTGGTAGGCTTCAAATAATCGTGGTCAAAGGCGAGATTCCCTGATTGACAATTACTAGTGGAGGGCTATGAAGAAAGACTGTAGAAATGTTTAACCTGGTTTATGTAATAGGGGTCGTAATGAGGGCGTAAATCACAATGAATCAGGATGTTTGACATTGGATGCATAGCACCGCTATGGTGAAAAGACAAACGAAGCGTAGCGGCTGATTAGAAGTGAATTACGTTCGTAATAGAAAGCCTATTGGATTATCCAGGTTTAAGCTCCAGAGCTCTGGCCGGATTTCTATAATTCATCCGGACTTGTGGATAAGGACAAGAGAATAATTTTTAACCATTCACCTTTGCCATGAGCTCTTCTCGATACAAACTCCCAATCGGAATTTTGAAATTGGCGAGGGTTAGCTGATGTGCCTCGATTGTATCAATATGATCCAATGACACCACAAATGAGCGATGAACTCGGGTAAATTTTGTCTCAGGAAGGATATGAAAGATGTTTTTCATATTCTGTCTTGAAAGTATCTTTTGATCTTTTGTATGGAAGATCAGGTAATTTCCGTCCTTTTCCAGGTAAATGATATCCCCAATATTCACCTTATGTAGCTTGGGACCACTCTTGATGTAAATGAAGTCATTATTGGAATTTACCTGAGCACCAGCTGGCACTGGATCTTGAGTCTTACTTTCCAGTTGATGCTTCTCAAAGGCCTTTGTGGCCGCTTTTAAGAACCGCTCAAAGGCAATGGGCTTGAGCAGATAGTCTATGGCATCAAATTCATAACTCTGAATGGCGTATTCAGAGTAGGCGGTTACAAAGATCACCATGGGATGTTGCTTCAATAACCCCAAGAATTGCATACCAGTGACGGTTGGCATATTGATATCAAGAAAAATGAGATTAACATCGTTGGTTTTCATGAAACCAATAGCGTCCAATGGATCACGAAAAGTCCCAATCAACTCCATAAAGGGAATTTTGTCGCAGTGAAAGGCAATCACCTCCAGTGCTTTGGGTTCGTCATCTATGGCGATGCATTTCATTAGACCAAATTTAATTTTAAGATAGCACCATGCACCTCATCTTCCTCTTTAATTTCTAGGGCGTGTCCATTGGGGTATAGCAATTCTAACCTCCTTTTCATGTTTTCTAATCCAATGCCTGACTTGCCTTTTTCTAGTTCATTATCAACTTTATAATTTGAGTTGAAGACACTAAATATCAGCTGATTATATGAAATTTTCAATTCGATTTTTATTATCGAACTGTCTTTAAAATTGATGCCATGTTTAAAAGCATTTTCAACAAAGGGGATCATAAGCATGGGCGCAATTAGAATATGATCGGTTTCACCTTCGATATTGAATTGGATAATAAAGTCATCTTCCTCTGCCAACCTTAATTTCTGGATTTCAATAAAACTCTGAATGTATTCGATTTCGCTGTTCAATGGCACCTTCTCATTGTTGCTTTCATAAAGCATGTAGCGCATCAGGTTCGATAACTTTGAAATACCTTCCGATAACTCAGGAGAATCGGACTTATTGGCTAAAGAATACAGATTGTTGAGTGTATTGAATAGAAAATGGGGGTTGATTTGTGCCTTAAGAAAATTGAGTTCAGTACTCAGTTTCTCCTCAACCAGCGCTGCCTTCTGCTGTTCTGTTTTGACCCAGCCTCTTGAAAAACAATAGGCAAAAGAGAGACCCAGATAAAAGATATAGAGGATCAAATTGATGGGGATTCTCGGGGTTTGCACCATCAATATGGCATTGGGACCGAAGAGTACGTAGTTGGCAATTGAGGTTTCTACGGCCAACGCGACTAACAAGGCCCCTAAAAGCTTCAAAACCAGATTTAAACCTTTCTTGTTAATCTCAAAGGCAGGGAAAAGAAAAAAGACGTTGAGATATACTACTGTAGCTTTGAACAGGCTCCCCATACTGAAATACCAAAGCTCGAGTGGGTTTCTTGAAACTGTGGTTGTGATATCGCCATCCACGTTTTGCACTTCATAGGCTGCCGTGCCAAAAATCAGATATACTATCCAGGTGGTCATCACCCAAAACAAGAGATGAAGCAGGATTTCAAGTTGCTTTTTCACAGAAGGCCAAGATAGACAGATATTCTATAAAGCAGGTTGAAGTGGTACCAAATGCCCATTTCTGATGCTTAACGAGGTAGATTTGGTATCAATCCACTAATCACAGAAATCACCTGTTCCACTACATTTCTCGGCTATATGCCCCTAATGTTTTCTCTTCAGAGACTGCCGTCACAATTTGGACAGCATAAAACTCAAAGAGAATTTTAAATAAACAGTATTATGAAATGTGTAATTAAGAATGCCCTATTACTTGTACTATTTTTTGGCAGTTTCAACGTGGCCCAGGCACAGATGCCTTCTATGGGCAAACAGACTGTGGCAATGCTTGAAGTTTCGCCAGCAGGAAGTAAAATAATCGATTTTGTTAAGTTAATTAATTCAGGAGAGGCAATTACAGATACCGCAATGGAGTCACTGATTTCTGCCAAGCTGATAGAGAAGCATGGCAAAGATGGAATTAGAGAGGCTGTCTTTCAGGACATTCGCAACAATGATGGTAAGCTAACCCTTTATGTAGTGAATAGGGCTGAGCGTGCGAAATTCGAAGTTTATGCTAAGGGTAGTAAAGAGGCTGGCTCATGGCTCAAAATGGAATTTATGATAGAGCCGGAACAGCCTTATAAAATTGCCGGAGTGGGTGTTGAGGTAGTTGATGATGGCCCAAAGGATGCGGATAAGCCTATGAAAATTGGTCAGTAATGCTGCTCAATTATCTCAAACTGACTTTACGAAACATTGGTAAATCGAAGATCAACTTCTTTATCAATGTTTTTGGCCTGGCCATTGGTTTGGCTTGCTGCATTCTGGTGATTTTGTTTGTCAAGAACGAGATCACCTATGACCGTTTTCACACTCAGGCCAACCAGATATTCAGGCCTTATATGACTGAATTGGAGGAGGATCAAACCAGAGTTAATACCGTAACGCCTGGCCCTTTGGGACCTTTGGGTCTTAGTGAGATTCCTGAAATTAAGGAGTATGTGATTATAGGTCAATTTACTGACTTGGTGAAAAAGGGCAATGAGCCTATTCAGGAAAGAGCATTTACCGCAAGTAGTTCATTCTTTCGGGTATTTAGTTTTAAGATACTGGATGGCAGTGTTGAAGGGATTTTTGAAGGGCCTAATGATGTGGTACTGACCAAGTCAATGGCGACCAAATATTTTGGGAATGATGATCCAATCGGTAAAACGCTTTCCATGCATATTGGAGACGATTTTCGAGATATGGTTGTCAAGGCGGTGACTGAAGATTCTCCCTCAAATTCCAGTATTCAATACAACTTTCTGGTCTCCGAGGAGAACAACAAATACCTCTTCCCAGAGCGAATGTTGAGAAGCTGGTTTGCCATGTTTAGTGAAACCTACTTTTTGTTGGAGGAAGGCGCTGATCAGGCGACTGTAGAAGCAAAGTTCGTTCCTGTGATGGAAGAGATTTTTGGGGAACGTTCAGCACAACGAAGCTATGACATCAAATTGCAGCCATTAACCGATATACATCTCAATACGGATTTACCCGCAGGGATCGCCCAGGTAAGTGACCCCAAATACTCCTATATACTTGCATCAGTGGCTTTTGTGATCCTTTTGGTCGCCTGTGTCAATTTTATGAATCTCTCTATCGGACTTTCTATATCAAGAGCCAAAGAGATTGGAATGCGAAAGGTAATGGGCGCAGAAAAGCGTCAATTGATCTTTCAGTTCTTAAGCGAATCAATGACATTGGCGGTAATAGGAGTGAGCTTCGGCATTTTACTGGCCTTTGCTTTGCTACCGACCTTCAATGATTTGGCTGGCACATCACTAACCTTGGACTTCAGCCTTATGAACGTAGCCTTACTCTTAGGCATAATGTTGTTGGTCGGGCTTGGAGCAGGTTTTTATCCTGCCCTGGTTTTGTCGAGTTTCAAACCGCTCAATATCCTTCGTGGCAATGCGAGCTTGGGTATTGGCAAGCAGCACTTGAGAAAGGCTATGATGATTTTGCAATTCGTCTTCTCCATTTTCCTTATTGCTACAACACTGATTATGTCTCGTCAGCTTTCTTTTTTGAGCAACAAAAACCTCGGCTTTGACAAGGAGAACCTGGTTATTGTTCAAGGGGCGTCTACAGGTCGGGGAATTCGTGATATGATTAAGAAGGGCATGGAACAGTCCGAACTATATCGGAACCAACTTATTAGCAATCCGGACATTACAGGTGTAAGCGTTTCTTCCTTTACTCCGGGCAATGGCGGTTGGTTACAGATCGGTTATCGAGATGAGGGTGAAACCCGGAATTTTCAGGTGAATATTGTAAAAGACGGCTATGTGGAAGTAAGCGGAATGGAATTGGCCGCTGGAAGAGCATTTTCCAGAGATATCGCCACTGATGCTCAATCAGCTATTGTGGTCAATGAGGCATTTGTAAGAGACTTTGGGCTTGAAAACCCAGTAGGCAAGAAGATTCCGGGTGGTCAGTTCGGAAACCATCAAATCATAGGAGTGGTGAAGGATTTTAACTTTGAATCACTTCACACACAGGTAGTGCCAGTAGTGTTGACCATGAATGCTGACTTTATTTTCAGTGGTGCACAGGAAATTGGTATTAGCTCAAGACCAAATCCGAATTACTCTGTGAGAATCAAACCTGGCAAATTGAGTGAAACCATCAAATACCTGGAAACTACCTGGCAGCGACTGTACCCAGGTACTCCATTCGATTTTGAGTTTTTAGATGAGAGGTTGGCTGCTCAATATGAGCAGGAAGAAAATCTTGGGGAGATCATAACCACGGCCGCTGTTCTGGCCATAATCATTGGCTGTCTTGGCCTTTTTGCACTGTCTAAGCTTTCCATAGAAAGCCGTTCAAAGGAGATTGGTATTAGAAAAGTGTTGGGAGCTTCTTATCAGACTATTCTGTACTCATTTTCCAAAGGCTATGGTGTACTAATTATTATTGCCTTTTTGATAGCCATCCCGCTGTCATTCTATCTGGCTAAAGAATGGTTAACCACCTTTGAGTACACCATTGCGCTTAATGGGTTGGAGTTTGCCCTGGCAGGACTAGCGACTATGGTCATTGCCATAATTACCTTAAGCTTTCATAGCGTTAAGGTTGCCCGAGCTAATCCTGCATTAACTTTGAGGGATGAGTGATTTTGATGGCTTGTGTTTGAGTTTAAAGAGGCCGTGTAAAGCGGTCTTTTTTATGCTGGTTATCTCTATTGCAGGTTCTCCGAACCTGTAATCCTGATGATTACACGGACTCTGTCCGCTTCGTTATTGAGTGCTTTGAACAACGGACAGAGTCCTGGTTTTCATAGAAAGTCGCAGGTTCGGAGAACCTGCGACAGGGGTTTATCTTCTGACAAAACTAGCCATTAAGCAGCCGAAACGGTAAAGACTCTTCACTGTGTTCAGAGAAAATAAGGCTTATGGAGAGGACTCTTCATCCATCTTCTTTATCCTGACGAAGGAAGGGTCTCTTTTAACACTAAACATCGGCTTAGTTATTAAATAATCGGTTCGTCTGCTAAATGCGGTTGGGCCGAATTCTAGATGAGCCTCCGAAAAGCCTCAATAAATCGATCAACGTCTCCTTTTGATACAAACATATGGCAGGAGATACGCAGGTCATTGCCGCCCGGTAGTAGCTTGATGATGATACCTTGTTCTCTGAGTTTGTTGAAAACCTCTCGGTTCACGGCTTTTTCGAGGGTAAAGCATAAAATTCCACAAGAGAGATGGTCTGGTGTTGGGCTGGTGATTTTAAGCCCTCCAATCTTTTCAAGTTCTGTTCTGCAGTAGTTCCTTATTTCCAGACAGCGTTGGTAAATTTTCTCCACTCCAATTTGTTGATGCAGGTCAATTGCCGCACCCAAACCAATGATGGTGGCCACATTGCGGGTACCGGAAGATGCTGAATAAGCAGCAAATCCTGAGTGGCTGAACACATTAATTATCTTAGGTGCAAATTCCTTGTTGAGGTATAAGAAACCTGTTTCCTTAGGACCCATTAGCCATTTATGACCACTTGTGGCGTAGGCATCAACACCCATATTCTTCACATCCACTTTTATAAGGCCGGCCGATTGTGCACCATCTGCAACAAGTACAATGCCTTTGGGTTTAGTGACTTTGGCCACTTCTGCAAAGGGCATCACAAGACCTGTTGCTGTATTCACATGGCTTAGGATGATGAGCTTTGTCTTTCTTGTAATATTGGCCTGGATTCTGCCAATGATATCGCCAATGTCATCTGTAGGAGAGGGCAGCTCTATTTTTTTTATAATAACGCCCTTGGTCTTTTCGGCAAAGGCCATACCGGTTAGGGCACCACCATGCTCTTGAGTGGTGGTCAGGATTTCATCACCTTTTTTCAATTCAAGACAGGAGCTTATTATGCTCAACCCTTCGGTGGTATTGCGGGTCAAAAGAATCTCCTCCTTTTTGGCATTTATAAAGCTTGCCACCGTGTCTCTTACGGCTTCCATCGCCTTGCCCAAATCACCCCAATTCTCTCCAACTGGATTCATTTCCAATTGCCTCATGGCCTTATAGACCGTATCGATTACAGAAATGGGGCTTGGTCCAAGACTTCCGGTATTAAGATAAATCCGGTTTTCAGGAATAAGTAATTGCTTCCGAACCAGAGCAAAGAGTTCATCATCGGTTCTGGCGATGGAGAAATCAACTGACTCTTCTTCTGGTCGTGTCAGTTCAAGCAGGCTGGGAAGAGTCACAGCACTGGTTAATACACTTGCGCCTTTGATGAATTGCCTTCTGGATGTCATGGCTTCTTGTTGATTACTGCTAGCTCAATGTAAAGAGTTTGGCTAAGAGATTCAACAACAAAACTCCATCCCTGAAAAAATCAGGGACAGAGTCTATCAACCCATGAGTGGTTGTGGCCTTCGGCCTTTATTGTCTTGGAAAAGAGGCACTTTCTATAACCTCTTTCATTTGTGCCATATGGCGTTCAGTATGAGCGCTGGCCAGGAGTACCCACTGATAAGCGGATATGGTGCCTGCAGGCCCTTCGAAATAATAGCCATTTAACTCATCATCGGTGTTCGATACATAATTCTTAAACAGATTTCTAGCGGTTTGATACTTAGACATAAACTCAGAGGGGCTTTTAATTACCCCTTTCGGTTCAGCTGAAGGAATTGTTTTGACACGCTTATCCGGACTTCTGTCTCGAATAAATTCAATCACCTGATCATTCGTCTTCTTTTCCGCATCAGTAGGTACTGTTTTGTATTCCTCATTTGATAAAATCCTCTTGCTTATAAGGCCGTGAAAACCCTGTTCAGCAATCAACAGATGCTCAGCCACCCCAGCCACAGTCCATCCTCCATCTGCAGGTTTATAGTTCCACTGGTCTGAATTCAGATTTCTAACTGTTTTGAACAGCTCGTTCATCGTGCTTTCAAGATATTTGACCGCATATCTCCTTTCTTTTTTGGACATCTGACCTTCCTCAACTGAGGAGAAGGACATCACAAGTGCAGAAATTAATAGAATTGCTTTTTTCATTTTCAATTTGCTTTTGGTTTTGGACGAATCAACGCCAGAGCCATGTGTTTAACTGAAATTAGAAACCCAATACGCGTGAATGGTCGTGTATTTATGGATGAATGGTGTTTATTGTTTCATCCATTTCTTGAATTCGGGGCTGGTATATCTGCTCACAGTGACTTCTTGAGGGAGTTGCGAAACGGTAGGTGTTAGAATCACTTTTAGCTTTTGGTTAATTTCCTTTTGAATTTCGCTCACCGCACCGGCACTAATCAGGTGTTGCCGATTCAATCGGAAGAAGGTTCCAATATCAAACTGTTCAGAGAGTTCATTGAGGGAGTTGAATTGTGTAAGGTGTTTATCACCTTCTTTGGTGACCAAATAGACCAGCCCTTGCTGGGAAAAAATATAGGCAATCTGCCTGGGGTTAATTCGCAGCGTACGATTTCCTGATTGGATAGTCCATGTTTCATTGTCTGGAGAATTTTCAACATGTTTTTGCGCCAGCCTGAAGTCTCTGATGATATAGATCAGGGTTTCTACACTAACCAACAAAAGCGCCACAAAGAGAGAGGACAGAAACTTGCTCAGTGGTGAAACAATACCAAACAAAAGGTAATTGAAACTATAAACGATAGCACCGAATACAAGCGTGGTCAAGATTAAGGATCTGGAGATTTGCTTGAAAATGGTGGATGCTGGTTCTTTCTTTAGGGATAGTTTTCTGCCGAGACGATTGTATCCAACAGTATTGGCTTCGCAGCACACCGCACAAATTAAGCTGGCATATAGAAATGTTATCAGTGGAAATTGATAATCTGGTTCAAAAGGCAGTTTTTTATACATTACAAAGTGCACGAGTGCCAGTGCAACCAAAGGAATTAACAGGTACCGAATTTGCCTGTGAGTAAGTTTGAGTGATTTGAACATGTATAGAAGTATAAAACCTTGATACGAATCAATTAGGTTTTCGTTTATTGCGTGAAAATTATTGATCCTTGGAAATACTTATTTCAGCAGGCAATTGGCCACCTCAACCGTGGGTGGAAGGGCTCTCAAAAAGTGACCTTGTTGATAAGGTCCATGTTTGGCCCACGGAACAAAACCTTGAACAAGTCCAGGTCCTTTTGGTTTGGAAGCCATTACCCAAAGGGGTGGTGGACAAGCTGCCAAACCTCAGGTTTATCAGTTCGATGGGAGCAGGAGTGGAGCACTTACTAGGTGATCCTCAAATTCCTTTGGATCTACCGGTTGCCAGAATAGTAGATGATCGTCTCAAGGGCGATATGACCAACTTTGTCATGATGGGGGTGGTTATGCACCAGCGAGATATGCTGCAAGTGCTGTCTAACCAAAAAATGAGTAAGTGGGAGCGCCATCATTATCCTAAGTTAAAAGTTGGGATTCTTGGACTTGGCCAATTGGGAAGTCATCTGGGTAAGGCTTTGGTGAATGCGGGATTTGAAGTTTCCGGATACAGCAGATCGCAGAAGCAGATTGAAGGTATAGATGCTTTTCATGGTGATCAATTAGCCGAATTTCTTTCTGATCTGGATGTTCTTGTAAATCTGCTGCCAGTCACTGAGCATACGGTAGGCTTTTTGAATTACAACCTGTTTAGTCAACTCAAACAAGGATGTTATTTGATCAACGTGGCCAGAGGAGCCCATTTAAATGAAGCGGATTTGATCAAAGCATTAGAAGAACAATTACTGTCTGGCGCTCTGCTGGACGTGTTCAAAGAAGAACCTCTTCCGTCAAATCATCCCTTTTGGAGTCATCCTAAAATCACCATCACTCCGCATATAGCAAGCGTAACTACGCCTTCGTCAGCCATGAAGCTGGTACTGGAAAATTGCAGGCGATTGCAATCAGGAGAACCATTCCTTCATTTGGTTGACCTTTCCAGAGGTTATTAGCTACCCACGCCCAGTTCGGTGCGCTTAATTCCCGGTTCAGTTCATTAGTCGCTTATTTCATTTGCAATAGTGAAAGATATCTATTTGATTTACGATTGTGAAACTAATAATCGGTCATGCATAGAGTAAACCTTGGAGAGTTTGAAGAATTGGTGCTTTTGGTAGCAGCTATTCTCCACGACAATGCCTATGGGATTAGCGTAATGGAAGAAATCGAGGTGCAAACTGAGCGTAAGATTAATATCAGCGCGGTGCACTCAGCCTTAGACAGACTTGAGAACAAAGGATTTCTCAAATCTCATGTAGGAGGCGCCACAAAAGAGAGGGGTGGGCGCAGAAAAAGATTCTTTACAGTTACGGTAGCAGGCAAAGGTGCTCTGGATTTTATTCACCAGCAGCGGAATGATCTGTACAATCAGATTAAACCTGCTGACTTAGGATTAAACAGCTATGGACCGACCCGATATTCAGCCACCTAAATGGGCTTTACGCCTGCTGCGCTGGTATTGCAAGCCCAGGGCACTAGAAATAATAGAAGGGGACATTTATGAACTCTTCGAAAAGAGACTGCAAACCCAAAACCCGGGTGCTGCACGAAGAATGTTTGGTTGGGATGTACTCCGCTTTTTCCGGTTGAGGTACATCAAAGGTATTAGTGATTTAAACTCAATTAACAACATTGCCATGTTCAAAAACTATTTCAAAGTATCACTCCGTAGCTTACTTAAGCACAAGTTCTACAGCTTCATCAATATAGCGGGGTTGTCTCTGGGCCTAGCGGCCTGTCTGATGATTACCATGTATGTCTCAAATGAGCTGAGTTATGATAGCTTCCATAAAGACGCTGATCGAATCTACCGCATGGCTAACGGTCAAAATGGTAATTGGACTCCGCCAAGGTTGGGCATTCAAGCCAAAATGGATTTCCCGGAAATAGAAGAGATAGTACGTCTGCAAGGACCATATTCACAAACATTTAATGTCAATGGTAAGGTTTTTAGGGAGGCCAGAGGTTTTAATGCCGATTCCACTTTTCACAAAGTATTTACAATTGAGTTTATTGAGGGCAACCCCGATGAAGCGCTAAAGGAGCCCTACTCCGTTGTGCTTACCCAATCCATCGCAGAAAAGTATTTCCCCAACGAATCGGCCTATGGTCAACTTGTGAAGTTAGACGGAGTGACTAAGAAGATAACCGGTGTAATTGCGGATCCACCCACGAACACGCACTTCTACTATGACTTTATCAATTCGTATCCAAATGAGACATGGGTGACAGTAGGAAACTGGACAGGCAATAACTTTTTTACTTATGCCAAGTTGGCAAAGGGAACGTCATTAGAAGGTTTAGAGGCCAAATTTCCTGAATTCAGAAGGAGATATGCTGGCAAAGACATGTTGGCTAATAGTGAGTATGCAGATTACGATGAGCTTTTGGCAGCAAGAAGCAGTCCTCCAACCTACAGCTTAAAGCCAATGCAGGACCTGCATCTTCACTATCCAAGGTTTGCCTTGGGTTCCAATGGTAGTATCGACAATGTTTATACCTTCTCTGCGGTAGCGGTATTTATACTACTGATCGCTTGTATCAACTTCATGAATCTGTCCACAGCCAGATCTGCTGCTCGATCCAAAGAAGTAGGTATGCGCAAGGTTCTTGGTTCACAAAGGAAAAACCTGATTAGCCAGTTCCTCATTGAGTCGATGATTGTGAGTGTTGTGGCTATGATTTTGGCTATGGGTTTGGCTCATTTATTCTTGGGCGGCTTCAATCAGTTGGCCAATAGGACATTTACGGCAGCTGACCTTTTTGCACCAACTACACTCTTGTATTTGGTGGTTCTTGTATTAATTGTAGGCTTGTTGGCGGGAAGTTATCCTGCCTTTTACCTCTCAGGCTTTAAACCAATTAAGGCACTCAAAGGAGAGGTGAAGTCAGGATCAGGTAATGCATTTCTTAGAAAAGGGCTGGTAACCTTCCAGTTCGCGATCTCTATTTTCCTGATCATTAGCACGGCTGTTGTATTTACACAGTTGCGTTTTATGAGCAATCAAAAGCTTGGCTTTGATGCAGAACAGGTATTGGTGGTTAAGAAGGTTTCTCGACTCAAACAAAAGCTTGTGTCCTTCAAGAATACGGTTTTGGCAAACCCAAATATTACCGAGGTAGCCACTTCCGATAGATACCTTTCAGGCTTTATTTCTAACTACGGCTACCTAACTGTAGAAGAGAACCCAAGGAATACCAGTTTGATGAACATATTTGCCTCGGGCAACTACCAGAAAGCACTGAACCTGGAGATTAAGGAGGGAAGATTCTTTTCACCAGAGTTGGTCTCTGATTCTCTTAATGTGATTATCAATGAGGCGACAGCCAAATGGCTGGGTTGGGATGAGGTGATTGGCCGCAAGGTAAGCCGTGGACCAGGTGCAGAATTCACCATCATCGGGGTGGTCAAGGATTTTCATTATACCTCTCTTAAAAGGAGCATTGAACCTTTGATTCTAAGAAATGTAAGTTCCACGGGATGGATTAATGAAAACATGGATTGGTGGGGTGCCAATTATGCTTCAATAAAGGTAACTGGAGATTTTCAGGGCGCTGTAGCTCATGTTCAGCAAGCCTGGGAAAGGGCTGTACCAGATGAGCCTTTTGATTATACATTCCTGGACGATTCCTTTGCTCAGCTATATGACGAAGAAAAGCGTTTCGGAAACCTCTTTACAGCATCTTCAGGCTTGGCTATTTTGATTGCCTGTCTGGGACTGTTTGCCCTTGCTGCCTTCACACTTGAAAGGCGTTTCAAAGAGATTGCAGTTAGAAAGGTATTGGGTGCCTCGGTAGGCAGCCTCACCATGCTGATCATCACTGACTTCACCAAACTTGTGCTCCTAGGAGCTGTAATAGCCATTCCGGCTGGTTACTTTGTCATGAGCGATTGGCTTGGCGACTTTGCCTATCAAATGAATATTGGAGCCTTTGTATTGGTGATCCCTGCCTTGGTGGTGGCTGTTATTGCTTGGTTGACGGTAGGCTATCAATCTGCCAAGACGGCTCTGGGCAATCCCGTGAAGGCTTTGAGGAGTGAGTAGCCATCACGGGATTACCTTATGCTGTGGAGGAAATTTTTAGTCTTTACCTATATTCCATGACAGACTGAAAAATCCAAGGAAATTACTATTCTCGGGATCATACTTTAGAGAAAGCGGTAGGTACAGGTCCTTTGCCAGTCGCGGAGTAAGCACCGCATTGAAGGTGAACGTATTTCGTTTTTCTTCAGGGAGTATACCGTCTATGATGTTCGTGAAGTCAGTGCCTAGTTTGAATTCAAGAGTAGATTCTCCCTCTTCATTTTCTGAGAATACCTTGTTGATGTTAGCTCCAAAAACCAGGGATTTCCGTCCGTTGTTGATTGGCACATCCGTTGTTGTGTCATTCTTGACTAAATACCGTCCAAAAGTCTCGAAATCCCATGGCTTAGCTTCTGGGTTATTTGGGTTTAGAGCAGTAGTATGTTTGAGCTCAAGTTGCTGACTATTGGTGTTGACATCTCCCATGGAACCACTGAATTCAAGCGTCAAAAGGCTCCGCCTTGTGGCCATTTCAACAATCTCGTCATATTTGCTTTTGAACAATAATGCCTCTTTATTTTCAATGACTTTCTCTTTGATCAGAGAATCGAGAATTTTCTCCACATCACCATAGCCTTTTTCATAGACAGATGTTGTGTTAAAGCCTCCTCCAGTAGTTTTGTTTTCATCTTTTATTTCTTGTGCTCTTTCTGGAGTCAGTTGTTGTTCTATTGCGTTCCACACTTTCTGATTTGTTACTGCTGACTGGATGACAAAGTTTTTCACCCCATTTTCTTCAGTGGATGTCAGTTCTCTGTGATTAAGTAAGGTCAATTTTAAACTTGGCTGAAATGTTTCGAATTGTGCTAAGTTCTCTTTTAGCTTACCTGAAATGCCTACTTCAATTCTGCGAAGAAATCTATTTCCAGCTTGTTTGTAGTATCTGTCAACAAGAAGATTGTTTTTTCTATCGAGAAAGTCCTTTGCTTTAAAGAAGGAGAAGTTGAATTCTACATTTCCATCACCATCAGAGAAAGATGATGAATTAATTCCTAGGTTCAAGAGTCTGTTAAAGTTGTCTCTAGATAAGAATGTCTTATTCCCTTCGAGGCCTTTTGATATAGCGTCATCAATATTATCAGAGTTTTGGCCATAAGCTGAAAAACTCAAAGTTAGAGATAAAAAAATCGTACTGATTATTATCTTTTTCATGACTAGTCGACTTGGATTGTGAACATTATATTTTCAAACTCTTCAAAGGTGTGATAGCCTTTTCTGTCATCACCTTGCCAAATCTCAAATTCGATTTTTCCATCATCTCCTTGTGGAGGTGCAGCCGAAACACTGATGTTGTGACTCCCCACAGGTAGTTGATGTGATTGTTCTCCTGATTCATTGAAATAAATCGTGTCTTGATTTGCCACAGCTATGGCCAAATGCCCTTGACCGCCATAGATCGTTACTTTGTAGGTTATAGTTTTCATTTGCTTTGTTTTTGATGTTTCTGTTAATGTCGATGGAAGTGTTGTTTCAGGTATCGGTGTTAGACTAGGTGGTGTCGGAGGAACTCCTGAATTTGGTGTTGGCCCTGGTGTAGGGCTTTTCTTTTTTGACTCAATAGCTTTGGAAACCTTGTTGAAACCATAAGGCACAACTCCAATTCCAAGCGCCAATAGTGCTTCCGTCAAACCTTTGAAGTCCGGCAGCGGATGTTTGCAAAGCACACCATTATCACATGTCTCTAGGATTGCTAGCCAGGATTCCATGTAAAACATGACAAACACAAAGGAGATATAAATCGCTGATACACCAGAGATTAAAAGAAGGAGGCGGCTTCCACTAGCATTCCCTGTTTCTTCGCTTAGTGCTTGTTTAAGAAAAGAAGCCTCTTTCGACAACCTAGAAATAACAATTGCCAAAACAGTAATGACTAGAATGATGATAGCTCCGTTTGGAGCCCACCTGATCACCCCGATTGGATCAGCAGATGGTGGTAAAGGTGCACTTTGGAGTAAACTCAGATTCATGATCTTAATCTTTAGATTCAAAGATGATGAGTGACTTCAGTGATTATAACACAGCAATCAGTGAGATATGCATCTACCTGTTTTTAGGGAGAAGCAGGAAGAAAGGTAGATATGAAGCTTATAATCGCTCCTTGGAGGCGGAGTCTAAGAAGCAGAAAGGGTAGCAGGCTGCAAATCTGAAGGTTTTGCTTTTCCGGGGGGAAATACCAAATGGAAGATTGAGCCTTCACCTAGCTTACTCTGAACTTTAAGCTTACCTTTGAGAATATCAGTCCTACTGTAAATATTCTTGAAACCAATGCCTAGTCCCTTTTTATTTAAGTCGAACCCCTTTCCATTGTCTTGAAAGCTCATGGTGCATTGCTTTGAAGCAGTGTTGAGCTCAAAAGTAATTTCACTGGCCCCTGCATGCTTGATGGTATTGTTGACTAGTTCTTGAACAACCCTAAAAACCTCTCTTTGATCTTCTTTAGAAAGGTCGAATTCAAGATGATAAGATCTGTTGATACTGATCTCTGTACTGCTTTCAATCTCTTGGAATAAGTCTTCCAGGGCTTCCTTCAGGCCAAATCGTTCTAGAGATATTGACATCATAGAATGGGCTACCTTTCTAACCTCTGTATTTGCATCAGTCATGATGTTATTAGCTTTGGTAAATGCTTCAGATGTCTCAGAGTTTCCTTCCAACGAGGCGATCTCAAATTGTCTCTGGGCAGCAGTCAACATCATGCCAAGACTGTCGTGTAAGTCTCTTGCGATACGTTTTCTTTCGTCTTCCTGACTTTTCAATACCGCTTGGATATTCTCCAATTTGCGCTTTTGGAGCTTGTTCTGGAACCAGAAATAGATGAATACGAGTATAAGTAGCAAGCCAGTTCCAATAAACACAAATAGATCTCTCTGAGAATTAGCTGCTAAGACTTTCTTATCACGTACATATTGTTCTTCCAGTTCCTGTAATTCGAGTGTCTTTTTTGCATCAATATGTGTAGTAGCAGAATCATAGTGAAGAATTTTAAAAGCTAGTGCTTTCTTGAAATCACCGGTCAGCTCATATAATCTGGATGAGAGGTCGTAGTAATTGAGCTTAAAATCCAACCCTTTAAAACTTTGGAACATCGTGTCTAACTGAGTCATATAAGTTTTAGCTGAATCCAGTCGTCCATTATCTATGAAGTTAGATGCAAGTATAAGATAGGTGTTAACCCGAGTGATTTGACTTGACCTTGGGCCTTGAAGTTCCAGACTCAATCTTAACATTTCATTGACAGAGTCTGCGTAATCTCTATTATCTGGAAAACTATCTCGCAGTTGGACAAACGCTCGATATGCGCCTTGTACATTGCTCAGTTGAGAAGAATTTCTTTTGAGCCCTCCGTTGATCGAATAACTCCGCAGGAAGTACTTTCTGGATAGCTCAAAGGCTTTGTCATAGAAATAATAGGTGCCTAGGAAATGAAGTCCATCTGCTACACCTTGCCGATAGTTGATGGTTTCACTTAAGGCTATCATCATTTCTGCGTATTCCTTGAGGTTTTCAAAGAGTCGTTCTAGTTGATAGAGATAAGCTATTCCGCTATAGCAATGTATAAGCTCCCTAGACCTTCCAAGCTCATCAAATATTTTAGCTGCCTGCAGATAAGCATCTATAGCCTCCACCCTTCGATTGTCATTCCTTAAAAGAATGCCCTTAATTTTATGAAATTTACCCACTTCTTCCGATCTGTCCTCGATTGAAATCAAGCGCTCTGCCCGTGAAAAATAATACCATGATGAGTCAAGGTTCGTGTTGGCTAAAGCTTCGGCTTTGTTGAGAAGATTAACCACATCTCCATGATTGACATTTATGTTTTGACTTTTAAGTATTTGAAAACTAAAACAGGAGAAAAGATACCACAACAAGAACAGCTTGAGCTTCATGAGTGCTTTACTTACTCCCTCCGGGAGGTGGGATGGGGATCTCGCAAATGGGATCAGGGAAAGTGAATTTGTCACCATGACGTGGCCAGAAAGTTGTATAGTGATCTAGGTCCGGACAACCAAAAGGGGAAAAATCTGGTAAGGGGTTTACACGGTCATACACTGACTTCAAGTTTTTAAATGTGACTATTATAGTACTATCCTTTTGATAGTAAGTTTTGTCAATTAAAATGGATTCATGATATAGTTTTGGTACGACTGATCTAGATTTTAAAATTTCATAGTCAAGAGTGCAGTTTATAGTATCTATGACGTTATAGTGAATAGAATCTATTGCCATTTTCTTTTTATCCCTTGGGACTAGTTTGTATCCGGCCTTAACGGGTATAAAAACATGCAACAAGTGATAGTTGTCCTCATCAGGCTCAAAAACATCTATGAAATTGAATGGCATGAAGTATCTCTCTTCTTCAGGAATGGGGGCGGGAATTGTAGCCCTAGTTCGGCCCCAGAATAAGAAATAGACTAAGCCTAAGACTATGGCAGTGACTAGGACTGTTAGCGCTGTATCAATGAAGGCTTTCATTGTCTTCTAATGTTGATTGTTTGGTTAAGCTATAAATTTTTAGGCTTTAAGAATAATATAAATGAGGTAAATTATATTATATCAAAAAATGGATGTCTTGATAATATAAGCTCTATTGTATTGCCAATTTGAATCTGGCTGTTCTAGCGCTTTCATTCAAATCTAAAACAGTATGGCCTAATATGGAGTTGGATAAATATCGTATTTCCCTGCAGACGAGGACAACGGTGGGGGAGATCAGAAGTTATTTTTTTTGCATTATTCGACCTATCAAATCTTGATCTGTCTGAATTGCTAAGTTCTTTCTGGTGTAGAAAACTAGATTCTAATTTCCCCCTCGGAGACGTAATCATAATATGCCCCTGATACTTTTCCGAGAACAATACTAGGCAATTCAGTCAATGCTCTTAGTAGTGAATGGGTTTTATTCCAAAACTGCATAACGAACACAACTTGAATTCCTGATATGGAATAGCTTCGTTTCTTGAATCACAATCAGCTTTATTGGTTCGAGAAATATAAAAGGGGGTTATCCGCTATTTGTTTTCATCCAGTCTTGTGAACTGAATCAACTTAGCCAATGCACTATTCGAATTAGCCGCCTTGGACTCAGAGGTTATACTGTTTCATAGGGTAACAGTATCAATTACCACTCCGCATCCCACAAACACAAGCCTTATACTCTGCTGCAGTTTGGTTGCCGAAGGCACAATAGTAATTAGGCCAATTAGCATCGTCAATCGAACTATTGACTGTGTCTTCCACCACATAGTAATCAATGTAGTGTTGCTTGGCAGAAGCGTTGGTTTTAAAACTCTCGTAGACGACTTTTAAAGATTGAGGTGTAAGTTCACTCTGGCCATAGGTAGATGAGAAAGTGTATTCGTCTACCCAATTTGGAGTTTTAGCTGTCTCGATATTTTCAAAGCCATGGACGGTATAGTCCTTTAGCATTGCAGCTTGCGTGTCATAAGTATATTCCAGAAAGCCAGGGTTGTTGTAATACACCGGGCTAATAGCAGGGGAGATATGAACAAATGAGTTTGGATTTTTGTCTCCGTTGATCACAATGAAATTATCCATGTGGGTATGGCCGCCAAGCTGGGCTGCAATGGTGGTTTGGAAGCTATCTACTAAAGCGAGGAAACGCTCGTTATAGGCTTCTTGATAATAATAGTAGGGATCAGTATAGCAGTTGGCCGTATCGGTACTGACATAGCTGCTGAAGGCATTGAGCCCAGGTGGAATATGATACATCAACCAGACCTTTTCCTGATTCTGTTTAGCTTTTGCTAATTGATTTTTCAACCAGGTAAACTGAGCCTCAGCACTGGCCTTGTTGGCCGCAGGATCAGGCACCTGACCGCAGAAGTTCTGGTTCTTCATATATTTTTGCGAGAGCATTACTGTATTTAAGGAGATTACCTTATGTTTCTTATTTACAGGACTTTCTGCGATATAATATCCACCTTTCTTGTAAGTTGTATTAAAGGCTGTCGGATCTATTAATCCTGAGAGATGCTTTTGCCAAATGGGAGCGGAACGCGTAAGAAAAGAACCGGGAGTTTGTACCTCATAGTCTCCGCAAAAGGAATCGTTGTTACCAAGAGTTGGAAAGAGTGTAGTATTCGGAAAGCTCTCTGCAATTGAGTTGACTATATAGTCCAAGGTTTTAATCACAAAGTTGTGTAGTGCAGCTGTATCCATGGTATGGGCAAAAGTCTGAAAGTTGCTTTCAAAGCTATGGGCTAGGAAGTCCCCATTGATTGTTATGAAATCCGGATTGCTGTTGGCGGATTTCATTTCAGCAAGAGCACTTTTGAAAAGCTTATATCCCGTGTCATAAAAAGCACCTTTCCATCCATAATAGCCATATCCGTCTATTTTGGACTTGGCAAACACCGTGTCCCAGGCTGCCGCATCAGTCTTCTCAAGATCAGCAGTTAAAGAAGGGTCATAGAAAGGGTTAAAGTGAATGTCGGAAATGCTTAAAAAGTTGTTTACAGCGGTCTTCACGTCCTCTTCAGAAGTTGATTTTTGAGAACAAGCTGAAAATGCACAAAGGGCAAGGGCCAATAAGCCAGATAAAAAATTGAAATTTTTCATGATAGTATTTCGGTCGATTACCTAAAGGTAAAAAAATAATTGTCTAAATAATTATTAGAAAAATGACAATACTATTTTTACATGTTAGAAAATGCCTCTAAAGTGTAGGCTTCATAACCAATCGGAATTTGCTGGATATGATGAGATTAATTTCCCTTTGGTGGCATAATCATAATGTGCGCCCTGTGCATCCCTGGATACATAATCCATGGCTGGCCATCTACCATTGGTTTGGTGGGTAAGCCGGTAGATTCGGCAGTGGATAAAGGCATATAAATAACGGATCGATAAGAAACGTTCTCAAGAGTTTTTGTAGTAGGGTTGTATTTAGCGTCTTTGCCGAAAAAGATATGCAGTGTAGATCCGGTGCTCGGCATTTTCAATTTTCCTGATTTCGCCTCTTCTTCGCGTTGATCCAAAACCTGTCTGAAATTTTTACCTTCAGCTCTAAGTTCACGCCCTCGAGCCATAAAAGGCTCAACGTCTTCCTTATAACAAACTACTTCAAAACCGGCTTTTTTGAAGTCATCTGATCGTACGATGTAGCCATTGTTTCCTTTTCGCAGAACTACATAATCTCCATTGTCATTCCAGCCATAAACTGTTGCGCCAGCACGAGCTTCTTCAGGAGCGGCCAGAAGGGCCATATTGATTTGATCTTCTTTGCTGTGTTGAGCAAAAGAGGCTGTAGTAAAAAGCAGAAGCGTCAGGAAGAAGGATAGCGTTTTCATGGGTTTTAGTTTAATGAGATGTTGGAATTTAAGCATTAGTACGGGATATAGAAAGTTGTGTTCTGCGAATTGATTTTGTTAATCTTTTAAATGGTGTTAAAGCACTGCTAAGCTAATAGATAATATCAAGATGGAATTTAAGATTATCTTATATTAGCAAACATATCAACCGATTATTTGAACCTATGCGTTTCTTTAAAATCATTTTCCTTTCTTCCATTCTTCTAGGTTGTGTGACTCAACTAAAGGCACAGGAATATTCATCGATTGACAAGGCAAGGCTTTTGATGGATGCCAATAGCGATATTCTCAATTACTATATCAAGAACAACGATAAATTTGACAGCATTGCTATCGCAAAAGGGGTGAGTGTTGCAGGCTCCTTTTCTTATTTCCGTGATATTACACTTGCGGATACATTACTGAATTTGCCTTCTCCATTTGCCAAGCTAAGCCTGATGCTTCAACCGGCTTATAATGTTCCGGTAAGGGATTTCAATATTAATAATATTGTCAAATTCAAGTTGCTAGAGAATGCATTTCCTCTGGACACTATTCAATCCTTAACTCCTGCCACAGCACCAGCCAGTCTTATAGTACAATTGGCTCAACCAACTTCAGATTTGGAATCTGCCCAAGTGGTTGGAGTTCAATCCACACCATCTGGAGGTAACTTTTCGACTAACTTACTACAAGCCACTGCCGATCTTTTATTGGACAGAGGAAGGCAGGAATTAGCCAATAGTTTTTATGCTGAATTGACCAATAAGCTGGATTCGGTGGTTGCCTTAAACACAATGTTTCCAAACGCAACGCAATTACTTGTTTCACGCGACCCCTACACCCTGCCAAGTATGGGATCGGCCTGGAAGGGAGCTTTTGAGTTAGACTTACAAGCGTTGCCTCAAAATCTTATTAAGTTTTTAGAAATAGAATTGCCCGATGAAGAAGATAAATTAGAAGTACTGGGGGCCTTCATAAATATGCTGGAAGACCTGAAGAAGGGAGATAACTTGTATGAGGCAATTAATTCAATGTACAATAGTCTTTCCGATGATAACTCATTTGCACAACCCGTTCGCTTGGCTTGCTTGCTGAGTCTGGAAATGACTATGAGTAGAACTGTTGGTGACCCCAATACTGGCAAGGTGTGGGCAACGTTGGATGATTTTAGGGCCATGGGGGCAAACGGTCAGGCTGTATTCTTGGGTTTTTTAGTTAAAAAAATTGAACAAGAGGGCTTCTCTGTGGATGGGTTGACTTCTGAGAATTTAGGAGCTCTGCTTTCAAAAGTATCTTCACTTTTAAGTGCGCTTAATAAGGGTGAAGCAGCCATTGCTAACCTGAGTGCTGATGGCTCAAATTTGGTAAATCAATTTGGTTCACTGTCAGATGCCGCCACTGAGATATTTACTGATTTTAAAGCACTTCTTGCTGAGATTAGCATAGTAGCCGATACCAATAATAGTGATGGGCCGGGTGAGGATTTGGCTAGCCTGGAAGAAGAATTTGAGAATATAAACGAGATATTCAATGTGATTAAGAGGGCTCAGCAAGCGGTGGTGGAGCAAGACTATGGCAAGTTACTTCCAATAGCTCTGGAGCTATTCAAGCTGATGGATAATAAGGCTTACACCGATATTGAGACCAAATTTACTGAGCTGAGAAAGGAAATAGTGGCGGACCTCCAAGCTTACAACAAGCAAAATAATCTCGATAATCTAATTAACTATTTGGATTCAGCAGGTAATTTTGAATTCGAAGGCAACCTAGATTTGTTTGCCTATATACAGGGCATCAAGGCCAAGGTCAATCAATTGTTTGATAAGGACAATTCCCGAAAAACCATTTCCGAAGTTTATTACATCGTGAGTTCTGAACTGGATAAGTTGAAACTTGACGTGCCAGAGGATTTTATGAGAATTGCGATGTTTGTCATTGATATTACGGAGGCAAAAACAGCTGACGAAATTCAGGGCATTCTCGATGCGGCAATTTTGCCAGTAGGGTCATACCGCATGAAGCGACAACCCTATTCGCGGGCAATTTTTCTTCAAGGCTTTGCAGGTTTTACCGGTGGGTATGAGTTGCCAGATCACAACAGTGTGAGCCAGACTTACGATGGCCTATTCGGTGGGCTGTTTCTCCCTGTGGGAATTGAGTATGCTGCTGCCAACAGAAGTTGTGGCGTTTCTGAAACGAGCTGTGGGTACAATGGTATTTTCATTTCCATAATTGATGTCGGTGCCATTGGAAGTTTTAACCTGAGTTCGAATAGTAGTGACCTGGCTATCCCGTCACTCACCATTCAGAATGTATTGTCTCCAGGGCTCTTTTATACAAATGGCTTAAGAAATGCACCAATCACTTGGGGTGTAGGTGCGCGATTTGCCCCGGAGCTCAGAGAAATATCGGTTGATCCGGCTGGTGCAATGGCTACATTAAATGGCACAGTGTTAAGTTCCGTTCAATTCAATGCCTTTTTAGCAGTGGACATTCCTCTGGCAAGAGTATTTAAGATCAAACGTTAGTTACTCAATTATTCTCTGATGACATGCGGTCAACTACTTCCCGAAAAGGACGGTGGCAATGTCTAAACTTTTATTCTTGAGTAAATAATCGCATCCATTTTGCATGGATAGTTTGTCAGTTATAAGAACCCTGCTAAGTTTGTAGAACCAAGCAAAATTGAAGCTGAAATTGATTTTTGATTGCGCATTTGAATGAGTGTTCAACCCGAACAAATCCTTACTGATTTAAAATCTGGAAAATATGAGCCAATCTATTTCCTGCAGGGTGACGAACCTTATTTCATTGACCAAATCACAGACTTTATAGAGAAAAATGCTTTGAGCGAAGCGGAAAAGGGCTTCAATCAAACCATTCTTTATGGAAAAGACGTAGGTATGGCCGATGTCTTGACCCACGCCAGACGATTTCCTATGATGGCTGAAAAGCAGGTCGTCATTGTTAAAGAAGCCAAAGACATCCAGGACCTTAATAGGGAAGACGGACAGAAGCTGATGCTGAGCTATTTGGAGGCGCCTGTGCCCTCAACCATTTTGGTCTTCGCTCACAAACACAAAAACCTGGATGGCAGAAGACCTTTGACTAAGGCCATGAAGGCTAAGTCTGTATTTGTCGAATCTAAAAAACTAAGGGACTATGATCTGCCCAAGTGGATCAGTCAATATGTAAAAGGCAAGGGGTACCAAATTAATGACCAAACGGCCTATATGTTGGCTGAATATATTGGCACCAACCTGGAACGGCTGACGAACGAAATAGGTAAGGTGATGATCAGCCTTAAGCCGGGTGAAGAAATTACCAAAGACATCGTTCATCAAAATATTGGCATCAGCAAAGAATACAATGTGTTCGAGTTTCAAAAGGTAATCGCCCTGCGCGATGTACTGAAGGCCAATCGAATCGCAAATCATTACGCGGCCAATTTGAAAGCCAACCCCATCATACCGACTATAGGTTTTTTGTTTTCATATTTCAGCAAACTACTGCTGCTTCATGGAGCCAAAGACAAGTCCGATTCTGGTTTGACTTCAGCCATGGGAGTGCCACCGTTCGTTTTGAGAGAATATAAACAGGCGGCCGGGAATTACCCCGTGATGAAAGTGATGGAGAATATTGGTTATTTAAAAAAGGCAGACCTGCAATCCAAAGGTGTGAATGCAGGCTCAATTTCAGAAGGAGATATCCTTCGCGAATTAGTGTTTAACTTGATGCACTGATTAAAACACCCGTTAAATGACGGGGACTGGTTATTTTAGTTTTAACTTATCTGCAATAGCAATATTGATTGTGAATTGCAGTTAAATAGGAGAAGTGAACGAACAAAATTGATGTACCGAAAAACATTACTCTTCGCCTTACTGTTTGTTTCATTCGGGTCACTAAAAGCTCAAAACACACTGTACCAAGGCTCTGAAAGTCGTCATTTCAGGGCTGGCATGGAACTGATTGAAAAAGAGAAATTTAGCGCAGCCCGTGAACAGTTTGAGCTATACCTCAAGAACCCCGGTGGTGAAATTAAAAAAGGGGACGCGGAATACTACATTGCCTTTTGCGCATTGAATTTAGACAATGCTGATGGGCCTCAACTCATTTCTGATTTTGTAAAGGATCGGCCGAATCATCCAAAAGCGGCTAAGGCCTACTATAACCTTGGGGTAGTCAACTTCAAAAACAAAGATTATACAAACGCTGCCAAGTATCTGCGCATGGTTAATCCTTTGCTGCTTAGTGCTGAAGAGAAGCTTGAGACCAATTTTAAAATTGGGTATTCTGAGTACGCCAAAAAGCGAAACAAGGAAGCGGCCAAGTATTTCGATCTGGCAAAGAGAGACCAAAGCCCTTATTATGCCGATGCCAATTACTATTCAGGATTTCTGGCTTACAACAACGAAAATTATGACAAAGCGCTGGTTGACCTGAAGAAAGCCGAAGCGACAGCCAAATATAAGGATGCGGTTCCTGTTATGATTGCCAGTGCTTATTACAAGCAGGAGCGCTATGATGAATTGTATACTTACTCTGAGGGTATTAAAGGAGCTGAAAAAACAAAGCGCAGAATTACTAACCTGTCCCAAATTTATCTGATCACAGCCGAGGCATTATACAAAGAGGAACGTTGGCAAGCCGCCACAGAATATTTTGGGTTTTACACTAAAATGGCCAGCAGAAACCTGTCTTCAGAGATTCTTTACAGGCTTGGTTACGCGCAATACATGGACGGCCAACACCAAGCAGCCATCAACACTTTCAAAAGAGTAGCACTCAGCCGCGGGTCGATTGGTCAATATGCTTCCTACTATTTAGGACAGCTTTATGTTGAACAAGAAAACTACCTTTTCGCTGCATCTGCTTTCAAAAAGGCTAGTGACCTGGAGTATAACAAAGAAATTCAGGAAGAGTCCGCATTCAACTTTGCTAAAGTGAATTTCCAGGCCTCCAAGTATTCCATTGTTATTTTGGCCCTGGATCGATTTATGAAGAAGTATCCCGCGAGCGACTACGTTCCCGAGGCAAATAACTTATTAAGCGAGGCATTTCTGAATACGAATGATTATTCAAGGGCAGTCTCCTTCATAGAACGCATTGAGAATAAGAGTCCAAGGATTCAGGAGGCGTATCAAAAAGTGACCTTTTTCAAAGGGACAGAATTTTACAATGCCGCGCGATATAATAATGCTGTTCAAATGTTTAACAAGTCGATCCAATACCCTGTGGATAAGGATTTGGCCACTTCAGCACATTTTTGGAAAGCGGAAGCCTTTGCAACAGCTAAGGCCTACCCAAGAGCGATACAGGCATATCAGGACGTTTTTGCAACCCGAAACACTAATTCTCCCTATCACTTGAAAGCAAATTATGGAGTGGCATATGCCTACTATAATAGTAAGGATTACAAAAATGCCAGGATTTATTTTAAGCGCTATACAGACTTGCTTGAGAGGGCAGGGGACAAACAAAACTACTACGATGCGCTGGTACGATTAGCCGATTGCTACTATGTTGATAAGGCTTATCCCGCTGCTATTAATGCCTACCAGGTGGCCATTGACAAGAACATCCCGGATGCCGATTATGCGTATTTCCAAAAGGGCGTGGTAAGAAACTTTCAGGATAAGAATGACCTTGCCATCCAAAGCCTGGATATTGTGATTAGTCGCTACAGAGAATCGCGGTATTACGATGACGCTGTTTACAAAAAGGCTCAAGTTCAGTTAGAAAGTGGTGATTATCAGGGTGCGATTAGAGGCTTCACTGGTTTGATTGACAAGCTAACTCAGAGTCCTTTTATTCCATACGCCTATGAAAGTAGGGCAAGGTCACATTTCAATATGAAGAACTATGCCGAGGCTGAAAGAGATTATAAGACCATACTGGATAGCTATGTAACTAGTGGAATCGCAAACAGCGCATTGCTCGGTCTTCAGAATACACTGACCATCCAGGACAAGACCTTAGAGTTCGATAGATATCTGACTAAATACAGGTCTGCCAATCCGGATAATGAAGCTTTAGAAAGTATTGAATTTGAGTCAGCTAAGAATCTTTATTTCGGTCAGCAATACAATGCGGCAATTGGGGCTTTTGAGAATTATATCAAGACTTACCCTGAAAGTGCACTCATTTACGATTCGAAGTTCTATATGGCGGAGAGTTACTATCGTCAAGATAATATTGACCGGGCTTTGGAAACCTACTATGATGTCTATAGGGACGGTAAGATTACTGGGATGGACAGGGTATTTGAAAGAATTGGAGAGCTTCAGCTAAAGAAAGGTGATTTTCAAGAGGCAGCCTCTTTCTATTCCAAATTGGAAGATTTGGCCCAAAACAAAAGGCAGCAAAGCGATGCTTGGGCAGGGTTACTTGAATCTTATTTCAAATTGGCCAGGTATGATTCTATGCGGCTCTACGCGAACACAATCATTCAAAGGGGAAGCGTTTCTCAAGACGCTACAAATAAGGCACAACTTTATTTGGGCAAGGCAGCTTATGCAGAAGGAGATTTTAACAATGCAATTGATGAATTTCTGACCACGCTCAACACCTCAAAAGATGCCTACGGAGCCGAGTCTCAATATATGATTGGGTTGATATTTCATCAACAAAAGCAGTACAGACAATCAAACAATACACTTTTTGAGGTTAATGAGAATTTCTCAGCCTACAGTGAGTGGCTGGGGAAAACATTTTTGTTGATGGCCGATAATTATGTAGCGTTGGAAGAGTTGTTCCAGGCAAAAGCCACCCTGAATTCTGTAATTGAAAACGCTACTATCACTGAGATTGTTGATCAAGCCAAGGCTAAGCTGGTAGAGGTTGAGAAATTGGAGGGAAGTTTGGAACAGGCCGAAGTGCCAAAGGACACAACTGGTAATAATAATTGATGAAGCCGATGTTGAAATCAAAGACGTTTATCTACACTTTTATTCTGGTTTTGATAGCTCCGGCTTTTGCCCTTGCCCAGGGAGGTGGTGGAGATCAGAGGGGAGAGATTGAAGGTGCTCAGTTTGTGATAGTTAAAGGAAGAAAAATCACACTGCCACCGGCCATTAGAAATTTTGAAAAAATACCACTCCTTCCGGTCAGCAAGGCGGCCTCGCAGCAAACTTATCAGTTCAAAACCTACAATTTTGGATTGAAGACACTTTCTCCATCATTCAGGCCAGTTGGACTCAGAGTGAATGAAAAGCAAAAGGAAATTTCAGGAAACTATGTCAAGGTGGGTTATGGAAACTATTCAACACCCTTTCTTGAAGCGTACCTGGGCTCGTTGAGAAGCAGAGACTATGTTTTCAATACCTATGTCCGTCATTTGTCTTCCAAAAACGGGCCGGTCTTTGATGAGAATTCAGGAAACTCTGATACCGAAGTTTCTTTAGGAGGTAAGTACTTTAATGGTATTAACACGGTGTCAGGATCATTAAACTACATGGGCAGCAAAGTTCATTTTTATGGATATAATCCAGTATTGGATTTACCTGCCAGCAATATTGAACAAAAATTTAATGGGTTCTCGGCCAAATTGGGAGTCGAGAAAACCAAAAAAGATGAACTTGGGACCTATCACTTTTTAACGGACTGGAGCTTTTTTAGAGATAATCTGAATGCAAGAGAAAATAAGTTCGCATTTGACCTGGGACTCGGTTATCGGCCAAATGAAAAATTTCAATTGAGTGTTCAGGGGATTGCCATCTTTTCAAAAAGAGAAGACGCTGTTGAAACCAAAAGAAATTATTATAGCCTAAGGCCACGCATCACATATACCGGTGATATATTCTCGATAACCGGTGGAGTGAATCTGGTTGATGACAATGAGGATTTGCCAACTGCGATGGATGCAGATGAGGGCCTTGGAATATTTCCCTATGTGAAGCTATCTGTCAACCCAAGTGCTAGCGTTGGACTTTACGCAGGCTACGAGGGTGATCTGGAGATGAATACTTTCCAAGGATTTGCACAGGATATGCCATTCTTACAGCCTGATTTCACACTTTATAACACTGAAAAATCGAGTGATATTTTCGCAGGAGTAGAGGTGGAATTGATTGAAGGAGTCAGGTTAAATGGGGGACTGTCTATAGCCACCTTAAAAAGGTTGCCATTCTTCACAAATGCCATTACCGATTCCACGCGCTTTGAGGTAATTTACGATGGTGGAGATACTGATAGACTTAATATCTTCAGTGAGTTGGTTTACGAGAAACCCAACGAAATTAGGAGCTCACTTCGCTTCGATTTTTATGATTACACTTTGGCAACATTAACCAATCCCTATCATAGGCCTCAATTTAAGGCCACAGCACACACCACGGTATTCCCAATCGAAAAGCTCACGGTTAAAGCAGACCTGTTTTATTTAGGAGGGTTACATGGGCTTAACAGAGCGGTAAATGTTGAAAAGGAATTGGACAGTATTATAGATTTAAACATACAAGGCACTTATGAGTTATCACCACAGTTTGGTGTTTTTATGCAGCTGAATAATGTGTTTGGGAAGGAGTATGAACGGTTCTTGAATTACCCTAATAGGGGAATCCAATTTCTTGCTGGTGTTTCTATTTCTTTTTAATTGTTGAGAAGGTCTCTTTTAGTTTTAATAAAGTTTGAAGATTTCGTTAATTTGAAAAAAATCAACCAACCTTTTACCCTATATGGCTGCACAAAAGAAGAGTGATTCTTCAGACGATAATAAAAAGAAAAAGGCTTCACCTAAATCAAGTCCGGCTAAAAAGGCGACTCCGGCAGCCAAAAAGTCTACTTCAGCAACAAAAAAGACAACCCCGGCAGCGAAAAAACCAGTTGCTAAAAAGAAACCTGCCCCCAGAAAAAAACCAACTCCAAAACCTAAAGAAGAATCTAAAGCACCAACTCCAGTTGTTGTGCCTGATGATGATTTTGGTTTGGAAGAAGTGGATTTGCAGCCAATAGAGGAACCTAAGGCTGAAGAGCCGATTATGTCAATGGAGCCTGCACCTAGGGAATCGGTAATGGCCTCGAATCCAAAGCGTAATGAAATAAGGAGGGAAAAGAAAAATAAGGGTGGTATTTGGATTATCATTGTCCTATTGCTACTGGCTGCTGCTGCAGTGTACTTCTTCGTACTCAAAAAACCAGCTCCTGAACCACAGGAAGAGCCGGTAGAACTACCACAGAGTCAACCCGAACCGGAGCCAGAACCAGCGCCTGTAGAGCAGGAACCCGAACCAGAGCCAGAACCTTTGGCACTTATTACAATTTCCGAAGTTCAAGGACGTTTTTATGTCGTGGTTGGCAGTTTCTTTGACAATGACCTTGCTATTGATAAAGCGAATGCAATTATTAAATCAGGAGTACAGGCTTATGTGCTGGAACCACAGGAAGGACAATTTTATTACCGAGTTGGAATTAGCGAATCTGCTGATTTTGCCGCAGCCAATTCAGGATTAGATGAACTTAAACAAACATTCGGAGACGATATCTGGGTATTGAAATATTAGTATGGTATTTATACAAGAATTGACTTCATCGGACTCATTGGGAGTTTCGGGTGAAGATGGGGGGGTATTATTCTTTCTTGACTTACTTTTAAAAGGGGGCTTTTGGCTTGTTCCAATTGCAGCTTTGTCGATAGTGGCAATCTACATTTTTGTAGAACGCTTCAGGACTATCAAAAGAGCATCGAATCACCCTTTGGAGTTTATGGACAAGATCAAAAACCTTGTGCTTGAGGGAGATATTAATGGAGCAAAACTAGTGTGCTCTCAAACAGAATCTCCAATTGCCAAGATGATTGAAAAGGGAGTCCATAGGATTGGGAGTCCATTGAAGAACATTGAGGCTTCTATTGAGAACGTAGGTAAAATCGAAATTTATAAGCTTGAAAAGAACTTGTCACTGCTTGCGACCATAGCGGGTGCTGCTCCGATGATTGGTTTTTTAGGGACCGTTACGGGGATGATTCAGGCCTTTATTGCTATTGCTCAGGAAGAAGGTTCTGTAAGCCCGAAATTGCTTTCTACGGGTATTTACGAAGCCATGATTACCACTGCTGCAGGTTTAGTAGTTGGTATTATCGCATACCTGGGGTATAATTTCCTGGTGGCGCGTGTTCAGAAGGTGATCCACAATATGGAGTATACCTCGATAGATTTTATTGACCTACTACAAGAGCCTAGCTAATGGATTTAAAGTCGAAACATAAGGTAGAAAGTGCATTCAACATGGCTTCAATGACCGACATTGTATTTCTGTTATTGATCTTTTTTATGCTGACTGCTTCCTTTGTTACTCCTTCAGGTTTGCCTGTGAATCTGCCCTCCGCGGCAGGATCGAGCATTGTTATGCAGAAAAACACTATTAGTATTACCGCAGACCTGAGGTACTATCTGAATGATCGGGAAGTGTCATTGAATACACTTGAGAGGGAATTGTCCGCATTGGTTGGAACGGAGGAAGGTTCTGTATCCTTACATGTAGATGGATCAGTAGATACGGAATATTCTATGAGAGTAGCTGGAATAGCTGCCAAATTAAAACAGAAAACTACGTTTGTCGTTAAACCAAACTAGATGAGTGAGCAGGAAAAAAAGGACAAGAAGGTTGGCATGATCGTTTCAGGCGCTTTTCATGCCTTGATTATTGCGCTTTTCCTCATTCTTGTTGCCTGGAGAGAACCAAACCCACCTAATCCTGAATACGGTATTGAATTGAATATTGGGTTTGATGACAGTGGTTCAGGAGATACTCAAAGTACCGAACCTGCCGAAACAGAAGAAACAGTTGACCAACCTCCTTCGGCTGAGGAAGAGGCTCAAGACACCGAAGAAGAAGTTGTAGAAGAGGAACCTGCCGAGGAAATAACTGAGCCAACAGAAGAAGATGTTAAAGAAGAGGTTGAAGAGGCAGTGCCGGTAAAGAATGAGGAAACCGAAAAAACTGATCCGGAGGAAGTTGCAGAAACGCAAACAGAGGAGAGTGAAGTAAAGGTTGAAGAGAAGAAAGAAGAAACCAAGGACCCGGTTGAAGAGGTAAAACCACCAGTAGAAGAAGAGAAGGAGGAAGTAAAGCCCAAACCAAAACCAACGGTCGACTCAAGGGCTGTAATGGGAGGGAAGAAGACGGACAATGATTCTAGTTCCTCGGCAAAAAGTGAGGGCTCTGCAACTAACGAAAAAGGCAATGAGGGCGATCCCGAGGGTAAGGTGGATCAAAAAGGGCTGATGAGCGGTGGTGGAGATGGGGGTCCAGTTCTGGATTTAACTGGTTGGACCTGGGTCACAAAACCTGACCCAAAGGATGAATCTCAAGAAACGGGTAAAATCGTGTTTCGAATACGTATTGACGATCGCGGGCAGGTATTGCAAGTCATTACTCTAGAATCTACAGTGAGCGCTGCTCTGGTGCGTATCTATCAAAAAGAAGTGGAGAAAGTAACCTTCAAACCACTCGGCTCCAATTCTCGGCCAGCTTCGACATCAGAGGGTAAGATCACATTCGTGATCAAGACTAATTAGAATATTTACCTGATTTAATTATTTCGAAGTACTTAGGCGTTTTTAGCGATTGCTTAATGCTGAACTGTGAGGAAGGATGAAGCACATCCCGTACCCCTCAGAGTTATCCGCAGGAAACTCTGAGGACTTACTGGCAGCACAAATCCATGACTCTTGCTATATTCGCGGCATGAACTATGAGCAGACATTGGAATTCCTTTACAAGGCGTTGCCTATGTACCAGCGCGTAGGGGCAATGGCCTTTAAAAAGGACTTGAGCAACACGCTAAAGCTCTGTGAGGTACTTGGAAATCCTCAGGACAAGTTCAAATCAGTCCATGTGGCTGGTACAAATGGAAAAGGCAGCTCAAGCCATTCCATTGCTGCTGTATTGCAGCAAGCCGGTTATAAGACAGCACTCTATACATCCCCGCATCTAAAGTCATTCACCGAGCGCATTCGAATCAATGGCAACGAGGTTGGCCCTGATGCAATCGTTAATTTTGTAGCCGATCATCGAGCGCTTATCGAGGAAATACAGCCCTCCTTCTTTGAAATGACTGTGGTCATGGCTTTTGATAATTTCGCCAGGGAAGAAGTTGATATAGCCGTAATCGAAGTTGGCTTAGGCGGTAGGTTGGATTCGACCAATGTAATTACTCCAGAGGTTGGTCTGATCACCAATATTGGATTGGATCACACAGATATGCTTGGCGAAACCTTGGCCGAAATTGCCATTGAAAAGGCCGGAATCATCAAAAAAGATGTTCCGATTGTGATCGGTGCGACCCAAAATGAAACAAAAGACATTTTTTCGAAAATCGCCATAGAGCGAGAAACGATCATCGAATTTGCGGATCAAGTGGGGTATGATATTTCGCGTTATGACCTTGACCTAAAGGGAAGCTACCAAAAGAAAAATATTCCTGGAGTATTATCAGTACTCTCAAAGCTTAGCAATTTGGGTTACAATATTTCTCCTGACGATATCAAAAGCGGTCTTAAGAATGTCATATCACTTACCGGGCTTAAAGGGAGATGGCAAAAATTGGGTGAGGCACCTTTGGTCATTTGTGATACTGGTCATAATATGGATGCCTTTGATTTACTCATGAGGCAAATCTCCGATATCACATTTGAAACCTTGCATATGGTAATGGGATTTGTTAACGACAAGAACATATCTTCCCTGTTGGAAATGCTGCCCTCAAATGCTCACATGTATTTTTGCAAGGCGAATGTACCCAGGGCCATGGATCTGGATAGCCTAAGAGCTGCGGCTAAGAGTTTCTTCCCTCATGCCACATATATCAGCGATGTTAATCAAGCCTTGAACACTGCCAGGGCCTCAGCCAAGCCCAATGATTTAATCTTTGTTGGTGGCAGCACCTTTGTTGTAGCGGAATTGGACAATCTCTAATGGCAAGGCAGAAATTAAAACGATTCACGGAGCTTGCCGGCTTATCCAACCTCTTCGAAGGGGATGATGCGATTAAAACGGACTTAAAGTCGAATTGGAACAAGGAGGTTTTCAAGAATCAGAACCCTATAACCGTGGAATTCGGTTGTGGTAGAGGTGAATACAGTGTTGGACTTGCGAGAATAAATCCGGACAGTAATTTTCTTGGTGTAGATGTTAAAGGAGATCGGCTCTGGGTGGGAGCCACTAAAGCCTTGGAGGAAGGCCTAAACAATGTGGCTTTTCTTAGGGCTCAGGTGGAGAATATTGAGACGTTTTTGGGTGAAAATGAAGTCAGTTCAATATGGATCACATTTCCCGATCCTCGCCCTAAAGATCGGGATATCAAAAGGCGATTGACTTCACCACGTTTTCTGGAATATTACAAAAAACTAATAAGACCAGATGGTGTTGTTTACTTTAAAACTGACAATATGGCCTTGTTTCAGTATACGCTTGAGGTGCTCAAGGAAAGAAAAGACATTAGGGATTTAGAACATACTACTAACCTCTATTCATCAAAATACATGGATGAGCATCATGGGATAAAAACCAAATTTGAACATAAATTTTACGACCTTGGTGAGAATATAAAGTACCTAAAATTTAAATTTCAGTAATGAGCAGGTTAGTCTTTATGAGCAAAGGGTTGCAGTGGATAGTTGCTAGCTATATTATGTTGGTAGGTTTGCTCATTTTGTTTAAGAACCACGGGGATGTAGTGCTATGGTTCAACGCTCGCCATACCCCGCTACTGGATACTTTTTTTAAATACACTACCTATCTGGGAGATGGGTTGCTTTTAGGTATCGTAGCACTTATTGTCCTCTTTAGAAACTACTACAGCTTTTTTGTTTTGATCATCGCCATTGCTTTGCAAACGGCTTTTGTTCATCTATTCAAACAATGGTTGGCTGCCGGAGAACCTCGTCCTAAAACGTTCTTTGCGGATAGGATAGGAGAGCTCAACTTTGTAGAAGGGGTCAACGTAAGTGCCTATAATAGTTTCCCCTCTGGGCACACAGCATCAGCTTTCGTTTTGGCCACCTTTCTGATTTTGATTACACCAAATAAAGCCTTAAAGGTTGTGATTTTGATCGTGGCAATACTCGTGGGAATTTCCAGAGTTTATTTACTGCAGCACTTTTTGATTGACATCTATATCGGCTCTGTTTTTGGAATGCTCTCCGTGTTTTTAGCCTGGTGGTATATGCTTCGTTATCAGGGTAAAATAGGTCTGGAAAGAGGTCTGCTAAAGAAGTAAGGTCCGACTCTATTATGTAATAGCGGCCGTAATCTGCCTAGCGAATTCTAAAAAATTACGATGTAGAAAATGGTTGAAACCATTGGTTTCAGACGATAGCACAATAGCCCAGGGTTTAAACCTTGGGCTAAGCAGTCAGAGTTCTCAAAATCTTTGTCAATGCCTTAGAATTCGCATTCAATAACCCCAACGCATAATCAAGGTCTTTGGGTTTTCAAATGTATCCCTGGCTTCGGTCACATATTCAAGTGCTTCAATTTCCTCTAGCTCATCTCGATATTGCGTTCTTGAAATCACATAACCTTTGCTGTACTTTTGCATTTGTGCCTTCAGATCCGCTAACCCGGCATACTTTGGAATATGCCTTTGAAGTGAGAACACAAAAGCGGCATTGACCGCTTTATAGGAAACCACTTCCTCGGATGTGTCGATATAGGGCAATGTCTTTCGAACGGGGTTCTCCGCATCTACCTTCGGAAACGCTATATAAAAGAACAATATAGTAGTGACCAGCCATGAAGCAGTGCTCATAAAAATAAGCCGATCTAAGTCCCGGGCTTTAACTAGTTGATAGATCAAGTAAATACCTGTGGCCGACAGGGGAACAAAGTACCAGGCCAATTCAGTAAGATGATTGAGAGATTTGTCTGCCTGAATCCCAAAGTAGATGCCTATCGGAAATCCAACCAGCAGAATTGCATAGGCCCAAAGCCCAAGACGGTTCCATTTATTGTCAAACCAACTTACTTTGATTTTGCTCAGGTAAACACCAAGCAATACGGCCAATAGCGGGTAGGCAGGAGTAGTGTAATTAGGTAATTTGGTGCTGCTAATCGCAAAGAATCCTACAATGATGATGATAGCCGAGAGCAGGAAGAGCACAGCTGAATTCTCTTTTCGCGTTGCCCAGGCACTTTTTAAAGATTGAAAAACAAAAGGTGCGAAGGTGAGCATGCCCAGCAAAAAGACATAGGCAAAGGTGAGCAAGAAGATACCCTGATGTCCTTCCATTGGCTCAGAGAAACGATCGAAATTATGCTTAAAAAAGAAATCATCAGTCCATACGCCATTGGTACGAATGTGAACCTGGTAATACCATGGAAAGGCTATGCCAATAGAGAGAATAACTCCCATTATAGGTTGAAGGCGAATGATAGTGGCCAGTTTAAAATCTCTGTTTAACAGTAAGAAAAGAACTACGGAGAGACCTGCGAGTCCCAATGCGACTGGACCTTTGGTGAGCAGACCGCAGCCTATGGCAAAATAGAAGGCTAATAACTGCCATTTGTTATTACTCTGATAGGCATTATAAAATGAGAAAAATGCCCAGGTCATAAAGAATATCAGGTAGGGATCAGGCACCGACATATGGAATTGCAATGCGGCATGCAAGGAGCTGATAAGTACCAATGCTGAGAGCAGCGCTGCTCTTTGCCCAAAATGTTTGAATGCAAAAAGAAACACAAGCAAGACCGTCATGACTCCAGCGACAGAGGAAAAGAAACGTGCGCCAAATGCATTCACTCCAAATATTTTATAACCCGTGGCCATAAAATAATAATGCAGCGGGGGCTTGTCTGTTCTTAGCTCATAATTGTAATAGGGAACTACATAGTTGCCGCTTTCAAACATTTCTCTGGCCGCCTCAGCATTTTTGGCCTCATCCAAGGCATAAACATCCAAACCACCAATGTTTGCGAACATTACCGCAACTGAAAGGGCCAGAACTAAAAGAAGTGAACGCTGCTTATTCATGTTGGCTGCAAAACTAAGGTTTTATTGGTTGGAACTTTAAACTTTAAACATCAAAACCTAGAACCATTGACCTATTAGGTAATTCCTGTGAATCTGGTTTAATTTGCACTTTGAAAATCCGGGCATGAAATTATCTGTAGTCGTATCGGTTTACAACGAAGAAGACAATGTAATTCCATTGTGTGAAAAGGAATATGAGGCCCTTGAAGGGATTGATTATGAATTAATCCTGGTTGATGATGGATCCACTGATAAAACAGTAGAGAACGTCCGAAAAGTAGCGAATAGCAGAACCAAGCTGTTAATCTTCAATAGAAATTACGGACAGAGCACCGCAATGTCTGCCGGCATTGACGAAGCCCAGGGAGATTATATCGTGACCATGGATGGTGATTTGCAAAATGATCCATCAGACATACCGGCCATGATGGCCAAATTGGAAGAGTCAGGTATGGATGTGGTAGCCGGAGTAAGGGCCAATCGAAAAGATGGTTTTGTACTGCGCAAGTTCCCAAGCAAAATTGCGAATTGGATCATCAGAAGAACTACCGATGTACGACTCAGTGATTATGGCTGCTCCTTAAGAATCTACAAAAAGGACATTGCCAAAAATCTGGGCCTTTATGGTGAACTGCATCGTTTCATTCCTGTTTTGGCCAAGCTCCAGGGTGCCGAAATGACGGAAGTGAATGTGAAGCACCATGCTCGACAACATGGAGAATCCAAATATGGAATCAATAGGACCTTCCGCGTAATGGCGGATTTAATCCTTATGATATTTTTCCAGAAATACTCCAGGAGGCCAATGCACCTTTTTGGCGGTTGGGGTATCATCACATTTATGATTGGATTTCTAATTGATCTATATCTGGTTATTTACAAGTTTGCCACCGGAGAAGATATATGGGGAAGACCATTGCTCTTACTTGGTTCAATACTGATTCTGGCAGGAATCCAGTTTATCACTGTTGGAATTATTGCTGAGATTATGATGAGAACCTATTTTGAATCTCAGAATAAGAAGACCTATAGACTTAAAGAAGTTTTCGTTGGAAAAGACTAAGCTCAAAAAGAGGCTTATGCTTTTTCTCAAGATTGCCATAGCTGCTGTGGCAATCTATTTTGTAGTTAACTCCATTGATCTTAATAAAACCAAAGAATTAATTCTTAATGCTAATCCGGGCTGGTTATTGGTAGCTCTCGTTTTATTCAATGCTTCCAAAATATTAAGTGCTTTCAGGCTTAATTACTTTTTTAAATCCCTCGGCTTGGATTTGGAACCAGTATATAATCTTAAGTTGTATTACGTGGGGATGCTGTACAACCAGTTTTTGCCTGGCGGAATTGGCGGAGATGGTTATAAGGTTTACCTGCTCAAGAAAAAATTCAACACTCCGATGAAAGGCTTGATTACAGCCACCTTGCTGGACAGGCTGAGTGGTGGGGTTGCACTCGGCTTCCTGATGTTGCTTTTGGCAATTCTTGGAACCGGACATGAGGTTGTTGGAGGGTTCAATTGGCTACTTTGGCCCGGAGTCATTTTGGCTTTTCCTGTTTACTATTTGCTGGTGCATTATTTGTTTCCGAAGTACAAGACCTTCAGAAGCATCACGAGCATCCAGGCAATTGGGGTTCAGGGTTTACAAGTGGCTGCCGCTTACTTTATTTTGCTTGCCTTAGGCGTTGATGGTAGTTTTATAGACTATTTCACGCTGTTCTTACTAAGCTCCATTGCAGCATTATTGCCTATTTCTGCTCCAGGAGGAATTGGGGTTAGAGAATATGTAATGACGATAGGGGCTCCACTTTTGCTTTTGGATCAAAACTCAGCGGTTGCCTTAACGGGGCTTTTCTATTTAATCAGCCTATTCAGTGCGGGGTTCGGCCTTTTTTTCAACCGTTCCTTTAAAATTGAAAAAGGGGATATAGAGAATTAGACTTGCCTCTTTAACTCGGTTTATGTAATAGAAAGTCTATTGGATTATCCGGGTTTAATAAGACATCAACGTCACAGTTCCTTTCCCAATGCTTGAGATGGTTACCACAAAAATCTTGTCGTATTCACTCTCACTTAGGTTTTCAAACTGCTTATTGCCTAAAAGAATATTAGCAACAACGGGAGTAGTATTAGAATGTCCTGAGACAACAATGGTTTTCCCTTTGTACTTCTCATACATGGAATTGATAAACTCCCTTCCTCTGGGGTTGTATTCTTCAACGTCAAGACCTTTCAGTGAAGCTAAAGGGGAGACCGTATTCCTGGTTCTTTTGAATGGTGTTGAATAGATAGCACCTATATCGGCTTTGGCCAAAAGTACACTCAAACGGTTCGCCCTATCAGTTCCTTCGGCTGTCAATCCAGGGTTGTTAGTGCCGTCATTGGCCTTTTCGGCATGCCTGACTAAGATAAATGTGGTGAGATCATCCTGAGCAAAGGCAACAGAGGTGGATGCAACTAAAAGGAGGAGTATTACGAGTTTTTTCATGTTAATATACTTGAGTTTGTGTCTGGCCCTTATCAATCAAGGAACGTTTGAAACCAGTTATTTGGATAAATTAAGACTATTTATTTGAGAAACCCGATTGAAATAGGATTTACCAGTAATAAGCCCTTTAAACGGTATCATCAATTTCCAGGACTTCTAGAATATCTGCCATCTCATCAAAGTCTTTGAGCCCTGGCTTGATCTCATCACCTCCTTTAATCGCAATACCTTTGATGGTGCTGGTGCTGACAAAATGATTCACCGAATCGGCATCGAAGCCAAACCCCACCACGATGGGGTAATTACTGGTAAGTTCCAATAAATCCGGACTCAGTTGGCCCGCATAAAAGGATTCAATCAAAAAGTAGCTGACCTGATCTTTTAGTGATGCTAAGAGATCGGCCGTTATCATGGCGATATCAATCCTGAGTATCACTGGTAAGCCGCATTGGGCAGCTAATTCCACCTGTTTAGGGCTTGAGACCTGAACAGCATCTAATGGATAGCCATCTATTAGGTCTGCAATGTCCACAGCACTGGCATTATCGATTTCACCAACATATTCAACCCCGGAAAGCCAGTCTGAAATTTCTTTAAACTTTTGAATATCAGTATAGTTAGGACTTCTAGATTCAATGTTAAATCCAAGCTGATTTACTTCCATTCCCGCACAGTATCGCGCATCGCTCAAATTGTTAACCCCACTTATCTTAACGAATGTTTTTAATGCCATATAGATATCACCAACGCTTTAAATCTTAATTGCTGGCAAAAGTAGTTGAAATATGACTCTTTTGCAGAAGACAAGGAAGAATCTTGAGCGACAAAATGAAACAGTCAGGTATCATTATTTTCGGGTCCTCCAGAAGTGAGGGAAACACCTATCAAATAGGAAAGGCAATTGCCCATAAAACTGATTTGGAGCTAATCGACTTGAATGAACTGAAGATAAGCCCATATGACTACCAACATAAAAATCAAGATGATGACTTTATGAAATTGGCCGAAAAAATGGTAGCGAAAAGGGTCATTATATTGCTCAGTCCGGTGTATTGGTATACCATGAGCGCGCAAATGAAGATATTCATAGACCGGTGGTCTGACTTAGTTACAATACGCAAGGACTTGGGAAGAAAGCTAAAGGGTGTCAAATTGATGACTGTAAGTTGTGGGAGCGATGGCGTGATTGGAGAGGAGTTTGTATTGCCTTTCAGCCTAAGTGCTAAATATTTGGAAATGGAGTTTGTTGGGAATTTTCACACTTGGAAAGAGGATGGGACAGCCCTGGACGCTGAGATGATTGATGTGATAGGTGGCATTGCAGACCAGGTCAATACAATAACAAATAAGTTTTAACTGGGTTTATGCCAAAAGGGCGTAATGAGAGAGTAATGAGTTTTAGATTACACTTAAAACTCTATAATTAAGAAAAACTATTTTCGTTAACCTTAAGATTTTATCTTTGTCATATGACGAAAAAGGTATTCCTTTCACTGATCCTTGTCCTCATTACGGTATTGGCTTGCAATACCAACAATACTGATTCAACACCGGCCATCGATCCTGATACCGGTAAATCTTATTTCTTTCTTGTTGAGGGCAAATACCGAGAATATGAGGTATTCGAAATCAGATACTTCGGAGTAGACATCAGCGACACCTTTAGATTTGAACTCCGGGAAGAAGTAAGTGGGGCTTTTGAAAGTCCCGGAGGGGAGGTTTCGAATCTTATTCATCGTTTTCGCAGGGGAGATGATACGGAGCCCTGGAGGCTTGACTCGGTTTGGTCTGCGAGGGCTGATTTGGACAAAGCGGTATCTGTAGAAAACAATAAACCGATAGTTAAAATGGTCTTCCCAGTGATCACGGGTAGAATCTGGGATGGTAATTTATTTAACACCGGTGGACAAGATACCTTCGAGATCAAGACTTTTAACCAAAACTTCAATGTTCCTAACAGCCTGACCTCTTTTACTGAGGCCATGGTAATTGAGCAACACAACGAACAAGATGACAACAATGGCGAATTTGAATTCCCCGTGACTTTCAGAGATATAAGAAGAGAGGTGTATGCCGACAGCATAGGCCTGGTATTCAAGGAATATAATGTTGTTCAATTTTGTACTGTTGGAGCTTGTTTGCGACAGGGAATTATACAAACAGGTCGTTTTTATCGTGAAATATTAATAGCCCATGGCACAATTGGCGAGGAGGGCGGTTAGTCTTTTACTGCTATGCCTGGCTATTCCCGTTATCCATGCTCAGGAGAACCGTTATATGGTTTTCTTTGCTGATAAGGACAATTCACCTTTTTCCATAACTAATCCCACAGGCTTCCTTTCACAAAGGGCCATTAGTAGAAGGCAAAAGCACGGCCTGGCCATTCTGGCTGCAGATATCCCTGTAAATGAAAGTTATGTTCAAACGTTAAATACCCTTGGATTATCCACCTACTTTCGCACGAAATGGTTGAATGGTGTTTTGGTAGAAATGCCGCCAGCTATGGTCAACAATGTAGAAGCGCTGCCTTTTGTGAATAGGGTTGAACTGGTAGCACCTGGTGCTCAATTGCTTGATGAGGAAATTGATCGAGGCCCTCCGGGGAGTCCTATTGCCGTGGCTCCCGAAAGCCAGATGAGCACCGACTTTCAAAACGAAATGGTCGGTGTTTTGGATATGCATGCACAAGGTTATGATGGGGAAGGGGTGATGATTGGTGTGCTCGATAGTGGTTTTCCGAACCTTTCCAGAATTGATGCCTTTCAGCACTTGAATACTGACAATCGAATCTTATTGACTCATGACTATACTTTCAATCAACGTTATGTTGAAAGTGGTGATCAGCATGGACTGCGTGTGCTTTCTGTTCTCGCTGCTCAGAAGGAAGACTTCCGGGGAACTGCTCCGGAGGCCAGTTATTTACTCTTTATCACAGAAGATAGCCAGGTAAATTCTGAGCATCGCATTGAAGAGTACAATTGGCTCTTTGCTGCAGAAGCGGCCGATAGTGCCGGGGTGGATATTATCAGCACTTCAGTGGGTTATAGTACCTTTACAGCGCCTTCAGCTGACTATACTTATGACGATATGGATGGCCAAACCACGGTGATCAGTCGCGCTGCAGGAATGGCATTTGACAGAGGGATACTGGTGCTTACCAGCGCAGGAAACGAGGGAAATCAGGTATGGCAGTTTATTACCGCTCCGGCAGACCACCCTGATATTCTGGCGGTTGGTGCCGTAAACTCTGCTTTGAGCAGAACACGTGCCAGTTCCATAGGCCCAAACAGCGCTGGTGTTCTAAAGCCGGATGTGGCCGCTTTAGGCAGTGGCACGTCAACAATTAATGAAAATGGATTCATTCAATTGGGTAGTGGCACCTCCTTTTCTGCACCGCTTGTATCGGGTGTGGCTGCTGGATTGCTACAAGCAGAACCAGAACTTACGAATGATCGTCTGGCAAGAGCCATCCGCGCCTCCGGAAGTCAGGCTTCGAGGCCGGACAACGAACTTGGCTATGGCATAGTCAATTTTAGAAGGGCCCTTGCAAGTGCTGGGGCGCCAATTGTCGAGGGCGAAAACAACTTGCTCGTTTACCCAAACCCAGCAGGACAAAGTCAGACATCAATGTCAATTACCTTTAGCTCTGATGATTTCGGTGCTGACCAGTTTGTGCAGTTGTTCTCTTTTGATGGAAGGACATTGGCAGAAATTACCGTGGTACCTAATAACATTAAGGATACGTTTAGTATCAGTTGGGGAGATAGTCCCCCAGGAATGTACCTGTTAAGAGTTACCAGTTCAAATGGAAAACTCACTAGAAAGCTGATTAAATATTAGCGTATATTTGTGGCTATGAATAGCCCAATCATCGCCCCCTCTGTATTAGCAGCAGATTTCGCAAACCTTCAAAGAGATATAGAAATGTTAAATGAAAGCCAGGCAGACTGGATTCATATTGACATAATGGATGGCATGTTTGTGCCAAACATTTCATTCGGATTGCCGGTCTGTGAGGCCATTAACAAGCATGCTAAGAAACCACTGGATGTGCATTTGATGATTGAAGACCCGGATCGCTATTTGGAAGCCTTCAGGGATGCCGGTGCAGCCACAATCTCTGTACATTATGAGGCCTGCAATCATTTACATAGGTCGCTGCAGTTTATCAAGTCATTAGACTGCAAGGCGGGCGTAGCCGTGAACCCACATACCAATGTGCAGCTTTTGGAAGATACTATTCAAGACATTGATATGGTCTGTTTGATGTCAGTAAATCCAGGTTTTGGTGGGCAGAAGTTTATTGAAAATACCTATAAGAAGGTGAGGCAGTTAAAGGAGATTATAGCAGAAAACAATGCTTCAACCCTTATAGAAATTGATGGAGGAGTAAACGCAAATAATGCACCGATGCTTCTCGAAGCTGGAGCCGATGTGTTGGTTGCAGGTAATTTTGTCTTTAAGTCAATGGACCCTGCCGGAACTATTGAGGAACTGAAGAGCCTTCGCTAAGCAAAACCCCAAAACTCAAGCACCGAAATTCTCATTGCCACATCCCAAATTCAGTGTGGGCATTTTACCTTCGTAATTCTTCATTCTCAATTCGTAAGTCCTTATCACTTTGCCCCTAATTTTTCCTTGAGTGAAATCACATTCTTCTTACTATTTCCTATAAAAATTTCTCCATCAATCAGGAAGACAGGTCTCTTAAGAAAGGTATACTCCTCAAGAATATACTTTCGGTAATCAGGCTCCGAAAGATTCATTTCATTTAGCCCCATGGCTCTGTATTTCATCGCGACTCTGCTGAACAAAGATTCGTATGAGCCACTTAGGCTTTTCATTTCAGTTAACTGAGCAGGAGTGATGGCTTCAGACTTAATATCCTGTTTTTCAAAACCACCTAATGGTAGTTCGGACATGATTCTCTGGCACGTTGTACAGGTGGATAGGTGGTAGACTTTCTTCATTTTTATCGATTATTTCTGAGTTTTGGTCGAAATCAGTTCCAATTGTGTAAGATTGGACAAGTTTGAAAAACATTCCCTTGTATATTCCGATCTAATCACATTATTTGTGAATTAGTTTTTAACCCTAAACTACGTAAAGAGGAGATATTAAAATGAAAAGATTCACTAAAGTTGTACTCGCTACTTTGATGTTTGCTTTCGCATTCGGCAATGCCGTTAAGGCGCAAGACGAAATCACAGATGCAGATCTAAGAGATTATGCGATCATTATGTTAGCCCAAGCGTCCATCACTGACAAGATCAGTCCGATGGTTAATGACCTAATTGCCAAGCAAGATGGAATTGATGGTAAGCGCTATTCAGAACTGAATAAAGTGGCTAAAGGAAAAATAGACAAGCTTCCAGCTGACGCGACTGATTTTGAAAAACAATTTTACGGAATTGTTCAGAAACGTGTAGATAAGAAAACAAAGGCGGCTTCAACCGTACTTAATACCTTGGCTTCCAATGGATTGGGAGCCGCTAAATTCAAGGCCATTCGTAACGCTATTAAGTCTGATAGTGACATGAAGGCAAAGGTTGATGCAATCAAGGCATCGATCACTAGTACAGAACCTTAATCAACCTTAACATACTAATGACGGAAGAGTCCTGATGATACATCAGGACTTTTTTTTGTTCCACAATAATAAAGCCCCTAGTTTGTCATTATATTCCTAAAAGGATTGAATTGAAAAGGTTTCTCGTCTTACTAATCTTCCTCGTTACACTAGCAGGTTCTCCCCAGGAATTATGGGCGCAGAGAAAGAAAAAGAATAATCAAGATCGTTTTGTACCCCCAACGGCTACTACGAAAAGACAGGCACCGAGTGTGAGCCCTGTTCGAAAAATATTAAACCTATTTAATTTATCCCTTGAGTTGGGCAAAGGTGGCTTCAATCATAAGCAGGAGCTTTCTGATGTTGTTTTAGTCCGAACCAATATCCCCGAAAACTGGATTTACATTTTTCCATCCGCTGATGCAAGTTCCGGAGGTCCCTATAACGGGTTGACAAACTGGTTTAATCGTAACAGACCCGTGGTGTTCGATCAGATATATGATGACGACCTTGCCATTAACACAGACACCTTGCCAGTGTCGTTCAAGAACCAGGGCACATACAATCCGGTTACGCTGAGGCTTTCTTTCTCCATTAAAAAAACAGACAAACTCCACCTCAAGACCACTGGAGAAAGACGCTCCCTCGATCAGGACCTGGTGAGGATAGGGGGAGGTATCTCATTTGGTAAAATGAAATACAAACAGAATTTTTTCACAGCCATAGACCAACCCAACTTTGGTGAGCTTTTGGTGCCTGTGATTGAGTCTAAACAGACAAAGATGTTTGGTTCGATTTCGGTTAGCGCATTGAACTATTTGGACTTCACAATGTTTGTTGACGTTGAAGCTGGAGTATGGAAATTTAAATCCGAGAGTTTTGATACAGAAGTGATCACCTATGATCCTTTTTTTAGTTTGGGGCTGACCTTTGAGAAGAAGCTTTCAAAGTACTTTAAAGTGTATCTCAAACCAGCTTTAGAGTTTAGAAACTACCAATTTGAGGTGGACCCGATAACCGTGCCGAATAAAATCACAACCTTCAGCATGAATCTTGGATTTCTTATAAAATACCCTACTTACCCAAGGAATCGATTCAAGGCGCATCAAGTGCAAATGGAGCATGTTTTTAACGGAAAAATCTACCGGGGACGATCGATTTTCAGAAGACAAAATCCAAAAATCGGGCAAAATTTTAAGAAGCGAAAAAACCGTTAAATAATTCACCTTTTTCCTCCAATCTTATTCCAATTCTTGAACCATTAATTAAGGATTTTTGGCTATCTTGCGCGCTTACAAATTAGTTGATTTTTTCACGAATTTATGGCTGAAGGAGACAAGGAAACCATCATCCCGATCAATATAGAAGATGAGATGAGGGGAGCCTACATTGACTACTCAATGTCGGTAATAGTATCCAGAGCACTTCCAGACGTTAGGGACGGTTTGAAACCCGTTCACAGGCGTGTGCTTTATGGAATGTTGGATCTAGGAGTAAACTACAATAAAGCTCATAAAAAGTCCGCCAGAATAGTAGGAGAGGTGCTCGGTAAGTACCACCCTCATGGTGACTCATCTGTTTACGATACTATGGTACGAATGGCCCAGGAGTGGTCACTTCGATATCCTCTGGTTGATGGACAAGGAAACTTTGGCTCTGTAGATGGTGACTCACCAGCAGCAATGCGTTATACGGAAGCCAGATTGAAGCGCATTGCAGATGAATTGCTTCACGACATTAACAAAGACACTGTTGACTTTCAGCTCAACTTTGACGATTCCCTCCAAGAGCCTACAGTATTACCTGGGAAACTACCAAACCTGCTTTTAAATGGAAGTTCAGGCATTGCAGTGGGTATGGCCACCAATATGGCGCCTCACAACCTTACAGAGGTGGCTAATGGCATCAGGGCTTATATAGACGACAGGGATATTACCGTTGCAGGTTTGATGGAGCATATCACTGCACCTGATTTCCCAACAGGAGGGACCATATATGGTTACCAGGGTGTGAAATCTGCACTTGAGACGGGGAGAGGTCGTGTAGTGCTAAGAGCTAGGGCCGAAATTGAGGAAACCAAAACGGGCAGGGAGCAAATTATTGTGACCGAGATCCCTTATATGGTGAATAAAGCTAGCATGATTGAGAAAACTGCTGGCTTGATCAATGAGAAAAAGATAGAAGGCATTTCCGATATCAGGGACGAATCTGATAGGAACGGAATGCGGATTGTTTACGAACTTAAGAGAGATGCTATATCCAATGTTGTCTTAAACAATCTCTTTAAATACACTCAGTTACAATCTTCTTTTAGTGTTAACAATGTAGCACTCGTAAAGGGGCGTCCGTATACTTTAAACCTAAAAGACCTTATCGTTCATTATGTGGATCACCGACACGAAGTGGTGACCAGAAGGACACAATATGAACTCAACGAAGCGGAGAAGAGAGCCCATATTCTTGAAGGTTATTTAATTGCGCTGGACAATCTGGATGAAGTAATCAGTCTGATCAGGAGTTCCAGAGATCCTGAAATTGCCAAGACCGGCCTGATGGAGAGCTTTAAACTGAGCGAAATTCAGGCCAAGGCCATCCTGGAAATGAGACTCCAGAGATTGACGGGTCTTGAGCGAGAGAAGATCGAGAAGGAATACGCGGAGATCATGGCTTTGATTACCCGTTTGAAGGAAATTCTCGAAAAGGAAGAGTTGAGGATGGAGATCATTAAGGAGGAGCTGACTGAAGTTCAGGAGCGCTATGGTGATGAACGAAGAACGGATATTATTCATTCTGCCGAGGACTTCCGAACGGAAGATATGATCCCTAACGAGGAGATGCTCATTACCATTTCACATTCAGGGTACATCAAAAGAACCACTCTTGCCGAATACAGGACACAAGGAAGGGGCGGAGTGGGTTCCAAGGGAGCGGCAACCAAAACAGATGATTTTACGGAGCACCTGTTTGTGGGCATGACCCATGATTATTTGTTGATTTTCACAGAATTTGGTAAGGTGTTTTGGAAAAAGGTCTGGGAAGTGCCTGAAGGAGGTAAAACCGCCAAGGGCCGACCAATTCAGAACCTGATCAATATTGAACCTGGGGACAAGGTACGTGCCGTAATAGATGTACATGATTTAAGTGATGCAGATTATTTGAATAATAATTACTTGATCATGTGTACGGAAAGTGGCACAATCAAAAAGACAGCATTAGAATCTTATTCAAGACCAAGACAGAATGGTATTAATGCCATAACAATCAATGAAGGTGATCGTTTGTTGGAAATCAAGCTAACAAATGGGAATAACGACATCATCATAGGTAAGCGCTCAGGAAAGGCTATTCGCTTCCATGAGACCGATGTTAGGCCTATGGGAAGAACCGCTGCAGGTGTCCGTGGCGTTCGCCTGGAAGGTGATGATGACAAAGTAATTGGCATGGTATGTGTAAATAGGGATGATGCCAACCTGTTAGTTGTATCCGAAAAAGGATATGGTAAACGCTCGCTCATCGATGATTACCGCATCACAAAAAGAGGCGGTAAAGGCGTGAAAACCATTAACGTTACTGAAAAAACTGGTAACTTAGTTGCTATAAAAGAAGTAATTGATACTGATGACCTGATGATTATTAACAAATCAGGTATTACAATCAGGATGGCTGTGGAGAACCTTCGCGTAATGGGAAGGGCTACACAAGGTGTAAAACTGATTAGATTAAATGACGGGGATGCGATCTCCTCAGTTGAAAAAATAGAGCAAATCGAAGGAGAGGAGCTTGCTGAGGAAATGGCAGAAGGAGTGGAGAAAAATGAGGATACCACTTCAGAAAGTCCGGATAATCAGGAAAATAATACAGAAGAAAACGAGAATTAACTTAGACAAAAATTATCATGAAAAAGCTACTTTTTACGGCACTTCTTTCTTTGCTTGTGATTGGAGTTTCTGCCCAAAAGAAAACCCTTAAAAGCGCACAGAAAGAGCTGAACAAGAAAAATTATGATGGCGCGATCGAGTTGGCAACTGCCGCATCTAACGATCCGGAGACCAAGGACAACGCAGACGTTTATGACATCCTTGGGCAGGCATATATGTACAAATTCAGCGATGGAGGAAAAACAGACCTAGCTTTGGCGAAGCAGTCATATGACTGGTTTCAAATTACTATGGAGAAGGGTGATGCGAAAAAGAAGGAGAGAGTGATGGAGGAAGCAGTTCTGAATCCGGCCACCGGATTGAGATTAGGCGGTGGTGAGAGACTCCGCTATTTGGAGACATTTGTAACAGCTCAAGGGGGCGTACACTTCGAGGCAGAAGAATATGACAAGGCCTATGGTTTCTATGCGTTGGCTGCTCAAATAGTTGAAGACGTACCCTATGAGTTTTTTGCAGGCTACTGTGCTCAGATGAGTGAAATGCAGCAAGAGACATTGAAACACTTTGAGAGGGTTATTTCGCTCGACAATACATACGAGAATGCAGGCTTTGCCTATGACGGAGTCATAGATATCTATGGAAGAACAAAAGACTGGGACAATGCATTGAAGTACATCGCGGAAGCCAAAGAGCTATATCCCGAGAATGCCAAAAGATATGGCGAATACGAAATTGAGGTGCTGATCAATGCTGAAAGATTAGACCAAGCCATTAAGCAACTTCAGGATGTTATTGATCAGGGAGATGCTACTGGAGATTCATATTACACCTTGGCTTTTCTACTTTGGAATAATGATCAGTTTGATGAATCACTGGTTGCTGCAGAGGCAGCACTAAAGTTAGTGCCGGACCACTATGAGGCTTTGTATGTGGCGGGAATTGTGCATTTCAATAGGGCGATCACTCAGTTAAAAGAGGCTAATCTTGAAAGTGATAATGATAAGCATCAAACCATGAAGGCCGGGGCATTGGAGGAATTTAAATTGGCAATGCCATTCATGGTGAAGGCAGTGGAAATCAAAGATGATGATGTAGATACACTAGAAACGTTAAGTACTATCTACGGTCAGTTAGGAATGACTTCTGAGAGTGCCGCGATTCTCAAGAGAATTGACGAACTAGAGGGCACAGAATAAAGAGACAAGAGAAGGGAGGTTTTATCGATCTCTCTTCTTTAATGAATACTTTACTTAACATAATATAAATTATATAACACTTATTGCCATTTATGGCATTGTGGCCATTTCAGGCCTGATTAGCGTTTGGGCTGTATATTGACAACAGCGCGGTTATATAATTAAGTGATTATGTTAAATAGAACCTTATACTATCCAAGTATAGACTTAATCGAGGGAAGCTGGTTAATGATGGTTACGTCTAGATTGGTCGCCTTATAAACTATTTTTCTTTCGTCTATTACCAGTTGCAATATGAATTTATCAGCCGAATTATAGATAGCAATCTGGTCATAGTGATTGATTGCTTTTGAATCAAGCATTTCCAGTCCAATCCGGTAACGTTCCCGAATTGTTTCATTATTGACATAATGTCCACCATCAAGAACTCTCTTCGCAACTCTCTCAATACCGAGTTCAGCATCCTTTAATGCCAAGAAATATAGTGAGGTTTTGTAACCATTATCTTTTGCCTTTTTGGCTAAATCAAAATTGAACGTGGAATGGAAATTAGTTTCGTAGGCGACTGGTGCATTTTTGGAGAAAGCGAACTCAACGTGTTTATGAAACTCAGAATTGATAGTTTCTTTTACTCCTTCGGTAACCAAAGGATCAAATTCAAATTGACCCCATCTAGCATAGAACCTTTGATCCCAATCAAATGCAGTAATGCCAAATGGTTCTAATAGTTTTTTACTTGTTGTGGATTTACCAGCTCCATTGGGGCCGGCAATGACGATAAAATCTGGATTAGATTTGGTCTGCAACGACACTCACTTTTGAAGTTGAACGCGGTTTTTTTTGCTTTGATTTCTCTTCTTTCAAGGCTTCATTCATTGCTCTTTCGGCTCTTAGTGAATTTTTAACTGCATCGCTCATATAGTAAAGATACGAAAAAACTGACTTTTTGATATACCACCCACACTGCCACACACATTTACCATTTTTAACCGTCCGAAATGAAGTGTAGGTGGTCCCTCAGGCTCTGGCTCAAAGCTAAAATATCAAAAGAGTGTGCCATTGCTCCCCTCCCATGTTACAAGGTAAACAAACCTGTTAATCAACTATGATTGATGTCCACTGATCGAATAAAGCTTGGCTTCCATGGAATTATCCTCATCTTGATTTTGTAATGGCTCTCTATCATATGAATCATTCTATCCTACTGTGAAAGTACTACTGACTGGTGCAACCGGCTATATCGGCAAGCGCCTGCTTAAAGAGCTTTTGGATGCCAATCACCAAGTGGTCTGCTGTGCACGCGACAAAACACGACTCACCATTCCTGAGGATGATACGCATGCAGTCTCAATAATTGAAGTAGATTTTCTTAATAAGGAATCCTTGGAGAAAATTCCAAAAGACATTGATATTGCATACTATCTGATGCATTCAATGTCTACCAGCCGAGATTATGAATCTTTGGAGTTGAGGTCAGCAGAGAATTTTAGAGTTTTTGCAGAACAGACGAAGGTGGTTCAGGTAATCTATCTCAGTGGCATTGTTAATGACCAAAGCCTGTCTAAACATCTGAGCTCCCGTATGGCAGTTGAAAATGAATTGGCTAAAGGAAGGTATCATCTCACCACATTCAGGGCCGGCATCATCATTGGATCTGGCAGCGCATCATTTGAGATCATCCGCGATTTGGTAGAGAAACTTCCATTGATGATCACTCCCAAATGGCTTAAAACCAAGTGTCAGCCAATTGCTATCAACGATGTGATCAGTTTTTTATCCAGGTCTCTCCTTGACCCAGATACCTATGACAATCACTTTGATATTGGTGGCCCCGATGTGATAAGTTATAAGCAGATGTTGCTGACTTTTGCCAAAGTTCGAGGCCTCAGACGGAAAATATTTATTGTACCTGTGATGACGCCTCGCCTATCCTCCTACTGGTTGTATTTCGTGACTTCAACCTCTTATAAACTGGCCATTGCGCTAGTAAATAGCATGAAAATTGAGGTGGTTTGTAAACCTAGTCCGATCAATCAAATACTAGCAATTGAACCGATCGGTTATGAAGATGCACTGATCAGTACACTATTTCAGATAAATGACCATGGAGTCATTTCCAGTTGGAAAGACGCCATGGTGAGTGGAGAAATGAACTTAAAATTATCGACCATCTCCAATGTTCCCACCTTTGGTTGCTATGTAGATCAGAAGAGTATTTGTGTAGCTGATGCTGCCGCTTGCAGAGATAAAATTTGGAGTATTGGCGGTGATAATGGCTGGTATCATGCCAATGTCCTATGGAAATTAAGGGGTTTTATCGATAGGTGTGTTGGAGGGGTTGGCTTGAGACGAGGCAGGCGACATCCATATGACCTGGCCGTGGGAGATGCGGTCGATTTCTGGAGAGTCCTCGATGCGGACAAACCAATGAATCGCCTTTTGCTTTTCGCTGAAATGAAATTGCCTGGTGAAGCCTGGCTTGAGTTCAAGATTAATGGTAACATGCTAAGTCAAACTGCAACTTTCCGTCCAAAAGGCTTATGGGGTAGAATATACTGGTATGCGGCCCTCCCCTTTCATGGGATTATTTTTAAAGGAATGATCAGGAAATTGGCTTGCCGCGAGGGTAACAAGCTTCGCTTGATACATAATTAGTTTTATGCTTTTTAATCACCGAAGCATTGCGTAGGTGATAAGTCGCTTTCATACGATAGATAGTTGATAATTATTGTAATTTTTACCTCTGAATGTTAAGTACAAAATAAGATATTTATCTTGCGAAAATTTTCAAAACAAGATCATTTATCATGAGGCGGAAAATCCCAGAATCAACGCTACCAAAACTCAATCGCTCGCAAATGATTACCTCCGAAGGCTTCCAAAAATTAAAGGAAGAACATGATCACTTGTGGCGAGTTGAACGTCCAGACGTTACCGCTAAGGTTACATGGGCCGCTAGTTTGGGAGATCGTTCAGAAAATGCAGATTACCATTACAACAAAAAACGTCTTCGAGAAATTGATAATCGCCTTCGTTATTTGCGTAAGTGTATTGATGACTTTAAAATTATTGACTACCACCCCAACCAAGCAAGAAAAGTGAGTTTTGGTGCTTGGATTGAAATTAAAAACAAAGAGAAAGGTCTTCAAACCCGTCTTCGTATTGTTGGTTACGAAGAGTTAATAGGTAACAAAGATTATATCTCTATGGACTCCCCAATGGCTAAAGCGCTTCTTGATAAAACTGTTGGAGATGAAGTAATAGTTAAAACCAAAATGGGTGATTTTGTATGGGAAATTCTTAAGATAGAGTATCAGAAGTAGTATACTATTCGGTTAATACATTTTTTGTGCTCTTCCGAACTACTGACTCGTCCTTCTCTCGCTGATCACAACATGATACTACTGTTGTATTATTTTATGTTTCTTCAAAAAGTCAAATTGATCACTAAAAAATGTTTTTCCCAAAACTACGGCATGACCAACATTCTCATAAACATGATATTCAATGTTAAGATTATACTTTGGTTTTATGTAGTTAAGAATTTTTACACTTTCCGGAACAGGGACGCTAATATCTTTTGCTCCATAAATCCATAAACTTGGTTGCTTCATTTTTATTAAATAAGGCATAGGATCAAATCCAATATGATCTTTTTCACGTAATTTTTTAGAAATCTCAGCTTGCGACATTTTCGTCAAAGTACCTGAATTTTCACCCGTGAGCTGGCTATAATAATTTTCTTCTCCAAAGGAAACAGTTGGTCCTGCTTGGCTTATTATGAATGCAATATCATTTCTTAGTGAATTAACGATGGGCATTATCCAACCTCCTTGACTAATACCAATAAGCCCAATTCTCAAGGGGTCAATTTCATCAAATGATTTTAATTTACTTACGGCATTTGAAACATCTTTTGCCAATAAAATAAACCTGTCATCATTATATAGACTGATACGTTGAAATGTTCCGCCTGATTCGCCAACACCTCTTTTATCAAACGACAATATTGCAATTCCTTTACTTAAATACGGCTCATAAAGAATTGAGTATCCATCCCTTCGTACTTTGCCTGACCCGTGGACGAGAACCGCACTAGGAAAAGGCCCTTTTCCTTCTGGTATTTGAAGCTTTCCTTTTAAGATAACTCCTTCACTCTCAAATTCAATCGGAATTACTCTAGCCTTACTTGAATTTTTATTTACCCCTCTTAGTCCAACCAGTTTCATACCATCGGGTGCTATAAAGGTACATTTCGTTACTTTATTTTGCTGATCTCTACTGAATTCAAAATTATTTTTGGCACCACCAGATTTATAATGCACAAACGTCATTTTTTTTGCGTCAAGGATTTGTAATTGAAATCGAGTTTCTTCTGTCCCTTGGCTACCATACAAAATTCCATTATCAGTATAAAATTTTAAAAATAGTTTCCCACCATTAGGAAACTCAAAATTATAACCTCCTTCCACCTCATTAAATAATTTAATGTGATCTACTTTTGAATTTTGAGCACAAGATTGGGTTGCCAAAAAAGTACTAGCAAAAAGTATACATATTATTAATCCGGGTAATCTTCTTATTTTAATTAGCATATATAAGTATTGAGAAATGTTAGTTTACTAATTGCAAAAGCTTAAAACTCAATAATTGGATTTTCAAACAAAGGACTTGAATGGGTTTTTTATGTGAAGATTTTGTGATTGAGGTCTAATATTCTCCCCCGGCTTTTATTTGAATGCATTGAATTCCAGCTTTTGCTAATTACTACTGCACGCATTTGCCATTTTTAACCGTCCGAAATGAAGCGTAGGTGGTCCCACTGGCCCCTGCTCATGCCAAAAATGGCAAAAGAGTGTGTCATCCCCTGCCGCCCTATTTCAATACTGCTTTTTACTCTACCCCCGCCCAGTGAAATAAGATTTGAGTCGATTCTTAAGAAACATCTTTCCATAATGGGTCTTGAGGTATTTCTCACGTTTGAGTGCATCCGCCTGGATCAGACAGGCTTCATAGTATATCAGTTTAAAGGGGCTTTGGTGCTTAGTAGATTCTACATAGCCTTTTGAGTTTGCTCAAATCTTAATTCCAAATCTTGTGTGTACCCAGTGCTTACTGTCCTTCTCACTATGTAGTACATAAACGAAATACATATCTGAAGTTAATGATTTGGAATTATTTCACGGGGCATGCCCGCCAGCGAACAAGACTGTTCTTAGGAGAACATCTGAGGTGGAGAGAAGGCTTCGGAAACAGCCCTTAATGGCTTAGAACGATATTTTGGGTTTGGCATTCTATTTGGTAAATGCTTTGTAAACCGCTAAACTACAACAAATGCTTTCGAACATGTTTACCATCGCCTGGAGAAGTGCCATTAGACACAAGCAGTTCACTTTGCTGAATGTCTTGGGTTTATCGATTGGCATAACCGCTTCACTTCTTATCGGACTCTATGTAATGGATAAAATGTTTTATGACAACTTTCATGAAAAAGGGGATCGAATATACCGTATCAACCAACCGATGGTCTGGGGTGATTGGACAGACCAGTTTGGTTCCACCGGCCCCAACTTAGCTGTCGCACTAAGGTCTGATGTGCCGGAATTCGAAGAGGTAACGAGGCTCCAATCTCCGGGAAAACATATAGTGTCTTATCAGGCAGATGGAGACGATCTCCAGACCTTTAGAGAGAATAAGATTTTCATTGCTGAAGAAAACTTCTTCAATGTCTTCACTTTCCCACTTTTAAAGGGCAATCCTGATCAGGCGCTAGCCAAGCCACTAAGTGTAGTGATCACAGAAGAAATGGCGACAACGTACTTCGGTGATGAAGACCCAATCGGTAAAACATTAAATATCAAAGAGGAAAGAGGGGAGTCACGGTCCTTCAACGTTACAGCAGTTACGGAAAGTATACCATCCAATTCACATATTCAGTTCGACATGCTCACGGCTATGAGCAGCTATTCGAAGATTAAAAGACGAGAGTTTCAGTGGATGTGGACGACATTTGGCACCTATGGCCTTGTACGTTCAGGTGCTAATATCGAAGCCTTAGAAACAAAGATTCAGGCAATACCGCCTAAATGGGCCGGTGTACGTGCGCTTGGAAAAACCTTCGATGAATTTGTTGAAGGCAAAGAATGGACATTATACATGGAGCCCATCAGAGATGTTTATATGAACTCCTCTTCAACGGGTAACAGATTTGGTCCATCTGGCGACAATGCCTACGTGCAAATATTTGGGGCTGTGGGGCTCCTTATCTTGCTACTCTCAAGCATTAATTTCATGAATTTGTCAACTGCCCGTTCGGCAAATCGTGCTAAAGAAGTCGGTATCCGTAAGACACTAGGGTCTCCAAAAAAGGCACTTGTCAGACAGTTTATCTTTGAGTCGGTAATGTTTGTAATAGTGAGTACTATCATTGCCTTAGTGGCAACAGAAGTCTCCCTTGGTGCCTTTAACACACTAGCCAATACGAGTCTTTCACTCTACTCCAAATTGGTCGATCCATCATTCATAGCGCTTTTAGGAGGGTTCATTTTGTTCCTGGGTATAGCTACCGGAAGCTACCCCGCTTTTTACCTCTCCTCCTTCAACCCTATCGAAGTGCTGAAAGGAAAATTGAGTACTGGTTTTAAAGGGAAGTCGGTCAGGAACGGACTTGTAGTCTTTCAATTTACAATCACAATTGCCTTGATCATTTGTGCCCTATTTGTACAGAAGCAACTAGACTTTGCATCTAAGGAAAACCTAGGCTTTGATAACGATAACATCTTGCAAATCCATGCTATGGAGTTGCTTAACGATAACAATAAAGAAACTTTTCAAACCTTATTGAAGTCGAATACTGCCTTTGAAGAAATAGGCCTTTCAGACGCTGTCCCCCCTGAGATATGGGGAGAAGATAATTACAAACCAGCCGATGATATAGAAAACAAAGGCATAAATCTCAACAGACTTCGGGCCACTGAGGAGTATTTGAACATATTGGATTTAGAATTTTCAACTGGGCGTAGTTTTGATAAAACGCTAGAGACCGACAAATACAAAATCATTCTAAATGAGACTGCTGTTAGAGATTTAGGCTGGGGCATTAAGGAAAATTATAGTGAAGATTCACCAATTGGAAAACAGATTGCTTTCGTAGATAGTGATGAAGCGATTCTTTTCGAGGTAATTGGTGTTGTAAAAGATTTCAATTTTAACTCTGTAAAGTATGAAATTGGCCCACTGTTGATTGTTCATGAAGACAATGATCGAATGTGGGAAAGTGGAGTCGATTTTATTTCCATAAGATTAAACAAGGACTTTGTTCAAAACACATCAGACCTTTCGGTTCTTTTGAAAGATGTTGAAAGCAAATTATCGGAGGTCAATCCAGGAGTACCTTTCGAGTACTCTCTAATGGATCAAGACTTTGAAGGCCATTTCAGAACCGAACAACAGATGGGGCAAGTACTCAACGTATTCACAGTAATGGCCTTAAGCATTGCTTGTCTTGGCTTATTCGGTTTAGCTGCTTTCTCTGCAGAACAAAGAAAAAAGGAGCTGGGTGTCAGGAAAATACTTGGGGCATCAGTATATAGATTGATGTATGTATTCACGGCTGAATTTACATTACTGGTTTTGTTAGCACTACTCATTGCTAGCCCTCTTGCCTACCTTTTTGTAAAAGACTGGTTGACTAATTTTGCCTACACCACTCCTATCACGCCAGTAGTATTTATTGGGGCTGCCATCTGCTCACTTGCCTTAGCGTGGATTACGATAGGTTTTCAGTCGTTGAGAGCGGCTAACAGAAATCCAGTGGAAGTATTAAGAGATCAGTGAGATTATAGACAAGTTTCGGGGTTTGCTCAATCTGTCCGCATTGCAGCCACTGGATTTTTCACGCCCGATTTCCAAGACTGGAAAATGATTAAGGCCATAGACAAGAGCAAAATGATTGCTGCAACTATGATGAAAATCATGAAATCTATTGACACCCTCTGTGGATAATTCTGAAGCCAAGATTCTAGAATAAAATAGCTAATGAACCAGGAAACAATGATGGCTAACAGTACAATGGATAGGTAGGATTTGCTCAAGAAATAGATGATCTGACGAATGCTTGCGCCTAATACCTTTCGTATTCCAATTTCTTTTGCGCGCTGTTTAGTGGAGAATGCCACAAGTCCAATAAGCCCGAAAGTGGCAATCATAATGGCCACGAATGTAAAGAAAGTAAGGAGATCAAGTGCCTTGCGGTCTGTCTGATATTGATCCAAATATTTTTGATCCACATCACTGTACTCTATTTGTGTATCGCCAAAATTATCTTGCCATACTTCTTCAATGGCCTCTTTTATTTGCGTTAGAGAGGTTGATGCTGTGATTTTCAAAGATGAGTAGGAAGAACCGGTATATATGGCATGATCAGGTAGATAATGAAAAGCAATGGGATATACCTGGTATTTTAAACCCCTCTGATAATGGTCCTTTATCACTCCTATAATGGTGTAAGGGTTCGCCTCTCTCCCACCATATAGAAAGGTTTTGTTAATGGCATCAGCAGGTTTTTCAAAACCTAATATTTTCGCCCCCTGCTCATTTATAATAATTGAACGTTGATTTTTCAGACTGTTTCCATCATAGGCTGAACCCTCAGCCATTTCCATTCCATAAACTTCCGTGAAACCTTCATCTATGGCATAATGATGGAATTTTACAGTGGTTAACTGACCAGTGATTTTCCCCCCGCTCGTCCAGCCTATCTCTTCTGATGGGATATGAGAAGATAGAGCGGAAAGTTGTACTCCACTCACGTTCTTAATGGCTTTTGAGAAGGTATTAATTTTTCTGAAGTAATCAGCATCTCCACGAGTTCTTCTGAGCTTTAAGGCCAGTGTATTCTTGTGTTCAAAGCCAGGGTCTTCCTTTGTCAATAGACCGACTTGATCATAGACGATCATCGTGAGAATCAAAAGACTCGCACCGGCCAAGTATTGGATGAATAGAATTGCCTTTCTGAATACATAAGAAGAATTACCCGGTGAATCAGCTCCTTTTAAAGCGGTAATCAAATCAGGTCCAGTAACCAAAAAGTAATGATAAGTCCCGCATACTAGGCTTATTAGAACGACTGAAAGCAATGAAATAACAAAGAACTTGAGTGAGAGGATGATTGATATTGGTAAAAACATTCCTGTGAGTGCTGGAAGATTTCCCCAAAACATTGATAGCAGAAATATGGCAATTGAAAAGGAGACTGTGATCAGCACCACAGATTCTAAAACAAAACTGATCCAGAGCCTTTGGTCCTTGCTTCCAAATATTTTTCTTAATCCCGTTTCCTTTACTCGGTCTAGATTAATCGAAGCAGTAATTCCCGCATAATTTGTGAAGGTCAGTATCAAAATCAGAATGGCTATTATGTTCATAAATCTTACCACAAAGCCATTCCCTTTTCGATCCATTTCACCGAAAACATCAGACTCCAAATAGATGTCTTCTACAGGATGAAGTGTATAGGTAAAGCCTCCATTAATTCGTTCGCCAATTGCTTTCGTATGAGGTTTTGTAATAGAGAGAATTTCCTCGTTGATCGAATCAATATTTCTATTTTCATTCAGCAGAAGAAAGTTGTAATGGCTATACCAACCCCAATCAGTATTAATGCTTTCACGTGTCCAATCAAGTACCTCGAGTGTAGAATAAGATAGAAGTGATTCAAAATTCAAATGACTGTTGATGGGGATGTCATCAAATATTCCTTCAATAGTATATGTTTCTTCCTCACTGAGTTTAAAGGTTTTGCCCATCGCATCTTCGATTGATGCGAACATTTTGAGTGCAAAGCTTTTACTCAATAATGCATGAAATGGCTTTTTTAAGACGTTCTCCTGGTCTCCAATTAATAGTGGAAATGAGAACATTTTTAAAAAACTGGAGTCTGCATGGTAAATCTTGTCCTCCGGGTAAATAGACCATTCATCATCCTTATCGAGGATTTGAACAGTACTTCCAGACCTTGGGTAAAGCCTTGCGAAATCTTCTACACCAGACAGCTCATTGTACAATAATGGTCCAATCACTGGCGTGCTGTTAGCATTCTCTGATTCAAGGTTCCCGTTTTTATGAATCGTGAAATTGACCCTATACAGGTCCTTCAATCTTTGATGCTGCCGATCGTAGCTATTTTCAAAGCTTGAATAACTATAGATCAGTGATGCAGTAGCAATGGCCGTAATAAGGCAGATTCCAATTAAAGTATAGTAATAAACATTCTTAGTGATTGATCTAAGGAAGAATTTTATGTAGTGTAAAAACATTCGCACTTTGGGTTTAGCCCAAGTTTACGAAAGCACGAAATCAAGAAGGTTCAATTCGTGAATTGTGAATCATTATTCCGATTTAGATTGCGGAATTCTGCTGGGGTCCGATTCGTATGTTGCTTGAAAACACGAGTAAAACTATTATTACTTGTAAAACCAGTGTTCAGTGCAATTGCAAACATTTTGTCGTCAGTGTTAATCAGTAATTCTTTAGCCTCTTCAACTCTTAAGTCATTGACATGAGAAGTGAAACTAGTTTTTAGGACATCGTTGAACGCTTTTGAAATGTAATTTTGATTTGAACCCAATGCCTCCGAAAGATCACTTTTGCTAAATCCCTTATTGAGATATGGCTTTTCGGTCATCAGATAGTCTTGTACTCTGGTCGCAAGTAATTTTAATTCTGGGTCGTTTGTAATTTGTTTTACAACGAAACTATTTGGTTTCTTCAACAAAATATAGGTGAGAAAATGAATCATTAATCCCAAGCCTATGACAAAAAAGAAACGGTTAAACCCAATGCTTACTTTGCCTAACATGAACAAGATGATGGTCAGACCAAAGGCAAAAAGCAATATTGAAAATCCAGTATGAAGTGGTTTATGCAGGGTTTTTTCCTGAGGCTTACTGCTCTGAGTTTTCATCTTATGTTTTGTCAGGAAAACATAGAACAGTAAATGTAGAAATGTTGCAAGCAAGTAGATGGTTCGAATTTGTGAGTCTCCACTTGTAGAAGCAACGGCTATTTTCTCAGCAGCTGGTAAAACGAAAAATGGAGCAAGCAAAGCACAAATGACGAAGAAAGGAATGATATGGACTGTGTCCCATAATGACGCTTGCCGTCCAGTCTTATATTCTGACCAAAGAAAATAAAGCGGCCCTATCAGCATGAGCAGAGGTATTTTGATCGCAATGATATGAGGCATCGCATTATCCAAACCACTAAAGGAGAAGAAATATTCAACCAATATGAGGGACAGTACCAAAAGGAGTCCAGAATAGGTAAATATCAATCTGTTCCACTTTTTGGAGACGAGAATCAACAAAGCAAGCATCAAGCCATGCGATGCTAATACGATCGAAATTAAGGATGGAAAGTTGGTAAGGCTGATGTTCAATTTTCGAAATCTGAGTGAATAAATTGCACTAAGTAATTCTTTGTAAACCGATTAACCCTCCGAATTGAATCTAGCCAACGCGATCCAAGCGAGTATCAAAACAGAAGGTCACAGCCTCGCTCAGTCCTCTGATGAACGATTAATCGCTTCCGCACCATTGTAAACTAGTCTTGTCGACCAAGGTATCGGGTTTCTAAGGGCGTAATGCGCCATACAGCCATTCTCGGCTTCGTTGAGCAAGTCCTTGATGTTTTCCTCAGGTTCTGGGCTGTCTATGATTACATGGGTTTCCACCATATCACATCGGCCATCTGTCATGTACCCGTGCTCACGCATGTGCCCAAGGTTTGTGGCAAATACTATGCGTTGTTCCAGCTTCAGGCTATCTACCTGAATTTTTCTTGCGGTCAGAATATCTGTTAAATGTGTCATTAGACAAAACCCAATTCCTGCTGCAAAGAAGGCTAGCGGTGGTGGTGCGGTGTCCTCTCCCACAGGTGGTTGCTCATCACAATACAGCTTCACAGGACTAAACCCCGGAATATTGACGGAAACAACACCTGTTTTGCTCTGCATATTACCAGCTTCGGCACTTAGGTTTACTTCGAAACGATAAGGTTCGGGATGACGAGCTTTGGCGAATTTGGTGGATTCGTATTGCGTCTTGGCGGGTTGTTCTGAACTAAGTTCACCGACATGATAAAATTTCTCCTCTGACATGTTAAATCTGTTTTACGCTGACAAATATGAATGCTCAATTCGTCTTATCCAAGATAAGAATAACATGTTTGATCGAGAGATTAATAAGGCAGAACTGTACTGCTAGGCTCCTATTCACTTCTCAGCTTCTGGGCTGGGTTAGCTGTCGCAGCTTTACGCGCATGATAACCAGTAGTGAGCACTGTTACTACAACAGTACCTACCAATACAGTTGCAAATATTGTAAATCCCGGAGTGATGTGGAATTGGAAGCTTTCCAACCAACCCATCATAGCAAAATAACTCAATACAGATGCTGGTATTGCAGCTATGACGATGAGTATGACAAAATCTTTAATGAGCAGGTTAATGAGGCCTTGCGTATTGGCACCAAGCACTTTTCTAATACTAATTTCTTTGGAGCGTTGCTCTGCCGTATAGGAAGCCAAGCCCAATAGCCCTAAACAAGCAATCAGGATGGTCATACCAGAAAAGCCTAAGAATAGTTGGCCCCGGATCTCGTCAGCCTCGTAACTTTCCATGAATTGCTCATCAATAAACACATACTCAAATGCCGTAGTTGGGTATGTTCTATCCCATGCGGCCTCAATAAAGTCAATTGTAGATGTCATATCTCCAGTGATTTTGATAATGACGGAGCCGTTGATGCGGCTTGGGATGAACACTAGAGCAGTGATTGGATCGTAAAGTGATTCTTGATGGAAGTCTTTAACAACACCTACGATCCGGGCGGGAGGTATAGAATCATTTCCAGGCAAATTAATCTTTTTACCGATAGGGTTTGTCCAATTCATTCTTCGAACTGTTGCCTCATTTACCATTACGGCTTGAGAAGAATCAGAAGCATAATCCAATGAGAAATTTCTTCCCTGAACAACTTCGATACCTAGCGTAGAAAAGTAATCATAGTCAACTCGGTAATTGGCAAATCCAAGGTTGTCCATTGCACCTTCTTCGGTTTCTATCAGGAATATATTATTAGGGTAACCATTTCCAGGAGTCGAGCTCGAAGATGCAGTTCTGCTTATATTGGTATTTTGGGCCAATTCATTTTTAAGGACATTCCATTTCTCCGCATCTGCGCTACTCCTAAAGTTGATTTGCATCATCTGCTCTTTATCAAAACCCAAATCTTTGTTCCTGACAAATTGCATTTGACTATAAATAACCAAGGTGCCAATCAGCATGAAGATGGAAATGGCAAATTGTATCGTCACCAAAGATTTCCTTAATAATTTGCTACCAGATTTCCCTCCGTCTCCTTTAAGCACGGCCGCTGGCTGAAAAGAAGACAAAAAGAAAGCAGGGTAACAACCACCCATAAACCCTGTGACAAATACGATACCGAGGACCGCTAATATTACATTGGTGTGAAGTAGTCCCTCGATAGCCAAATGAGTACCCACAATGTTGTTTATTCCAGGAACAACAGCTATCATGACAAGGATACTTAGGATGAGCGAGATCAGCGTAATTAGAATTGATTCAGTCAAAAACTGACCTATTAAACCACTTCTTTGGGCACCCATTACTTTTCTTAAACCCACTTCCATTGACCGTTTGACAGA
>JAJCYM010000095.1 GCA_029262895.1 Roseivirga sp.
ATACCCACCGTCAAATCCTCATCGGGATGTTTAAACAGGCCTCCAAAATCAAACATCACCGAGGTGGCGTTGAATGCAGCTATATCCGATACAACCAGCTTTAAACTCGAGCCAACACGGAAGGGACCAAATGCCCTTGAATGACTTATCGAAAGGGCATACTCTGCCACATTGAAGGTACCTGATGCAAACCCTATATTATCATACTGCTGGAAGTCACCATAATCCAGATAATTGAGATTGAACGACCAAACACCCAGTTTTTCAAAGTTTCTGGAATAGTTGACTGAAACCTGATTGATATCTGCAAAGTAACCAAGGCGGCTCACCGTAAGGTGGTTATGCCAGTCCTCATTCAATAAGGCAGGATTTGAGGTTACCATACCTGGGTCGCTAAAACCCGAAGTCAGGTTCACACCTCCCAAGGCACCTAATCTTGCATTGGCCGGAATATTCAGGAATTCAAAAGCGCGCTGTCCTCCAAGCTGACTGAATCCTTCAATTGGAATCAGAAGTAAAAGTGTCAGTAGTATGTTTCGAATGCCCGAACTCATTTAACATTTATGAGATAACCCTGAAAGTTATACGGAATTTCAATCTTCTACGACAAATTTCACTGAGTGCGAGACTTTTTTATCGTTCAAAGCCAGCTCTAACACCTCCTCTGCGGTATCTACATATTGAATATTCAGTCCTTTAATATAGCGCTCATTAATCTCAAGAATGTCCTTTTTATTCCTTCTACTTAATAGCAATTCCTTAATGCCTGCACGTCTTGCAGCCAGTATTTTTTCTTTTATCCCACCCACGGGCAAGACACTTCCCCTTAGTGTTATTTCACCTGTCATGGCCAATTTAGCCTTCACCTTTCGTTGTGTGAAAAGAGATGCCATTGCGGTCAGCATGGTGATTCCTGCTGAAGGCCCATCTTTTGGAACTGCACCGGCAGGTACGTGGATATGTAAATCATACTTTTCGAAAACCTTATGTGCAATTCCATAATCTTCAGCTTTCGACTTGAGATAAGACAATGCCGTCATGGCCGATTCTTTCATCACATCTCCAAGCTGACCAGAAAGGGTAAGCTTGCCTTTGCCTCTGCTCAGGTTTGATTCAATAAACAGAATTTCCCCTCCTACGGCCGTCCATGCCAGACCCGTTACCACACCTGCTACATTAGAGTTAGCATACATCTCCTTGTCAAAAATCTCTGCTCCAAGTGCTTTCTCTATGGACTCGCTGGTTACCTTTTTTGAATAGTCTTCTTCTAAGGCAATTGATTTCGCCACGCTTCTCACCATAGACCCTATTCTCCTCTCCAGGTTTCTGACCCCAGACTCTCTGGTGTATGAATCGATGATTTTGGCAATGCTTTTTGCATCAAATGACATATCACTGTTTTTCAACCCATGCTCCTTTTTTTGCTTGGGAACCAGATGTCTTTTGGCGATTTCAACCTTTTCTTCAAGGGTATATCCTGTGACCTCGATGATCTCCATCCTGTCTCTCAAGGCAGGCTGAATGCTATCCAAAGAATTGGCTGTGGCAATGAACAAGACCTTGGACAAGTCATATTCTACTTCCAGGAAGTTATCCGTAAACTCACTGTTCTGTTCTGGATCAAGTACTTCAAGAAGGGCAGACGATGGATCACCTCTAAAATTAGAGTTGACTTTATCTATTTCATCCAGTACAAATACCGGATTTGAAGATTTGGCCTTTTTGATGTTTTGAATCACCTTGCCCGGCATGGCACCTACATAAGTTTTTCTATGACCTCGGATTTCGGCTTCATCGTGCAATCCACCCAAAGACATCCTGACATATTGTCTGCCCAATGCTTTGGCTATGGAGCGCCCAAGAGAAGTCTTTCCAACTCCCGGAGGGCCGTACAAACATAGGATGGGACCTTTGAGGTCATTCTTCAATTTTAGCACAGCCAGGTACTCAAGAATCCGGTCTTTGACCTTCTCTAATCCAAAATGATCCTTGTCTAAAATTTGTTTTGCCTTCTTAAGATCAAGGTCATCTTTTGAATATTCCTGCCAAGGCAGGTCAACCATGAGCTCGGCATAATTCATGGCGATCGGGTACTCTGCCGCCATAGGGTTCATCCTCAAAATCTTGTCAAGCTCTTTGTTGAAATGCTCGGCCACTTTATCAGGCCATTTCTTCTTTGAACCTTTCACTCTGAGTGCTTCCACCTCCCGCTCAGGTCCATCTTCACCAAGTTCATCCTGCAAAACTCTCATCTGCTGGCGCAGAAAATAATCCCGCTGTTGCTGATCAATATCTGTATGAACTTTGTTTTGAATTTCTTGCTTCAGCTCGAGCATTTGTTGCTCCTTCATCATGTGCCCCAAAAGGCTCGTTGCCCTTTCGATACCATTCTGAATCTCCAATATTTTCTGCTTCTCAACCGGCTCAACATTGATATTGGAAGAAAGGAAATGAATTAGAAAACTGGGTTTCTCAATGTTATCCAAGGCTACCTGTGCCTCTTTTGGGATTTCCGGATTCAAGTCCATAATCCGATTGGCGGTATCCCGAATAGACTGAACTAGTGCCTTTTGCTCTTTTGAAAGGCGCTTAGGAAAATCCTCCGGCAAAAGACGAACCTTGGCCTGTAAGTAAGGGGCTCCGGTGATAAATTCATCCACCTCAAATCTCTGTTTTCCCTGGATGATGATGGTAGTATTTCCATCAGGCAACACGAGCATTTTGACAATTTTTGCCAATGTTCCAACACGAAATAAATCTGCTGGTGAAGGGTCGTCAATGGTTGGATTTTTCTGCGTGAGCACCCCAATCATTTTATCCCCTTTATAGGCTTTTTTCACCACCTTGATTGACTTTTGCCTTCCCACGGTGATCGGTATCAAAACACCAGGAAAAAGAACGGTATTCCTCACAGCCAGAATGGGCAAGTCATTTGGTAGGTTTCCTTCGTTTATCTCTTCTTCGTCTTCCGGAGCAATCATTTGGATGAGTTCACCCCCGTCTTCTTCCTGCATCTCGCTGGCCAACATTGAACGAATTAGCTGACTGTCTATTTCCATATATCCTAAATGCCACAATGGCACGTTTATGCCTTAAATAAAGCGAACAGCCTAAATTGCAACTGTTATGCCAAACCTACCGTTGGCAGACTAGGTCTTTCATAAGTACTCGAAAAAAGCTAAATTCATTTGGAATACTTTCACCTAAAGCCAAACGACAGAAGATGACCATACGAGGACGGTTCGTACTGCTCCTACTTGTTTGCTGTTTTTCAACAGCTGAGGCCCAGCTATTTAAAAAAAGGAAGGTCCAAAAACTCGCTTCTAAAAGTGATTCTAATGCTATTGAAGTAATCCAACTCGATTTCCCGAATATCCGAAAACCATCCTATGACGCTTTGGTTTATTATCATGACCAAAAGAAGCTGGACAATATTCGGATGCTCGACAGGCAAGAGAAATGGGAGGAGCTTTACCCTCTCCTAAGAGAATATGTCAACAATTTTGGTATGCGCAATTTCGCCTATCAAACCTATTTGGTTTGGCGATTGGCAAAGCTTACCGAAGAGCTTGTTTCTAAAGAGGCTGCCAAGCCGTTTTATCGAATCGTACTCAAACATCACAGAGAAGGCCTGGACATTGAAGCGATTACCAAGCGCTATGAAGAAATTAACGGCACCAGTAAGTCAAACTATGTCCCACTGGACTACTATTATGAGTTGGTGGAATTTCGCAAACAGGTAGATACTTTGAGGCCAGCCCGTGGTGTGCTGATGAGCATGGGCAGGTCTATCAATTCCAGGGATGAAGACTATGCCCCAAGCATTGCCGTGAACGACAGCTTGCTCATATTCACTTCCAATCGAAATTCACTGAGCGATGGGATCAACACCCAGGTGAATGAAGATCTATTTATGGCGCGAAAAGAAAAGTATTGGAAGGCTGCCGAGGCCATGGAAAACATCAATACCAAATACAATGAAGGCTCTGCCACACTGACAAAAAATGGAAAGACCCTGTTTTTCTCAAGATGTGAAGCTCCCGATAGCTTTGGAAATTGTGACTTATACACCTCCCATTATCAGGGCGATACAGCATGGTCTGAGCCTGAAAACATGGGCGGTTGGGTAAACTCTGATGGTTGGGACTCCCATCCAACACTTTCTCATAATGAGGACACACTTTATTTTTCTTCTGATCGGGGTAATGGCTTCGGGCTTGCTGATATTTATTACACCTATCAAAACTCCAAGGATCAGTGGGTAATTCCCCAAAATCTAGGCCCAATCATCAATTCAAGAGGTAATGAAGTAAGTCCCTTTTTTCACCCCAAATTCAACGTACTCTATTTCAGTAGTAATGGCCATATTCTCAATTTTGGCGACTATGACATATACAAGTCCAACAAAGTAGATGCGAATCGTTGGAGTGAACCGGTAAATATCGGGCCTCTGGTCAATGGCCCTGGTACTGAATTTTACTTTAGTATTAACAGTGAATCAAGCAATATCTACTATTCGCGGTCTGAGGAAGAGAGCATGAAGAATCTCGATCTCTTTTCATTTCCCTTACCAATGGGAGGACAACCCGAAGCTACCACAAGGTTCTCTGGCTCATTGACAGATGCTGGCGGTGCTCCCATGAAAGGGATTGTTTCGGTAATTGACCTGGACAAAGGGGTCGAGGTAGCTCCAAAGTTTCTTCGAGCTGATGGCACATTTGATTTTGATCTAATCAATGAACGAAATTACTTGCTTGTAATACAGGGGGATGATTTCTTCAGAATTGAGGAGCTCTTTTTTCTTGAAGGAGATACTGATTTTGAAGGAACAACGGAAAGAATGTCAAGCAAAATTGAGTTCTCTTCTGTGGAATTCGAAAATGGTATGGCGGAAATTCTACCTGAAATGGAGCCAGACCTCGACAAAGTCATCAATTTTTTACTCGACAATCCCAATTTCAATCTAAATGTTTCCGGCCATACGGATTCCAGTGGGGATGCAGCTATGAATCTTGCGCTCTCTCAAAAAAGAGCTGATGCTATTAAAGAATATCTCTTTATAAGAGGGGGTATATCTACGGACAGAATCAATGCTGTAGGTTATGGCAGCCAAAAACCTATTGTGGTTGATGAAAGAACGGCAAATGACATGAAGCTTAACAGACGGGTTGAATTCGAAATCTATCGCACCAAATCTAAAGTTGAAGACCTTCTGGAAATGCTGGGCTTAGGTAGTGACAGTACGGCCACAGAAAAGAAAAAGGGAAACGGTAATTGATTGATCTCCTGGGTGAGAAATTAGCACGTACTTTATCAACGAAAAAGGGGCTGTACCAAAAACCCAAGAAGACCGTCATTCCCATGAAAATGGGAATCTCAATGTAGTATTACGGTTCAAATTCGGGGATTCCCGCCTGTCTGCCGACAAAGGCAGGCTTTCGCGAGAATGACGAGACGGACTTTTGCGACAGCCTCATTGTTTATATAAAACTCCTCTAAATCCCGAAGAGCTTTAGAATATCGTTGCCGAGTACAAAAACCATCAAAGCCAGAATCATGACCATGCCTACCTTTTGAGCATTCTCCAAAAATCTATCGGAAGGTGCTTTGCCTGAGACCAATTCATACAGCAAGAATACCACATGTCCGCCATCCAAAGCAGGAATAGGTAATAGATTCATAAAGGCCAAGATCATTGAGATAAATCCTGTGCTTCGCCAGAATTTGTTCCAGTCCCATTTTTTTGGGTAAAGTTTGACGATTCCGATTGGCCCACTTAAGCTCCTGGCTGATAACCCTCCAGTAAATAGCTGACCCATTGCTCGAGCATTTAGAATAACCGAACCAAAAGCGTCACTGGTTCCCTTTGTAACAGCCTCAGCAAAAGTGTAGTCCTTAGTGGAAACTTCGTATGTCGGTTGCATGTAGAAACCAATCGTGGTATCAGGGGAGACTTCTACATTGTAAGTCATTGTTTGTGTTCCTCTCAATACTTCTATTGGCACGGCTTGGCCTGCATATGGCCCCAATGCGGGTTTCATTTGATCAAAGTACTCTATATCAACATCACCAACCTTAGTAATCTGGTCTTCCAGCAGGATTCCGGCAGCCTCTACATTGGAACTATCTCCAAATAGCCCAACAACAAATGGCATGCGTACATCAATCAGGTCATTGCGCAAATCAATTTTCTCAAGTCGGTTAATGAATCGGTCTGGAAATTTAATATCTAAGGTTCGGCCATTCCGTTCTACGGTCCAGCCACCACCAGTTTCAAGGAAAATTCCTGGCTGAATAAGGTCCGTGAATCGCTCGTAATCTTCACCATTTACCTTCAAAATTTTGTCTCCATTTTGAAAGCCAAGTTCCTGACCAACAACACCAGCCACAATTCCATGCTTCATGACTTGGTCTTTAGCCAGATAGAAGTCGCCCACATTAAAAGTGAGAATAATAAAGGCTACGATACCGGCAACAACATTGATAAAGATACCGCCAAGCATTACAATAAGACGTTGCCATGCTGGTTTGGACCTAAACTCCCAAGGCTGAGGTTCCTTAGCCATCTGCTCCTTATCCATGGACTCATCAATCATTCCAGAGATTTTGACAAACCCGCCTAGAGGAATCGCTCCAAGGCCATATTCTGTATCTCCCTTTTTAAAGCTGAAAATTTTTGGCGGAAACCCTATAAAGAACTTCTCCACTCTCATTCCGAAAATCCGGGCCGCAATCATGTGACCTGCTTCGTGAATTCCCACTAATAATGAAAGCGCGAGCAACAACTGCGCAATCTGTACGATAGTCTCCATCAATTAATATATTCTAATGCTCTAATTCTTGTTTCTTCGTCCGTTTGGACATAGTCCTCATACGAAGGATTTTTCAAAAAAGATATGTCATGCAGGCAATGCTCCACCACATCTGACATTTGCAAAAATCCAACTTTATCTTTCAAAAAACTATTCACTGCTACTTCATTGGCCGCATTCAGCACACAGGGCATATTGCCCCCTTGTTCAAGTGCCTCAAAGGCCAATACCAAATTCTTAAATGCCTCTAAATCGGGCTTCTCAAAAGTGAGTGCCGGGTAATTCAGAAAATCAAACCTTGGAAAGTCTGATTTGTATCTTTCCGGATAGGTCATGGCAAACTGGATAGGCACCCTCATGTCT
>JAJCYM010000096.1 GCA_029262895.1 Roseivirga sp.
TCTCCACACTTTTCATATAATGCCAATTTTGTACCTCAATTTAGAATGGTAGGTACTGAGTTTGACTCATTCAAGTCCGACTATTCTGCATGTTATGACTATTTGGAACATAATTATGATGTGAAAATTACTCCGGCTGAAAAATCTTATGAGTATGCTGGAATACAAATTAACAGTAATGCCGAGAGCGTATTTGCCAAGTTGAAGTCAGATTATGCGGACGCACTCAAAGTGCTGATGCCCCATTTTGTAGACGCTCATGCGGCCATGGCGAAAGTGCTGGAGAGTCAATATACCGAAGGAAAACTAAGTTACACGGATGAGACAAATGGCAAGGGATACCTGACCAGGGGTGCCGGAGGATGCAAATTCTGTGTGAACCAGCATTGGCAGTTTCCGCTAGGATGCCCTTATGGAAAACCTGATGAAGCCGAACCTGAGGCCTCTTATCTTGAAGCTGTTGCAGAAGCTCTCGCAAAGGGCGGAAAAACTCAAAACTAAAGAAACACTTATAGAATTATGAATCAAACAGTTAGTCACCCAAAACGCCTCGGAGGAGGCAAGTCTAAAAGGAGTTCAAATACTTCAACCATGCCACCATTGCCGGTCATTGACTGGGCAAGTATAGGTGCTTCAAAACCCAAGCTGATTACAGGAAGTGATTGGAATCCGGATAACAATACCATTGAAATAGACATGGTAATTATGACCTGGACTTCGGCTGAATGGGCAGCATTCGATCATGTGTTTTGCAACAGTGACCAGTCCATGCCTTATGAGTACTACGAAAATGAACACTGGCATGATGGCTGGCAGTATTATCATAATGGTTGGGATAAAATTGCGGGTGAATTGACCAGCAAATCACCTTCGGTAACCCACAAGGCCTGGGGTAGTGGCAGAATTGTGGAGTTTCCTGCAAATGGGAAGAAAGCGCTATTGTTCAAATCTGATATGCACATTAGCACCGATGGTCCCGATTTGCCATTGAGAAGTATGGTGCAACAACTGATCACCGATTTTAAGCCAAACTTTGTTTTTACAATTGGAACTTCAGGCGGGTCAAGAGTACATGATTGCATTGGTACGGCAAATATCACCAATGCCGCTCGGTTTGATTTGAGTGGTGAATTTGCTCCGAAACATTATCCATTTAATCATAAGACTTTTGAAAATGATTGGAAACCCAACGACAGCTTATTGAAGAAGTTGAGAGATAGCGGTTTATTGATGGAAACACCTGTGACCGAAAATAAGTTGGAGGAATTACGGGCTGCCAACCTCAAAGAATTGAAGAATCCTGATACGGGAGAGGCTTATACGCTCAAAGAACTGGCCAATGCGGAAATTGCACCTGGTGCGGTTCCACCAAAAATCAATGCGCTTCCTGGTATGCCGGTTTTGACAACCAATGGCTATGTGGTTGGAAACACGAGTGGCAACTATGATGATTTTGCCGCAATGGAAATGGATGATGCCGTAATCGGAATGATCTCTAATGAAAATAAGGTGAGTTGGGGCATTTGTCGAAATATCTCAGACCCAGTGCAAAACGCTGGTATCAATGAGGAGGTTCAAGGCAATTGGGGAGGTATTGTGTATGGAGGATATGGCCTTTATACAAGCTTCAATGGGGCTTTGGCGGCTTGGGCGTCCGTTGCTGGTAGTTAATTTAGGTTTAAGAAAGCAACTTGTTGATGTTCATTCTATAGGTTTGACCTATGGGAATATTGTGCTCACCAATCTTGATCTGGTTTCCTTCAATCAGGTTGATTTTACTGGTGGCCACAACGAATGATTTGTGTACACGAATAAATTCATCCTCGGGTAGCATTCCCTGATAGGAAGAAATTTTTTCATGCGTAATAATCATCTCATCGGCTACAAAAACCTTGGTATAATTGCCGTAGGCTTCTATAAATAAGATGTCCTCAATGTTTATCTGATGGTGTTTTTTATCCCCTTTTAAAAAGAGTCGTTGACTTTTGGAATCAACAGCAGGGGCCTGTACAATGGTCTGTTTTGGGTTTTGATTTGAACCCGTGGCCTTGTTTACTGCTGCCACAAAACGCTCAAAACTAAAGGGTTTAAGCAGGTAATCGGAGACATTCAATTCATATCCCTCAATGGCAAATTCTTTGTAGGCTGTAGTCACAATCACTTTTGGTGGATTTGAAAGTGTTTTCAGGAATTCAAAGCCTTTTAACTTGGGCATATTGATATCAAGAAACATCAGATCCACCTGATGTTCATTCAAAAACTGCATGGCCTGCAAGGCGTCATAGCAATGCCCTTGTAATTCAAGGTGAGGCAGGTCTTTGCAATAGCCTTCAACAATGCGATGTGCGATTGGCTCATCATCCACAATGATATATTTGATCATCCTATTTCTAGTTCTAATTGTGCCTTAAATATGTCATCCTGATCTGTCAAAGAAAGATGATGTTTATCAGGGTAAATTAATTCCAATCTTCTCTGTAGGTTCTCCAGTCCAATGCCTTTGTTTTCATTGATTTCGCTTGGGTCGAAATTGTTTTCGATGGCGAAAGTAACCCGTTCATTTCCTGCTATCAGACTGATATGAATATAGGCTCCTGTGGTGAGATTTTCTACACCATGTTTAAAAGCATTTTCTAACAGAATGATATAGAGCAATGGGGTGACCAGATAATCTTCCCCAATAATCTGATGATAAAACTGAATATCAACATCCTTATGATAGCGCATTTTATGCAGCTCAATATAGCTTTTGAGGTATTCCAGTTCATCTTCGAGCAATACCTTGTCTTTCTTACCCTCGTAGATTGTATAACGCATCATTTCTGAAATCTTTAAAACCACCTCAGGCGCCTGATCCGATTTCTCAACTGTCAGGCCGTATAGGTTATTTAAGGTGTTAAAGAAGAAATGGGGATTAATTTGGCTTTTCAGAAGCATGAGTTCGGCCTTGGCACTCTCGCTCTTTAGCGACCTAATCTTCTTCCACTGTTCTATAATCCAGGACAGCACAACATAACAAATCAGTAGGATCAGGAGGGTGCCAAAAATGGGTGCACCTCCTCTTTCATCCGTCATGGTTAACCCCAGGAAGAAGAGAAAGCCTAGTGCAAGGATAATGAATGAACGTAAGTGCTTTTTAACGAATGAAAACATACACAAAATTATTCAAGCCAGTAGGCTGCAATAATATAGTTGATCAACAGGCCCAAAATTGACATAAACAATTGGATTTTCATGACAAATCTGATTGAAGCTGATTTCTACTACTTGTGACTTAATCCGAATTGCCTTGATCATTTAAAGTAGGAGTGACAATTCGTCCCAGCTAAGTTCGTCCAATCACTCAATCACCAATACAATGAATCAGGTCAAAAACACAAACCGGTTACGATTTGCCAGGATAGTCATTTTTATGCTTTCGATGATCTTTTTGCCTTTGCTTACTCAAGGCCAATCGTTTGATATCACTTCTTTTCAGCGCCAATTTATAGCACAGTTTGCCGGTGATCGGCCAATTGAAGGAACGATAAACGTGTTAAAACAGAGAAGTACTTCTGTAGAAAGGAAAATAGCGGAGAACTTTCTCTGTAGCACTTTGAATTCCATTGGTCTCCCTTCAAACCGGCATGAGTATAAAATGCCGAACTCATTCTTTTTACTCGATCTATTCTTTTCTCCTATGCAGGGCACCAATGTCTACACCATCATTCCAGCTACAGAGCCTACTGAAGAGTACGTGGTCATTGGGGCACATTATGACTCTGAGCCAGGAAGCCCCGGGGCAGGGGACAATGCCTCAGGCGTGGCATTGACCTTAGCTGTGGCCAAACAAATCTCAGAATTGACTGTGCGAAAAAAGAAATTCGTAATCGTTTTTTTTGACCAGGAGGAGGATGACGAATTGGGCAGTAAGGCCTTCGCAAAGAAATTGAAAGACAGTGGAATGAATATACATTCTGTACATATAACGGATATTATAGGCTGGGATGCCAATCAAGATCTGGGCGTTGAACTGCAATCCATTTCATCACGGCTTGCGCCCTTATATCAGCAAGCTGCCGATGACCTTAACATTCCCTTGAAACTCTCCCAAGGAGGATCATCTGATAACAAATCATTTCTCAATGCCGGTTTTGAAACAGTCGGAGTTTTTTCTGATGAAATGACACCTCATATCCATAAGCCAAGTGATCAATGTGAGACGGTTGATTTTGGCTACCTGGCCTCATCAACAGCCTTGATTTTTAACGTATTGAAAGCCCTGGCCCAACAATAGTTTAAAAATTAAAACACCGATTGATATGCCACGTATCCGTATTTCTGACTCCACCTTCTCCCTTGTTTTACTCTTCAGTTTTGTGCCGTTCATGGTCAAATCAGTATCCTACATAGAGGCGGGAAGCTACATCCCCTTCCTTATTATGGATTTAATTGGGTTGCCCCTTATTTATGGGTTCTATCACGGTAAATTGTGGGTGATAGGCTGGTTGAAAATCTGGGCCATCCTCATGATCATTTTCGGAATTCTCAGGTTGGGCCTGGCAGGATTGATCAAGTTTGGCCCTGCCTCAGTAGAAGCTCAGATTGTAGAGCAAGTCAACCTGGGCTTTGTTTTTTTGTGTCTGGGCTATATCCTGGCCGGCTTTTATATCATTAGAAATAGAAAGCGTGTCTTAGTGATTATTGACTGAATTTCCGATTGCCTCTCGTTTTTGTAAGAAAGTTTGGGTTAACTGTAATTCTTGAAGAGTCGAGGTAACTAATTACCTTGAATACGAATTCGATTACAGGCGCTTGGCTACGAACAACCAGGAACAACAATTTCTCAAAGAGGTAACTGACTCCCAAGGTATCATACATAAGGTGTGTGGTATTTATGGTAGCGATGAAGAACATCGTAAAGATCTTTTTCAGGAAATCTTAATCCAGCTCTGGAAGTCCTACTCATCTTTTGAGGGAAAATCGAAATTTTCTACCTGGATGTATAGAGTAAGCCTGAATGTGGCGCTTCAACATCTTCGAAAAGCCAAACGCAGGCCAAAAGAAGTCGAGCTTGGTTCAATGTTTAACAATCTCGCTGAAACGCTTCAGGATGACAGCTATGAGGAAGAACTCAGGTTGTTACGCACAGCCATTGGCCAGCTGAATGATGTGGAAAAGGCGATTATCATGCTCCATTTGGAGGAGAAGGATAATGAAGAAATTGCCGAAATCATTGGGATAACTCAGAACTACGTGCGCGTTAAAATGAACCGCATCAAAGTGAAACTCAGAAAAATTCTAAACACCAGCTCGGATGGAAATCAATGACCTAAAAACCATATGGAAAAAGGCCAGTGATCAGCAGGTGCAAGGTTATTGGGTGAGTAAGGACGATGTGAAGGCAATGGTTAAAAAGAAATCAAAGGCCTCCATTGCCGATGTAACCAGACAGCTGAAGCAGAAAGTGCGAATGAGCTCGGTTATTTCACTTGTTGCGCTCGTCATTGGGATCACGAATCTCCTTGAATTTGATAGCAAGGACGAATTTATTTTGGATGGGGTCTTGTCTCGCTATCAATATGGTAGCATGATGATCTTCCTGGCTGCGGTGATCCTAGCTATTTCGATTCACGCTCGAATAAGATATCGACAGATTAAGTCCTTGGAGAATACATCCGATCCGTTGAGAGTGACGTTGACCAAAACAAAGGAGATTTTTGGCAAGGTAATCAAGGCGGGCACCTTGAGTGATGCAATTGTCAATCCGATTCTTATTCTCTTTGCAATGGCTGTCAAGTTGTATAGTGATACCGGTTTTGCCCTGGATAGTCGGTTGCTCCTTATGTTAGGGGTAGGTGGCGCATTCTACTTCCTCTTTTATCAGCTGGGTAAATTTATGATGAATAGAAAATTTGGTCGATTTATTACCGCTTTGAATGATCGATTGGCGGAGCTCGAGGCCACGGATTCCGAAAATAATAGCGAAGAAGTGTAATTCTAATCTGGTATAAGCCACTAATAGAGTAGAAAATAGAAATGAGATGAGCGAAAATGTAAGCAAGACCAGAAAAAGACTTTGTTGGATTGGGGTAACATTCCTGGTGGTTGGATATACTTCTTTTACCAATCACCCATGGATAGGGAAGATTTCGATTTTAATAGGAGCGGCCCTTGTGATTTATAAGGAGGTAAAGTATCGAATTCACAGATCCGCTTGATGCTGTCTCTTCCGGTAAACAAATAGAGAAACATGATTGAAATAAAAATGAAATACATGGTGGCGATGTTGGCCATCTGTCTTAGCCTTTTTGCTTCCAGAAGCTTTGCACAAGAAGTCGATTACTCGAAGCAGGTCAATGCCCTAAAGCAGAGTTTTGATGAGAAGAAGGCTGATGCAATAAGCCCCTTTGTGAGTAAAGAACTTAGTTTTGCTGCCTATCCGGCAGGTGCTACGACACAGATTCTGGGACAAGTATTCGCGAGCTTGCCAAAACTGAATGCTTTGGAAATCCTATCGCAGAAAAAAGGAGAGGCAAGTTTAAGGTATAACTTCACGGCATTAGGAAAGCGAGAATCGAAAATTCTCTTTAACGCTGATGGCCATATTACTAAGCTCGAACTCATAGATAACTTGCTGAAGGAGCAGGCGGAAGCGCAAAAAGCAGCGGCAGCACAAGTTCAAGCTCCTCAACCAGGGGCTTTAGGAGTGAAATATCCTTTTGCAAGGGTAGAGCTCGAAGCTGGTGACGGACAGATTGTGGTTGGAAATCTATTCGAAATAGGAAAAGACAAACCGGTGATTTTATTATGCCATCAGGCTGGTTACAACAAACACGAATATGCCGACATTGCTCCTAAGCTGAATGCCATGGGCTATAATGTTCTGGCGATTGATCAGCGTTCAGGAGGGGTATTCGATGGGATGAACAACGAGACTGCTGATTTGGCGAAAGTCGCTGGCCTAAACCCACAAATGGTGGATGCACAGTCAGATTTAGAAGCCGGGGTCGAGTTTCTCGCTAAAAGATATGGCAGGAAAGTCACACTCTGGGGTAGCTCTTACTCATCCAGTCTGGCCTTGTTTGTTGGGGCGAGCAATGAGCATGTCAATGCGGTAATTTCCTTCAGTCCTGGCGACTATTTCGGAGAAGCTAAGGAATCATTGGCCAAGGTATTTGAACAACTGAAGAAGCCATTTATGGTTACTTCCTCCAAACAAGAGTCAGAAGCCTTGTCCAGTCTATTGAGTGGGGTCAAACTCAAGAAGAATCAATCTCAATTTATACCGGAAGGCACAGGCTATCACGGTTCCCGAGCACTATGGGAAGGACAAAAGGGAGGCGAGGAGTATTGGAGTGCACTAACCGCTTTTTTGTCAAAACTTTATGAAAGATAAAATTGATGGCCCCCGATTCCTTTTTGTATTTGACAGAATCCCAACTTTAGAGTACCTTTTTTAAGCACCTGCTCTTTTAGACTTTTAAGGGAAGACCACCAAGACCTCTGTCCCCTTAACTCGTTTTCAAATTCGGCACGGTCAATATATTAATGACGAGATATGCTTTTTACTGCATCAGTCATTTTTGTTCTCAATATCATTTGAAATTTTTAAATACTACAATTAGGAATTTATCTCAGAATGTTTTTGCTTTGTAAATACTACAATCAGGAATTTATTAGACTATGAAGCGTGTTCAATTAGGTGAATTTGAAGAAGTCGTTATGCTTGCAGTTGGCATTTTGTACGACAAAGCTTATGGTGTATCCATTAAAAAGGAAATCGAAGAGCGGCTTTCCCGTGGGGTAAGTGTTGGTGCTCTGCAGACCGCCTTAAAACGGTTGGAACTAAAGGGTTATTTGAAATCAAAGGAAGGGGAGGGTACTACAGAAAGAGCAGGTAGGCCCAAAAAGTATTTCTCGATTACCGCTCAAGGGAAAAAGGCACTTGAGGGGGCAAGAGATGCTAGAAACTCCATGTGGGATGCGATTCCCGATGTGGCTTTGAATGTCAAAATGTCCTACTGATAGGCATGCAAGAGCAGAGACCTCCAAGATTGATCATGCGCTTTTTTCGATGGTTTTGCCATCCAGAATTGCGCAGGTTTGTTGAGGGAGATCTTGAAGAGCTTTATCAGGAAAGGCTTGCAGAACACGGTCGGGTTAAGGCCAATAGAAAATTTCTTTGGGATGTGTTACTACTCCTCAGGCCAGGAATTATCGGTTTTACTAAAGGTTATTATTCAAACAACAATTACGATATGTTCAAAAATTATCTCAAAATAGGTGTACGCAGTTTGTGGAAAGATCGCTTCTATACTTCCATCAATCTGTTTGGTCTGTCCATCGGCTTGGCTTTTAGCTTTTTAGTCCTGCTACTAGTCAATTATGAGTTCTCTTTTGAGAATTTTTACAAGGAGAAGGACAAGGTGTTCAGAGTAGGGATTACTTATGACGTAGGGGGGAAGGTTGACTCTTATAGCAATACGCCAAGACCTCTGGGGCCAGCGATGAAGCAAGAGTTTCCCGAGGTGGTTGAATTCACCCGAGCCAGGGGAGTAAATGGTTTAGATGAGCATTTCGCCAATCTGAAATTTGATGAGCAGTATTTTAGAAGTGACAATATCTTTGTAGTCGACTCGACCTTCTTTGACGTTTTTGATCTCGAACTACTTCGGGGAAACACGAAACAGGCCCTCAACAGACCGAATGCCATTGTGCTGTCTGAAACATTGGCCCGGAGTATCTTCGGAGACTCAGACCCTCTGGGGAAAGAACTGGAGATTCTTGAAAATGGTAAAAAGCTTGAGGTGACAGGAATATTTCAGGATATTCCGAACAATACTCACTTGCCGTACGATGCCTTGGTATCCTGGCATAGCTATTATCCTCAGCAAGACAACCTCATCTGGTATGGGCGTCATATTTACACCTATGTGAAGCTTCAACAGTCCGACCAAGCCCAAAATCTGTTGGACCGCTTTCCAAGCCTTTTTGACAAGTACATGGCAGAGAGATTCGAGCAGATGAATGGGACGGCTTCTTTGATCATTCAGCCAATCACGGATGTTCATTTAAAGTCTGACTTGATCTGGGAACCCAACAGAAATGGTGACCTGGCGAGCGTTTATGTCTTGCTGGCAATCGGAATCTTCCTTGTGGTGATTGCACAGGTCAATTATCTCAATCTTTCTCTGGCCAGAAGCTCATTGAGGAAAAAGGAAATTTCTGTTCGAAAAGTGGTGGGTGCGAGCAAGCAAAACATTTCGAGCCAATTTGTGATTGAGACCTTACTCTTCACCTTTCTGGCATTTTTGATTTCGCTGGTCATCATAAAATTAGTCTACACCAAATTCCTGAATATATCGAATGTGGATGTTGCCCCATTCCAACTGAATTATGTTTTGATTTTTGGAGCTGCGACTATTACCATGGGATTGCTGGTAAGTATTTATCCTGCCCTTGTTTTGTCAGGCATGAAGTTGGTTGACGGTCTGAAATCACGGTCAAAATCGAGTCGGGAGAGTGTACATTTACAAAAGGGGCTGGTGATTCTTCAATTTGCAATTTCGACTATAGTCATCCTTTTCACCTTTGTGGTCAAAAACCAGTTGGACTTCGTGATGAATAAAGACCTGGGTTTTGATAAGCAGAATATAGCTGTGTTTCCCTTAGAGGATTCTGTTCTGAGCAATCGAAGTGAGCTGATCAAGGAAAGGGTCAAAGGAATTTCTGGAGTTGTAACCGCCTCATTTTCATTGAACAGACCCGGCATAGATCTCAATCATTCTATTGCAAATGTCGAAGATGGTGGAGAATTCAATGCTGTTGGCACGCAATTCATGATCATAGACCATGATTTTCAAGAAACTATCGGGATGGAACTGATTGAGGGGAGGCCTTTTATCAAAGGATCAGTAAAGGATTCCGAGGAGTCTATATTAATTAATGAGGCGGCAAAGGAAAAGTTTGGATGGCAGAATGGGGCAATTGGTAAAAAACTTTATATCCAAACGGACGCTGATGGTAATCCAATACTGGTCAATACAATTGGAGTGATTAAGGATTTTAATGTGGGTTCACTGCACACCAAGGTTGAGCCCATCATCATTATTTATAATTACAGGCAGGGCAATCAACTGCTCGTGAAATTGGAACCAAATAATCGGGTTGAAGTTGTTGAAGAGATTAACGATTTGATCAATGAGTACAATCCAAATATTCCTGTAAAAGCTCGTTTTCTGGAGGGCGAAATAGATCGGTTGTATACAGATGAAGATAGGTTGTCCAAGTCGATGACGTATTTATCGGCATTAACGATCGTCATTTCCGTGCTTGGCTTTATTGGCTTGTTGAGTTTCTCTATTGCCCAGAGAGAAAAAGAGATTGGAATAAGAAAGGTGCTGGGAGCGAAAGTGTCCAGTGTGACATTTCTGTTTTACAAGGAAATCTTACTCCTCATACTCATCGCAGAATTGGTGGCCATACCAATTAATTATTATGTCTCAGGCCAATGGCTGGATAGTTTCGAGTATAGAGCGACTTTAGGCGCGTTTCAAATTGGAGTAATACTCATGGCCATTATTCTACTGTCTCTGGCTACCATGGCCTTCCAAATTATCAAGGTTGCGTTTATGAATCCTGTAGAGGTAATTAAGGATGAATAGGGAAACAGGTCATTGATAAAGCTATAGATAATTGAAAAATAATCTAATCAGCCCTTCTGATTGTTACCCTTTCCACCAGACTAGGATAGCTTCTTAATGATAGGATTGAAGGCTTTGGATGCCACCAACACCTTATCGCCAAGTTGTAGCTTTGTTGCCTCGTTTTCATCAGCCACTACCTTTACCGCATCTTTGCCAATCAAAACTGTGATGATATAAATCACTTCTTCTTTTTCGATACCTACCACTTCTCCAGTAAATTGGAATTTTCCGCTGACCGACTTTTGAGCAAAAACCTCATGGGGGGGAGCATACTTAATCATCTTCCCTTCGTCCAACATCAGCACTTGATCCGACATCTTAAAAATCTCAGAAATATCATGACTGATCATGATTGTGGTAAGATTCCAGGTACGATGCGCCTCAAGAATGTAGTCCTGTAGTTTGACCCGCATTTCCTGATCCAATGCCGAAAGGGGTTCGTCCAACATCAACAATTCAGGTTGCCTTACCAAAGCTCGAGCTAGTGCTACCCGCTGTTGTTGCCCTCCAGAGAGTGTAGTGGGTTTGTGCTGTCGCAGGTCACCAAGTTCAGTAAGCGCTATCAAGTCACTGACAATTTTGGGATCACCATTCTTCTCCAAGGCAAACCTTAGGTTTTCTTCCACCGACATATTAGGGAAGAGCGCATAGTCCTGAAAAAGGAAACCCACCTTTCGTTTTTGGCTCTTGAGATTTATACCCTTTGAAGTCTCGAGCCAAAGGTTGTTGTTCACGGCAATGCGTCCTGCATCAGCGTTAAGCAGACCTGCCAAAATTCTTAATATTGAGGTTTTCCCAGCCCCGGATTTTCCATAAACGCTTAAGAATGTACCCGCTTCAAAGGTCAGATCAAGCTCGAGCTTCATTTGCCCCGAAGGCGAGTTTAATTTTTTATAGAAAGCGAGTTCAATCATTTCCAGAATGGTTTTAGCTGCTTGCCGTTTACCAGATAGACCATAAGTAAAATCAAAAAGGTAAGAGCGAACAGAATGATTGAATAAGTATTGGCGGCTCCATAATTGAGCGATTCCACCTGGTCATAAATGGCAATGGAAGCGACTCGTGTTTTATCGGGAATATTACCTCCAATCATGAGTACTACACCAAATTCTCCGATGGTATGGGCAAAAGCCAACACGATACCTGTGAGTAAAGAAGACTTGATGTTGGGAAGTAGTATTTTAAAAAGCGTTTGAGTTCTGGATTTCCCCAAAACATAAGAAGCCTCCTTTAACGAGGGGGAAAGGTTTGATAAACCCGACTGAATAGGATGCACCATAAAGGGCAGGCTATAAATGACCGAAGCAAATACAAGCCCCTCAAAAGAGAACACCAATTGTAACCGAAACCATTGATCGAGCCACTCACCAAGCGTGCTTGATGGGCTAAAGGCAACAAGCAAGTAAAATCCGATTACGGTTGGAGGCAAGACTAAGGGCATGCTCACCAATGTCTCAATCACTGGTTTAATTTTGGTTTTTGAATAAGCGAGCCAATAGGCCAGAGGAATGGACACGATCAAAAGAAAAAGAGTGGCCACAAAAGCCAACTTAAAGGTCAATATGAGTGGTCCCCATTCCATCAGGACGATAACATGATTTCGTTGGTTTTGATCATAGCCATAACTTCTGAACCCTTTTTCAGGCTTAGATTGCTAACAGCATTCGTGGTAATAACAGAGATGATTTGACCTGCTGTAGTGTCTAATACGAGTCTGCTCAATAGCTTTCCTGATTCTACCGATACAACTTTGCCCGGAAGCTTGTTTTGCATACTAACTTGATGATGCAATCCTTTCCCAAGTACCACTTCTGTTTCCTTGAAAACCAGATTCACATGATTACCAACGCGTAGATAGGGTGCTGTTTTCGGAGTTTCAATTACAATAGCGGAAAGCATTGTACCCTCACAATTTACCTGAACCAGCGATAGATTGCCTTCAGTACTGATCTGCTCTATTTGTCCGCTTAGATTGTTCATTTATTCGGTTACTAAGTAGCCGAATTTATCTAAAATTTCTTTGCCCTTATCAGAAAAGAGGAAGTCATAGAATTTTTGAGCTTGCTCAAGTTGGTCTTCGTCTTGTTTTAGAATAACAACCCCCTGTGCGATTGGCGTATAGGCATCCCTGGCTATTTCAACCCAATGCCCTTTGCCCAGCATTTGTGGCGACAAAACCACGGACTTAGCGGTAAAGCCAATTTCGGCTGCCCCGGAATTGATAAATTGGTTGGTTTGGGATATGCTCTCCCCATAAACCAGTTTGCTAACCAGACTTTCTGATAAGCCATAATGATTGAGCACCTCCATGGCTGCCAGGCCGTAGGGCGCTGTCTTTGGATTGGCCAGGGCGATATGCCCAATGTCCTCTGCGCTTAGCAGGTCTAACGAGGGCTGAATTCCTTCAATCATAGTCCATAGCACTAACTGCCCATGGGCATATATTTTTGGGGCTTCTAGTGTGTAATTATCTTCAAAGAGTAGTGCTGGATATTTCATGTCGGCAGAAATGAAGATATTAAAAGGGGCACCTCCCTTGATTTGTGCAGTCAGTTTACCGGATGAACCGATGATTGTTTCACATTCTATGCCTGAGCTTTTGGTAAAGGACTCCACTAAAGCTTCCATCACAAATTGCGTGTTGGCGGCAGCGGCTATGGTAAGTTTATCAGAGCGCTTTGAAGCACATGTGGTAAATAGGAACAAGCAACAGGTAACAAGGATTACAGATTTTCCTTTGGACAAGGCCCTTGTAAAATCAATTCTAATTATTCTCTTTTTCAATTTGCTTGAATCCTTTTGGGTAAGTGGCACCTTTGGTACATCTGATTCGATCAAGATACATAAAACCCAAAGTGAGTTGCAGGAGAGAGAAAGAAATTTTTCATAGTCTGTCCTAATGTGTTTAACCCGATTGTCAATACACCAAACAATCAATTAATCTAAAAATAAGAAAATGGATATTACGCATAATTTGGCTATCAAGGCCTCTTCAGGAACAATCTATAATGCTGTAGCCAGTCAACTGGGTATACAAGGATGGTGGTGCAAAGACAGCGCGGTAGGAGAAAATGAAGGCGAGACTTCACTCTTAAAATTTGATAAGCAGGGCACCATTGTTGAAATGGGTTTTAAAACGGTTAGCCTTAACCCCAACGAAGAAGTAGTTTGGGAATGTGTTGAGAATGCTAATCCGGCCTGGCTCGGTACTCAAATCATTACTCTAATTTCAGTTAGTGATGATGGCTGTCAGGTGCAGTTCTCACATGCTAATTTCGATGAGAAGTGGGCAGGTCAAGAGGCTTTTACCATGACAGAAGGCACCTGGGGTCATTTTATGACAAGTCTGGTTGCCTACTGCGAAGGTGGAGAAGGTCAGCCTTGGTGAAAATTGAACTGTAAGTCCCTGTCTGCCTTTTCTGCAGACAGGTTTTCTTGAGATATACAAGAATGATCGAAGCAACTTTTAATTCAACCTTCTTTCTTACACTCCAAAATCTTGGCTTTGATATACTCGTTCTCTGCCAAAGATGGTTCTAATTCAAGGGCTTTTTGAAGATAGGTGATGGCCTTTTCGTACTTCTGCAACTTCATATTGAAGATTCCTTGTGTAGCCGGAAGTAGATGATAATGCTTTAGTGCTGCGTTTTCCGAGAGTTTTTCAAGGAGTACGAGTGATGCTTCGATGCCATCCAGTTTACTCTGAATAATGGCGAGATTTAATCCAATAATCGGATTAGGTTTGATCTTTTCAAGGAGCCGATAAAGATTATGAATGCTCCTCCAATCAGTACTCTCAAAGCTTTTTGCCATACAGTGTTCGGCAGCAATACTGGCTTCTATATGGTAAGCAGAGAGTGACTTTTCGTTCATGGACCTTTGCAGATACTGCATTCCGAGATTGATTAACTCAGTATTCCATTTGGAACGATCCTGATCTTCAAACAGAATGATTGCTCCATGATCATCAATACGGGCATCAAACCTTGCAGTATGAAAGCACATTAATGCCAGCAAGGCCGACAACTGTCGGTTGTCCTCAAAGCGATCTACCATTAATTTGCATAACCTGATTGCCTCAAGACACAACTCCTTGCGGATTACCGAATCACTTGCAGTCGAATTATAGCCCTCATTAAAAAGTAAATACAAGGTGAGACAAACTGTTTCTAATCGCATATGGAGTTCCTTCCCCTGAGGAATATCAAAGGGCAAATCAGAATTACGAATGGATGTTTTTGCCCTGTACAGGCGTTTGTTGATGGTAGATTCCGTAGTCAACAATGCGCTGGCTACTTCTTTGACTCCAAAGCCACATAAAGTCTTCAATGTCAATGCGATTTGGGATTCCGGATTTAAGGAGGGGTGGCAGCAGGTGAAGATCATGCGCAGTTGACTGTCAGCAATTTCATCTTCCAGAAAGATGGTGCTTGCCTCTTGGTCATTTGGGTGAGATAACAACCCGGACTGATGATGCGTCTGCATCATCTTGTTGCGCTTTAGTTCATTGAGTGCCTTCCTTTTGGCTACCTGTACCAGCCAACCGGTGGGGTTGTCCGGTATTTTACCAGAGCCCCAATGGTTTATTGCTGTGATCAAGGTGTCCTGCACTATATCCTCGGCTATCTGAATGTTTGATGGACCGAAAATACCTGTTAAAGTGGCTACGAGTTTTCCGTATTCATTGCGAAAAAGATGCTCTACAATTTGATCGCTTTGTTGTGTCAAAGCCTAGTTCATTTTAGGAAAGGCAATAGGCCGAACCTCAATGCGATATAGACCAAGGTGTGGTGAAGAGGCCGCTATTTGATTGGCTTCTTCCTGATCTTTCGCTTGAATAAGAAAGAAGCCGGCAATAATCTCTTTGGACTCCAAAAAAGGTCCATCGGTCAAAATATCGTCCTCTTTGTTGTTGAGTAAAGCTCCGTTTTCCTCCAACCTTTGTCCGTCCAGGTATTTGGCTCCCAGTTCACCGACCCAGGCCTTATATTGTCCAAAGACATTTTGTAGTTCATCTGGAGAGAGGTGATTCATTCCGTCACCTTTGAGTATTAGTAAGAATTCTTTCATAATATTTTTTAGTATGACAATCGAGATTGTCTTTTTAGGACAGGCTTATCCGGGTTTAACTATTCACTCAAATTACTAAGTTTTTGTGAATGAGCTTAGGCAACCGAACTTCAGACCAACTAGAGAGAAATGAAGGCTATAAAGCACAGACCGCGCCCGAAATAATTGACGGCCTTTACACTGGTGGTGCTCTGATTTGCTAATTAGCTTGTATTTTAGAATTCCCAACCGAAACTACCATGTGCCTTAAGCTCCTTGTCCTTTCTGTCTTATTAACTGCTCAAACTGTGGCTTCCGCGCAGCAGCTAGACCCAGAACTTATCAAGAATCTCAACATTAGAAATGTGGGCCCCGCAAATATGAGCGGGCGTATAACGGCCATTGATGTGGAAAGGAAGGACCCTAAAACGATGTATGTAGGCGCAGCTTCTGGCGGGGTTTGGAAGTCAAAGAATGGGGGCACTGCCTGGGAGCCCATATTTGATGCTCAACCTACACAAAACATTGGTGCACTGGCGATAGATCAGGGTAACCCCAGCACAATATGGGTAGGCACCGGAGAGGGAAATCCAAGGAACTCTATGAATCTGGGCATGGGCATTTTTAAAAGCCTGGATGGTGGTCGGACCTGGAAACACATGGGCTTAGCCGCTACCAAGACCATCCATCGAATAATAGTTGATCCTCAGGATGGTAACACGGTTTACGTAGGTGCTATGGGCGATCCCTTTACGCCTAATAGTGACCGAGGCTTATATAAAACAACGGATGGTGGCAAAACCTGGAACAAAATACTTTATACAAACGATCAGTCTGGTGTTGCTGATCTCGTAATTGACCCAACAAACCCCAACAAGCTCATTGCGGCCATGTATCAACATCGAAGAACTCCTTATTATTTCAATTCCGGAGGAGAGGGTTCGGGCCTCTTTGTGACCTATGATGGTGGAAATAACTGGAAGCAACTTGGAGAAGATGAGGGACTTCCGGCTGGTGAACTTGGCCGTATCGGATTAGCCATAGCGCCAAGCGATCCGAACCGTATTTATGCCAAGGTCGAGGCAAAAAAGAACGCCTTGTATAGAAGTGACGATGGAGGCTTAAGCTGGCGAATGATTAATGACAACCCAAGGTTTACCAACAATCGACCATTCTATTTTCAAGATCTGGCGGTGGACTCCAAAGATCCAAATCGCTTATACAATATTTATCAGCCTCTATCAGTAAGCTATGATGGAGGAAGTTCCTTTGATCCTGTTCCAATGATTCCTGCAGATGAGACCAAAGGTGTGCATGCCGATTTCCACGCCTTCTGGGTGAACCCTGATGACGCTGAGCACTTTATTATCGGGGGAGACGGAGGTATAGGAATTACCAATGATCATGGCAAGAGTTGGTACTTTCCTGAAACCATTCCTGTGGCACAGTTCTATCATATCAATGTAGATAATGACAGGCCCTACAATGTTTATGGTGGCATGCAAGACAACGGCAATTGGTCTGGCCCAGGATATACCTGGAAAAGAGGAGGGATTCGTACACTCTATTGGCAGTATTTGGTTGGAGGAGATGGCTTTTATATATCACCAGATGCCGAAGACTCAAGGTTTGGTTATGGTACTTCTCAAAATGGTAATCTGTATCGATATGATAAACTCACAGGCTATTATGTGAGTATTAAACCACCTTCTCCAAATTTGAAAACGCGTTTGCGCTTCAATTGGAATGCCGCTTTTGCCGACAACCCCCATGATAGCAATTCGGCTTACTATGGTTCGCAATTTGTTCATGTGACCAAGGACAAAGGTGCGAATTGGAATATCATTTCACCTGATTTGACCACCAATAACCCCGAACACCAGAAACCGGATTATGGCGGACTCACCTTGGATGTATCGGGGGCTGAGATGTACAACAGTATTTTGGCCATTGCCCCAAGTGCATTAGATGAAAATATCATTTGGGTGGGTACCGATGATGGTCAAGTGCAGCTAACTACTGATGGCGGCCAGAATTGGAAGAACCTGACCAACAAAGTGAAGGGTATGCCGGAAGAATCCTGGATAGCTCAAATCAAAGCTTCTCGTTTCAAAGCAGGAAGTGCCTGGTTGATAGCGAACAATTATCGCAAGGGAGATTATAAACCCTATTTATTCAAAACCGATGATTACGGCAAAACATGGAAACGCATGGCTGATGAGTCAAAGGTGAAAGGCTATGCCTTATCGATTATGCAGGATCCTGTAGAACCAAACCTGGTGTTTTTGGGCACAGAGAATGGGTTGTGGGTGAGCATTGACGAGGGTAATACCTGGCAACAGTTTAAAAATGGATTTCCATCTGTTTCTACTATGGATATGACCATTCAAGAGCCAGAATCGGCACTCATTGTCGGAACATTTGGTAGAGCCATTTGGGTTTTAGATGATCTTTTGAGCCTAAGGGAAATTGCTGGAAAAAGGCTTAAGGCTGGCATCACAGCATTGCCTATGAATGATGCCGTTCAGGTTAAAGGGCTTTTTATTAACCCACCTGGAAATATTTGGAGAGGGTTCCATACCACCTTTGAAGGGGAAAACAAGGTGTTCCAAAGGACCGAGATACCATTTTACATGAATGATGGAAGCAGCTTGAATGAACCAGTTGAAGCACAGGTCTATGATGGTTCCGGACGACTCATCAATACCCTTAAAGCGGGTAGCTCAGTAAAGGGGCTGAACTATATGATCTGGCAATTAGATGAGCAAACTGCTACCGCGCCAGGTAGACGAGGAGGAATTCCGGTACTGCCCGGAACCTATCAAATTGTATTAAAAAATGCCGGCAGTAGTGATACCACGAATGTTCGAGTAATTGCCGATCCCAGATTTAATTTAGCACCAGCCATTGATGAAGAATTGTACACTTATAGAAAAGAGGTGGATGTCGAAATAGCCAGAATTTCTGGCCTTTTGTCAAGCCTTGACGAGAAAAGGAAGCTGGCTCTGAGAGTAAAAACTTATATCAGCGACCAAGATTCTGATCGCGCCACTTTAATGAAGTCCATTGATGAAATTGTGATTCGGATCGATGATATCAAAGCCAAGGGCCAAACTCCGAGGCCCAAACGACAGGTAGGGGCCTGGCAATCATTCAAGGTCTCACCATTTTCAAAATTGATGGAAGCAAGAAGAGTAGCTGCCGCCCGAACCACAACCTTGTCTGAACAGAATAGGGCATTACTGACAAAAGCCACCCAATTAATTGACTCCTTTGCTACACAGGTGGAAGACTTTAACCGTACAGACTGGAAGACCTTTGAAGAATTGGTAAAGAAGAGTAATTTAAGTTGGTTTAAGTAGGTAGTCTGCCTAAACCATTGAACTACAGCAAATCGGTACCTTAACTAAATTCATTTTATCACACGAGCTATGAAAGCAATCATGAACCATCGCCTTTTTACAGTAATTATTGGACTGCTGATTTTTGGACAGACAGTCTTAAGCCAGTCCAAGAAGCCATTGACTTTGGACGACTATGCGCAATGGAATACTATAAGACAAACTTCCATTTCGCCTGATGGTGGCTGGATGAGCTACGCCTATGTTCCCAATGAGGGAGATTCACGGCTTCATATCCGCAAAGTAGATGGGGATACCTTACGTACGGTTACTAATGGGAAGCAGGTTGCGTTTTCTTTAGATAACAAATGGGTGGCCTATCTAACGGACCCAGCCAAAAAGAAGGCTGAGAAACTCAGAGCATCCAAAAAACGGGTGTTAAGCGATCTTCAAATCGTGAATCTAACCACCAACGAGGTGCATGACATTAAGGGAGCGCGTTCTTTCAGTTTTTCAAAGGCATCGAATTATATTGCTATTCATAAATACCAGGCCGATGCCAAGGCCGATCATAAGGGTAGTGATTTGATATTAAAGGACTTAAATGGCAATCAATCTTTAAACCTGGGTAACGTTTCCAGTTACGCTTTCAATAAGGCAGGTTCACTCTTTGCCTACCTGGTGGATGCCGATGGCGATAATGGCAATGGTATTTATATGATCGACCTGGATGGTCTACGCTCTGTGCCCTTACATACCAGTAATAATTCTTATGCACAAATGACCTGGAATAAAGCGGGAGATAAGATTGCTGCCGTATTTGGTAACAAGGCCGATGGTAATGTAGAACTAGACAATACCCTCTTTTGGACCACGAACCTTTCATCGGGGATGACTAATTCAGGCAATCAACAAACCTACGCGCCCGGAGATGATAGCAGATTCCCTTCGAATATGGTGATCAGCGAGAAAGGCAGCTTGACCTGGAATGAAAATGGTACGCAATTATTCTTAGGTGTTCGTGCCCAGGAAACTGTGCTTAAAAAAGAAGATGAGCTAAAGGCTAATGTTGATGTCTGGCATTGGAAAGATGAACGCGTTCAATCTGCGCAAATGGTTCAGGCAAATAGAGACAGGAGATCAACCAGGGCCTCAGTCCTAAACTTAAGTACCAAGACATTCTTCCAATTGGCCAATGAGGAAATGCCTAATGTCAGCTTCAGTGAAAAGAATCATTGGGCTGTGGGCCGAAATAATGTGGCATACCGCATGGATGTCAACATCCCGGGCAATTATGCTGATCTCTATGCTATCAATACGCAGACAGGTGCCAGGAACTTAATTGCAGAAAAGGTATTTCGAAACATGGGCATGTCGCCGAATGGAGAATGGACAATTTACTCGCAAAATGGTGAGGTCATGGGATATAATTTTGGAGCAGGAAATCTGACCAACCTCTCTGCCAAAACGGGAACCAGCTTTATCAATGAGGATTTTGATGCACCTGTGGAAAAACCAACCTATGGTGTAGCCGGATGGTCAAAGGATGGCAATTGGTTGATGCTAAACCATAAATATGACCTATGGGCCATCTCATTAAATTCAGATGAGACACAAAATATCACCCAAGGCATTGGGGATAAAGAGAACATACGTTTCAGAATGGTGCGTTTAGATCGAGAAGTCAGGACAACTGACACGGAGGCACCGATATTATTATCGGCTTATGGCGAATGGACTAAAAAGTCAGGCTATTACGAAGTGAAAATGGGCAAGAAGCCTAAAGCATTGCGCTTTGATGACAAAATGATAGGAGGGATCACCAAGGCAAAAAGTGCCGACAAGGTCATGTATACAGAACAGACCTTTGTGGACTTCCCTGATTACTGGGTGGCAGATATGTCCTTTAAGAAAACCAAGAAGATAACCAACGCTAACCCACAGCAGGCCGACTACAAATGGGGTAGAAGAGTCCTGGTTGATTACACTGACGAGCGAGGACATAAATTGCAAGCCACATTGGCCTTACCAGCAGATTATGTGGAAGGTCAAAAATATCCGATGGTGGTTTACTTCTATGAAAAAATGTCACAAAGGCATCATCAGTATTCAAGGCCCACTTATGATGACAGACCACATATGTCCGCCTATGCGAGTAATGGCTATTTGGTGTTAATGCCTGATATCATTTATGATGATGGTCTACCAGGTTCTTCTGCCTTAGACGATGTCACCAGTGCGGTGAAGGAAGTCATCAAGCAGGGTTATGCCGATCCTGCCCGCATCGGTTTGCAAGGCCATAGTTGGGGTGGCTATGAATCTTCATTTATCGTAACCCAAACGGACATGTTTGCTGCTGTTGTCACTGGTGCTCCACTCACCAACCTGATTAGTATGTACAATGTGCTCTATAAGCGCACTGGCAACATGAATGGCCCTATTCTGGAATGGTCACAAGGCAGAATGGGAGTAAGCCCATGGGATAATATGGAGCTCTATCGCAGCCAATCTCCAATCCACCATGCTCAGAACATCAAAACCCCTTTCCTTATCCTGCATGGTACTGCTGATGGGGCAGTAGATTGGAATCAAGGTTTAGAATTCTATACTTCAGCACGTAGGTTGGGCAAAGAAGTGATTTTATTGTCTTATCCTGGAGAACCTCACCATTTGACCAAAGAAGCCAACCAAAAGGATTTTCAGATTCGCATGAAGCAGTATTTTGACCACCATTTAAAGGGCACCGAAGCTCCGGTATGGATGGAGCAAGGTGTAAAGCACCTGGATAAAAAGCGTGTTGGACCTGAAGTAATGAAGAAAGGGAAGACCTGAGCCAATGTGGGCTGGAAGATGGAAGTCAGAAGCTGGAAGTATTCTTTCTTCTGACTTCCATCTTCCGGCCTATCCTTACTTAGTTATTTCCTCATATTTTCCTAGCTTCGAATCAAACGTCAAACAGTCAATTAAACCAACAGTCATGATCTCACGAATTTTAATAACCTACCTTCTTATTTTTTCTGCCACCCTCACATCGGCACAAAATACTTTACCCCTGAGAAAGTCTCTAGAAACGTCTAAAAGATCAATCCGCATGGATGTTCCTATGACCAACTCTATAAGAAAGGCCTTTGCCGAGGGTACGCGTGATTTCACGGGAAGCCCTGGTACTAACTATTGGCAAATTCAGACGGACTATGACATCAACGTTAGTTTGAACCCGAGGACTCAGGTGGTGGCAGGTAGTGAAACCATTACGCTCCATAACAACAGTCCGGTTGAGATGAGGCAGATCGTTTTAAAGCTTGATCACAATATATTTAGGGCAGATGTGCCACGAGGTTCTTCTGTGCCAGCCGAAACCACCGATGGTATGGTAGTCACCAGAATAACTGTGAATGGGGAATTGGTGGATTTGGCACCAATCCCAAGACCACGTCAAAGAGGAGTTCGATTGCCACCCCGTTTGGAAGCGACTGGATTACAAAAAACGGTGGCATTTAT
>JAJCYM010000097.1 GCA_029262895.1 Roseivirga sp.
TCTGTCAAAAATTGACCAACTAGCTGTTTCTTCATCGCGCCAACTACCTTTCTAATACCAATTTCTTTGGCTCTAAATACAGCCTTAGAGGTCGCCAAATTCATATAATTTACCCCAGCAATAAGTAAAAGGAAAATAGCAATGGACGAGAATATAATGATGTAACTGCGGTCTCCTTGTCCCGCCTCATATCCTGCCTCAATATCTTCTGAGTCAAAGTGGATGTCACGCAAGGCTTGTAAATCACAATCCAGAAGTTCCGCCAGTTGAGTGCCAACTCTTTCATCAAAGAGCTTATTTATTTTCACTGCCAGTTCATCTAGTTTTGTTCCTGGCGTAAGTACATAATATACCGATGCACCAAATGCGTCCCATCTGGTTTGTCCTTGCTCCCATTGCGGATTACTCAACCTTGATACTATAATATCAAATTGTAAATGTGAGTTGGTGGGTAGGTCCTTTAGAATGCCAGTCACTTTATGATCACCCATAAACGACATGTTAATTACCTTTCCAATCACATCAGTTTTTCCGAAAAATTTAATGGCTTGCTTTTCCGTCAAAATGATTGAGTTGGGCTCTTTCAAAGCCTCTTCCCGATCACCCATCGCTAGTTCAAAGTCGAAAACATCAAAGAATGTAGAATCTCCTATAAAATATCCTCGCTCAGAATAGCGCACCCCATCGATAATGAAATTGATATGCCCTCCGGTTTGCTGAAGCGCTGTCGCTTGTTCTACCTCAGGCATAGCATCCACCAAAGTCCTTGCTAATATGGGCTGGTTAGCAGCGAAAATTCTGTCTCCATCTGGATTATGCTGTATCAGAATCCCTCGTGCAATCCTATCTGACTTTGAATGAAACTTATCAAATGAGGTTTCGTCCTTGACGTATGTCATCAAGAGCGTAGCCCCTGTAATACCAATGGCCAGACCGATAATATTGATCATTGCATAGCCCTTGCTTCTCCAAAGGGTTCTGATTGCAATCTTTATATAATTCTTTATCATAGTGTTGTTTTGAATCTATTCGTCTTTTAAAATTTGTGCTGGATTAGTTCTGGCCGCCTTAAAGGACTGGAAGCCCACGGTCAAACCAATTGTAATCATCGACAATGCCAATGCCGTAATAAATGGAATTGCAGTAAGGTTAATTCTATAGGCAAACTCACTCAACCACTCGCTGCCGGCATAAAAAGCCAGCGGTGCTGCCATAACAAATGCAAGTAGCAGGATGATACCAAATTCTCTGAATATCAGAAAGTTGATATTGCTCAGAGAAGCTCCCAAGACCTTTCTTATACCTATCTCTTTCAGTTTGCGCTCTATCACGAAGGTGGTCATTCCGAAAAGCCCAAGGGCAGTAAGAAAAATACTTACTATAGCGAAGAATGTGGTAGCCTTCAGCAAGCGCATTTCCGACTCATAAAACTGACCAAAACGTTGATCGATAAATGAATAGTTGAATGCCGTATTCGGTTCAAATTTTGACCAGGTCGACTCAATAAAATCCAGCGTTTCAGGTATGGATTCTCCCTTTAGCTGTACGGAGAGATTCCATAGGTTTCTGGGTGCAATGCGTAGCGCAACCGGGTTGATCTTCTGATGCAATGCTTGAAAATTAAAATCCTTAACAACTCCTACAATTGTATACTCTGATCTAAAGAAATTCAACTTCTTGCCAATAGGATTTTCTAGCGCCAGTTGTTTCACCAACTCTTGATTCACCAGTACGCCAGAACTATCAGACGAGAATCTGATGTCAAAAACCCTACCCTCCACAATCTCCATATCATAGGTTTTTGTGAATTCATGATCTACCCCGAAAATGGTGACGACACTTTTTAAATCAGGATTGTCTGGCGCTGACATCATTCCTGAATTGTTGGTAAAGCCATTCCCTAAAACATCTGTACTTAGCGATGTAGACACAACCCCGGTATAATTATCCAGTTCCTTTCTGAATGACTCATGACTTGTCTGCATATTCTTAGTGGTAACCCCGAACGTAATCACCTGTTCTTTATTAAAGCCAAGGTCCTTGTCACCGATAAATTGAGTTTGCTGAAAAGTGATATAGGTGATGACCATTAGGAACACCGAGATTCCAAATTGGATTAACAAAAGTGACTTTCTGAGCTTCCCTCCTTTAAGGCCTGAAGCCTTTGCTGATTTCAGTGCTTTTGAGGGCTGAAATGAAGACAAAACGAAAGCGGGATAAACCCCCGAAAAAAGCGCGGTGATTAAGGCTATCAGAAATAGTGAAGGCAACAAGCCCTGTGATAGTAGAAACTCCATCGTAAAAGCCTTACCCGTTAGCTGGTTAAAGTAGGGCAAGCTTAAGTCTATGACCAAAACTGATAGAATAGAGGCTATTAGCAGCAGAAGGACTGATTCCCCAAGAAACTGCCCTCTGAGCTGTGAGTTGTTGGCCCCCATTACCTTTCTGATACCCACTTCCAGCGACCTGCTTGCACCTCTCGCTGTTTGCAGGTTTATATAGTTAATGCAGGCAACGGTCAATACTATGATGGCAATAAAAAACAGGGTTTTGACTGTTTTCATATTGCCAGATTCAAAGGCGCCTACAAATTGAACATCATCTGATTGAAGATATATCTCTTCTAAGGGTTGAAGAAAGTACCGATATGATCCATCGTCATCAGGATTATTGGCAACCAATTCATCATTCATCTGCGTCTGCACTGCTTCGGCATTAGTTCCAGAGCTTAATTTGATATAGGTGTAAAGTGATCTTTGAAACCACATATGAGCAATTTGTCGACCATCTGTAGTAGTCATATCCCAGGGAATTATGGCTTCGAATTGAATGTGGGAATTGGCCATTGACTTGGCAATGCCTGTGACAATCAAGTCTTTTTTGAATGAAGAAGCATCGATGGTGACAGTTTTACCCAATGGATTGTCATCCCCGAAAAGTGCCTTAGCGGTTTCTTCTGTTAAGACAACGGACGATGGATCTTCCAAAACTTGCTTTGGATCACCCGCGACCAAGGGGAAATCAAAAAAGTCAAAGAAGCTTGAGCTTGCAAAAAAGGCATCCACGTTTACTTTTGATTCCGCATCTCCTTCAGGTAAAAACGTATATGAATTATTTCTGATTTTGACCGCATCTTCAACCCCAGCATAATTAGTGTCGAGGTTATTGAAATCATATTCTCCTGAAAGGCCGAGTTTTCTCGAAATAGCACCGGATTGTTGACCTGCGAGTCTGTAAATCCTATCGCCATCAGTCATAAAGTTGTCGAACGACCGCTCATACTGGACAAAAAGCAACAATAGAAGACAACAAGATATACCCAGGGTGAGTCCCAGCAGGTTGGTCATTGAGATCAGCTTATGCTTCCAAATATTTCTAAATGCTATTTTCAGATAATTCTTAATCATGATTTCTCTGTTTTGAGTTTGACATTTATTCTCATTCTGACCTTAAAATTTTAACCGGATTCATCAGAGCTGCCCTTATGGCCTGGATGCTTACCGTAATCACAATAATTCCAATAACCGTTATTCCCGAGAACATGAAACTAGAATAGCCGATGTTAATATGGTAGGCAAAACCATCTAGCCATTTGCTTATGGCATAATAAACAACAGGAATAGTCAAGACCATTGTGATCAAAAAGAGCAACATGAATTTTTGATTTATTAACCAGACCAATTGCTCCACTCCTGCACCTAGTACTTTCCTGATGCCAATCTCCTTCATTCTCTGTTCTATGGTATAGGAAGTCATCCCGTAAATCCCCAGGCATGAAATGATTATACAAATGATTGCAAAACTTTGAATCGCCTTTTCAAGCTGCACCTCTTGCCTGTAGAAGGTCTGAAGGTTGCTGTCCAAAAACATATGGCCAAATGGATAATTGGGTTCGATAGACTCCCAGGCGGCCTTGGCATGGGCAACACCCTTTTCAACTGCTTCAGGCGCCAATTTAATTGTCCAAAACCAATTGGAAGACTTGTTTATATTGAAAAGAACTGGATTTACTTCATTGTGTAAGGACTGAAAATTAAAGTCTTTTACAACTCCGATAATTGGCATTGGTGTTGACTCTTGTCCCCACAGTTTCACCTTTTCGCCAATTGGATTCTCCAGACCCATTGCTCTAACAAAAGCCTCGTTCACCACCAGGGCAGAACTATCGGTAGATAAGTTTGAATCAAACCCT
>JAJCYM010000098.1 GCA_029262895.1 Roseivirga sp.
GACCAAATTAGCAAAGACCTAAACAATACTTATGAAAGCATCTCGGGTATTATTGGTATTGGCGGTGGGTCAATGTTGGATATGGCGAAGGCCGTTGATCTAATGCTTACCAATCCGGGTTCTTCAGCCGACTACCAAGGCTGGGACCTGGTGAAAAATCCTGGTATCTATCATGTAGGTATTCCTACATTGGCCGGCACCGGAGCAGAAGTATCAAGAACCACGGTGCTCAGTGGCCCGGAAAGAAAACTGGGAATGAACTCCGACTATACCCCCTTCCATCAAATTGTTCTGGATCCTGAATTGATCAAAAATGCTCCGGTCAACCAAAGGTTCTATACCGGAATGGACTGTTATATCCACTGTATCGAGTCTCTCACTGGCACCTATCTGAACGCCTTTAGCAAATCTTATGGAGACAAAGCCCTTGAGCTTTGTGAGGAAGTGTTCCTCGAAAAAGATGGCTGGGACCATGATTCTGATGATAAGCTTATGATGGCCTCCTACCATGGTGGAATGTCCATTGCCTATTCGCAGGTAGGTGTGGCACATGCGGTTTCTTATGGTCTATCCTTTTTGTTGGGCACCAAGCACGGCATCGGCAACTGCATCGTATTCGATCAGATTGAAGAGTTTTATCCGGAAGGTGTAAAAAAGTTCAAGGCCATGGTGGATAAACATGAAATCCATATTCCAAAAAACATCTGTGCAGGACTTTCGGATCAAGAGTTCGAAAAGATGATTGATGTGGCTCTATTTCTTGAACCCCTGTGGGAAAATGCTTTGGGTAAAAACTGGAAGGATACCATCACCCGTAAGAAATTGAGGGAGATGTACGAAAAGATGTAAAATGGCATCTTCGGATGACTTGCTATCACGCAAAGAACTTATAGCATTGTGGACCGAAATGGCCAAAAGCTTCGGCTCCACATTGGAACTACCTGTCGACAATAATGTTTCCCTCGTTATGAAGTTTTGTTTTGCCAATGAATATGGAGAAACAGAAATCATGATCAAAGACCTTGCTGGTTCAGGTCAAAGTTCTTGGAGCTCTGATCCCTCTCAAATGAGCACTGAGATTACCACCAAGTTCAATACTTCACTGAAAAACGAATTCAAAATTGTATTGCCTCCTTTATTCAGTAGGTTCTTAAAAGGCTTCATTCCTGGAGCGGGAATTGTGAAAACCAACGAACAAGAGTATTGGATAAGATGTAAATCAGTGTATCTGCTAAAAAAGCTGATAACAAGTGAGCACATCCAATCTATCCATAGGTTCAGGAATTTTTTTGCACTTGGAACACGCGAACAAATCGTCACGCGAACCACTTCATTTCTGGATAAAGAAGCCCTGATTAAAGAATTCGCAAATTTCCATTTGGGCTTGTTAAAACTAGTCGTTTAATGTACGATTTTTGCCATCCACACTATGGCAAGTTGATCTTTCATTCTTATTCATTAGATTGGATTTTTCAATTCCATCATCAATGAAAAGACGTCATTTTATTGCCCAGACTTCATTAGCCACCGTAGGGTTAGCCGCCTCTAGCGGCCTATTGGGCAAGGAGCTTCTCTCAAGCCCGGATGCTAAATTGGATCAGCTGGGCTTTCAGGTTTATACCGTTAGAAATCAGGTCAAAGACAACCTGGAGCCTACCCTTGAGAAGCTTGCAAAATTTGGGTATGACTATGCCGAACTATATGGGCTTGCGGATGGCAAGGTAATGGGCCATCCGGTCAAGTATGTGCGTAAGGCATTTGATGATGTCGGAATTGAAATCAGAAGCACGCACTGTGGTACCGGCCAAGGTGCAAAGCAGTCAGGCTCCATGTCTTACGAATGGCAAAAAGGAGTTGATGCCGCAAGTGAACTCGGTGCCAAGCATGCGGTTTGTGCCTACTTAGTCGCCAATGAACGTAAAACCCTGGATGATTATAAAAAGGTAGCCGACCTTCTGAACAAGTGCGGGGAAACCACAAGCAAAAGCGGTATGCAAATGGGCTATCATAATCATGCCTTTGAATATGAAACCCTCGAGGGTCAAATGCCGATGGACATATTGACCGGAGAAACCGACCAGAACCTCGTTAAAATTGAATTAGATCTCTATTGGCTGGTAAAGGCCAAACGAGACCCAATTGAAGAGTTCAAAAAACTTGCTGGAAGAGTTAATCTTTGGCACGTCAAAGACATGGAAAAAGGAGCAAAAGAAGGAATGGCCGAAGTGGGTAAGGGCAGGATTGACTGGAAGAACATTTTTGCCAATGCCGGACTCTCTGGCATGACAGGTTTCTTTGTAGAACAAGACGGTAACTGGGCCAAATCAGATATAGAAAGCCTCGGTACAAGTTCAAAATACCTCAAAAAATTACGCTTCTAGTTTATGAATTATACCATTGAAGCAGCCGGCCACAGAGACACTCTGGCCCTTTCTCAAATTGCCTTTTCATCAAAAAAACACTGGGGTTATCCGGACGATTGGATGGAAATGTGGCGACCTGACTTAACCATCACTCCTGATATCATCAAAAGAGATGAGGCCTTTAAATTGACCTTGGACGAGGAGATCATTGGATTTGCTGTCATTTCTGCCTCCGATCAGGAATTCGAAATTGAGCATTGCTGGATCAGACCTGAATATATAGGCAAAGGCCTTGGGTCCCGGCTCATCAACCATATCCTGGCACTTCCCAAATACAAACAACAGAAATTCAAGGTGATTGCAGACCCTAATTCCGTTCCATTTTATGAGAAATTCGGATTTGCGAAGATCGATGAAGTGCCTAGTAAACCTGAAGGTCGATTTCTTCCCTTGTTGGAAATGACCAATAGCTGAGTTCTGCAAATACCACTTCCTGAAAACTCGTTGCTTTCTAAAGCCCATTTGATTAGTTTGTCATTCTGTAACTGAACTGAAAATTGTAATGAAAAATTTATCTCGCTTGCTATGGGCATTCATGCTTATGGCACCTTTGACCGTATTGGCTCAAAAAGAAATTGTAATTGAAAACACTGATCTGACCATTGAGGTAGGTGAAACTAAACAACTCATCGCCTCTATAATGGAAGATGGCAAAAAAGTAGAAGGCGATGTGGTTTTTAGATCTCGAGGTCGAAAAAGCCTGTTTATTGATTCTTTAGGCATCGCCCACGCTTATCTACCAGGAACCGTTAGTGTTATTGCTTTTGGGGCCGGGGTTCGTCATAGTTTCGATATGACAGTCAATTTTCCTCCGCTGGCAGAAATAAAAATTGATGCCATACCGCAAAGAATTTATTCAGGAACACCTATTCAACTCACCTATAAAGTGATTGATAAAGCTGGTCTAACCAGAGAAGGCGCCCGCGTTGACATTAAGTCATCCAATGAGAACATCGCCACGGTTGATGCCTTTGGCAACATTCGCACTACTGGCACAGGCAGAGTCACGCTTACCGCCAGCATTGAGGACATCAAGAATACGGTAAATCTTAATGTGGTAAAAAATACGATCGTCAAGGTGGTGTTGGAAGCTGAAGGCGATGAAGCCCGAACAGGTGATGTTTTCCATTTCACAGCTAAAGCTTTGGATGCAAAGGGCAACGAGGTGACCGATGCACCTATTTACTATTCTTTCAATGGTGTTTCTGATGATGTTTCATCAAGTGCTTCTGGCCTGATCAGGCAAGATGGTAGCTTTGTCGCTGACAAAGCCGGAATCTATACTGTGACTGCCTCCTGTGGAGTCGCATCAAGTCAAAAAACATTGCGTATCAATGCGCGTGGAGTCTCAAGAAAAATTGAGTTGGTAGGGCAAGGAAGTGTAAACGATAAACATACTTCTGATTTCTGGGTATGGGAAGGTCAGGATGGCCGCGACTACGCAGTTACCGGTACCTGGGGTGCTGATGGCACGGCCTATTTCTGGGATGTAACCGATCCAGCTAGCATCTTTAAAATAGACAGCATCAAAGTAGACGCTCGAACTGTCAATGATGTTAAGGTTTCAGAGGATGGTAACATTACAGTCATTAGCCGTGAAGGCGCTTCCAATAGAAAAAACGGTCTTGTTATCCTGGACTCGTCTAATCCAAGAGACATCAAAATACTCTCAACCTTTGACGAAAATATGACTGGTGGCGTACATAACGTATTTATTGACAAAGGCTATATCTACGCCTTAAGTGGAGGTCAAAAGTACTATGTAATCAATATCAAAGACCCAAAGAAACCATTTGCCGTAAGCAAGTTTGAGTTAGATACTCCAGGACATTCCATTCATGATGTTTGGGTTGAAGATGGTATTGCCTATTCTTCCAACTGGGGAGACGGCATTCAATTAGTAGATGTAGGAAACGGTATTGCCGGAGGTTCTCCTGAAAATCCAAAGCAATTTGCCAGCTATGCCTATCCTAGCGGAGCCAATCATGCGGCATTCCCTTTCAGACAAAAATCAACCGGTAAATTTTATGTGCTCGGAGGAGATGAGATTTTCCCGTATGGTCTAGATATGAACGGACCGAATATGGCAGGTGGATTTATCCACTTCATTGACTTCTCTAATTTGGATGAGCCAAAAGAAGTAGCTCGTTTCGAAATACCTTTTGCCGGCTCTCACAATTTCTGGATTGAGGACGAAACGCTATATGTGGCCTTCTATAATGGTGGTGTGCGTGTGGTCGACATCAGCGGAGAGCTTATGGGAGATTTGTTGGCTCAGGGAAGAGAAATTGCCTTTATCAGGCCAAGTGATCCGAATGGCTATATTCCAAACTCTCCTTTTACCTGGGGAGCTCAAGTGCATAAGGGACATGTTTTCTATTCAGATTGGAATAGTGGACTCTGGTCGGCTAAAGTAGAGCCACCAAAACCACAGAATGTGAAGATTCAGAGCAAATAGTTTATTCTAAATTAAAACTCTATGACCAAGTTATCTCTGTCCATAGTCGCCATTCTTATTATTGCACCAATGAGCTTATTGGCGCAAAAGGAAATCGTCATCGAAACCTCCAACCTCACATTAGAGGTTGGAGAGCAAAGACAATTGTCCGCCTATGTCAGTGAAAATGGACAGAAGTTAACGGGACCGGTCATTTTTAGATCCCGTGATAGAAAGTCCCTTTTTGTTGATTCTTTGGGGATAGCGCATGCGTATAAACCGGGAACGGTGAATATAGTTGCTTTTGCAGCTGGTGCGCGCAGCAACTTTGATATGGTGGTCAACTTCCCTCCCATTGCGGAGATTAAAATTGATGAAGTGCCGGATAAGATCTATGCCGGCTCTCCAATCCAGTTAAAGTACCAGGTAATTGACAAGGCAGGGTTGGTACGTGAGGGGGCAAAAGTTCAGATGGTATCAAGCAATGAAAAAGTCGCTACCGTTGATGGTTTTGGCAATATCCGAAGTCTGAAAGCCGGAAGCGTAACCATTACTTCTAGTATAGAGGGTATTGAAAACGCGATCACAATTAACATAGTTAAAAACCCGATTGTGAGTATTGACTTAGATGTCGAGGGTGATGAAGCCCGAACTGGGGACGTTTTTCATTTCAAAGCAAAGGCACTTGATGCGAAGGGCCGCGAGGTGAGCGATGCATCCATTCGTTATTCGTTCGATGGAGTCGCGGATGATGTCTCAACGAGTGCGGCAGGCCTCATCAAGCAAGATGGTCGTTTCGTGGCGGATAAAGCCGGAATTTATACTGTTACCGCTTCTTCCGGAACTGCCTCAGCGTATAAAACGCTTCGCATCAACCCAAGAGATGTGGCAAGAAAGATAGAACTCGTGGGACAAGGAAGTGTGAGTGACAAATTTACCTCAGATCTTTGGATATGGGAAGGCCAGGACGGGCGTGATTATGCAGTTACAGGCACTTGGGGAGCCGATGGCACAGCCTATTTCTGGGATGTAACCGATCCCGGCAGTGTTACTAAAATTGACAGTATTCAGGTGGATGCCAGAACGGTGAACGATGTTAAGGTATCTGAAGATGGCAATGTTACCGTGATCAGCCGGGAAGGCGCTTCCAATAGAAAAAACGGTTTGGTAATTCTTGATACCTCAAATCCGAGAGATGTCAAAATTCTGTCCACCTACGACAAAAACATGACTGGTGGCGTACACAATGTTTTCATCGACAAAGGTTATGTCTATGCGCTTAGCGCAGGTCAAAAATATTATGTCATCAATATTAAAGATCCTAAAAACCCATTTGCAGTAAGTAAATTTGAACTCGATACCCCTGGGCATTCTGTTCATGATGTTTGGGTCGAAGATGGCATAGCCTATTCGTCCAATTGGGGAGATGGAATACAGCTCGTTGATGTGGGCAATGGCATTGCAGGAGGCTCTCCGGAAAATCCAGTTCAATTTGCCAGTTATGCGTATCCAAGTGGAGACAATCATGCAGCATTTCCATTCCACAGTAAGTCAACAGGTAAATTTTACGTAATTGGAGGAGATGAAAAGTTTCCGTATGCCATGAATGGCAACTATTTGGCCGGTGGCTATTTGCATATGATAGATTTTTCGGATTTGAAGAATCCTGAGGAAGTAGCACGTTTTGAGTTGCCATTTGCGGGATCGCACAATTTCTGGGTAGATAGCGAGTCAGAAACACTCTATGCTACCTTCTATAATGGTGGTGTGCGCGTAATTGACATTAGCGGAGAGTTAATGGGCGACTTACTCGCTCAGGGAAGAGAAATTACATTTTACCTGCCGGGTGACCCTAAGGGTTTTGTTCCTAATGCTCCTCAAACCTGGGGAGCTCAATTGCATAAAGGGCATTTGTTTTACTCTGATATGAATAGCGGCTTATGGGTATCTAAAGTGGAACCCATAAAGCCAAAAAATGTTAAGATAGGAAGTAAGTGATGTTGGCTAAACGAGGTGAATTATGAGGTTTAGAATTGGTAATAGTGACATGAGAAATACAAGAAAAGTAATTTGTTCATTGGTTTTTAGCCTTGTCGTATTGGCTGCTTATAGTCAGGATTACTACATCTACGTTGCGGCTGAGTCTGAAGACGAAGTGGCGTTGGTGAAGTTTGACGGAAAGAAGGCGGAAACCATCAAGCGCATTCCAGTAGGTATTTGGCCTGCTGAAAACGAAGGGCCTCATGGCATTACCGTCAGCCCGGATAAAAAGCACTGGTACCTGAGCCTGGCGCATGGCAATCCTTATGGCACGCTATACAAGTTTGAAACAGGTTCAGACAAGGTAGTTGGAGAAACCAAACTTGGCCTCTTCCCTGCCTCCATGCAAATCTCTGAATCTACTGGCTTGCTTTACTGTGTCAACTTCAACCTTCATGGTGAAATGGTACCCAGCTCAGTTTCTGTAGTTGATGTGGAGTCAATGACCGAATTAGAGCAGATCACTACCGGAACTATGCCACACGGCTCAAGGCTTTCTGCGGATGGCCTGAAGCACTACTCCGTGGCTATGATGTCTGGTGAGTTATTTGAGATTGATGCCCTTAGGCTTAGAGTGACCAAGAAATTTGATCTCGATGCCGCTGGCAAAATGCCAATGGGAGACGACAAGGCAATGGGTGGCGATAAAGAGATGGACCACTCCAAAATGGACCATAGCAAAATGGATCACTCCAAAATGGGTGAAGGTGCTGCAATGAAACACTCTGCTTTCAAGCCGACCTGGGTCAGTCCACATCCAAGTAAGAACGTAGTTTATGTAGCTGGCAATGGCAGTGCTCTGGTTTACGAGATCAACACAGACACCTGGAAGGTGACTCGTAAGTTCGAGACCGACAAAGGACCTTATAACATTGACATCACTCCTGATGGCAAGAAAATGATCGTCTCTTACAAAACAGCTGCTAAAACAGGCATCTGGGATTTGGAGACTGGTAAAGAATTAGCTCGCCTGGACAACAGCCAAAAAGTAACGCATGGTGTAGCCGTTTCTGATGATAGCAGGTATGCCTTTG
>JAJCYM010000099.1 GCA_029262895.1 Roseivirga sp.
ATCAGGAGTAAGTGGAAACAAAAAATTCATTTATATTTTCTCTGTAGTCGGGGTTTTACTCCTGTTGTTGGCTTGTATCAACTACGTGAATTCTTCTACCGCCAAGTCACTTACTCGTCTTAAGGAAGTGGGCGTTCGAAAAGTGGTTGGTGCGAGTAAAGGTCATGTTAGGCTGCAATTTCTGATTGAAACAGGCTTTTTTGTTTTGTTGGCCGTCATAATCGGTGCAGGACTGGCAGAATACTTTTTGCCAACTATGAATGAATTGACAGGCAAGTCTCTAAGCCTCGAGTACTTCTCAGATCCATTCATACTGAGTTTTTTAATTCTGATTGTTCCGGGAGTTACCCTTATGGCTGGCCTTTATCCGGCATTTTTTGTTAGCCGATTTAAGACACTAAAAATATTGAAAGGAGAAGTGCATGGTGGAAAGGCTGCATTCAGAAAATACCTCGTGGTATTTCAATTGATCACCACCTTAATGCTGCTTTTTGGAACCCAAATTATCAGCAGACAGATCGATTTCTTTATGGATGCTGAAGTAGGTATGGATCCGGATGGTATTGTTTCGGCTTTCGTTCCTCAGGGAAAAAAATATGAGGTGGTCAAAGAAATTGTAGCGAAGATACCGGGAGTTGAGGCAGTCACTGCCTCTCCGTTACCAGGTGTTTTTGGCACAAAAATGCCGGTTGAATGGAAGGTCAATAATGAAGACCAAAAAATCACCTTGTACTATACACCGGCAGCAATGAATGTGGTGAACACCATGGGGATAGAAATTATTCAAGGAAGGGATTTTGTGGCAGACAGTCAAGAAGACAAACAATCGAGTATTCTGATTGGAGAGTCAGCGGCCGGGGCTCTCGGTTTTGAAAACCCCTTAGGGCAGCAAATCAAGGTTTATAATGATCAATTTGAGATGGTCAACCGTACCATTATTGGCGTTTTTAAGGACCCACAATTTAACCTTAAAAGTGAGCCATTGATGAGGGTTATTTTTCCCAGTGAGCGTTTTTTGAGCCGTGTAAATATCAAGCTGGATAATTCTGACAGAGCAGAAACTATGGCCAGAATTACAGATGCCTGGGATGAAGTACAGCCGGAAGCACCGTTCCAATACAGCATGATGGAAGATCAGATAGAGGCCAATTACGAGAAAGAGCAGAAATTTGGAAGGATTATTCAATATTTCTCTTGGATAGCCATCCTGATTGCGGCCTTGGGATTATTTGGCCTGAGTGTTTTTACAATTGTGCAGAAGTACAAGGAAATAGGCATTAGAAAAGTATTGGGTGCGTCTGTTGGTGGCCTGGTATTCAAATTTTTGAAAGGCTACTTTATCTTAATCGCTATTGCCTCTCTTGTCGCAATTCCAACTGCCTATTATCTGATGGACGGCTGGTTATCGGATTTTGCCAATAGGATTCAGATAGGAGTAGTTGTGTTTGCATTGGGTATTGGGGCTGCTGTATTTATCGTGGTCTTGACTGTGGGCTACCAATCGATTCGGGCTGCCCTTTCAAACCCCGTATCAATCTTAAGAGACGAATAAAGAAATCATAAATTTTTGGTTATGGTCAAGAATTATTTTAAACCATTATTAAGAAGCTTTAAGCGAAAGAAGGCCTTTACTTTAATTAATGTTGGAGGCTTAACATTGGGTATCACGTGTAGCCTGATCATGTTTCTCATTGTGAAACATGAATTGAGTTACGACAACTACCATGAAAATGGGGATAGACTCTATAGAATTACTACAACAAGTACTTTTGACGGTAACACCAGTTATAGAATAGGAGTGCCATGGCCCTTGCCCAAGGCAGTGAAAGAAGATATTGTTGGCCTTGATGATATTACTTTTTTCAAGCATTCCAGATTTGGGAGGTTTACCATTATTAACTCATCAGGTGATGAGCGATTTTTTGATGAAAACCCAGGGGTGGTTCATGCACAACCGAGTTTCTTTCAAATGTTTGATTGGGAATGGCTTGAAGGTGATATGGCTAGTGCCCTGGCCGAACCAAATACGGTGGTTTTAGATACGGAAAATGCTGAAAAGTTCTTTCCTGGAGAATCGCCATTGGGTAAGGTGATAAAGTTCAACAATCAGGTTGACCTTAAGGTCACTGGCTTGGTAAAACAACGGCCTAAAACCACAGATTTCCCATTTGAAATATTTATCTCTATGGCGACTATTGAGAACAATCAAGACAGAACTCAATGGGGAAGCACAGCAAGCGATGATCGCTGCTATGTTATGCTAAATTCCGGTGTTACTCCGGAATCCATCAATGCTCAATTTCCGGATTTTGTAACCAAACATTTTGGCGAAAAAAGCACCAACGAGATCAAGATTCAGTCTCTATCAGAAGTTCATTTTGATGAGCAATATGGTAATATGAATTTTCGCAGCATCAGCAAGAGCCTGCTATACGTGCTTTCGGCAGTATGCGTTTTTATGGTCATTACCGCCTGTTTCAATTTTATCAACATGTCAACCGCTATGGCGATCAAACGCGCCAAAGAGGTGGGTATTAGAAAGGTTTTAGGAAGTACCAGGAAACAACTGGTATCCAGTTTTCTTCTGGAAACAGGCCTGATAACCCTGCTTTCCATAGTGATTTCACTGGCAATTACGGAACGCCTTTTGCCTACGGTTGTGAATGACCTAACAGATTTGGACTTGACATTGGCCCTCCTTAGTGACGGCCAATTGTTGCTTTATCTGGGAGGGTTAATCGTTTTTGTCACTGCTTTGGCTGGACTATATCCCGCCTGGATTATTTCAGCCTTTAGACCTGCTCAGGTCCTGCGGGGAGTGGTGGGCAACCGCGATGGAAGCAAAATGAGTTTGCGCAGAGTCCTGGTTACCTTTCAATTCGCATTGTCACAAGTATTTATTTTCGGAACCCTCATTGCGCTTTGGCAAATGCAATACGTAAGAACCGCAGACCTCGGTTATGATAGAGAGTGGATTGTTTATCTCAGCCTGCCTCCAAGTGGAAATGAAGATTTGAATTTTTGGCGAGGAGAAATAGCGGCCAATAGCCTGATCACCAGTCATTCTTTTGCACAAAACCCGCCTTTTTCCGGTTCCAGCTCAAGTACCAATGCGCTGTTCGAACTTGAAGACGGACCGCATAACATCACTTCTTTTTTGAAACCAGCAGATAGTAAGTATTTTGAAACTTATGGTCTCCAAATTATTGCGGGTGAGGGGCTAATGGATTCAGAAACGAGGAGCGGCTATGTGATCAATGAAGCTTTCCTCAAAAAAATGGGACTTGAACCTGAAGAGGCTCTGGGGCATATAATCAGTATTGGAGGACAAAAGGCCCCAATTTCTGGAGTAGTAAAAGATTTTCATACTACTACATTAAAGGAGAAAATTCGGCCAGTAGCCATTTTCAATCAGCCAGGGAGTTACAGAACACTAGCGGTCAAATTTCAGGCGGGATCTGCTGACGAAGTTTTGCAAGGTTTGGAGGATAGTTGGGATAAGGTATACTCCGAGCATGATATTAGGTATACATTTTTTGATGAGTACATCGGGCGTTTTTATGCGAAGGAGAAAAAATTCTCCCGTATGCTAAGCACTTTTGCCGGAATAGCAATTTTCATTTGCTGCTTAGGTCTCTATGGCCTAGTCTCCTATATGGCCAATCAAAAGACCAAGGAAATCGGAATTAGAAAAGTGCTGGGTGCTACTATTCGTAGTATCATGGGCTCATTCTCCATGGAATTTGTCCGGCTTGTTATTCTCGCATTTTTGGTAGCCGCACCACTGGCTTATTACGGAATGGAGGGGTGGCTCAGTGATTTCGAATATAGAATCACAATTGGCCCGGGCATATTTATACTGGGTATTGTGGCTTCTCTGATTATTACATTAATTACCACAGGTTATCGGTCTTTTAAAGCCGCACGTTCAAACCCGGTTGATTCACTGAGAAGCGAGTAATTTCGCATTAAAACTGTATTAAAAACAAACACTTCGGTGTTGTAAAAACAAACGATTTCTAGAGCCTAGAAATCGTTTGTTTTTTATAAGTGTCAGGTAAACAATAAGTTACAACTTTGGCACTCTAATTGGAAACAGAGTGCGAAGCACTCGCACATTAAGGGGGGTGTTACGAACAAAATAAAAAAACAACACATGCTCAAAAACTATCTGATCGTACTCTTCAGAAACTTCAAGCGAAACAAAGCTTTCACGCTAATCAATATCAGTGGTCTAACACTCGGTATCACTTGTAGTCTCATCATGTTCCTTATAGTCAAAGAGGAACTCAGTTTTAACAAGTATCACTCAAACCTTGACTCTATTTATCGAATTGGTCATATCGATATAGTAGATGGACAGGAATATACACAAGGTGGTGTTCCAATGGTCATGGATGCTGCAGTGGAAGAAGAAATTGTGGGTGTCAAAGAGTCAACACTTGTCTCCCATGAGATGTATGGTTTGGTGTCTATTGAAAAACCTTCAGGAGAAATTAAATATTATGAGGAGAACCCCGAACTCGTTTATGTAGAGCAAAACTTCTTTGACGTATTCGACTGGGAGGTCATTGAAGGAAGTCTGAAAGACAATTTTAGTGAGCCCAACATAGGGGCACTCAATCAAACATTGGCAGCTAAGTATTTTCCCGGAGAATCGGCCATTGGTAAGGTGGTTAGGCTAAATAAGAAACTCGATTTTAAAGTAGTGGCGGTGGTAGAAGATGCACCGGATAATTCAGACTTTCCTTTTGGCTTTTTTATGACCATGGCCACCAAATTAGCCAATGAAGATGTGGGTCGATGGGGTAGTATCAGTAGTAATAACGTGCTCTTTGTTCAGTTAGAAAAAGGAGCTGATGCCGCACAGGTAGAAGCGCAATTTCCCGATTTTGTAAAGCGCCATTGGGACAATGAAGATCCGGAATGGAGGAGCTTTGTGTTATCACCTCTTGGCGACTATCACTTCGATGAGCGTTTTGGTACTTTCGGAACGAGTTCTTCTAAACAAATGCTCTGGGCGTATGCCTTGATAGGCGCTTTTCTGATTGTCACAGCTTGTTTCAACTTCATCAACATGTCGACAGCAATGGCAGTGAAAAGGGCCAAAGAAGTAGGCATGCGTAAGGTTTTGGGAAGCAGTCGCAAGCAACTGATAACCAGGTTTCTTGGAGAAACATTTTTCATTACCCTTATTTCTATTTTACTCTCTATGGGGCTTACAGAACGGCTTTTACCCCTGGTTATCAATGAGTTTGTTGAACTCAATATTGCTTTTCAACCCCTTCAGGATTTATCGTTGCTGACATTTCTGATTTCCATTTTGGTTAGTGTAACTCTGCTTGCGGGCTTTTACCCGGCTATTGTGCTTTCGAGTGCCAAACCAATATACGCCCTTAAAGGAGCGATGGACAAAAGAGGTAATGGTATGGGGCTGCGAAGAGTCCTGGTTGTGTTCCAGTTTTTTCTGTGCCAATTACTGATTTTCGGTACAATTGTGATGGTCCGACAAATGGATTTTTTTAGATCTGTGGATATGGGCTACGACAAAGATTGGGTTTTGACCATTAACATGCCGGAAGGAGATGTAGAGAGTCAGAATAGGTGGGAAGCTGACATTAAGCAATTACCCGGAGTAGCCTCATACTCCTTCAATTCCAAACCACCATTTTCCGGATCGATTAGTGGCACTAATGCATTTTATAATAACTCTGATACATCCAGACTGGAGCTCAATGTGCAATACAAATCAGTTGATCAGGGTTATCTGGATACTTATGGTTTACGACTTATAGCGGGAGAATGGCTACCGGATAGAGACACAATAGCCCACTATGTGGTCAATCAATCAGCGGTTAAAAAGATGGGTATTAAAGATCCTAATGATGCAATAGGCGAGATTATTAATATGTGGGGATTGAAGTATCCGATTGTAGGTGTGGTAGAAGATTTTCATGCCATCACACTCTCCTCCCAGATTGAGCCGATGATCCTTTGTAGCAACAAGCCCAGGTATGAGACCTTGGGCCTCAAAGTGAATGCCGCCAGTGCTGAACAGGTGATTTCTTCTCTTGAAGATACCTGGTACAATATTCACGAGGAGTATGAGTTCGATTATGTTTTTCTGGATGAGAATATAGAGGCCTATTATGAAACTGAAAAGAAAATGTCCCAGATGTTGACCGTATTTGCCGGCATAGCGATTTTTATTGGCTGCTTGGGGCTCTATGGTCTGGTGGCTTTTATGGCCAATCAGCGGGCTAAGGAAATTGGTATCAGAAAAGTGCTGGGTGCGTCTGTAGCGAACATCGTTAAGGGGTTCTCCTGGGAATTCACCAAGTTGGTAATTATTGCCTTTTTGATTGCAGCACCACTCGGTTATTTCGGAATCGGTACCTGGTTGGATCAATATGCTTATCGAATCACAGTAGGACCTGCCATCTTTCTATTTAGCATAGGAGCCTCCTTGCTGATTGCTTTTATAACTACAGGCTATCGCTCCGGCAAGGCCGCTGTGGCAAACCCAGTCAACTCCCTTAGAGACGAATAGCATGTTCAGAAACTACTTCAAAACTACGTTTAGAAAACTAATTAAAGATAAGCGGTATACGCTGATCAATATTGCGGGGCTGTCAACTGGCTTGATTCTGTTTCTCACCATAGCACTCTATGTGCAGAGAGAGCTTAATGTAGATAAACATCAGCCTGATTGGGAGAACATCTATAGGGTGAACGCTGCATATACTAGCAGTGAGGGGAATACTGATGTTTACGCAGTTACTTATCAACCCCTGGCCGAAGCCATGGAGAGTGATTTGCCTGAGATTGAAGCGGCAACCAACTTCTTTTCACCTGCGGCCCAGCTTTCGTTTCGATCAGACGATCAAATGCTCTCCATTGACAATACACTAATCTATTACACCGCTAATTCCTTTTTTGAAGTCTTTACACATGATTGGGTGGATCAGGGGCAGCTATTAAATGCGCCAAATACCGTGGTTATTTCAGACAAGCTTGCTGCCAGATTTTTTGGTAAAGAAGACGCAATAGGCCAAACCCTGACTTATGAGGATCCACAACAAACGTTGACCCTAACGGTGTCAGGAATATTTAAATCTACCCAGGCACCGAGCCATATTGCTTATGAAATGCTTATTAGTGACGAATCAAGCATTAACTTTTGGAGGCAAGGCTTAGCGGATAACTGGAACTTACAGTATGTCTATACCTATTTCAAAGTCGCCAACCGCACTAGTACAATGGCTCTTAATGAAAAGTTAGGAATCATAAGAGAGAAGTATCAGGCGGAAGGGGATAGGCTGGCTTATCAGGCGCAACCCCTGGGCAACATTTATTGGAATGCCACATTTTTTGAACCCGGTGTTAACGGGAATATTTCTTATATCTACGTTTTCGGCACATTTGCCTTAGTGGTTCTCCTTCTGGCCGGAGTAAACTTCATCAATCTGATGACAGCGCGCTCTATTAGAAGGTCAAAAGAAGTGGCGATAAGAAAAATAGTAGGCGCCAACAAACGGGGTTTGATCTTTCAATATCTCCTTGAGTCCATAGCCCTGGCCATGATTTCGATGGTTGTGGCTGGCGTAAGTGTGGAGCGATTGATTCCGGTCATCAATGCGAACTTTGATCTTCAGATTGCCTTTAATCTCTTTGACAATGGTGCACTATTGATCATGGTAGTCTTGGTGCCCTTGGTTTTGGGTTTCGTTTCTGGAATCTATCCAGCTTTGGTGCTATCGTCATTCAAGGCCAACAATATACTTCAAGGTAAGGCCAGCTGGAATTTCTCTGGAAATCAGTTGAGAAAGGGGCTCTTATTGTTCCAATTTCTGATTTCAATCTTGGTGATTTCTGGTGTAATGGTGATCAATCAGCAAATGAATTTTATAAAAAATCAGGGACTTGGTTTTACGGAGGACCCCATTGTTGTACTGCCAAGGATAAGCAACAATTCAAATTACCTGATGCGCCTTGAACTACAGGATGAACCGGGCATCCAGGGCATTGCCTCGCTTTCGAGTATCCCAGGCTACAGAGATCCCAGAGGAAGAAATATAAAGGAAAATGGGACCACAGGCGATGGCATAAATGCCAATGGCATTTGGGTTTCAGAAGAATATGCAGAGATCATCGATATTGAATTCCTGGCAGGTAGAAATTTCACCATTGACGATCAGGAAAACACGGTGATTTTAAACGAGAAGGCCGTAACAGACCTGGGCTGGGAAATTGAAAACGCACTTGGAAAACGCATTGTAATGACCGGCAGAGATGGTTTTGATCCAACAACCTATGAAGTGCTGGGCGTGATTGAAGACTATAACTATCAATCGATGTATGAGCAGGTGGCGCCTTTATTTCTGCGAAATAACAGCAAATCAAGAAGTGGGGGAGACGCCTCAATAGTGAAAATATCCAAGGCCAGATTTGAGGAAAGTCTGGCGGCTATTCAGAATGTCTGGACGGACATCGAGAAGGCGCAGGCCTTTGATTATTATTTCCTTGATGATGCGCTTAACGAAGTATATCAAAAGGAGATGAAACTTTCGAAAACCGTTAATTATGTTTCAGGCATATCGATCTTGATTTGCTTCCTGGGGTTATTCGGACTGGTTTCACTTACACTAGAATCACGCAGAAAAGAAATCGGAATTCGCCAGGTGCTGGGAGCTTCAGGCAAGACCATTGCGAGGTTGCTTTCTTCTTCCTACACAAGAATCATCGGGCTGAGTATAGTCATAGGCGCTCCAATTTCTTATTACCTGCTTGATCAATGGTTGTCTAATTTCGCCTACCGCGTTGACTATTCCTTCACAATCTATTTTGCTGTTGGGCTCGGAACCTTACTGCTCAGTATAGTTTTAGTGGGATCACAGTCCATCCACGCTTCGAAAACAAATCCTGTTGAATCCTTAAGAGAAGATTAATGTTTAGAAACAACCTCAAACTCGCCATTAGAAACATGCTTAAGCAGCGGATGTATACGCTGCTTAATGTGCTGGGGCTCGGAGTTGGCATGGCTTCCTGTCTGATCATTTCATTTTATGTAAGTGAGGAAACCAGCTATGAAACATTCTACCAGGAATATGATCAGGTTTACCGGCTAACTACCTACTGGAAACAGGAAGAAGGAGAAGAGCATTATGCAACCACTCCGCCACCCTTAGGACCCATGTTATTGGATCAGGCTCCTGAGATAGAAGCCATGGTAAGGATGAATACTGGCAGTGACCTTACCATGAGGGCTGACCATAACTTTGAAAGACCTTTTAGAGAGACCAACGCCTGGTCCGTAGATCGTAGCTTCTTCCAGGTATTCGACTATGGTTTTATCCGTGGGGATTATGAGTCTTTATTTACCAAGCCAAGGACGATTGTAATGCCTAAATCCACTGCCATTCGATATTTTGGGCAAGAGGCTTATGATCAGGGAAATATAGTTGGAAGACACCTTGGTGGAGGAGGCGATGGAGGTACTCAATGGGAAATTGTTGGGGTAATGGAAGATCAGCCTCGGAATTCTCACTTTCAATTTGACATGTTGCTTTCAAGGGAAGACCCGGAAGCACTGAATATACCCAATTGGGGCTGGAATAATTTTCACACCTACGTCAAACTAAGAGACAACAGCCCAGAAAGAATCAAGTCAGTTGAAACCACATTAGAACAAATTGTAGCCACCCATGCGGTATCAAATTCAGGAGTTACTCTTGAATTTCTAAGAGAGAAGGGCTTGGAGTGGAAATACACTTTACAACCTATTGCAGATATTCATTTGACCTCTTCACTATTGCATGAAATGAGGCCTAAAGGGAATCGGATGTATGTAAACTCGCTGATTGCCGTGGCCATTTTTATCATTGTGCTGGCCTGCGTCAATTTTGTAAACCTCTCCACGGCCAAATCGAGTATACGCGCTAAAGAAATAGGTGTTAAAAAGGTTTTGGGTTCTGGTCGAAACAGCTTGATTTATCAGTTTTTGTTAGAATCTCTGCTATTCTCATTTTTAGCGTTGCTCCTGGCCTTTGGCTTAGCAGAGGGAATGGTGATTATACTGGAAAACACCTTTCAGTGGCAACTAAATACAGCAATTCTCGACAGTCCTATAAATTGGTTGGTCATTTTGGGAGTCACCACCTCCATTGGATTGATGGCTGGCATCTATCCTGCGCTCTATCTGACAAGCTTTAGACCTATTGCTGTGTTGAAAGGGAATTTGACACATGCTTCATCAAAAGGACCGCTAAGGAATTTGCTTGTAGGGTTTCAGTTTGTGGTGTCCATTGCCCTAATAATTTCCGCTTTGGTGATTAAACAGCAAGTGGAATATACCAGAAGTAAAGACCTTGGCTTCGACAAGGAGAATGTGCTGGTCATCCAAAATGATCGGGAGATCGATGATAGGAGAGAAGAATTTAAAACTTTTCTGACTAAGGAATCCGGGATTCAAGGAGTCTCCTTTGCCACAGGCCTGCCGGGTCAACTGAGATATGCCCGCAGAGATTTTACAGTGGATGGCAATGATTTCAGCATGGGTATCAACTGGTATCAGGCAGATGATAGCTACCTCCAAACCATGGACTTGAAACTAGCCGAGGGAAGAGCTTTTGATAAAACTGTGGCCACAGAAAGCAACTCACTTTGGCTGAATGAACAGGCTGCTAAAGAGCTGGGACTTACAGACCCTGTTGGCACATTTCTTACCATAAACAAGGGACAAAATGATGAGAAAAGAGTTCAGGTGATCGGAATACTAAAAGACTTTAACCTGGAATCTTTCGACAAGCAAATTCAACCTTTAGCTATAGAATATTTGAATGATTTTAGGTTTAAAGACTATATAGCTATTCGGGTTCAATCAAATGATCTGTCTGGAGCCATTGAGAAAGTAGAAGCGGCTTGGAAGGAGTTCGAACCAAATGTTCCTCTGGTTTATAGCTTTCTTGATAAAGACTTTGATCGCCTGTTTAAATCGGAGCAGCAGCTAAGTAAAATATTTAGTGCTTTCACCATTCTGGCCATTTTCATTGCCTCTTTAGGGTTGTTTGGTTTGGCTTCGTATGTCAACGAGCAGCGCACTAAAGAAATTGGAATTCGGAAGGTGCTTGGTGCATCTTTTGGATCCATATTGCTGCTGCTGTACAAGGATTATTTCAGACTGATCCTGATCTCTTTTACCATAGCCGGAGCACTCTCATTTTATTTTATGAAAGACTGGTTGCAAAGCTTTGTATACCGGATTAACATGGAAGCGACCCCATTTATTATGGCACTCTTAGGTTCCATAATTCTGGCTGTGGTCACCATTGGCTATCAGTCTGTAAAGGCTGCTTATAGAAACCCGGTAGACACGTTAAAATCGGAATAATATGTGGCGTCATTTCTTGAAATTGGCAATAAGAAACATCTCCAGAAAGGGGCTATTCTCACTGCTTAATATTGGCGGTTTGTGCATAGGCTTAGCTTCATTTATGGTGATTATGCTCTATGTCTTTCAGGAAAGTAATTATGAAAAGGGCTTTTCAAAAGAGGCCCGGACTTACAGGTTGTATACCCAAATGTTCGATGGTTCTGCAATGGCGACTTCTTCTTCAAACCTTCAGATAGTGATGGAAGAACTTTCCGAGGTTGAATCTTCCACTTCAATGACAAGGGTTCCCCCTCTTAAAACTTTGACAATTCGCGAGAAGAGTCACTCTGTTGAAAATTACTTTTTTACCGACAACAACTTCCTCAAAGTTTTTGACTATCAGTTTTCTGTCGGGAATAAGGAATTGGCACTAAACAGTCCCTATAGTGCCATACTCACAGAGGACGAGGCATTCAGGCTCTTCGGTAAAAAGGATGTTTTGAATGAGTCTATCACTCTGGACAAAGAACAGTATGTCGTCACTGGGGTTTTAAAACCAACAATATTTAAATCACACCTGGAATTTGAGGCTTTGCTCATAAAAGGAACACCTGTCAAATATGATATAAAGCGGTGGGTAGGCGGTGGTCCAACATACACCTACGTCACGTTGGGAAGGAATGTCACAGCTGATCAGTTAAATAGCCGTCTGGATGAAATGGTGGAGAAGTATTATTTCCCAGGATTGAAAGCAGTCTTGCCTATTCGGGAGGGCTTTACTTTCGAGGATTGGATTACCAGAGGAAATATTGTAAGGAGCTATGCCCAACCTATCGGTGACATTTATTTAAAGTCAAACCTGACGATTGAAATTAAGTCAGGGGGCAATAGAAAAACGGTCATGACCTTTGCTCTGATCGCAGTAATCATCTTGGTTATTTCCTGTGCCAATTTCATTAACCTCTCAACAGCCAGAGCCTCTGATAGGGCCAAAGAACTTGGCGTTAGAAAAGTAATTGGTTCAACCAGAAAGGTGATTGTGACCCAATTGCTAATAGAATCAATGGGGGTAGTAGTCTGCGCAGGGATTCTTGCCCTTGGTTTGACTGAGCTGAGCTTGAAAATCGTGAATGGATTGTTTGATGGTTTCATTTCAATTTCTCTTATCAGTACTCCCGTTGTTATTTTGCCTTTAATAGCTATCATATTAATAGTAGGCCTGGTGTCTGGGTTGTATCCTGCATTTTACCTTTCCTCCTTTAAAGCTACCTCTCTTTTGAAAGGACAAAGGGTTCGGGGGTTCAAAGGGGCTGGGGCTGCACAAATATTCAGGAATCTATTGGTGATAGTTCAATTTTCCCTGTCAGCAATATTGATCATCGGGGCCATTTTTATTTCCGGTCAACTGCGACTCCTAAGGAACATTGATTTGGGATTCGAAGAGCAAGATGTTCTGGTTGTTGAGGACTTATATAAATTGGGAAATCAAGCATCCTCATTTGTGCAGGAGGTACGTAAAAAAGGATTTGTCCGAGAAGCAGGTATCCTCAACAGACTACCTGGAGAAGGAGGCTCCCCTTTCAAAAGAAATATGAGTTCCTCCGATGGCCAGCAATTTTCTGTGGACGAGATTTCAGGAGATACTGAAATGTTTAATGCCCTTGGCGTAGAATTAATTGCAGGTCGAACCTTTTCAGACTCTCTGACTACGGATAAGAACAAATTGGTTTTAAATGAGACCGCAGCGGCTTTGCTTGTAGGAGCAATGCCGGTTGGCCAAATGCTGAGAGGGCAGGAGATAATCGGAGTGGTCAAAGACTTTCATTTTGAGTCTTTGAGGAATAGGATTGGTCCCGTCATTTTTAAATTCAATAGTCGCTATGGGAAGTTGGCAATCAAAATGCCGCTAAATCCTGAAAACATTCAAAGTATTGAAGAGACATGGAATCAATTTTCTCAAGCCCCACTCAATCGTTCCTTTCTTCAAGACAATTATGACAGAATATTGGCCACTGAATCCAGAATTGGGAATGTCTTTGGCTTATTTACAGGCCTGGCAATATTCATTTCCTGTTTGGGCATCTATGGCTTAACACTTTTTGCTGCTGACCAGCGCGCCAAAGAATTCGGCATTCGCAAGGTGCTGGGTGCTAACGTGTCCAATATCATTCGCTTATTGATTGCAAATTTCTTTGGCCTTGTTGGGATCGCACTTCTTGTTGCGGTTCCTGTCTCTATTTGGGGCATTAACAAATGGCTTGAAGATTTCGCTTATCGCATCGATTTGGATGTGTTCACCTTCATTTTCGGGGCCTTAATTATCACGTTAATCGTGATTTTAACAGTCTTTCATCAATCCTATAAATCAGCAGTTAGAAATCCAGTAGAAACTCTTAAATCTGAATAAAATGGTACGTCATTTCCTCAAAGTAGCAATTAGAAATATTTATAAGAAAGGACTCTTTTCGGTGCTTAATATTGCCGGGTTGAGTATTGGTATCTCGGCCTTTTTGGTGATTGTATTATATGTATTTCAAGAAACATCTTTTGAAAAGGGATTTGAAAGATGGGAGGACACTTACCGCATTGAAGAGCATTTTGTAAGCATGGGTGAGGTGGCCTGGACTACTCCGAACCTGCAATTTTTCCTGAACGAGATTCCAGAGATTGAGGCGTATAGTCGGTTGGCCGTAGATTTTGGAATGGAGGTTATAAAGGATGATGCGCTGTTCAAGACAGATCAGACGGTTTGGACAGACAACTCCTTCTTTAATGTTTTCGACTATAAGATCATTGCGGGAAACCCCGATGCTCCACTGATGGGGCCTGGCTCTATGGTAATTACTAGAAACATGGCGGAGCGCCTTTTCGGTAGAACCGATGTAGTAGGAGAGCAGATAGAAATAAAAAAGAATGGTGTATTTCTGGTGGCAGCCGTGGTCGAAAATCCTTTGATCAAATCTCATTTAGATTTTGACCTTTTAGTGCATAGGCAGGACGCAGAAGCATTTGATGCCAACGGATGGTACAACATTGGAGGTTATACCTACGCTAAGTTAGCTAACGGCACTTCTCAAGAGGTTTTCAATCAGAAATTGAGAGATCTGAACGAACGCAACCTTTATCCCAATGCTTTTCTGCCCGTAACTGATATGTCATTTGAGGAATGGCAGGAGCATGACAATCGCATTAGTTTTATGTCCAAGCCGATTTCCAGGATATACCTTGATTCCAATCTACAATTTGAAATAGGAGCCGGAGGAGACAAACAGACCCTGGTTACACTTTCCATAATCGCTCTGTTCATCCTGGTAATTGCAAGCATCAATTTTATGAATCTGACCACGGCCAGATCTTCAGGTCGCACTAAAGAAATCGGGATGCGCAAGGTGCTTGGCTCCAGAAGATGGGGGTTGATCATTCAATTCCTGTCTGAATCATTATTGATTACGCTCATAGCTACAATTATAGCGGCTGGTTTGACCGAGGTGATTATTTTTCAGGTAAATCAACAATTTGGAGACGCGATTGGGCTGTCATTGCTGAAATACCCCTCGTTGCTGATCAATATAGGGATAGGAGTTGTTTTGCTTGGTGTCATATCTGGTCTTTACCCGGCTTTCTATCTCTCCTCGGCCAAGGTGATCCCTCTTTTAAAAGGAATGAAACTGGCCAGAGTGCTCAACCTGAATTTGGCTAAAGGCCTGAGAAATGGGTTGGTTATGGTTCAGTTTACCCTTTCCACTGCCTTGATTATCGCAACATTGTTCATCCAGGATCAACTGACATTCCTGAAAAATAAGGATGTGGGTTTTGATCAGGAACAGGTACTGGTGATTACCAATGCCAATGAGCTGGGAAATGATAAACTGGCCTTTAAAAACGAGCTGCTACAAGTTCCGGGAATTCAAAGTGCTTCTTACGCACAACGAGTACCTGGTGATCATTTCAATGGTGTACAATCCATCATGTTGGACGCAAACAATACCTTGGTCATGTCAACATTCACCAACGACCTGGATTACTATAACACCTTGGGTCTTGAAATGTCGGCAGGAGACTGGTTTTCACCAGACCTTGTTAAGACAGACTCAAATATTGTTGTCAATGAGGCGGCTATTAATAGTATCGGCCTAGAAGATCCGGTGGGCAAGACAATCGGTAACTACTATACGATTGTCGGAGTAGTAAAAGATTTCAACTATGGTTCTTATAAGGAGCCTATTGGCCCCGCATTTTTTAACTATTCCGAAACTAAGGGCAACCGAATGGTGGTACGCCTTGATACCAAAGAAATGCCAATTGAAGAAATAAATCAGGTCTGGCAGAAGTTTGCCGCGGATGCCATGGACACTCATTGGTTGGAGAGGAATTTTGAGGAACTGCTGGTTAAGGAAGACCAAATGGGGAGTGCAGTAACTATTTTCACTGTCCTGGCCATTGTGGTCTCGTGTTTTGGCCTCTTTGGTTTGGCCGCCTTTACTGCCGATCAAAGACTCCAGGAATTTGGAATCCGCAAGGTACTCGGAGCCTCAGTGGTGGATATTGTTAGAGTATTCAGCTACGATTTTATGCGAGTCATCGGCATTGCATTTTTGATTTCCATCCCTCTGTCTATTTGGGGAGTGAACCAATGGCTCCAGGGCTTTGCGGATCGGATATCTCTTTCGGTTGGCGTATTCATTTTGGCGGGTATTCTCGCAATCGGCATTGCGTTCGCAACTATACTATTTCAATCCATCAAAACCGGAAGATTGAATCCGGTAGATACAATTAAAAACGAATAGCTATGTTGAAGCACTCATTGATAATTGCACTAAGAAACCTGCGAAAGGGGAATAGTATTACAATTCTAAATATTGTAGGACTAACTCTGGGTCTGGCCTGTTCTATGGTTATAGGCCTTTATGTTGTTCAGGAGCTGTCTTATGAAAAAGGCTTTTCTAAATCTGACCGCACCTATAGAGTAAGTACTCGCTTCTTTGGAAGCTACAATGCCACTTCTTCTCAAAACTTAGCCTCTGTATTATCTGAACAGCCCGAATTTGAAGTTGCCACCAAGTTAAGCAAGGTCTTCAATGGTACTGTCACACTTGAAGGCAAGTCCTTCATCGCGAACAACTATTATGCGATCGATAGCAGTTTTAACAATGTCTTTGACTATGAGTTATTATATGGAGTAAGAGGGGCAGCCTTTAAAAATGAAAATTCTTTAATACTAACTACAGAAGAGGCAGAAAGACTATTTGGCAGGCACGATGTGGTCGGTGAGTTCTTATTGGTCAATGATGTCAAATCGGAGGTTACGGGTGTTTTGAAACCTTCATTCTACAAAAGCCATTTGGAATTTAGGGCTTTGCAAGTAAGAAAAACCAGCCCCTATGATGATTTTTTTTGGAGGGTTCTTGGTAACCATACTTATGCAGTAACCTATAAGAATGTCAATCAAGAACAAGTTGAAAATCGTTTAGACCAGATAAGAGAAGACTATCTCTTTCCAAGTTTAAGCAAGATGGTCACGCAAAACACCTTGGAAGAGTGGCTCGAAAACCCAACCAAAGGTCCGGACCTTTCTTCTCAGCGAATTGCAGACATACACCTTGGGCCTAGAAAAGTCAGAGAATTAGCGAAAGGAGGTAACAGAAATGCTGTCCTCGCATTTGCCATTATTGCGCTGTTTATACTCGTCATTTCCTGTGCCAATTTTATTAATCTGTCCACGGCCAAAGCCTCCGAGCGGACTAAAGAATTGGGAGTGAAAAAAGTGTTAGGAACCTCTAGACGTGTGCTTATTATACAGATTTTGGGTGAATCAGTATTGCATACAGTTTTTGCCGGTATCTGTGCGCTTGGTCTTACAGAGTTGGCATTAACACTGATGCAGAGTTACTTTCCTGATTTCATAACGCTATCTATTTCTCAGTATCCTATCATGATTCTGGTTTTGATAGCTGCCGTAGTGATGGTAGGTGTTTTTGCCGGAATGTACCCAGCCTGGTACTTGTCTTCATTTAAAATCAATGCCTTGTTAAAAGGACAAAAGATTAAGGGCTTTTCTGGAGCCAATGCGGCTGGCTGGTTCAGAAATATACTAGTATTAGCGCAATTCACTCTTTCTGCAACTTTGATCATTGGAGCCATATTTATCCTCCGTCAGATTGATCATTTACAAAAAATGGATTTAGGTTTTAATGACGAAAATGTCTTAGTCATTAATAACGCTTTTGATCTGGGTGAGAGAGGCGCTGATATTCCCGCGTTCTTAAATGAAATCGAGAGACTGTCCTTTGTGGAAAATACCGCTACTTTTTTTCGCATACCAGGCCATCAGGATGGAGCGGTAAAAACCTTGCAGGAGTTGTCAAACGGAAAGGAGCTGTATTTTGATCATATTGATGGGAGCAGTGATTTGATTGAAATGTTAGGTATAAAGCTTCTGTACGGCAGGTTGATGTCAGATTCCTTAGAATCAGATCAGGACGCTATCATAATTAATGAAGCTGCTGCTGCGCACTTTGAGGGGTCAAATGTAATTGGTTCGAAAGTCGGGGATAGGGTGGTGATTGGTGTTGTAGAAGACTTTCACTTTGAATCACTGCGAACAGAGGTTGGTCCGGCAAGTATCCAAATAAGTGAGAACAGAATAAAAATAGGGATTAGGATGCCCTTAACACAAGCCAATATTTCTGAGGTTAGTGACAAATGGCATACATTTCAGTCGAAGCCTTTAGACTATGGTACGCTATCTGAAAACTATGGTGGATTACTGAATAAAGAAAGACAAATCGGTGCAGCGTTTACTCTATTTACCGTCTTGGCCATTATTATTTCGTGCCTGGGCCTCTTTGGGTTGGCTGCCTTCGCAGCAGATCAAAGACTTAAGGAGTTTGGAATTCGCAAAGTACTCGGAGCTTCGGTAGTGGATATTGTAAGCGTATTCAGCTACGATTTTATGCGGATTATCGGCATTGCATTTTTGATTTCAATCCCTTTGTCCATTTGGGGAGTAAATCAATGGCTTCAGGGCTTTTCAGATCGAATATCCCTTTCCGTTGGGGTGTTTATTTTGGCCGGGGTTCTCGCCATTGGCATTGCCTTCGTAACTATTCTGTTTCAATCCATCAAAACCGGGAAATTGAATCCTGTAGATACTATTAAGAATGAATAAAAGAGAAATATAGTGATAAAACAGACCTTCAAATTTGCCTTCCGGACTTTTAGAAAAGCCCGGTTTTTGCATATTCTTAATGTCTTAGGACTTACGCTTGGATTAAGTGTTTTCTTTTTGGTCTCACTTTATATCTACCAAGAAAAGAGTTACGAAAGAGGATTTAAAAAGAGGGATAGAATTTATCAGGTCAGCCATACCATGCTTGGGATCAAGTTTGGGATGGGGGCGGCCAATTTACCCTACGTGCTTCATGAGACACCAGAAGTAACAGAATTCACCAGTTTCTCCAAACGCGCAAGAACGATAAACTGGGATGATAAGGAAAAAACGGCCAGCGTAATGACCGTAGACTCTTCCTTTTTAAAAGTATTTGATTTCGAGCTACTCATTGGAGACCCTGAAACGGTTTTGGATGAGTCTAACTTTGCTGTGATAAGTGAGCAAAAGGCACTGGATTTCTTCGGCACTAAGGATGTTTTGGGAAAATTAATTAAGATAACAGAGTATACCCGCGATAGTTCATTTCAGATTCCGGCAATTATTAATGGGGTGAGTAAAACCCCTCGTTTCAAAACGCAATTGAGTTTTGATCTCCTAGTATCTCGGCAAAGGCCCGTCAAAGAACTCGTCCTTGATGGTTGGCAAAATTCAAGCGTATTTAATTACATCGTTGCCGCGCCAAATACAGCGGAGGCAACGCTAGACAAAAGGCTTTTTGATCTAAGCTATAAATACATATACCCAAAGACTGCGCCTGGCTCTAACTTCACCGAAGAAGAATGGAGAGCACATGGGCTCTACACCGGCTTTTATGTTGAATCACTGTCGGCATTGAGGATGAGTTCAGATACAAATAGTAATCTTATGCCACCGTTAAACACTGGACAGCTGCAGACACTTTCTATCATTGCGCTGGCAGCACTTATTATTTCGGTTTTCAACTTTATCAACATCTCTACTGCCCGTGCATCAATGAGAATGAAAGAGGTAGGGGTGAAGCGTATTATGGGCTCCTCCAAAAAAATGCTTGCCTTTCAATTTATGCTGGAATCATTTTTATTAATTCTAGTGGCGTCACTGGTTTCCCTTGCCATTGTAGAGGCCTTAGTTCAGCTTAAACCTGCCTCCATTGGCTTAGTGGTAGACTATTCGGTCTTGCATTCCCAAGAATGGGTTTTGGGCTTAGTTGCCTTTGTTTTATTGCTCACATTTTTAGCAGGCATCTATCCTGCGGTTTATCTCTCGAGTGGCAAACTGGTTTCTATTCTGAAAAATGGAGGATCCAAAAACAGTTTTAGCATTCTGAATGCTGCTGCACTGAGAAGATTCGCGACTGTGCTACAATTTGTCTGTTCGATAGGCTTGATTACTGCCGTAATCACCATGTTTTTGCAAGTAGATCATTTGAGAACAAGAGATATTGGATATGATGGTGGTAGCGTATTGGTGATTGACAACACCTACCTGTTAAAGCAGGCTAAAAACACCTTCAAAAATGAGCTACTCAGGTTGTCCTCTGTAAGCTCTGCCGCTTATTCAAGCAGGTTGCCAAGTGCCACAGCGCTGGAAAGGCCTAATTCCACCAAAGTGAATGATAGTACGGAGATCAACTTCACCTTCTTTGAAGTGGACGATTCCTTCTTTGATGTAATGTCAATGGAATTTTCAGCAGGTAAGTCATTCGCTGAAACGGGTATAGACAAAACTGAATTATCGAACGAGACCAAGTCTGAAACCACGGTGTTTTTTCCAGTGGTAATCAATGAAGTAGCAGCAAAGCTGATGGGACTGGATAATCCCGTTGGACAAACTTTTATGAAGCAAGGCCTGATAGTAGGTGTAGTAAATGATTTTGTCTTTAGTGATCTGCGACAAGAAGTCGGACCGGTGATGCTAACCAGAAAAAACAGAAATGGTTCATCGAGTTACAGTTTCCCATTGGTAGTTAAAACAAATGATGGACTTTCAGCAATTGACGAGATAGAAAAAGTATGGTCAAAGTTTTCAGAAAAGGAACTCAAGTACCACTTGTTGGAGACCAACTACGCCAACCTTTTAAGGATAGAATTACAAGGTTTTAGATCCGTATTGATCTTCTCTATTATTGCCGTTCTCATATCATGTTTGGGACTATTGGGTCTGGCAATATTCACTATTGATCAGCGAACGCATGAATTTGGCATAAGAAAGGTATTAGGAGCCTCAATTTCAGATATTATGACTTTGTTCGGAAGTGGCTTTGCTAAGTTGATGGCGGTGGCCTTTCTTTTTGCGCTCCCAATTTCAATTGTATTCATGCAAAACTGGTTGTCGAATTATGCGGATAGAATCAATTTGGATGCTTGGATTTTTATTTTAACTGCCGGAATTATTAGTGTAATAGTTGCAGGAACCATTCTTTTCCAATCCTTGAAAGCTGGTCGTCTTAACCCAGTGGAAACCCTTAGAAACGAATAAAATTCGACTTTATGTTCAATCAAATTCTCAAGTTTGCATTTAGGAGTTTCAGGAAATCTGCCTTGTTACATTTTTTGAATGTAGTCGGACTAACGCTAGGCCTATCCGTATTTTTCTTGGTCTCACTATATGTTTATCAGGAGAACAGCTATGAAAGTGACTTCAGTCATAAGGAGCGAATTTTCCAAATAAGTGGCGTGTCGAATGGAGTTGGAGAAATAGCCTATGCCACTCCCAATTTGGCTTTTGCACAGGATGAAATTCCTGAGATAGATGCCATAACAGTTTTTTCGTTGTGGGGCGCAGGTCAAGGACTTAGAGTCGGGGAATCAGAGCCAATTACGATGAAAATCATTTCCGCAGATTCCTCTTTTTTAAGCGTATTTGACTTTGAGATTATAGCAGGAATAAGAGAAAGTGCTTTGACTAACCCTAACTCAATCGTAATAACGGACAAAGGGGCATTAAAGGCATTTGGTACGGTTGACGTGCTGGGTAAAACGGTTGAATTGAGAGATGTGCCATATACTATTGAGGCAGTTATTCGAAGCCCACACTTTAAAACCCAGCTTGATTTTGAGGTGTTGTTGCCAAAGAAGCATCAGGAATATCAGGTCAAATTGTGGAGGTCAGTCAACGTGATAGTCTATGTTAGAACCAATGCTAATTCGAGTCAGGAACAATTGGATGAAAGCTTATTGAGAGTGAGCCTACGGCATGTTTATCCTCAGGTAACTGGGGAGAGCGTGAACATAATGGGTACAGAAGAATGGCGAAAAGATGCCAGGTACAGTGGCTTTTTCTCCGAATCGATTCACCAGTTAAGGATGAGTTCAGATACCCGATTTAATCCAATGCCAAGAGCCAATCGAAGCCAGTTGAACACGATGAGCATTGTTGGTTTAGCTGCCTTAATCATGTCAATGATTAACTTCATTAACCTCTCCACGGCAAAAGCCTCAGCCAGATTTAAGGAAGTGGGGGTTAAACGTATTTTGGGTTCTTCCAAAGTATGGCTTATCAGTCAATTTTTATTTGAAGCATTTATTTTGATTTCCTTCTCGGCCTTGTTAGCCTTGGGATTGGTGGAACTGGTGATCCAGGTGGGGCCAGGTTATCTGAATTCTTTTATTGAATATTCAATCCTACACTCTGCTCAATGGATATGGGGCTTGATACTGTCTATTTGTGCACTCTCTCTTTTAGCCGGAATTTATCCGGCTCTATATCTTTCAAGCGGTAAGTCTATCGCCCTGCTCAAAAAAGGGGAGGCTAAAAACATGTTCAGTATTTTAAATGCAAAGGGCTTTAGAAAAGGTGCTATTGTCCTTCAGTTCGTTTGTTCGATTGGTCTGATTGCTGGAGTAATTGTGATGTTTCAACAAATGGATTTCTTGAAAAACAGAGATTTGGGCTATGAGGATGAGTATGTGTTTTCTACCGCAGGAATGAGTCTTTTAGTTAACCCTATCGATAAGAGCAGTTCTTTTGAAACATTTAAGAATGAGCTTTTGAAAATACCCTCCATTAAAGAAATCGGTTTTTCATTTCGAGTGCCTTTGGATAATGCCAATTATATTCCTTTTTCCATAAAAACTTCAGATTCCACCAATCACGATTTTGTTGTTATAAGTGCGGATGTTGGCTTCATAGATTTGATGGAGTTTAAGCTTGTGGAGGGAAGGATGTTCGATGAAAAGGCAGTTCAAAGGGTAAACACAGAAGATGGAAAAAGCCTGATTAGGCCTGTCGTGATTAATGAGATGGCAGCGCAGGCAATGGGTTTTGAAAATCCTGTTGGAGAAGTCATTGCCAATAAATATGAAGTTGTGGGCGTGTTACAGGACTTTTTCTTTGACGATCTGAGAAAGAAAGTCGATCCGATTATAATATATAATGGGACAGATCATACCCACAGCAACCTGGTTGTAAAGGCCGATAACATGGGTGCCACCATGGCCCAAATAGAGACGATTTGGTCGGGATTAATCTGGCCGGGTTATGGAGCATCATCATTGAGCTGGAATACGCTGGAATCGCGTTACGCCAAGTTGGTTCAGGGAGAGAATGACAGTTTTCGTCTGGTCTTGTTGTTTTCCATTCTTGCTGTTATCATTTCTTGTTTAGGGCTTCTTGGACTTGCCGTATTTACTGTCGATCAGCGCATTCATGAATTTGGTATAAGGAAGGTGCTGGGGGCATCTGTCACAGATATTATGCACTTGTTTAGTTTAGATTTTGTAAAACTGCTGGCCGTTGCCTTTGTGGTGGCTGTTCCTGTTGCAGTCTATGCCATGCAAAACTGGCTAGATGGATTTGCCAACCGTGTCAGTCTTTCTGCCTATGTTTTTGTGATCACAGGAATGGTGACCGTCATTCTCGTTTTGGCTACGATTCTCTTCCAATCCTTGAAAGCTGGTCGGCTCAATCCGGTAGAAACCCTTAGAAATGAATAAACCTTAAAGCTATGTTTAGAAACAACCTTAAACTCGTTTTCAGAAGACTCAGAAAAGAGCGGCTATTTACCTTTGTAAATACTTTGGGGTTAACCGTTGGGCTAACCGCTTTTCTTCTGATCGCGCTCTACGTGCGTGATGAGTTGAGTTTTGATAAGTTCCATAGTGATGTAGATAAGATATATCGATTGACTCAATATAAAGAGGGAAGTGACGTAAGGGGTGGTTCGGTACCAGTTGACTTTATTGAATTTGTCAGACAAGATTTGCCACAGGTAGAGTCACATGTAAGAATTAATAAAGGCAGTTTGACGAACCTGATTTCCACGAAGGAGTCGTCATTCTATTCAGGAGGAGTAATCCTCTCCGAGTCAACTTTTTTTAGTTTTTTCGATTTTGAGCTGCTTGACGGAAACCGTGATTTTGTCCTTTCACAGCCTCGAAGTGTAGTACTCACTGAGAGCTTTGCGAAAAAATTGTTTGGCAGGACGGATGTGATTGGTGAGGAGTTGGTATTCAACAAAAACGAAAAGTTTGAGGTGACCGGAATAAGTTCCGACCCTCCAAAGAATAGCTCTATCCAGTTTGAGTTAGTGGCATTGGCAGACGAATTGATGTTTGAAAACACCTTTGATAAAGGCTATATGCGGAATATTGAGACATTCTTAAAGTTGCCAGAATTAAGTGAATTGAAATCGATCGAAGGGGAGATTAATGATGGAATCAGACAAAAGCCTAATTACTTCAAAGTGATGGGGGATAATCTGTACGGGCTTATGCCATTCACAGATCAGCGGCTCCATTCCAAGTTTGAACGTGACAGATTGGAGACAAATGATGCTAAATACGTTTTGCTCTTTTCCGGAATTGGGCTGGTTATTTTATTACTCGCAATAATCAATTATGTCAACCTTGTTACCGCCCAATCATTACGGAGAGTAAAAGAAATAGGCCTCAGGAAAGTGATTGGTGCGAAGAGAGGACAGTTGATCCAGTTTCAGATGCTGGAATCAGTGATGATAACCGTGATTTCGGTAGTACTTTCTTTTGCCATTGCGGAAAGGCTTATGCCTACGTTTAATGAGATATTAAATAAGGAAGTTATTCTGGACTATATGAGCCTTGATTTTATCGCTTGGGTACTGATAGCCGGAGTTCTATTTGGAGTTCTGGCAGGCCTATACCCAGCTTACTTAATCACCCGAGTTGGTGCTTTATCCTTGATCTCAAGGTCATCTGGATCTAAAAATGGCAAAGGTTATTTCAGAAAATTTCTTGTACTGATCCAATTCACGGTCTCTGCTTGTTTGATAATTGTATTGGCAATCATGTCAAACCAAATGAATTTTCTAAACCAGAATAAACTTGGCTTTGACAAAGATCATCTTATTTCTATTCCTCTATATCCAGATGGGGTAAATACTGCTGCTGCTTTAAAATCTGAATTGAAGAAAATCAAAGGAGTGGAATCCGTATCACAGACCACTTGGAAATTTGGTGGTGGAACCCAAACTGGTAGATATGCTGAGCTTCCCAACGAAAACCGAGAGGTTGCTGGAGCATTTGTTGATTTGGTAAATGCAGATGAAGATTTCATGAAAACGATGAAACTCAAAATTATAGCTACATCTGAGAACTATGATCCTGGCAATCTCTTGGATAACCAGGTTATCATTAACCAGTCTCTAATCAAGGCATTTGGCTGGACAGATGATGTCATTGGGAAAAAGGTATATGAATCTCGTGGCAGAAGTAAAGAAATAGCGGCCATTATAGAAGATTTTCACACCTACTCTATGAAGGAAGAGATTAACCCGCTGGTCATTGAGGCCTATTCATCTGACCGATTTGGAAGTGAAAGCTTGATGTTGAAGCTAGGGGGTATAGAAAATAACGAGGTCATTAATCAAATCGCTTTGACATACAAATCTCTAACAGAAAGACCATTTGACTATTATTATTTAGATGATCGTGTAGAATCATACTATAAGCAGGAACAAGGCCAGTTTAAACTTTTCCAAATATTCTCATCGCTTGCCTTAATAATCTCATTACTAGGATTGATAGCCTTGACCATTTATATGGTTGAGCAGCGGAGAAAAGAGGTGAGCATTAGAAAAATTCTCGGAGCTTCCCTCGAAGCACTAATGTTAATGTTGAACAAGGAATATACAAGTCTTGTGATTTTGGCCTTCCTAATTGCCTCTCCAATTGCTTTTCACTCCATGCAAGATTGGCTTACCGACTTTAAATATCGGATCGATATAAGTCCATTGTTGTTTGTAGGTAGTTTCATGGCCTTTCTAGCCTTAAGTTGGTTTGTGACTCTGTTTCAATCTCTTAAGGTCTCTCGAGAAAATCCTGCTGATGTTTTGAGAGAGGAATGACCAGAAACTCAGCAGTTAAAAATCAAATTTTAACTCAAATGGATCTCCATAGATTGACTCATATTTGATGAGAACGCTAATCCCAAATGGTTTGCGGTCTGCATCCTCCACACGTCTAAGGGACAAGTAGTCAATCACTTTTTCTACGGCTATAGGAGAGTTATTTCCAATATTAACAGAACCTAGTCTGATAGCTTTAATTCCCGCAGCTTCAAGCACCGCATCCCAGTGAGTATAGGTCTTATTGTCATAAGAATATTCAATTGATTTGACGATGGCAGGTCCAATACCTTCATTGGACAAAATAATGACCCATTTATTTTCATTTTCCCATCCGGTGAAAAAATCTAAATAGGGTTTGACGGTCAATCGATTATGCTCTCTGGCTATTTCCAGGTGTTTTTCGGAGATTCTGCCCTGCCAAACTGAAACAACCACCGCTGAAACAGCAATAATGACAACAGCAAAATGAGAGAGTTTTTCGGTTCGAGGAAGTGCCATGGTTAAATGCGATTTGAGATTAAATTAAGAAAGGACTAAGACTTCTATATCAGAAAGTCACCTTAATTTCAAATTCCTCCTCGTAGATGGACTGGTAAACGATGCGAAGAGTAATCCGATCTTCAGGTTTATAATCTTTAATTGTAATCAAAGATTGACTTCTTCCGGCCGCAAAGACATCTTCAGGATCGAAATTGGAAGCCTGTCTCATTTGCCTTTCGATACCTAAGGCAGCCAATGCTGCATTCCAATGGGGTTGAGGATTTCCGTCAACCGACAACTCAAACGCTTTAATAATTGCAGGACCATAACCCTGATTTGACAAGATTAACTGAGAAAGTCCCTTGTCTGAGTCAGTTGTTGACGTGAAATTGAAATAGGGCTTAACTGTTAGTCGGTTATGTTGACGGGTAAGCTCCAACTGCTCTTGTGTGAGATCTAGTGCCTGCTTTGACATTCTTCCTTGCCATACAGATACAGCGACAGCAGATGTTGCTATAACAACTACAGCAAAATGAGATATCTTCTCAGTCCTTGACATTGACATAAAATGTAAATTTAAGAGTGATGACTGAATTCGAATATAAATGAAATTGCATAAAAATGATCGAGGCACGAAAATTTTGCAGGCAGCCCCTCGATTTAGCCGTTAATCATGTACCGCACAGATAGGCATGGTTTCTAGTGCTGAATAATTATACCAGATTAGCAACCGTCACTTGTTAATCACTCCTTACGCCTTATCACCACAAACTCAGGTCTCGTGCTAATCTTTATATTCTTCTGCACCCGGACCTTTCCTAAACATCTTTTCGAAAGCCTTGCTCATTTCGTCAATAGCGGTTTTCAGGTGATGCTTGGCTTCTTCAATCTTAGGCTCGTTTTTATCTCGAAAGTCAACCATTTTTTTCTCAAGCTTATCGCGCTCCTTTTTTAGCTTTTCGATAGGCTCTTTCATTTCCTCTCTGACATCGGCAGAGGCATGCTTGGCTTTTTCAATAAGCTGTTCAATTTTCTCGCCTAAATCCTTAAATAATTTCTCTGCTTCTCCGGCCATATTTTGTGTAGATTGTGTAAACGAATTTACGGTTTATAAATGGTAAAGTTAAGGCATATGCACTTTTCGGATGTCGGAAAAATTGAGATCAATCAACGCATGATTGCCTGGTCTTTTATTGTGTTCCTGACAATTGGCCTGTTGCTGTTTGTTCCTGATCTGATTTATATCAGGACTCATCAAATTGACTATCCCATTTACAAGGGCCTGTTGAGCAACTTAATCAAGTTCACCTCCATTGCCTTATTGATTCCCTTGCTGTTCTCTTGTCTGAATAGACTAAATACACAGAATTTAGTCATTAGGGTAATGTTTTTCCTCCTGCTTCTTTTGGGCTTTATTTTAGGTCATTTAATACTGAATGAATTCATTCAGAAGTTGGCAGGATTTAGGCCTCCTGGAAAAACTCTGATGCAATTAGTTGAGTATGCTTCTCTTCGAGGTTTGGAGGCTCAATTTTTTTCTTTTACGCTGCCGGTTTTGGGTTGGTATTTGGTGCTGAGAATAAAAATTGAAAAGGGGGATGCCACCCTTGGAACGAAGCCGATTTTGGATGAGCCACTCAATGAAATCTTAGTCAAGAACAATGGCAAGAGTTATTGGGTGCAACTGGCTAACGTTTCGCATCTTGAATCAAATGACTATTATATTAACCTTCATCAGCCTAACAACCGTGTAGACTTGATCAGGAGAAGCATGAATGAAGTTGAAAAACAGATGCCTCCTTATTTTATGCGTATCCATCGTTCGCATATTATCAATATGCACTTTGTTGAGGGCATTCAACGAGAGAAATCAGGAGGCAGCAGAGTCCTCATGAAGGATGGCAAGAGGCTGCCGATTAGCCGTAGCAGATATCAATCTGTGAAGAAGAGATTGATTTCTCGGAATTTTTAGGTTGCCAACGACTGCAAAAAAAGAACCATTCACTTCTTTCTTTCTTTTCTGTTGATTGGATTTGCGTCCGTACCGTAGAACTCTGGAAAAACTTATGAAACGAATTTTGCCCGTAATCCTTCTGTCGTTCACATTTCTTTTTGATGCCAAAGGACAAGACCTGATACTCCAATTGGATCGACATCACTCAAGCCTGAACTTTTCTGTTGGCTACTTGGGTCTTATGAAACAGAAAGGCAGCTTTGATAACTTTGATTGTACTGTGATTTATGATGAAGTGCTGGCCATGCCTAAATCCGTGACTCTAGTAGCAGGTATGGGTAGCATCGATACCAACAATCGAATTAGGGATAGTCATTTGAAAAGCGCTGACTTTTTGAATGTCGAGGAATTTCCAAAGGCCATTTTTCAAAGTGACCATATTGAAGCCAAGGGTAATAGGCAATTTGCAGTTGAGGGCAGACTGAGTTTAAATGGAAAAGAAAAGTTGATCAGGTTTAATCTGGAGCAGGAATACAAGCTGACCACCGATAGATCAAAAAGCAGAAGGGTAGGTTTTGTTGGGAGCATCGAAATCAACCGAAAAGACTTTGGTATAGAAGGGGGTAATGCGCACAATTCCAGGTTCAATGTGAAGGATCAGATAATCGGAGATGTGGTACACATGTCGTTTAGCATCCAAAGTATGCTTGCCATTGGCACTGATTGGCCTCCGGCAGTTACCATGTTGGCAGAATTAGAAAGGAATGGGGTAGAGGAGGTTATTAAAAAATTTGGTGAAGCTCTGAGGAAGTTTGAATCTGACCCTTCTTCAGCCACAGGAGCACAGGGAACACAGGCCATTGCTTTAATGGAGTTGGCGAATGTCCTGGCACACACGAATAGGAAGGATGATTCTATAGCCCTGTTAGAAAAACTTGACAACTATGAAAACCGAATGACCCTGAAAGGGAAGATGATTTTACTGGAGGCTTATGCCCGAAAAGGGGATAAAATCAAGGCCTTTGAAATGATCAATAAGTTAAGTGTCTATCAACCATTTAATCCTCTGGTGATGGAGATTAGCCGGATGCTGAAATAAAGACTAATTGCTTGACCTGGTTTTAAGAGTGGCAGTGCGATTGATCCAGCAACCTACAGTCAATTTATCACCCTCTTTGCGGTTTTGTTCAAAGGCCTGGCTTATCGTAGGGAATTGTTCTTGGGCCGAGGCCATTCCTTTCTTATCTCCAGCCTTTTGGTAGGCCTCATAAGCCAATAGAAAAATGGCTCGGTCATCTATTTGGCTTTTGGATTGTTTGCAGTCATCAAAACTACCCATATACAAATTGCCAATCAGGCCATAGGCGGTAGCGCTTAGGGCCGGATTCTTCTCAGCTACCTTTAGCGCTGCATCTCTGGATTTAGCCTTTTCACCGTTAACCGAAAACGTCCTTGCCATACTTAAGTAAGTACGTGCTTTAAGTGTATCCTGATCTTGCAATGAAATGGTTTTCAAAAAATACTGTTCCGCCAGCTCAAAATTCTTTTGCAAAGCATAAGTATTAGCGATCATGTTGGCGATAGGGGCGGTGGGCTCATTTTTATTGATCACCTCGGCAGCTTTCAAAAAAAAGTCCTCACTTGAGCACTTTCCTGATAGCCCAAGCTGAAGTATCTTTTTGGCCATGTTCAGATCATCCGGGTTTTTCAAAAATTCAGGATATAGCTTGGTGGCGATAAACTCGCAGTTTACATCAACGGCAGAGGTCAGCATTTGATCCACGACTTGTTTGTTTCGCTCGAGTCTCTTCCGGTCACCTCCCTTGCTCAGTTTTTGTTCAATGGCTAAACCGACTTTGGTGTAGGCGTCCAGCACGTCATTTTCAGATACTGTTTTAGGGCCGAGGAAAATCCTACGATAAACATCCATATAAGCCACCAGATTGTTGTTGATGAGCACCTCAGGTTTTTCAAAGGCCCGATCAAAGGCTGCTTTCATCTTGGAATATTTTGACCTGTCAGTTTTGTAATATTTATAGTACCTGTAGGCGAGGTTGTTGATTTCTCGGTCAGTCAATTCGTAGCGTTGGTCTTTCAATTCATAGGCCAGAAACATTGAATCAAGATAGACCTGCTTTTTTGCGGCATCCGCCTCTATTGCATACAGCTCTTCATAGGCTTTGTAAGCATTGACGTAAAGGCCATCATATAAATCCGGTGTGTTGATCAAGAGCCAGTTGATGGCATCAGCAGCCAGCCTGTACCTTTTGACCATTATTTCGTCAACGGACCTGGCAAAGCGCCTTCTGGCCTCGGCTGCAAGTTCAACATCAGGAGGTAGGTTTAATTCTGGTTGCTGCGAAAAGCAAGACGCACTTAGTAACAAGCCCAGTATCAGGGTTAAAATTCGGTTTTTCATGAATCGTAATTTCTCGGTGCAAAACTACGTTTTGTACCTGATTGTTTTAAGCTAGACGATTATGAAATCTTTAAGTTTAACCTGCCCTGTTAAATAATGTTATTTGCGGGTTCTGAGGGTAGTAGACCTTTGAATCCAGCAATTGACCTTGAGAGCACTACCTTCATCCAAGTTCTTTTCAAATCGTTGACCGACAGTTGGAAATTGTTCCATGGCAGCGGCCATACCTTTCTGGTTGTTGGCTTTTTTGTACATGTCATAGGCCAGCATAAAAATGGCCCTGTCGTCAATCTGACTTGCCTCTTTTTTGCAATCATCAAAGCTCCCCATATAGAGGTTACCGATAAAGGTATAGGCTTCAGCCTCTCTTGTTTTGTCTAATTCTGCCACCTTCATAGCAGCATCACGAGATTTGGCTTTTTGCCCCTCAACGCCATAGACGTTAGCCATTTTCATTTGGAGTGCTGCCTTTTTCTCAGGGTTTTCGGAAACGTTGAAAGCTTCCTCATACCATTCAATAGCCAGGGGATAATCACCAACCTTCGCGTGCGTGTCCCCAATCAGAGTAGCCATGCCCTCTTCGCGCTCAATATTCCAGATGGTGATAGCAGTTTTAATAAAGTATGGACTCTCTGTACACTTGTTATCAAGTATCAATGAAAACACACGTTTTGCCCAATTGAGATTTGGGCTTTCATCATATTTTGGGCCAAATCGCTCGTCTATTGTGCCACAATCCATAGGCCCATCACCTATTAGCTTTGAGAGCAAAGAATTGATGGCAACTCTATAGCTATCCAATTTTGCCTTGTCAACTCCTGCTTTCTCTTTTATTGTGATTACATCAACGATTTGTTGATGTGTGTCAAAAGCTTTCTCAATACTCACTTCAGCACCATATTTCTTTGATTGACTCAGCATAAACATATAGGAGACAATGTTGTTGTTGATCACTTTTTCTGGAGTTTCATAAGCAGCTTCATAGGCTTTTAAAGCATCCTCAATTTTACCCGGGGCGCTTCGAAAGTATTTAAAGTATTTAAATGCCAGATTGTTTTTCTCACGGACTGAGAGATTGAATGCATCTGCCTTTAATTGATAAGTAATTAACATTGAATCAAGAAGCATAGCCTGGCGCGTCTTGTCGGCTTCACCCGCAGCCAATTGTTCGTAAGCCTTATAGGCATTGATATATATGCCTGGTGTATAGTTAGGTACTTCGGTCATTAACCAATGCAGTGATTTAACCGCTTCTGCATAGTTTTTCTGCTGCATATCATCAGATGACATCACAAACCTATTTTCCGCTTTTTTTCTTAGTTCAGGATTCTCAGGGTGGTTAATCTGAGCATCTAGTGTGTTCAGAAATAGACAAGAAAGCAGGACCAAAATAAGCTTTTTCATAGCGATTTGAGTTTAAGGCATGGTTAATCACTAGCCAAGTTAAGCAGCTTGGCTTGTATAACCAAAAGCTTAGTTAGCTATCTGTCTTTATGACAATTCGAAAGAGTAGTTGCAGAAAATGTGCCAAAGTGATTTTTATACATGACAAACCTGATAGGTCGTACACATCCAAAATCTGGCTGTTGGTCATTAAAATCTGTCTTTAAGTGCCAAAAAGAGAACAATTTGATTTGAATTTTAACTACTGAAGAGTGGTCTAAATTCAAACTTATCCCCATCAAAAAGTCCAAGGTCACTTAGCTTGACAGAAGGGATTACCAGGAGTGCCATAAAAGAAAGAGTCATAAAGGGAGAGAGCAAAGTGCTACCCATTTTCTTTGAAAGTGCATCAATGTTAGAATAGGACTTGGCCACGGCATAACCATCCTCGGCAGACATGATTCCTGCTACCGGCAAAGGGACAATTTGAGATTCATAGGAAGAGACAGCACTGACACCTCCTTGTACCTCGATGACCATGTTCACTGCCTTGACCAACGAAGTGTCATCTGTACCAACAGCAATGATATTATGACTGTCATGCCCTACACAAGATGCCAGTGCACCCTCTTGCAGATTAAAATTTTTGATAAAGGCCACCGCAGGAGGAGCTGATTGATATCGGTTGATGACAATCACTTTGAGCACGTCATTTTCCAAGTCGGAAATCGCATTGCCATTTATGTCTGTTTTCACTGGGAACTGCAGGCAGTTGGTGATCAGTTGTCCATCAAGGGCTTCTATCACATTTACCCTTGAACCAGTGGCTTTAACTTGAATGTCAGTAGTGGAGATGGGCTGGCAGTCAAAGTTATTGATAACGGCATTTTCAATGCTAGCAATAAGTGTTTGGCCATTTTGCGCTACCAGTTCACCGTTAATATAGGTTGACTCAACCTTGAATTCTTCAAGATTGTTAACGACAATAAAATCTGCCTGATCTCCTGGGTTTAGAGTGCCTACATCCAAATCGTAATGGTCAACCGGGTTAATGCACGCGGCCCTCAAAACCTTAAAAAGGTCGATGTCTTTGGCAAGTGCACGTGTTACTAGCTGGTTGATATGGCCTTCGGCTAAGTTATCCGGATGCTTATCGTCTGAGCAGAACATGATCATGTCCGGGTAATCATGAAGCAGATCAATCAAAGCTTCGAAGTTCTTCGCAGCACTACCCTCACGGATGGCTATTTTCATTCCATGCTTAAGCTTATCCAATGCTTCTTCTTTGGTAAAGCACTCATGGTCAGTAGAAATTCCAGCCTTGATATAGTTTTCAGCCTGTTCACCCCTCAATCCGGGAGCATGGCCGTCTATGGGCTTGCCAAGTTTTTTGGCGATAGCTAGTTTTTCATAAACGACAGGGTCGTTATAAAGCACGCCTGGCCAGTTCATCATTTCTGCCAGATATTTGACCTCCGGTTTCTTCAGTAGGTATTCGACCTCAGAAGGAGTGATTTCTGCACCGGCAGTCTCAAAAGTGGTGGCTGGAACACAGGATGGAGCTCCGAAATTGAACTTGAAGTTGACCTGCTTCCCGTTTTCTATCATATATTCAACTCCCTCAACACCGAGCACATTCCCTATTTCGTGGGGGTCGGAAACAGTAGAGACCGTGCCATGCACTACAGCAAGCCTGGCAAATTCAGAAGGTACCAGCATAGAACTTTCTATGTGCACATGGGCATCGATAAAACCGGGAAGTAAATATTGATCCTCAACACCATCTTTTTCCTGGATGCTTAAAATTTTGTCATTTTCAAAAGTGACTTCCCCTTTGAAAATGCGTTTGTTGCGTATATCAATAATGTTTCCAGTAATCTGCTTCATGTTGATTCAAACTAAGCATAAGAATACTAGAATTTCTAGCCCGTCCTTGAAATCCTTTCATGTATTATCCGAGTAAGGTAGCAACCGAGGGGGTTCCATACGAGTGACTACAATCGGCTCTGGAGAACAGAAGGTCTTAGTTTAAGGCTCTGAATGTCTTTTCAAGAAGCAGTTTGGTTTTTTTGATGCCCTCATCTTCAGAGAGTTCACTTCCTTCATACTCAATGCCGATATGACCCTTGAAACCGGAGTCCTTGATAATTTTCAAAATTCTTAAGTAATCCGAATTTGTTTCATTGCCGTTGTCATCAAAGTTGAGAGATTTAGCGCTGACGGCCTTTGCATAAGGCATTAGTTCTTCAATACCCTTATACCTATCGTATTCATTAGTGCAGCCAGCTGGGCCATTTTCAATGCAGAAATTGCCGAAATCAGGTAAGGTTCCAACATTCTCCATCCCCACAGATTGTATCACATTGGCCAACCATGAACCATCTGAAGAATAACCCCCATGGTTTTCTACCACAATATTGATTCCCTGCTGCTTTCCATACTCTCCAAGTTTCTTTAATCCAGCTATGGCATTCTCAGCAACTTCCTCGGCCGATCCCTTACCTGCAGCGTTAACGCGAATGGTGTGTGCGCCCAGGAATTTTGCCAGATCTACCCATTTGTAGTGCTTTTCTACCGCTGCATTACGTGCTTCAACATCCGCATCTCCCAAATCCCCGAGCAGGTCGCACATAATTAATCCCACTTCTACACCGGCATCCTTACAATTTTGTTTGAAACGCTCCCAATAGGCCCTGTCATCAACTTTTCCAAAATAGAAGGTGTTGACCAATTCGATCGAGTTGACCCCATAGGCTGCAGCTTCTTGGGGAAAGTTTATCGGATCTTCTCCTTCAGCAATTGCCTCGTCTGGCCTTTCCATTAGGGTCTCCAGAAACCAATCAAATCCACCCCTGGCCGGTATATCACCAAAGTATTTTTTATGTAAAGACCATTGGGCCAATGAGATTTGAAAATCCGGAGGTTGCTCCACCACTTTATCGCTTTCTGAAGATTTTTCTTTTCCTGAATTGCATGAAGCCAGGAAGAAAATAGAGCCCACAAAAAGGGTTAACACAGCATGATTTAGTTTCATAGAGATAGGATGTTGACGGTAGATTGAGGAAAGTTCAGTAAAAGATAAACAAGAACCAAGATTTGAGTAAGCAAGCCAATCAGTGCTTTACCTCCTTACCAAATTCTCAAATAAATTCCCAATGTCTAAGAAGGTCTTGTCGAACAAGCCTTATTTTTGTGAAAATTTTCGAATGAAGAAAATCAATATCGCCATTGATGGTTATTCGGGTTGTGGAAAAAGTAGCACAGCAAAAGCGCTAGCCAAACGCCTCCAATATAAATTTATTGACTCGGGGGCCATGTATAGGGCAGTGACCCTTTATTTTTTGCAGCATCAAGTTGACTTGGAAAATGAAAGTGACGTGGCTAAGGCCCTATCTGATATTAGCATTGATTTCAAGTTGAATGCGGATGCCGGAAAAAATGAGACCTTTCTCAATGGGCAAAACGTGGAGGACGAAATTCGGAAAATGTACGTTTCGGAAATGGTGAGTCCGGTTTCAGCTATTAAAGCAGTTAGGGTGGCCATGGTTTCACAACAGCAGGAAATGGGAAATTCCAGAGGAGTTATCATGGAAGGCCGGGATATTGGCTCAGTTGTATTTCCTGATGCGGAGCTTAAAATATTTTTGACCGCCTCAGATGAAGCCAGGGCCATGAGGCGGCATCTGGAACTTAAAGAGAAAGGGGAAGAGGTTTCTATCGAAGAGATTATAGCCAACCTTAGATCGAGAGATGCCCAAGACACCACAAGAAAGGAAAGTCCGTTGATCAAGGTAAAAGATGCCATTGAAATTGATACATCTGACATTAAACTTGAAGAACAAGTGCAACTTGTGTTAGATTTGGCTATTGAAAAGATAGAGGCTGTTGAAAACGAAGAAGTGAACTAAGTCATGGAGGTAACGATTGATGAAAATTCCGGCTATTGCTTTGGCGTTGAGTTCGCCATTCAAATGGCGGAAGATGAATTGAAGGAGGGCGAGCTTTATTGTCTTGGAGATATTGTCCATAACGGCATGGAGGTAAAGCGCCTCAACGAAAAAGGGCTTCAGATTATTGATCGTGACGATCTAAAGACACTCAAAAACTCCAAGGTCCTGATCCGTGCTCACGGTGAGCCCCCAGAGACCTACAAAACAGCTATTGAAAATAATATTGAACTTGTAGATGCCTCATGTCCTGTGGTGCTTAAACTTCAAAACAGGGTAAAAGTGGCCTATGATAAAGTCAAAAAGATTGACGGACAAATAGTCATTTATGGCAAACCGGGGCATGCTGAAGTCATAGGTCTTACCGGCCAGACTAGAGATGATGCCATTGTTGTTATGAACGATGAGGACTTAGAGAAAATCGATTTTTCCATGCCCGTAACCCTTTTTAGCCAAACAACCAAAAGCACCAAAGGCTTTTATCGCATCCGTGAAATGATCGAATCTCGAATCAGAGCAGCCAGGGGAGAGTTCGAGGAAATTGACTTCAATTCAAATGACAGTATCTGTCGCCAGGTTTCCAATCGAGAGCCACAGCTTATGCGTTTTTCCAACCTCAATGATGTAATCATTTTCGTAAGCGGAAAGAAAAGCTCAAATGGCAAGGCGCTATATGGGGTTTGTAAACAAGAGAATCCAAGGAGTTACTTTGTTGAAAATGAGACGGAAGTAGATTCTAAATGGTTTAATAAGGGAGATAAAGTAGGGATTTGCGGAGCTACATCCACCCCCATGTGGCTAATGAAAAATGTCGCCAACCACATAGAAGAGTTGGATTCAGATTTGGCTTTTGTCTAAGTTTTTTAAACCTTCGCGCAGAACAAAAAAAGACCCGCTTCAAAAGGGGATAATTCAAGGCAAAGTAAAGGCAAATTCCACCTTTTTATTGAGTAGAAATTTGTTAATTTTGCCACGTTTTAAATCAACCTTTTGATTCGTAACTAAAAGAGTATGTCTAAGATTGTAAAGCTCAAAAAAGGCTTTGACATTAATCTCGCAGGTAAGGCAGAAAAAAGAATCGCTGATTCCCCCCAACCGGAAACATTCGCTATTAAACCCCCCAATTTTATTGGCATGGCCAGGCCCAAGTTACTTGTGGCTGAAGGTGATAATGTGAAAGCTGGAACTCCGGTATTGTACAATAAGATGCAGGAGCATGTTATGTACTGTGCTCCGGTGAGTGGAGAAGTGGTCGAAATAAAGCGAGGAGCCAAGCGAAAAATTCTTGAAATAAAGATTTTAGCTGATAAAGAAATGGAATACGAGGCCTTTCCGGCTCACAATGTCTCAGACCTGGCAAACCTAAACAGGGATCAGGCTCAGGAGATAATGTTGAAGGGAGGCGTGTGGCCAAACATCCTGCAAAGACCTTACGGCATAGTGGCCAACGAGAATGATACGCCAAAGGCCATTTTTGTTTCAACCTTTGACACTCATCCTCTGGCAATGGATAATGCCTACGCATTGAAAGGGGATGACAGCAACTTTCAGGCAGGGATAGACATTCTAAAAAAATTCACCAATGGTAAGATTCACCTCAACCATGACCTTAATGGCGAGGTGTCTTCAGTTTTTGGTAATGTTCAAAATGTTCAGCACAACAAATTTTCCGGGCCTCATCCGGTAGGTAATGTTGGTGTGCAGATTCATCACCTTGACCCGATTAACAAGGGTGAGGTGGCTTGGACTATTTCACCTTTTGGGGTAGCGCAAATCGGAAAGCTCTTCTTGACTGGGAAACATGATGCTTCAAAATTGGTGGCACTGGCTGGTTCAGAAGTGGAAAATCCTCAGCACTACAAAACTTACACAGGAGCTTGCATCAACAAAATGGTGGATGGCAATGTGAAGGGAGACAATGTCAGATATGTATCAGGCAATGTTCTGACCGGGGAGAAAGTCGAGTCCGATGGATACTTGAATTACTACGACAATATGGTCACCGTGATTCCAGAAGGTGACTATGAAGAAGCTTTTGGCTGGATTTTACCCACATCCAAGAGGCTTAGTTTCCATAGAGCATTTGGTTTGATGTCATTTATGAATGGTGCAAACAAAGAGTATGTACTTGACACAAATCAGCGAGGGGAGAAAAGAGCCTTCGTAATGACCGGAGCATTCGAAAAGGTGGTCCCTATGGACATCTACTTCGACTACTTGTTCAAAGCGATTCTTTCAGAGGATTTCGATAATATGGAAGCACTTGGCATCTATGAAGTTGTGGAAGAAGATATCGCACTTTGCGAGTTTATTGATGTTTCCAAGCATGACCTTCAAGACATTTTGAGAGAAGGTTTGAACTTAATTCAAACCAGTTAATTGAAGAGTTGATATGAAATTTGTTCAAAAGCAATTTGATAAAATTAAACCACTCTTCGAAAAAGGAGGGAAGTTTGAAAAATTCCACCCAATCTATGAAGGCAACAGGACATTGTTCTTTGCGCCAAAGATTGTAACCGGAAGCAAAGGGGTTCAGGTCAGAGATGGCATTGACCTTAAGAGAATGATGATGACCGTGATCATCGCCATGGTACCATGTTTACTGTTTGGCATGTGGAACGTTGGTCATCAATACTTCCTGGCCACAGGAGTTGAAGCAAGTCTTTTAGACAAAGTAGGCATTGGAGCGATGAAGGTTGTTCCAATTATCGCGGTATCTTATATAGTAGGGCTTACCATAGAGTTTGCCATTTGTGTGATTCGCCAACATGATGTGAATGAAGGATTCCTTGTAACAGGGATGCTTATTCCATTGGTACTACCACCAACACTTCCATTATGGCAAGTGGGTTTGGCAACAGCATTCGCAGTAATCATTGGTAAAGAAGTGTTTGGAGGCACGGGAATGAATATTTTGAATGTAGCCTTAACGGCCAGGGCATTCCTTTACTTTGCCTATCCATCTCAAATCTCTGGAGAGATTTGGACTTACCTCGGGGATAAGGTGCCCGTTGATGGCTACTCCGGAGCCACCAGCCTGGCATTGGCAGTAGAGGCATCTAATGAAGGTGTTCAAGTGGTTGACAAACTGGCCCAGACCAATACAGTTATAGGGGGAGATTTCTTTAGTCTCTCGAATATGTTCTTTGGATTTATCCCTGGCTCAATTGGAGAAACTTCAACCTTGGCTGCGCTAATTGGTGGTGCGATTCTAATTGCCACTGGTGTTGGCAGCTGGAAAATTATAGTAAGTGTCTTTGGGGGAGCATTTCTGACAGGAATGTTGATGAATGCCACCGCAGTTAATACGTATATGGAATTGCCACCTGAATATCATATGGTGATAGGAGGTTTGGCTTTTGGGGCCGTTTTTATGGCAACTGATCCGGTTTCTGCTGCTCCAACTGAACGGGGGACATGGATTTATGGATTTATGATTGGAGTATTAACCATTGTCATAAGGGTGTTTAACCCGGCTTATCCGGAAGGAATAATGCTGGCGATTCTCTTTATGAATGTGTTTGCACCTTTGATCGATTACTATGTAGTACAAGGAAACAAGAAAAGGAGGTTAGCCCGTGCAACAGTCTAATACATACATTATCGTTTTTTCGGTGATTCTCACCACCGTTTTGGCCCTATTACTCTCGGGGGTTTCTCAGGTGTTGGGACCAAAGCAAAAAGAGGCTCAGGATTTGGATACCAAGAAGCAAATTCTGGGAGCTGTGATGCCAATGGCCGACATCAAAAAGATGGAACCAGCGGCTATACTTGACTTGTACAGCAAGGTAATCACCGCTGAGGTGGCCGACTACCAAGGCAATCTGATTACCACTAACGAAAAGGGTGGTCCTATGGTAGCTGAAGAGGTTAACATTGAGAAGAATTACAAAAAATCACCGGAAGAGAGGCAATACCCGGTTTTTAAGTATCACCAGGCAGGCCAGCAGAACAACGTAGAGGCGTACATTGTACCAGTCTATGGAGCAGGCCTTTGGGATGCCATTTGGGGCTTTCTGGCCTTGGAAACAGATTTGAATGGGATCAAGGGAATTACATTTTCTCACAAAGGGGAAACACCAGGATTAGGAGCAAGAATCACTGAAGGACCTGTGCAGGCAAGGTTTGCAGGAAAGACTTTTGTAGACGGTAATGGCAATATTGTGGAGCTTCAAATGGTAAAGGGAGAAAACACCCCGGAGTCAAAATTGGGACCTCACAAAATTGATGGCTTGTCAGGCGCCACGCTTACGGCCAATGGAGTCAATGACATGTTGAATAACTATTACGGTTATTATCAAAACTACTTTGATAAACACGTAAGAACAGGCGCAATGGCCAATAATTAGAAACTATCAACAAAAAGCGATGAGTACAGAAACTTTAGAAGCACCGATAGTCAAAGAAAGGGAACCACTTCTCTCCAAGCGAAGGAAAAAATTTGTCACCGACCCGCTGAGTGATGACAACCCGATTACAATACAGGTGTTGGGTATTTGTTCAGCACTAGCCGTAACCACCCAAATGAAACCGACTTTCGTAATGGCGATTTCGGTGATTTTTGTGATGGTTTTCTCAAACTTGACCATCTCGTTGATGAGAAACTTAGTTCCCACTCGAGTGAGAATTATTGTTCAATTGGCTATTGTAGCAACGTTAGTAACGTTAGTAAACGAAGTGCTCAAAGCCTATGCCTTTGATATGTATAAGGAGCTATCAGTTTTCATAGGATTGATTATTACGAACTGTATTGTGATGGGTCGACTTGAGGCTTTTGCCTTGGGTAACAAACCTTATGATTCAGTACTTGACGGACTTGGAAGTGGCCTGGGTTACTCCTGGATTATTTTGGCCGTGGCCTTCTTCAGAGAGATTTGGGGATCGGGCAAAGTATTCGGCTATCCCGTTTTCGAAAAATTGGGAATGGAAGGAGTGGCCTTGAATGGCTTGATGGTTTCACCGGTAGGTGCATTCATTGTGCTCGGTGTAATTATCTGGGTACAGCGCACAAAAACGGGTTACGTAGAACACTAAAACTTAAGCAACATGGATTTATTAAACTTAGGTATTAAATCAATCTTTATCGAGAACATGGTATTCGCCTACTTCTTGGGTATGTGTTCTTTCCTGGCTGTCTCTAAAAAGGTATCTACTGCCTTTGGGTTGGGACTTGCTGTAATCTTTGTATTGACTATTACGGTGCCAATGAATTGGCTCTTGAATGAATATGTGTTGAACGAAGGAGCACTTACCTGGTTAGGGCCACAATTCGCAGAAATCGACTTGACCTTCCTTCGCTTTATCATGTTTATCGCGATCATCGCAGCCATGGTGCAGTTAGTGGAAATGATCGTAGAGAAAGTATCCCCGTCACTATACGGATCATTGGGTATCTTCTTGCCATTGATTGCGGTAAACTGTGCAATCCTCGGGTCATCTTTATTTATGGCACAAAGAGATTATACCATTGCTGAGTCTACTGTTTTTGGGTTTGGCTCAGGCTTCGGTTTCTTCCTCGCTATTATAGCACTTGCTGCAATTAGGGAGAAATTAAGATATTCCAATGTACCTGACGGACTTAAGGGTTTGGGCATTACCATGTTTATCACCGGCCTGATGGGCATAGCCTTTATGAGCTTTATGGGGATATCTATCTAGGGATAGGATATAGGAAGTAAGAATTACGAAGTACGAAATAGGAAGCCCGCTCAGCGATGAGTGGGTTTTTTGTTGCTTGCTAGTCCTTCAAGCGGGGGACAGGTTCGGAGGGAAAACCCGATTTAGAATGTTATTCCTGCTAAAGGAATCTCAATAAAAGGTTTATAAGGTTTAGAGTTGACCCATGAATATTAATAAGCCTGACTATACGGCTTGCCAAAGTTCTCTTTTAATCGCTGCATGACATTCATATTCATTTGATTGTCATTGTTTTGTAAAGAGTCCAGATACTTGTCAAAAGTGGCCACATCCTTTTTGATAAAGGCAATAGAGCCACCTACATAGTAGTTCCAAGCCCTCTTTCCGGGACTTTCGGCAACATCATCATAATAACACTGTTCAAAGAACTTGATCGCATTGTCATTGTCGTTTTTCATGCCATAGATTTGGCCGAGGTGCCAGCGAAGGCTTTGTTCAGGAGCCTTATTTTTCTCAATGTAATCGTGAAGCAAGCGAACCTGCAGATCATGATCATCTCGATACTTTCGCCAACCCTCATTTTGAGTTTGATCAAACTCCTTGTAAGTCATTTGCATAAGCTTTTCATATTCACCTTCAGGAAGCTTGCTTAGGACTTCATCTTTTGGAGAACTACAAGCACTTGTAATGGCTAAAATGAGTAGGGCAATTAGATTTTTCTTCATGGTTTTTGTTGAGTGACAAATGAAGGGCACATACTAAATGTCTGTTACGGTTGAATAGGCCAGAGGTGTCAAGGGATGTGATATTTAACCAATTTTTAACTTCTGTGCTATTTAGCACGTCATTCCCACGAATTGGGAATCTCCATAATTATTGTAGGTGCTTTTGGTTTAAGGAAATGTCCACCCCAACCCCGCGGGAGAGGTCCAGAGGTAGAGCTTAGTTGAACCGTCATTCCTATTTCAAACCTCTAACCGGGTTTAATAGAAAAGCATATTCCCTTCGGGGTCTTTGACTTCAGCCTTTCCAGAGACTCCTAATGCAGCCAAACCGGGAGCATTTTCTGGGGCTGGTGAAAGCGAGGCGTCACCTATGAGCTCAAGTAACCATCGGTCGTTTTTCATGAGCCTTATAAATAAATTTCGTTGAGGGAAGTCGAGATTAAATTGCTCCTCAAAGCCAAGTTCCTTTTCATACCATGCCTTGGTAGCTTCAAAGTCTTTGGCCATGACTGAAAAAAAGTAAGGGCTCAGCGTTAAGGAACCGGGATCCTCAAAGAGTTGGACGCGATTGCCATCAGAGTCTAAAGTTACAAGGCTTCTTTGTTTTAAATTGTCATCGAAAAAGGGTTCTCCCCGGAATGAGACGCGATTGGATTGCATGGTCGAATAGATTTCGTCAAGCTGGTTGGTACTAAAACCTATTTTGAAAAAACCTGTTGTGCGCCCTTCAGGAGTAGGAACGCTGGTTGAAGAGAATACAATTTCAAAGCTTTCTCCCAAAACTTTAAGCTCATTCGGGATTGCACTTCTTTCCAGCCCTAGGTTTTGAGAATACCATTGAATCAATTGTTCAGGATTATTCGATCGAATGTGAAAGGTGGTAATTGGCTCTTTTTCGTTGGGGGTACAGGAGCATAGACAAGCAATAATAAAAATGGGTATTAGCGATTTCATAATTTAGACGTGGCTTGTTTGAATGACGTCAATTGATAAGATATGTTCCTGGCCTCAATTCTGGAATTGCTTTCGACAGAAAGCAGCACTTTGGGGCTAAACGCTACATTTATTAATTCATATTGCTCTAATGATTGTCAACCTGGGGCTCTGTCGGTAAATCGGAGGGTTTAATCGAAATACTAAGATCGAAGTGATCTATGTTGAGCATTCAAACGTAGACTAGAATATGCAAATCAAAAGATTGTTCATTGGGCTGTTTATGGGACTTTCGGTAGGCCTTAATGCTCAAGAGCACACCATCTCGGTCGAAGCACAATTGAAAGACTTACAACGCCTAAAATCGGACTTTGAAAAATACCACTCTGGACTGTATCGCTATACCTCTTCTGACTCAATGGAGTTATTTTTTGAGCAGGCAAAACAAAGGGTAAAGGAACGACCGAATGTGGATTTCTTTGCTGAGGTGACCTGGCTATTGAATAAGGTAAAGTGCGGACATACACGTGGGTCTTTGCCACAAAATGTCAACAATGATTTTAAGGAAAGTCAATTCTTCTTGCCACTGTCTGTAAAATATTTGGGAGAGCAACTTTATATCGCTGATGCCTACACCGAAGAGGGTAATCTTAAAAAAGGAGAACAGATTTTATCCATCAATGGTAAACCCATAGAAGAAATTACTCGGATGATATTTGCACATCATTCATCAGATGGAAATATCAATACGAGCAAATACCGAAAGACCGAGCGTGATTTTAGCTATTACTATCAGCTATACATCGAAAGAAATGCACAGCTCTATCAACTGGAAGTAAGAGGACTTAATGGGATTCTTCGCAATGTCTCAGTAACTGGAGAAGATTGGCGGTCCATGCTGCGCATGCAATCTCAATCCATTAGAAAACCATATTTATCGCTGGAATTCAAAACAGGCCATGCACTAATGACCATCAGAACCTTTGGAAGCGGAACGATAAGGAGTGCCGGCCAGGATTTTTACAACTTTCTTGAAGAAAGCTTTGCCGAGTTAAAGAAAAAAGGGACGAAGAATCTCATTCTGGATTTAAGAGGAAACGGGGGAGGAGATGATAATTATGGAGCCACATTGGTTGCCTATTTCGCTAAATCAGCTTTTAGATATTTTGATAGAATAGAAGTCACAGATGCCTATTCCGGTTATGGGAATGTATCAAGAGCTGGCAAGAGAAACTTAATGACCAGCCATAAGGGATTAGAAGAATGGCAACCACAAGAAAATCGCTTTGATGGCAATGTCTATGTACTTATTGATGGATGGAGCTTTTCAACCTGTGCTGACGTGGCAACCGTATTGCACCACAATGGCTGGGCTACCTTTATCGGGGAAGAAACCGGTGGAGGTTATGATGGCAATACCAGCGGCAACACGCATAGGCTAACTTTACCGAATTCCAGGATTAGGGTAAACGTACCTATGTGGATGTACACCACCGCCAACATTGGTCATCAGTATTATGGACGGGGAGCCCTACCTGATTTTCCCCTTTACCAATCTCCTCAGGACTTGATAGAGAACAAAGATGTTGCCATGGAGAAAGCCCTGGGGATGATTCGTAAGTGATTCATTCCCAATACCTGTATCAAATTAAGGGCTCTCTTTTGAGACGGCCCTATCGTTTTGAATTATCGCTCGGGTGATGACTTGTCATTGATTAAAATAGGGTTTCCGAAGCCCAGGTCTTTCAATCTCTGCATTTGAGTTTTTGCATCGCCTACCACCAACCAAATCATCTTGTTCGGATCAAGATACTTTCCTGCAAGGTTTTGAATTTCCTCGACTGTCATGTTCTTCACAATCTCTTCTCTGTCTTTCACATAATCATACTTCCATCCGTAGGTGCTGATATTTCGCAGCATACTCAGTTTGGAAAAGCCCGTTTCGAAGGCCCTCGCGTTACTTTTGATTAAGAAACCTTTGGTCACATCCAAATCCTGTTCCGTATAGTCACTTCCATAATTCGCGACAATATCTTTGACCAATTGCGCTGATTCATAAGTGACATTAGACCTAACACCGCTGGAAATGGTGAAGGATCCTGTATTCTTTGATCCTGAAAACCCGGAACCAATTCCGTAGGTATATCCTTTTCCCTCCCTCAGTTGCTGAGTAAGTTGAGAGGCGAATCCTCCACCTCCCAGAATGTAATTCATCACTGTGGCCGGGTAGTAGTCTTCATCCGTAGCCGCAAGAGCAGGATATCCAAACCTGAGGACTGACTGGCTTGCATTTGGTACGTCATAAAAGTAGACCTGAGATTTCTGAGGAGGAGCCGGAGCCGTAACTTTAGGTATCGATACGGGTTTCGATTCCCATTGACTATTGAGGTCGCTGAGCGAACTGATCACTTCTGACTCTGAAATGTCCCCGACAACATGCATTGTGGCTATTGAAGGAGAGAAATTGGCCTCGTAATAATTCTTCAGATCATCCAGGGTAATTGTGTTGACCGTGGCTTCCGAGCCTAATATATTTTGGGAAAGAATGTTATCCTTTCCATAAATCAAAAGGTTGTAAGCATTGCCGGCTATAGCGTTCGGATTGGCTTCTTGTTGCCGAATACTGCTAATCACGCTTTGTTTGATCAATTGAAATTCTTTTTGATCCCATCGAGGTTCAAGAACGATTTCTTCCACTAAATCAAGTGTTTTGAGATAATTTCTGGCCAGCGTATTCCCGGAAATGGTAATGCTCTCTCTGCCCGCATTGACATTGATAGAAGCACCTAATTGCTGGATGGCCTCTTCCAACTCCACGGGTGTTTTGTTCTTTGTGCCTTGGGTCATTAATCTACCGACAAGGTTGGCTACACCTACTTTGTTGGGATCATCAAGCAAAAGCCCGCCTTCCAGTACAATGTTGAATTGGACCAATGGCACCTCTGAGTTTTCAATGCCATAGACCCTTAAACCATTGCTCAATTTGTCTTCCCAAACATCAGGAATGCTAACTTCAGGTGCATCACCGTATTCCGGCTCAATGGTTCTGTCAAAGGAAGATGGCGTTCTTTCGTATGAAGCCTGAATTGAGGCATCGAAGCTTTCTTCAGCACCTTGAATGATTTTTTCTTCCACCACCTCAGCGAGGGTAGAACCCTCAAGCGCTTGTTCCAATCGCCCACGAGGTACAAAACTGGTAGCGATAAAATTCTTTCCCTTGATGTATTTTTCATAGACATTCATGACATCATCCGTGGTTACGCTCAGAATGTTCTCTACATCCTGCTGCACAAAGCCAGGGTTGTTGGCGAAAATGTTGTACTGGGCAAGCTGAAACCCTTTACCTAGAACACTACTTAGTCCATTATAAAAAGCAGTTTCCTGGCCTGCTTTTATCCGATCAAGATCTTTTTGTGGAATGCCTTCTGCTTCGAACTTAGCAAAAGCCTCATCAATTGCCGTGGCTACTTCATCAAGATCTTTGTCTGCAAACGCCCTTACAGCAAGTTGTAGTTGCCCTGCAATTTCTGAGGTACGATTGAACATTCGGGCATTCGAGGTCAGTTGCTTGTCTTCCACCAATACCTTGTAAAACGGAGCGTTCTTGCCCCTGGTCAAATATCCTGAAAGCACATTCAGGGCATAAGAATCCTTGTGATAAAGCTCCACCGTTGGCCAAACCATGGTGAGCTCAGGTACACGAGCAAAATTGTCTTCATGATGTAGTTTTACAATTTCAGTCACACTTCCCGGCTGTGGCGATACAGTTCCTACACTTTCTCCTCTTGGAATCTCGTCAAAGTATTTTTTGACCAGCTCCTTTGTTTTTGCAGGATCAAAATCCCCGGCTACAACCAGCGTGACATTGTTGGGCACATACCATCTTCTGAAGAATTCCTTTACATCAGCCAAGGTTGCATTCTGAAGGTCTTCCAGAGAGCCGATTACCTGCCAATTGTAAGGATGATCCTCCGGGTATAAATGCTTGTCAATAACATAGCTGGTATGTCCATAGGGTCTATTGTTTACGCTTTGGCGTTTCTCATTTTTAACCACCTGCTTTTCCTTGGCCAATACCGGATCGGTGACGGTATTGATAAACCAACCTAGCTTATCTGCCTCCGCCCAGAGCATCTTCTCCAGGGCATCTTTGGGTACGGTTTGAAAGTAGTTGGTTCGGTCTCTGCTGGTGGAGCCATTGGCTCCGGACCCACCTACACGGGCACTCATTTTATCCAGACCTCCCTTGCCTAGGTTTTCGGATTCTAAGAAGAGCAAATGCTCAAAAAGGTGTGCGAAGCCCGTTCTTCCTGTTTTTTCCCTGGCAGAGCCGACATGGGCGGTTAGGGCAACCGCAACAACAGGATCAGAATGGTCGGTGTGCAAAACAACTTCTAGTCCGTTGTCTAACGTGAATTTTTCATAGTCTACTTTAAGGTTAACTGCCTGTTCCTGTGAACTTGAGCATGCAGAAATTAAAAAGACGATTGCGCTGACGGATAATACCTTGAGTGAAGCTTTCATAATAGGTTTTCAATGAGAGCCCGAGTTTAGGGATTTATTGACTGCCTTGCAACGGATTTGTTACCTAGAGGGGCAATTATTGGTTGAATAAGCTATCTGTCAGTCAGCTTCCCGAATGCAAGCTCTTTTGGGTAAATCAGATAGGCCAGATCAACTTGCCATATTTGTTGGTCTATTTCGTAGAAGAAATACTTGCCATCGGGAGAAATGGTAGGGGTTAGCTCCCAAACATCTGCTTGGTTAATGGTGTCAAGTCTTCTTGGAACAGTCCAATCTCCTTCTTGATTGAAACTGATCCAAAGGTCGAGCGATTGATCCGAATGAATGTAGCGATTGAGTATGATAAATCGTTCCTGTGGGTCTATGGTCACATCGTTTTCTTCATGTTCTGAGCTAAGATTAGCAAGCCAAATAGGAGGAGAGTACTTACCGTTTTTATATGCTGACATATAGAGATCCATTCCACCCTTGCCTCCCGGGCGATTTGAATTGAAGTATAGGTTACCGTTTGCAGCTACGGAAGGGTAGGATTCATAGTACTCCGTGTTAATGGTTGAGACGTTGGTTGGCGATGACCATTGATCATTTGACCTTTCTACATACCAAATATCATGTAACAGATAGGCACCTGCTGAATCAGGGTGTGAACGCGAGTTGAAAAAGAGTCTCTTATCATCAGCGCTGATTACCGGATGATAGGCGTCAAGAAGCCCTACCACTTCAATCGGCTTGGGACTTGACCAACTTCCATTGTCAAAAGAATACTCGAAAATGCCGGCTGCCCTTCGCCCGTTGTCGAAGGTGTCGGCTTTTTGAAGTGAAGCGAAAAGAGATGTGCCATCCCCCGAGAATGCAATGCCATTACGTACTTGAATTTCGTTTGAGAAAAGGGTGGGAGATTCAAGCGGGATATCTGAATGATAAACCGGTGGTTCTTGTTTTATCTTGCATGCACAGGCTGCTAAGAGGATTAGAATGATTTGCCAGTTTCTGATCAAAATCAGGTTGATTTTAAGCTAAAGTAAGTTGATTATCTATAATTCGGGATGTTTTTACCAAGAACAATATCTCTTTCACATAGTAGAAAACCACCTTTTTTCTTTAGAGATACTACTCCCGCCCCGCCTCGTTGATCATTGCGTCTGCGTTTCTCTTTGGTCAAAAAAGGATCATTTTCAAATTCATAGGCATCAAGCCAATATTCATTTTTATCAGGTTCTTTAACCGTGATATGGACGTGTGCCGGTTCGGGACGGTTTGGATAGGAGGCTGGCTTGAAAGTATGAAAAGTGTATTGGCCAGTTTGGTCGGTCTTAATCCAGCCCCTCAAGTAGCCATGCCTTCGTGCCCATCCTTTTTCATTCCCTTTAGTAGGATAAACACCCCCCGTGTCAGTGTGGTAAACATAAAGAATTACATTCTTAGCCGGAGTCTTGCCATCAATCTGATAAACTGTTCCGGTGATTATCATTTTATTTTGCGAATCAGCGAAATCGGGTAATGTGTCTATTGGAGAAAGCACCTTGTCACCGTATTCATAGATGGCTTCGCACCCTTCACAGGCTCCTCCAACTTTCTGGCCTAAACTCTGAAAAGTAATTGAGAAAAAAACCAGGTAGATCAGTAAACGACTCATAGTTTGGTTCTTACGCGGTCATCAAGGTCTGGTTAGGCTAGATCGACAGACGACCGACTAGTAGCGATGTACGATGCTAAACTAGGCTAAAGACTATTTTGGAAAGCTCTCGTTAGCAAGAACGCTTTCAATCTGGCTGGTATGTCTTTTCACATGCGCAATAGTGGTTAACAGAATCTGATGTAGATTTCGGACGGACCTAAAGTCTGTTTCATCAGGGATATTTCTAAAAGTGACCTGTTGTCTTAAGTCGGCTTTCATATTGCGGATCAACTCAATCATTTTGTCCCGGCTCCTGTCAAATGCCATAAGAGAAAGCTTCTTTGTAGGCCATCTGCCCAACGGAGTTACATTCCAGTCGGCCATACCCTTTTGCGGATTGGTGGCATATTCATTTACCTTTTCGTCATTTCCCAAGGTCTTTAGTGAATACTCTGGTCTCGGGGGCTGCATGGAAACAATCCGAACTTCCCGGTAATGCATATCCTCCTGTAATTGTAAATGTTCTATGATATAACCGATGGACCAGCTGTCTTCATCAGGCTTAAAATTCCATTGTTCAAAACTCAGCCTATCCACCAGATCATGAATGACTTTTTTGGTCGACTCAAATTCACTTATCAAATGAGCACGATCTTCTTCCGACCAAACCGGAAAGGCTTTATCATCCTGAGGGGTACAGGCCACAGCCAGCACAGTGAATAAGAGTAGCGCCTTTTTCATATTATAAAGATAAGCCTTCTAGGATACCTGTGGGTTTTCCATCAATACTCTTTTCATTCTTATCTTTCCAATATTCCAATAGCTCAGCTTCGCTTTTCTTTTCGGTCCAATCTATCAGAATCTGGCGGTCTTTCTTATAGTCCATCAAGGGGACAGCAAATCCACATGAAGTCTGTGCCGAATCAAGTTTCATATCAAAAATTTGACGTGCTCCAATTGTCGGAGTAAAATTGGCGTAAAGCTCTGACCACTCCTCGTCTTGCGAATGTATGGTTCTGGCCGTTCCATAAAGCCTTAAAATCAGGGGTTTGCCATCAAAGGCGCAGAACATGATGGTCATTCTATTCACTGCTTTGATATGGGCAGCTGTTTCATTACCACTTCCTGTGAGGTTGAGCCAAAGTATTCTGTTTCCGTTTAAAACTCGCAATGAATCCATTCCCTTTGGCGAGAGGTTGATACGACCATCCACATCTGCCGTGGCAACGAAAAATATTTTTTGCTCTTTAATAAAGGCTTGAAGATTGTCTGGAAGGGAAGCGTAAAATTTTGCCATGAATAAGTATTTAGGAAGGAAGATAATAAAAGTCCTTTCTCAAAAATTGTCCGGCCTAGCGTAAAAAATCTTTGCGGACCCTATTCTTTTTCGAATGATTCCACTTCCTTCAAAGTTCATTTCTTTCAAGAGTCTTTGATTGAGTCTGATACTAGCGTCAAGTTTTGAATTTTGTGCAGAACAGCACCGATAATTGTTATTTAAACCAAGTATTCTGTAGTCTACACTTTGTCCAGGTAAAAATTGTGTTTTATTGCCTGATTTTGAGAACTTTATCTCAGTAATACCTCAACTAAATATAGTCGTATGATGAGCCAGAGAAAACCGGATCAGGAGTCAAAATTGATCACATTGATTTCAAAAGAGACCAGACTCAAAGGAAAACTCAAAACCTCAGACGATGTGAGAATTGATGGACACTTTATAGGAGATATTGAAGTCACCGGTAAATTGGTCACCGGACCGGAGTCGTATATCAAAGGAACTGTCTCAGCTATTGATATTGTATTGGGAGGGGAATTAAAAGGAAATGCAAAAGGAGTTTGGTCCATTACCCTGCAACCGACAGCCAGTGTTAAGGGGGATCTCTCGACAGAAGAGCTTACTATTGAGCAAGGCGCTTTCTTTGATGGTAAGTCAAACATGACTCAGAAAGGGAAAGGTGTGATTGCCCCAGAAGAGACGCTGCACCTTCAGGAAGCTTAAGGAACTTAAAAGATAAATTCCAAGCACCAAGCACCAAGCACCAAGCACCAAAGAACAAAACCGAATCTCTACGCTTATCTTTCTTTCGCTGAGGTACGAAGCGTCTCAAAAGGCAAATTTCAAAAAAAAGAAAATTCCAAATCTCAAAACCACAGCTTGCGTTCTCAGTCTATGGTCTAATACTTCAAACCCCAATATCCTCATTCCATAGGTTAGGTTTTTCATCAATGAATTTCTGCATTAATTGAAAGCTGGGTTCGTCATCCAGGATGGCTACTTCAACGCCTTTAGACTTTAACAATTCTTCTTCCCCCATAAAACTTCGATTTTCCCCAATAATCACACGAGGAATCCCGAATAAGAGGATTGTGCCAGAACACATGGGGCAGGGAGAGAGGGTAGTATAGAGAGTGCATTGGCTATAGACAGAAGCGGGCAGTCTTCCTGCATTTTCAAGGGCGTCCATTTCTCCGTGAAGAATGGCACTTCCGTTTTGTACACGCCTGTTGTGACCTCTCCCGATAATCTCCTCTCCGTGAACCAAGACCGAGCCGATAGGGATTCCACCTTCTTCATAGCCTTTTGCTGCTTCGTCATAAGCAGCTTGGTAAAACTCTTTTACTGTACCCATTGACTCAATATACAGTCTTGATAGGTAACAAGGAAAAAATCTTACTTGAGCGGATATAAAAAGAGCCGACCTCGAAGAGGTCGGCCCTATAGGTAGTATAAATGATACCAATTCAATTATGAAATGGCGCGAATAGAAATTAGATTATTAGCGTTTGATTAAGGCGGAAAATGAGGGCATAGCATCGCTATGGCTGATTTTTTCAACGAAAAGCAAGCGATAAGAAATGATTTATATCCGTCAAGTTATACTTGATTTGGTATGAAAGGCCTTTAGTTCAAATTTTCAGGAGACAGACTATTGTATTCTTCAACATGGCTTGCAAAATTCTTGAATTTGGGGCGCCTGGTGGATTTTTTGATAAAGTCGGGACTGTCTCCAAACAATTGGCCAAAGTCTTTGACGAATCCAGCTTTGCGTACAAAAATAGCTTGCTGATTGTCCTTGACCACGATATAGGAGCGATCCTCGCCACCCACTACTCTAATACCACCCAAACGGATAGGCATGGTTTCATCGGCATTGGCATTATGGAATACTTTTATTCTTCCGCTAAAGCCTGGATTCAGTAGTTGCATCAAGGCATATTTCTCTTTCTTTCTTCTGGGTAAAAGTACCTGCTCATAGATTAACCATTCCCGGTTCACCAATTCGTTAAAGTTCACCTTGGAAAGCTCCTTGAGGCTCGAAGAATTTTCGGCAACGGCTTCGACCTTACCAAAAAAGGAGGGTTGTATAGCGAACCTTTGGATTTTGGAAGCCTTGAATTTGTGCTTTTTCCCATAGCCATCAACCATGGATAGCTTTTTGATTCGATCAGGGCCTGTTACGGCTGACCTCAACTCCCCATAAATTACTTCATCTTCTGTGGTGACCACATAGGCGAGTTGACCGGAGAAAAATGTTTCATAGGGAGCAAGGAACTCCTGCGCTCGACTTTCTATGACGAAGAAAGCCAGTAGCGAAAAAATTGTTATTAGTCTTTTCATTGTTGTGTTGTTTCCGCCTCACGTTCCAAGTATTATGCCAATTTTTTAAAGGAAGTATAGCGGATTCACACAACAATCTGATAATCAAAGACCAAAAAAGAGTAGAGGGAATGAAATGGCCACTATAACTCCAACCATTCGCCAGTAGTAGTTGCTGATATGGAGTCCCGCCAGTACCAGTGCTTCATCTAGGGTGTGTATTTTGATACTTCCTTTTTTCTCCCATCCGGCAAATTGCATGGTGGTTCCGGACTGATCAAAGATTCGCCATCGTGTTTCCCATAGGTTGCTGAATTTCCATTGAGAAACCTTGCCTCTATATTCGATCCTAGCCTTTGGATACCAACAATAATACCTGATCTGCCCAACCGTTTGTTTCTCCTGAAGGTCAAAGATTTCTGTCTTAGGATTGAGATGACCATGGGTCGTAAAGCGGTATTTTTTGTTGTTAAGCTCGCCTATTGCTGATCGTGAGAATTCGCTGTCTTTCAAGTGTCCGATATGGTCGGTACCTGAGAAAAGCTGAAAGGTGCATTTGAAAATCCCTTTCTTCCATGTGATTTTGCTGTTCCTTTTCATGTCGTATAGTTTAGAGTTGCTCCTCAAAATCGTCAAATGCTTTTTTCACAGTAGAGATATTACCCTTGTAAAAGCGAATAATTAAGTAGAGCACCAGGGGTATAAAAACGGCTGCCCCGATTAGTCCATAGAGCCCTGCTTTAGGATTCTCTATCAAGTCGATCTCCGTGAACATGCCAAAGGCTACAGGGAATAGAAAGATTGGACTGACGGCATTGATGATAATACTGATACGCTTGTAAAACCCCAGGCTCTTTCTAAAAGCGTTGAAACGCTTGAGTGTTTCCTGGAAGCTGTTCTTGAATAAATTGATTTGCAATGCTTGTCGAATCAGTTTGATTCCAAATCCGATGGCAAAGCCTAAAATCATAATGGTTCCTATGCCACCAGTTACTTCGGCCCAATTTTCCAATCTGTTGAAGTTGCCAATGATTACTATTAGCGCCACGGCTGTCATGATGACCCCAAAGCCTTCCATCATCACAATTCTTCTGAGTCTTGAGGTTGACTTTTCCTGAGTCATCTTTAATATGATGTCACTGGTTAGTCTTTTTTGCTGCTCCAGTTGGTCATTCATTTCAGACCAGGCCAATTTCATTTCATCGAGGTCCATTTCAGTTTTTTATTTGTTGTTTGAGCTTTGTTTTAATTCTCGAAATTTTGGTTCCTACATTTGAGATTGAAAGACCGGTAATCTGACTGATCTCCTCGTAAGATTTGTCCTCCAGAAAGAGAAGTATAATTGCTTTCTCCAACTGATTGAGCATTTTGATATGTGCATAAAGTACTTTCAATCTTTCCTCTAGTTCAGAATTATCCTGTTCGGTTAAGTTGAAAATTGACTGATCCAACGGTTCTAACACCTTATGCTTGGTTGCTTTGCGCATATGGGTGATAGCCGTATTCAGAGCAATGCGATACATCCAGGTACTCCACTTTGAAGTGCCTTTGAATGAAGGATATGATTTCCAAAGCTGAAGTACCATTTCCTGATAGAGATCCTTGCGGGTTTCTATGTCATCGGTATAAATGGAGCTGACTTTGAAAAGTATGCCTTCGTTATCCTTAATCAGTTGAGTAAACTGTTCGGTTTGACTCATTCAACTTGTTTTGGTGGATTAGTCGTAGAAGGTCAGAAAAAATCACAACTGAACAGAAATTTTTTAAAAAAATAGTGAGTGGCTATGCTAATCAAGGGAAAAGAGAGGAGGAGCACTCACCACAAAATCCTTTCAAATCACGCAATAGGAGGCAATTATGAGCAGAATCATTAAGACCGTGGTCAGGATACCAGACACAAAATATTTCAGCTTCTTTGACGAATTTTTGACGGTCAAACTTTTGTTTATTCCTGGTTTTGGTGATGAAATGGGTGTTGCAGGACAAATCAATTGGTAGCCTTTGTTTCGTACCGTTCGGATGACCTTTCCATGTTCTTGTTCCTGAAGTAATTTTCGGATAATGGAAATACACCGATTCAGAGAATCATCAGAGACGATAACTTCAGACCAGATGACCTCAAACAATTCCTCCCTCGATACAATCCGATGATGTTTCCTTATAAGGTAAAACAACACTTGCATGACCTTATCTTCAATTTGGGTCACAGAACCATCGATGATCAATTCATTGGAGGCCGGGAGCACGGTGACGTTTCCGACCAGGTATGTCTTTTTTATGGTGGAATTATTCTTCATCTGTTAACATATCAGTTTCGCATCAGGTAACTGACCGAGCCACTATCTACTTTCAGGATGTTATTGCATACGATCAGACTTAGATTAAGATATGAATGTTACAAAGAAAGCAGAAAAGAACCTTGTGGTTTTGTTGAGCGCCTTTGCACTGTTATGGCGTATTTGGACCTGGTCATCCATAGATTTTCAATCAGTCCTAACAGAAGGACCGTCTGTCAATTTTACCATGATTCTTGGAATTATGGGCCTTTCGATTGTCATCTTAGGGTTTGCAGTCTACTGGAAATATAAGTCTGATATTGCCTTCGCATTCTTTCTCTATTGCTTTGCAATGGCCATACATTGGGGAAGTCATCCGAAAAGTGAGGCAGTCGATCAAGATTTTCTATTGAGTCTGTACACCTATCTTTCTATATTTCTGGGAAGTTCAATTCTCCATTTTTCAAGAATTTTCCCCGAATCCCGCCAACCTTCAAAACGAGGCCTTCTTTTGATATACATGCCAGGGATTATTGGGTTTGTCTTGTTGTTGGGGACCTTTATCGAGATTAATTTTCAGGATATGCTGCTCATTGCAGAACCTCTTTTCGTGAATCTTTTTGCTCTGATAGGAGCAATAATCTTGTTTAGTAAATTCTTTAAGAGCTCAGCAAATCGAATCAACAAACGGGGGCTTGGCATAGTTTGTACTGGGATACTTTTGGCCAACCTTCCTTATACATTCTCTGAATTTATTCCTGCCTTAAATTTTGCTGGTTATACGGATGACTTGATTTATAGACTTCTCTTTGCTCTTCAACCCATTGCTTTCGCAATAGGGGTAGTTAAGGTATCCGTTCCAAAAGGTTGATGAGTTCTTAAGGAGTTATTTTTCCTTATCTAATTCAAAATCTTGGTGACAATCAAAGCAATGGAGTTCCTTTTTGTAGAAGGGCCCAGGAATACCGATTAAAAGAAGAAATGCTGCCCACCAGGAATTTGGTTTTTTGTTGATTGAAATATTGTCTGAACCGCAGTTAGGACAAATGCTCTGAGCAGGATCTGTTGTCTTTTTCTGTAAATGTTCTTTTGTAGCCTTGGCCTCATTATCGGTTATTAACCCTGCTTCCTCCAATAGCGGTAGAGAACTCTCAAGGTCACTTTCCATTATTTGAAGTTGTACCCCACCCATGGCGTTTGACAAGAAGTTATCCGTTTGAATGGTCAGCTCATTCTTCAGAAAGACTGGTATTCCTTCGGCTTCCAATCGGCTCTTGATTACATAGGCTTCTTGGGGATAAGTGAAAGTGGCTACAGTAATAAACTTACTCATGCGGAATAATCAGTTTTTAGTCAGGTGCAATTCTCTTGCAGGGCGTGAGCCATGAATACTATCCATTTCGTAGATACCATCATAGTCAGGCAGGGCAGGATCAAAGGAAATACCTACTTCACCAGTACCTCTTCCTCCTAATTTGTGTACACCGCAGCCTTCACCACTTAAACATACCCAGGCCGAACCACCTGCATAGCTCTGTCTTAAAGAGACCACTTTTCCTTTTCCTAATTCTGCCAGAACACGAGTACCCATTCGTGTTCCACCTGGATTGACCCTATTGTGGAGGTTGCCCGTTAATACGGCAAAGAAATTGGACGGCCTCTTTTGCACTTCTGTCAAAATCCGGTCTGCCATTTCAAAATCGCGATCACTGGAGCTGGGTTTATCAATAAGAATTACATTGACAGGCTTACCACTCAGTTTCAGTAACCTCATAGCTTCAAGCAATTGTAGCATGGCTTGACTAGCCCTGCCATCTTGATATTGCCTTGCCCAAAAGTTTAAGCCCAATACCATGTTTCTGGCTGATTCTAAGTTCTCAGAATCGAGAAATAAATCTATTGCCTGTTGATCAACTCTGGGCAATTCAAGGCCTACTGTCACTTCCAAACCCTCACTCAGGGCATTACAAATCAATTGTTCTATGGCCTTGGGTGCTTCCACAGTACCATGCATTTCCCCCAACAATACTATTTGCCCAGGAAGCAGAAGTGAGTTGAGCCCTGGTATGGTTTTACAGTTGTTTGGGCTGCAACCGCTCAATATTAAAAAGCTGACTAAAAACGGAATGAGAACTGTTTTTTTCTCTCGAATGCATATGCTCATGACCAAACTCTTGAGTTGACAGTTTTAGGTACGGCATATTTAATTCAATCTCAACCTTTTTAACCAAAAACATTGAAACGATCCACCTTTAAACCAAAGTTCGATTAGTCATTTATTGCCGCCATATGCTTTCATCTTGTCCAACTGGTCCTTTGCATTTTTACCCGTAGGTCCATTAGGATCTAATTCCAATGCCTTTCCGTAATAAAGTGCCGCCTTTTTGAAATCTCTTTGGTTCATATAGGCCTCCGCAAGACTGTCCCAACCATTTGCAATTGTCGGGTATAGTTTGGTGTTGGTGGTGAAAATTGCAAGGGCAGTGGGGAAATCATTATTATTCATGAACTGATAACCCAGAGCATTCATTTCGTTGTTAATACCAATGAATTTGTTTTCGGGATTATCCTTAAAACTGAATGCCGTCAGCTCAGCTCCTTTATAGTCCTTTTGCTCGTATTTTGAGCGAATGACAGCCATGACATCCGGGACATTTGATTTATAAGACAAAACGGCTTCGAGTACAGGGTCTTGGTTGGTTCGATAATCTTCAGAAGACATTTCCACATTGATTTCCGGAGCTGTCCAAAGACGCATATCCCGCGGATCATGGTTTTGCCACCATAGATAGGAGAGCCTGACATCTAGATTGCTAATAGGCAAGGTTTCTATTTGTACATCACCAAAGAAGTTCACATTTTCAGCTGTAGGTTCACCAATGAAAGTGGTCTCGGTGTACTTTTCCAATTCGTTGACCAGATTCTGTGCAGCGGAGAAGGTAGACCTACCGATTATGGTAAAGAGCTTGCCTTTTTTATTGACCTTTGATTGGATCAGCCCAAGAATTACCGGTTTGTTCTTTTGGTTATTTCCACCGCTATTAACTCTCAAATCGAGAATAAATTTCTCAACTGGATTATTGTCCACGAAATCAAAAACACGCTTATAAAAGCTCGGGATATTTTCGCTGGGATCATCACGTATTTGACTTTGTCTAACATATAGGGTTTTCGAGGCTTCCAGATATTTAAAGTGATAGGCCTTTTGGATATTCTCAATCCAAAGTGGTGTCTGATTGAGGTCACGACTAATCACCCACTCATTTCCTCCAAAAACAAATCCATAGTAAGCAGGGATTTCAACTCCCTCTTTTACCGGAAAATTGATAGTAAATTGCTTGCCATCTTTTTCAAAACGTATGGGAACATTGGTTAAACTCTGACTTATGCCCTGGGCGTGAAGCACTTCAGGTATAGACAAATATTTGACACCATAGGATTTAAAGAATTGCTCATTTTCTATACTCACTACTGGCCTGATAGCATCCAATGCCTCATCAATAGATTTGGTCCCTATTTTAATCACCTTGGCACCTACAGCCTTCTCATAATCCTTGTGAATGCCTTGTACAAAGAGGCCATCACTGAATATGTAGAAGTTGATAGGGATTTTATGAAAACCTGTTTTGACAGCAGGCCCGTGCATACTAAATGCCAAGGGCATACCCGTATGGCCATACTTGAACATGGCCGCTAGTTTGGCAAATCCCACAATGATCTCATGACGCTCCAAGTTGGGTATGTCCTTTCTCAAGCTTGCTACAGCCGAGTCAAAATCTTGCTTCGTGACTCGATAGAAGAGGGGTTCGTATTTAGTGTGGACTAGTTTCTGAAAATAATCTAAATCTTGTCTCCACTGATCTGAGGAGAGTTTGGTTTGTGCTTGACTTGAAATGAATAAGGCACAACCTAGAAGAGTAAAAAGGTATTTCATTTTTGACATTTGTTGTGTTGGATAATTAGTCGACCAACCACGGTCGCCTTTCATTTTTCAAAGAATCGAATGTTCCTTGAAAATTGTCATAAAATGTATGTCCTTATTTAGTCCTTTTTTATTAGGTGAACGTTTGGAGTTCGGTGTTGATAGCTTGCTCTATATGTGTCAATACAGTTATGGAATAGTGGTCAACAGTAATAAGGTAAATTCCGTCAGAGTTGAATTTCCCAATAACTCTATCCTAAATTTATTTAGAATTGACTAGCTTAACCGTTTTGGTCGATCTTTCATCTTTTTCATCATGAAACTCAAACATCTTTATTCACTTTTGCTGCTTTCTACTGTTACTCTTTCCTCGATGGGACAAGAGTATCACTTAGGGTTAAGAGCGGGTTATAGTCAGGCCAATTTAGAGGCAGATGACGAATCCGCATTTACTCTAAAAGCTCGCCAGGCTTTTACATTTGCCTTCACTCATAATCTCCGCTTTCGTCAATCTCCAATAGGTTTCTCCATAGAAACAGGTTATGTCCTTAAGGGAGCGAGGATTAGTGATCCGGGAAATGACTATCGTCTTCAGTACATGAATTTCCCTGTATTGCTTGACATTTACCCAAGCGAAAATCTGCGTTTAAGTGTCGGTCCTGAGATTTCGTTTTTAGCTGATGCGAGAAACCGTACCACAGATAGCACCAGTGTTAATCTGAATAGCGTTTTTGATAAACGCTGGGAGTTATCAGGAACGATTGGATTGAGTTATGCACTCGACTTTTTTGTGGATATAGGTGCTCGTTATACTCACGGATTTTCCAAATACGAGAATTTGGATGCGATTCTTAACAGAAGGGAACAATACAATAGTTACTTTCAAATCTACTTTGGGATAAAGCTCGCCAACTGATTACCGGAAAATAATCTAAACCTCGTCTCTATTGATTTGAGGAGAGATTGGTTTCACCAATACTCTAAAATTCGAGAAATCTGACCCTTTCTGATTTCAAAAAGGGTCATCTCTAATTTACCGGCAATAGGACCATTCTCCCCTTTAGTCATGAAGCGTTTTTCTACAACGACCGCGTTGAGGCCGATGATCATGTTCTCCCTTTTAAAAGCTACAACTTTGCCATTGTAGCCTCCATTTTTTTGATTGTTCACGTATCCGTTGTACAAGTTTTCACGTGTGTAGGTGCCACCATATTTAGGGTGGACGTAAGTGAAATCCTCGGTGAACATCGCGAAAATTGCATCAATGTCTTCTACAGTAGACCCTGATTGAAAGACACTTAAATTGAGCGTATAGTATTGATCTATTATTGTTTTTAAGGAGTCTTTGTGGGCATCGGTAGCCTCCTGTGCATGGATGTAAACCGGGGTTATAAATAATGCGAAAATCAGAAAATGGGCGAGAATTGGCTTTTTCATCTGTTGAATAACGCGAAACAGCCATGGAGGTTAGTCAAAAAATAAAGGTAATTTCTGGAACAAATAGGGGTTGGTTTGGAATTGGTTGTTTGTTTTGTAAGTCGTACTTTGAATTTTCGTATATGCGTAAGATAGCCATGCAGACCCTGAGAACTTCTTTAATGTGTCTTTCCTTGATTTTGATGGGGCATTCTATCGTCCTTGGACAAGAAAAGTATAACATTGGTGACTTTAGTTTGGAAGGCGATTTGGATGCCTGGTATGAATCAAAAAATCGTTCGGTTGGTTCGTTAGAGGCTGTAGGCACTTATTTGACCGTCTCAGCACCCTTCTTGTCTTTGAAAGATCAGTACATATCCAAGTATTGGGAACTCTCTAATATTTCATATCGTGGTCGTGTCTTCCACAACGTTGGCTTGGTATATGACACCTTTCTGGATGTTGTGTTCTTGAAGGATCCACTAAGGTCCTTCCCCATTAAAGTTCAACAGGATCACGTAGAATGGTTTGAGATCAAGGGTCATCATTTTGAAAGGGTTGAAGGACAGGAAGGATTTTACGAAGTGCTCTACAATGGTGATTCGCATACGCTTTTGAAAAAAGTGAGGATTGTAAAGAAAGGTGAAAGTTCTCACACAGAGGAGGCTTACTATGAAAGAACAAATAAGTACTTAATGAAGATGAATGGGCAGTTAAAGCCTGTACTCAAAAAATCATCTTTTATAAAATTGTTTCCCTCAAGGAAAGCGGATATCAATAATTATGTAAAAGCAAATCTGAGATCCAAGTTTAATAAGGATCTTGACGCCTCTCTCATACAGTTGGCCGAACTCTGTGATGTGCGTTTGAAGCCTTAAACCTGAACTCTAATAATTTGGGGGTCGCTCTGATTTGGATTGAGCTAGCTGCCTTTCTTGACTGACTGCCTCATAAATCGAACTTATCCTAAATATCACGACTATTTATTTCTCCCAACCATTTATTTTTAACTGATTGATTGTCAGTAGTTAAAAAAATAAATTCACCATGAAATGAGACACTGATTGCCTATTCGTGAAGAGAGGTAATAAGGGGAAAGGGAGAATAAGTTGTCTTTTTCATGAGACCGACAAAAGCTTAGTATTTAGCAACCAGAATACCCTCAGGGTGGTGTAGTGAACCAACGCTGAGTCAACCTTAGATCAATGAAGAATCTGCTTTTCGTTCTCTTGTTATGCGTTACCCTAAGTGCCTACGCACAAGAGCCTTTAAAATTCTCCGGTAACTTCTCCAACCAACCGGTCCAGGAAGTTCTCCAAAAAATTGAATCCGATCTAAGCTTATATTTCTATTACTCTCCTCAATGGTTAGATTCCCTCGCGTTCAGTGGCGTTTTTAATGAAGCACCTGTCGCAGAGGTATTAGACAAAGTTTTTGAAGGCACTGACCTGTTTTATTACAGGGCACAAACCAAGGTCTATCTCACCAAGGGTATTGACATTATCCAAACCCCTGAGATTGTAGGAGACCTGAAAATAGATAGCGTAGTTGTAAGCGAAAAACAACCTGTTGAGGTAGAGGAAGATACTGGTAAGGGTTTGATATTCACAAGAGAGTACCGTGAGAAGGCTGTGGTTGAAAATGACCTTGAGAACTACGTGTTTGAAATTGGCGATAGGACTGCATTTAAGCCAGGTGAGAACTCTACCATCGCGGGCTTTATTAGAGATAATGAAACAAATGAAGCAATAAAAGATGCCCTTATTTACACGAGTACTGAAGGAAATTCAACTGTTTCAACTGTTTCTTCTGCTGATGGCTTTTATTCTTTGTCCTTACCAAATGGCCAAAATGAATTGCAGGTGCAGTTTACCGGAAAGAAGAGAGCCAAAAGGAAAATTGTGCTCTTTTCGGATGGCAAACTGGACATTGGAATGGATGTGGATGTCATCGCCCTGAACGAAGTGATAGTAAGTGCCGCGCGAGAAAAAAGCTTGGAAAACCCTATAATGGGAATAGAAAAACTGAGCATAAGAGATGCTAAAGTGGTACCTGTAGTGTTAGGTGAAAGAGATATTCTGAAAGTAGCCACAACCTTTGCGGGAGTTCAAACTGTTGGCGAGGGAGCAGCAGGTTTTAATGTGAGAGGGGGGAAATCTGATCAGAACCTTTTTCTTCTCGATGGTGTCACAGTGTACAATGCGGCCCATTTTATGGGCTTCTTTTCGGTATTTAATTCTGATGCCTTAGAGGGACTGGAAATTCACAAGAGCAGCATTCCCACAAAGTATGGAGGCCGGCTTTCTTCCATTTTTGAAGTGACGTCCAAAAAGGGATCGAAAGAAAAACTTTCTGGAGAGGGCGGTATTTCACCCATTGCAGCAAGGTTAACGGTCGAAGTACCAGTTGTTCAGGACAAAGCTTCTTTGCTGGTGAGTGGCAGAACCACTTATTCCGATTGGGTACTAAATAGTGTCAAGAATGTGGACTTCAGAGAAAATAAGGTCTCTTTCTCAGACTTAATTTTAAGATATGACCATGACCTGAGTGGAAAGGACAACCTGAGTTTATCTGGTTATGCCAGTCAGGACGATTTCAGGCTCAATTCGGATACTTTGTTTTCCTTTTCGGATTTTGCGCATGTCAACACCTTAGCTTCAGCTAAATGGACACATGTGTTCAATGGCTCCTTTGATGGATCAATATCCGGTACTTACAGTAAATACGGGTATGAGTTTGAATCAACTCAATCTCCTCCCAATGCCTTTTTGCAAGATTTTGACATTGAAGAAATTGGGGCCAAGGCCGATTTCAATTACGGATTAAGAGATAGGCATGAATTCAACTTTGGTGTTGAGACCAAGCGTTACAAAATAAACCCGGGAAGCAAAATGCCATTAGGCCCCGAATCGATTATCGCCCCGAACATCTTAGATGAAGAACAGGGGCGGGAAAGTGCCTTTTACTTTTCAGATCAATTTACCGTAAGCCCTACGTTCAGCGTAAGTGCCGGAATCAGGTATAGCATTTATTCTGCTCTCGGACCAGGCTCTTCTTTTCTTTATCAAGAATCACTACCGAAAAACAGCGATTCAAGAATAGGCACGATTGATTATGCCAAGGGAGATGTTATTAAAACTTACCAGGGAGCTGAGTCACGCGTTTCAGCTAGTTACCTATTAGGGGAGTCCAGTTCTGTAAAAGCTAGCTACAGTAGAACACGCCAGTACATTCATGCACTTTCTAATACCGCATCAATTTCACCTACAGACATATGGAGGTTGTCTAACGAGCATATTCGGCCACAAATTGCTGATCAGTTCTCTTTGGGTTACTATAGAGATTTTTTTGATGGGAGCTTAGAAACCTCTATTGAGGTGTACACTAAAAAATTACAGGATTTACAGGATTTTAAAACTGGTGCAGACTTTTTACTTAATAACACTATAGAGAGTATTGCGCTACAGGGCCCTGGAAAATCTTATGGGGTAGAGTTGTCCATCAAGAAATCGGGTAGGCTCAATGGCTGGTTCAATTATACTTATGCACGGACATTTATCAAGCTTAGTGGACAGACTGCAGAGGAAACAATCAATGGTGGGGAGTTTTTCCCAACCAACTATGATAAACCACACACCATTAACTTGGTGAGCAACTATGACGTTACCAAACGGTTCAGCGTATCTTACAATCTATCATATTCTACCGGGCGTCCTGTTACTGTGCCGGTTGGGAGTTATGTTATTCAAGGGCTCGAACTGGTCAACTATTCAGACAGGAACTCTTTTAGAATACCTGATTATGTCAGAATGGATTTAGGTTTTACACTAAAGGAGGGGCACCGCAATACGAAGCTTTCCCATGCATTCTGGTCCTTTTCGATCTATAATTTATTAGGCAGAGACAATCCATTTTCCATCTTTTTTGACTTGAAAGATGGAAAAGTGAAAGGCTATAAGCTTTCTGTATTTGGGAGTGCAATTCCGACCATCTCATACAACTTTAAATTTTAAACGACCTATGAGAGCTGGATATACATCTTCTTTTTCCACTAAAGACTCTGAGTCGGGTATCATGCTTGATTCAAAAAAAGGGGCTAAAAACCTGTTTTCTTTTGATGTAAATCATAAACCGAATAGCATTACCATGAGGCGCCATTTCTATCTATTCCTCATTATCCTTGTTCTGCCATTTTATGGTTATTCTCAAGGGAGCAACATTAGGGAGGATGTCTTTATCCACGTAAACACAAAGAGTCTTCTGGTTGGTGAGACGCTTCAATATACTGCCTTTTCTCTGAGCAGGTCGACAAACAAAATATCCCCTTTAAGTAAATTCGTTTATGTGGAATTGGTTGGAAAAGAGGGGGTTGTATATAGAAAAAAGCATGCTTTAAATCAAGGCCAGGGGCATGGAGAGTTGTTTATTCCCTCTCATTTAAACACTGGGAGCTATTATCTGCTGGCCTACACCCGGTGGATGAAGAATTTTGAGGATTTCGCCAAATCGCCTTTAGTCATTGTGAATCCTTATAAGGGCTATGAAAAAATTCCCTCTCCCGACAAACAAGATATATCAATGACATTTGCGCCATTGGCAGGAAAAATAGCCAATGGAATGAAGAACAAAATTGCCTTCCAAATCAAGGGTTCTTTGAATCAAACTGCAAATGACAAAGGTCGATTAGTTGACAACAGTGGAAAGCAGCTACAGGAATTGTCTTGGGATCAAAATGGGATAGGAAGTTTTGAATTCACCCCAGAATCAGGCAAAGACTATCAAGTGATTTTGAGTGATCCGAATGGTCAGTTTTCATTTTTTGATTTGCCAAATGCCACTAGTAAAAGAAACGGAATATTCGTTGAACACAGTGATGGTTTCCTGCAAATACATCTTGGTACCTCCCTGGGCAAACTCAAAATTAGCCATGGAGACACGGAAGTATTTCAAAAGGATATTAATGGTTCATTTCCAATCAAGATTAACCGCCAGGATTTACCAACAGACCTGCTGGAAATTACAACATGGAGTACGGCAGGTGATTTGATAAGCACTTATCACCTCTCTAACAACAAACCGAATGTCAAACCTTTAAGTACCAGCTTTGGAACAAGAGAAGCTGTCTCTATTCAAGAACAGCTTAAACCAGGTAAATACAGTATCTCCGTCAGAAAATCCTTCAACATGGAGAAAACAAAGCAACATGCCATCTACTCAAAAATCCTGAGGAGCGATGAGTTTGTGACACCTGATATTGTTGATTTTGGGCACCTCGAAAATTGGGCAGCCTTGTTTGGAAAGAAGAAGTCAGGGACAACGGTTCGCAGTATTACTTACTTGCCCGAGTATAGGGGAGAGTTGATGCATGGCCGTATTACCTCGAAAAATGGTACGACAGTTCAGGATAAAGCCGTACTCCTGGCTATTCCAAACACATCCCTTAACATATCAGGTGATTTAACGGATAGAGTCGGCAATTTCTCAATTGAATATGAGACGTTGAATGGGGAGGATTTGGAGGCCTATGTGACGGTTTACGACTTCGCAGATGAATATGAGATTCACCTGGAGGATAACTTCTTAGCTACTGTTCCCTTGCTTGATTTTCCACCTATATCTTTGGACTCAGGGTTTGTCGAGGAAATAACCGATAGAAGCATTTATAGCCAGCTCCAGAATGCCTATTATAGCCCCGACAGAGACACTAGTGCAGCGTCCGTAATTCCTCTTCCCATCTTGGCGTTTGACGATTTTGAATGGCATTATGAACTGGATGATTATACCCGATTTCGGACAATGAAAGAGCATTTTGTGGAGTATATCTCCAGAGCCGGGGTTGTTGAAAAGGAAATAAACCCTTTTACCCTGATTCCCACATCTTCACCTGTTGACGAACGAATATTTGAAGTCCCACCATTAATAGTCTTGGATGGAGTTCCGGTCAGTGGTAAAGAGATTTTGGCGTTTAGTCCATATAGGATCAAGAGTGTTCATTTGCTCCCCGAACGTTTTTTCATGAATGACTTTCTATTCGGTGGTGTGTTAAGGTTTGATTCGTTCGAGGGCAGTATGGGTGGATTTGAGGCTCTGAGGAATACATTAAAGATTAATTTGGCCGGTGCATCAATGGCCAATCAAAACCTTATAAATATCGATGCCGAAAAAATCAGGAATAGGAGAATTCCCGATCAGCGAATCCAACTATTATGGTTGCCCACTCTCGATGTTTCAGAGGAAGGTATTCAATCAGTGGATTTTTATACCTCAGACATAGAGGGAGATTTTGAATTGGTCATCGAGGGAATTACAGATAATGGCTCCCCCGTATCCATGATTAGAAAATTCAATGTCAAAAACACACAAGATGAAAAGCAATAAGTACACAGGCTTGAAACTTTTGAGCTTGTTGGTGTTTGTTTTTTTAGGAATTTCCTCCTGCGTGACAGAATTGGGACTTGAATTTTTTTCGTATCAGAGAGATGTTGTGGTGGATGGTGGGTTCACGAATGAAGAGAAGGTTCAGGAAGTCAGGCTTTCTTATGCTGTCCCTGTAGGAATTGACAGCCTTATACCTCTGAGAGGTGCAAAAGTCTGGGTGGAAGATGATTTGGGAGCCGTCATTGATTTCGTTGAATCATCCCCAGGTGTTTACGCTACTCCCGGAGCTCTTCAGGGAATTGAAGGACGATCCTATAAACTCGTTTTTGTGACCGAAAATGGAAAACGGTATCAATCCACGGAAGAAACCTTAATGAGGTCACCGGCCATTGAAATCTCGGAGCGCTTTGCAGAATTGCCTTCAGCTGAGCTTATCCAAAATGAACAAGGCCTACAGTTTTTTATAGACACACCTGATGGGGCTGGTGACACCCAGTTTTTTAGATACGAATGGAACGATGCAAGCAAGACGACTGTGCCATACCCAGCTAGATTTAAAACAAAGATTATTGCACCAGATAGAAACCATCCGGAAGATAGAATCATTGTCGTTAGTCCCCAGGAGCGTGATCTTGAGACTTGCTACAGATTTGGCTTCTCCAACAGCTTAATACTGGGAAATACTATAGGATTGTCTGAAAATAGTATCCTGGATCAACATGTTCGTTTTGCTTCCATGGAAAGATTAAATTTTATGGAAAGATATTCGATTGAAGTGATCCAATATGCCATTAGCCAGCAAGCCTTTAATTATTATAGGTTGTTGAAGGAATTCAATGAATCCAATGGTTCTTTGTTTGACACCCAGCAAGGTATTGTTTTAGGCAATATCAAGTCATTGGATGATGAAGGGGAGGTCGTGTTAGGCTACTTTGAGGTTTCGGGAGTGTCCAGACAGAGAAAGTTTTATAACCCTGATGAATTTAATGAAGAATTCACCTCAGCTTTTATTGAGTTTTCGGACGTCTGCGCGCCAGACGAGATAATAGTAATAGGTGGTTTGGGGTTATTCGGGATTCCTTATGATGGGCCACGTGTAGCAAGGGATGCGCCTATATCTATCGATTATTTTCCTAATAAAGAAGCTTCTTTTAGATCACCGCTTATGCTTGAATTACTGGGCGAAGTGTTTGTTTATGATTTTGGAATTACGGGTTTCTTTCCGTTTGATGATAGAAACCTGCTGCTTGGAACTGGCACAGCTTTTTTGGCTCCGGGGATTTGTGTTGACTGTACAAGACATGGGGAGATAGCAGAAAAACCAACTTATTGGATAGACTAGATAGCAACTAAGGCCAACCCTTATGAAAGCCAGCAACCATATTCACATAAAGCTTCTTAGCCTGGTTGTCTTGGTTTTACTGGTAATTCCTTCCTGCGTATCAGAATTGGATGTCGCTTCTTTTTCATTTGAAAGATCAGTAGTGGTTGATGCAGTATTTACTGATGAAGAGAAGGTTCAGACTGTTAGGCTATCCTATACCACTCCGGTAGGACTTGATAGTCTTGCCCCTATGACCGGTGCCCGAGTATGGGTTAAAGACGATTTGGGGACAAGGATCAATTTCGTGGAACAAACCACTGGTGTTTATTCTACACGCCAGGTCTTTCAAGGAGTTGAGGGACGCGCTTACAAACTGGTTTTTGTTACTGAGGAGGGAAAACAATATGAATCCACATCAGAAGTTCTGGTTAAGTCACCAACCATTGAAATTTCACAGCGTTTTGCCGAATTGCCTTCCTCTGAGTTTAACCGAAATGAACAGGGGTTGCAGTTTTTTATTGACACACCTGATGGAGCGGGCAAGGCACAATTCTTTAGATATGAATGGAACGATGCAAGCAAAAGGGTTCCTTATCCTGCCAAGTTTAACGCATTGGTTGAAGGCTTAGATAGGCTTCAGCCTGAACTCCAGACTATTGCAGTTAGTCGTCAGGTTAAAAATCTTAAAAGATGTTTTCAATTAGGCTTCTCTAACAACTTAATATTGGGGACTACCACTGGATTGTCTGTAAATAGCATCCTGGACCAACACATCCGTTTTGCTTCCATGGAGAGATTAAATTTCATGGACAGGTATACGATTGAGGTGATCCAATATGCCGTTAGTCAGCGGGCCTTTAACTATTATCGGGCATTGAAGGAATTCAATGAATCCAACGGGAGCTTATTTGACCAACAACCGGGCATTATTTTGGGCAATATAAAATCCCTTGATGATGAGGAAGTGGTGCTGGGATACTTTGAGGTGTCGGGGGTGACCAGACAAAGAAAGTTCTATAATCCAAATGAGTTTAATCAGGAATTTGCGGCTGTTTTTCTTGGTTTGCCGGCCGTTTGCCACCCTAGAAATATTAAAGTAGTGGATAATTTAGAGCTCCTCCAAACTTCGTATACAGGCCCGTTTGTGCTAGATACCCCAATATCAATAGACTATTTCAGAGATGGAAAAGTGAGTTTTAGCTCTGACCGTGTGAGGTTGGGAGAGGTAGCTCTCCATGATTTTGTAATAACCCTCCGTTTTGATCAAAATGATCCTAAAGGGTTTCGTTTTTTCGGAAAAGCTTTATTGGCCCCTGTGGTCTGTACTGACTGTAGAAGTCATAGTGAAATAGGAGAAGAACCAACTTATTGGATAGACTAAGTAAGATTCAAATGAGTCCAATGAAAAAGAGCAACCATATTCGTCTAAAGCTTCTTGGCCTGATTGCCTTGATTTTGTTGGCAATTCCATCCTGTGTATCGGAATTGGATTCTATTTCTTTTTCATTTGAACGATTAGTGGTAGTTGACGGGGTATTTACTGATGAAGAGAAGATTCAGACTGTTAGATTATCGTATACCACCCCGGTAGGGCTTGATAGCCTTGCCCCTTTGAAAGGTGCTAGGGTATGGGTTGAAGATGATCTGGGAACGATAGTCAATTTTATTGAACAAAGCGCTGGTGTTTATTCGACACGCCAGGTCTTTCAAGGGGTTGAGGGGCGTTCTTACGGGCTGGTTTTTGTTACTGAGGGTGGAAAGCAATATGAATCAATATCAGAAGTTCTGGTTAAGTCACCACCAATAGAAATCTCGCAGCGCTTTGCAGAACTACCTTCAACAGAGCTTATCCAAAATGAAGAAGGGCTACAATTTTTTATCGACACACCTGATGGAGCGGGCAATGCTCAATTCTTTAGATATGAATGGAACGATGTAAGCAGGACGACTGTACCTTACCCTTCTCAAGTTCAGACTGAGGTCTTTATTGATTCTGGCTCACACTACGGAGTTGAATTTATGAGAATCACCCCCCAGGAACTGGACCTTAGAACATGTTACAGGTTTGATTTCTCGAATAGTCTAATATTGGGAACTACCACAGGATTGTCAGAAAACAGAATCCTGGATCAGCATGTGCGTTTCGCCTCCACGGACAGATTAAATTTTATGAACAGGTATTCGATTGAAGTAATCCAATATGCAACTAGTCAGAGAGCCTTTAATTATTACAAGACATTAAAGGAGTTTAATGAATCGAATGGCTCCTTATTTGATACCCAGCAAGGCCTTGTTTTAGGTAATGTCAAGTCGTTGGATGATGATGAGGAAGTGGTGCTGGGGTACTTTGAGGTGTCTGGAGTGTCTCGGCAGAGAAAGTTTTATAATCCAAACGAATTTAATCAGGAATTTACGGCCGCTTTTGTGGAGTTATCGGATGTCTGCAAACCAACTAACAGGAGAATAATGAGGGATATAAGGCCTACAGGCGCAACTTTACATTCGGATGTCGGAACTCTTGAAGAGGGTACGGTTCTACCAATAGATTTTTTCGAAGAAGTGATTTTTAGACGAGTGGATGTACCGCTTATAGGATTTATGATTTACGACATTGAAATTAGAGTTTTTTATCACCCCAATAACCCTTTCCCAGATTTTACAGCCACTCTTTATATGGCCCCGGGTATATGTATGGATTGCAGAAGACATGGTGAACTAGTAGAAAAACCAACTTATTGGATAGACTAGATTAAAATGAACCCGATGAAAAGGACTAACCATAGACACATAAAACTTCTCGGCTTAATTGCCTTGGTTTTATTGGCTATTCCGTCCTGCGTATCGGAATTGGATCTTACTTCTTTTTCATTTGAACGATCAGTGGTAGTTGACGGGGTATTTACTGATGAAGAGAAGATTCAGACTGTTAGGCTATCGTATACCACTCCCGTAGGACTTGATA
>JAJCYM010000100.1 GCA_029262895.1 Roseivirga sp.
CCTCATGTTTATCACTGCAGGTGAAGTAATTAAAGCTGTGACCGGAAAGGAGTGGAGCCAATATGTGGCGGAGACTTTCTTCCAAACCCTGGGCATGGGGCGTACGGTGACTTCTACCAATGACTTGTCAGCCAAGGGCAATGCGGCAACACCCCATAAGGCCATTCGTGAGGAGAACAAAATAATCCCATGGACAAACTGGGACAATATGGGCGCTGCGGGTGGTATAATCTCCAGCGCCAATGATATGGGACAATGGATGATTTTTCAGTTGAACAAGGGTAAAGCCAATGGCGAGCAAATCCTTAAGACCAATACGCAAAATCGGATTATGACACCCCACAATAACTTTGTGGTCAATGAAGCCTCTAAAAGCTCCAGACCCGGAAGAAATTTTAACGGCTATGCTTTGGGCTGGGGCGTTAGCGATAACAAGGGAAGGCGCATTATTGCTCATGGCGGTGGCTATGACGGCATGTACTCCAGAGTGGCCATGATGCCGGAAGAAAATCTGGGTATTGTAGTACTTACCAATGGTATGCGCAGCATCTCCAACCATATCACCGACTATATCATGGATCGTTACATTGCGGCCGAAGAGGTTGATTACTCTGCCAACGCGGTTAAAAATGTGAGTTACGGCATGTACGACCGGATAGACAAGCTCAAGGCCAAACGCGTAAGTGGCACCAAACTTTCCTTATCCACCGAAGCCTATGCCGGCATTTTCCACACCCCGATGTACGGGGACATCAACGTGAAAAAAGAGAATGGAAAACTCAGATTAGAATTTTCCCATGCCCCATTGCTCAGCGCTACGCTGACCCATTGGCATTATGATACCTGGCAGATCAACTGGGACAATGAACATGCCTGGTTTGGCTTTGGCACTGTTCAGTTCAACTTCAACAATGCCCGCGAAATTATAGGCATGCTCATAGACGTGCCCAATGGCGATATCTTTTTTGATGAGCTGAAATTGAAGAAGGTGAATTCTCAGACTATTCGGAATAATAGGTAGTGGCGATTGTCCTATCGGAGAACCAGCGACTTCTTATTTGGCAAAAATGGATTCTCTAGTAGTTAGATCACTCCTCCCTATAATGAAGACCTCTTTTGGAAAATGAAATTTTTTCATCTCCCTTTTTGACTTTGATGGGAGACTCTTTTCGTTTTCTATGAATTTTTCGACTGAAGAAAATGGTCACCAACAAGAGGGTGGTTTCTATCATAGTTATATCACCTATGGAGTTCTTTTCTCGGAAATAGTAAATCAGTAACAAGAACCATATTGTCGTAACAAAGCCACTGATAACCTGATTAATGCCCGAGACAGAAAAACTCGTTTTGTCAAGGACGGACTTGTACAGGTGCCCTGTGACATCTTCTTCTAACATGTCAATATGCCTTTCCCAGTTTTCTTGCCATTTCTTACTTCCCATGTTGACTAGAAACCAACCATAGGAGAAAATAAAACCGATGCAGGCAATGAGTAACTCAGCCTGTGCAAACTTGTCATCAAGTTGGCTAAGAATAATGAAGTAACCAGCAAATGCTGTTGTAATAAATGCCCAAAAGTAATTGGCGCGCTTCCAGTACATTTCTATTTCGAAGTCCCTATTCTTCCAGGCTCTCTCAAGGGCTTTGGCCTTTTTAAAGCCTTTGAATTGATCTATGTACTTTTCATAGGTCAGCTGTTCATCTGTAGATTTCAAATCATCCATAACCTTGCAAGAGCCAGTTCTTTTCAGCTTCCATGTTTAAAGAATTTTGCCAAACCGCAATACACTGCAAAGTCCCCAAAGTTTTTTTGCCGTTTCTTCAGCGCTGATTTATTTGTTCATCTGATCTAACTTTCTTATCTGTGGGCTTTCCTTAAGTTCAAAGATTAGTTTTTTAATTTGATTAATCCTGATTTTATTTTCCTGGCTCAACTCTGTATAATCTAGTATTTTGTTTAGTGTTTCAAAAGAGACGCCATCGCCCAAACTGGTTTCAATATTAGGTTTGAAAAGTTCACTGAGCAGATTGAATTCCTTTAAAGATTGAAAATCTCTCAAATCCTGTTGAGTCTTTTCGTCAACTCGACCCAAATAATTTTGTCTTTGTAATGGGGTCATTAGCAACATGGCCAATCGCGTTGCCTCAATTGATCGCCAATTGATTACAACTCCGGTTCCTTCTGATCTGGCCTGAACGTCTTGAGTTCTAACAGGATTTTTTGGACAAAAGTTATCAAAAATTTCATTGTACCAGAGAACTTCGACTATTGATTTCTTATTCGGTAGGAAATCTGGTTCAACACGCAATTTCCGCCTCATATTGGCCAACCTTTCGCGCTCACTGTTCAGATTGTACAACTGATAGTCACTTCTGATATCTTCATAAATATCAAGAAGTCTATAGGCGTAATATTGATAATTTGGTTTGTTGCTTTGCGCCTGTACTTTATTAGCCAATGCTAAAACCTCTTGGGCGATATTTTGAGCATGTGTGGAGCCCACACTTGCAGCTATAAAAAGGCCTATAATCCAAATTCTAAATTTCATAACAATTAGTTTTCATTTTAGTCATTTCCAAAAAATTTTTTGTCCGATTCGGTGGGGGGATCAGGAGTAATGACAGATGGGTTAAACCGGTCATTTGGATTTATTGAAGGCCGACCGTTTTGATAAGGGTCTATCTTAAAGTTCTGAAGTGCTACACTACCTCCACTTAATATTGATGTAATCAATATAGTTGCTCCCAAAAAGGCCATTAGAATTCCTGGACTAGAAGAGATCATCTTAAATTTAAGTCTGTCTCCTAAGTCTGAACCCATCTCCGTAGTATCTATTTTTATACCTCTAACGATCATAATAGAGCCAAGAAAAATCATAATCATTCCAACTAAAAAAGCTATGTATTTAATACTTGAAGTAGCTATGACCCCTCGCGAAGAATACGCAATTAATTGGTTATTGAGATAAATCTGTGATCTGTAAAAATTCAATTCCATCAGGTCATTGGGCTTAAGTTTAAGGTCATCTGGAATCTGCTTGGATGATGCCTCTTCTACCAACGAGACCTGCTTTTGTTGAACTTTTACAAAATAGATACTTGCAAGAATTATCAAGAGAAAAGTAAATGCATAAAGCACCTTATCCTCTTTTGTAAATATTTTTGGTTCAGGCTTGAGTCCTTTGTCTATTGAACCTGGCTTATGATCCTCAGAATTTGGGTTTTCAATCATATGCGTAAAATTTTATTTTTATTACTGTCCGACAATGAAAAGAGTGTAAACCAACTTTATACCCCCAAAGAGCAATAACCCATTGACATGGTTAGGCTCCTTAACCGCCAATTCATGACTTTCTTTGTTTCGGTGATCCCTTAAAAGTTTACCTAATGCATGATCGGCCTTATTGATCCATTGACAATTAAGTGCATGATCCAACATATTATTTAGGGTTTTGTTTGCCTTAAAACTCGCATCTGTGGCTATCTTTTGCTTCAACAAATTCTCAACAATTTTGCCCAGATCTCTTGTCGCTTTCTCATGCTTACCTGCTTGTACTTGATCCAAGACACCAGATAATTCTATATGAACAGCTTCATCAAGTTGTCCAGCCTTCCTTTTGAGCTCTGTCAGTTCCGTCTGAATATCCGGGGTCATTTTCTTTTCAAGCTCTAATACTCTTTCCAGTAGATCAAAATAGGCCAGTTCCAACTCTCTCTTTTCTCCTTCCAGTTTGCGCATAATCTTTTCGGCATACTCACGTCTTTTCCGTTCGCTAAAAAATGCATATGCAAAGACCAATGCGAGAAAAAGAGCCAATCCTGTAAGTATATCACTGAATTTCATTTTCTAAAGCCTAAAAAGCGAAGTCTTGGTATAAGTATTCATTTAATTCGTTCATGATGGTTTCCAAAAATTTGACACCCACATCTGACAACTATCAATTGTATAGCCATGAATAATTATGAATATTAAAAATAAAATAATATTTGTATCAAAGCCACTAAAATTAAATGAACGGTAATTTCCTCTCAGAATGTGGATTTTTATTATTTCGGTCTAGTATGTAAGTCTCACCTCGTATTTTAGCCAAAATTTTATCCATGAACTGGACCTCCCTGCTTACCGGGGCTACCCCAAATACTGATCATAACCGCACCGTCTTTGACCGGGACTTTGATAGGATCATTTTCTCTGATCCCTTTCGCAGGCTGCAGGACAAAACACAGGTGCATCCACTGCCCGAGCAGGATTTTGTGCATACAAGACTTACCCATAGCCTTGAAGTTTCCAGTGTGGGGCGTTCATTGGGTAGAGAGGTAGGCACTAAGGTGCTGGAAAAACACCCTGAGCTTAAGGATCAGTTTTCAAGACATGACTTTGGGGCCATTGTAGCGGCTGCGGCACTAGCCCATGATATTGGTAACCCACCTTTTGGCCATTCAGGTGAAGAAGCGATTTCGGCATTCTTTAAGGATGGGCCTTTAACAGATAGGCTTCAGGGCCAATTATCAGAGGAAGATTGGGCAGACTTGATCAGCTTTGAGGGCAATGCTCAAGGCTTTCGCCTACTCAATAAAACGGGCCATGAGGGCCTGAAACTGAGTGAGCCTACGCTCGCGGCTTTTACAAAGTATCCTCGTCCATCTAAGATTGTCACTCCGGATAAATCCCGAAGAAGCCAGAAGAAATTTGGCTACTACCAATCAGAGAAAGATACCTTTCAGCTACTGGCCACGGATTTAGAGCTGCTCCAGTTTTCAGAAACCCAATGGGGGCGCCACCCTTTGGCCTTTTTGGTGGAGGCGGCAGATGATATCTGTTATCACATCATCGACCTGGAAGATGGTTGCAATTTGGGATTGGTGTCATTGGAAGAGACAGTATCCCTTTATGCATCCATTCTGGGTGACAAGTTTTCAGCAGAGAAACTCGCCAAAATCCAGACAGCCAAACAAAAGGTGGGCGTACTGCGCGCCATGTGTATCTCTGAGCTGATCACCCAATGTGTAGATTACTTTATGCAAGAGGAGGCCAATTTGCTCTCCGGAGATTTTGATCAGTCCCTGGCCGATGTAATTCCTGGTGCTGAGGCACTGTCCAAAATTATTAAGGTGTCTATCGATAAAATCTATCGCAGCCGGACGGTGCTGGAAACTGAAGCCGCTGGTTATGAAGTACTCTATGGCCTGTTGGAAGTTTTCACACTTCCCGTTGTAGAAACCCTTGAAGGCAACCCCACTCACCGCAGTAAAACTTTTTTCAGGTTGCTACCCAAAGAAACCCAGATTGAGATCAAAGGCACAGACAGTTTGTATCAAGCCATGCGTTCTCTGCTCGATTTCATCTCTATCATGACAGACTCCTCAGCTATTAGCCTTTTCCGTAAGGTGAGGGGGATTAGTTTGCCAGGTGGGAGATAAGTGATTATTATCTTTCTGATGGGGTAGGGTAAAAGTCAATCAATGGGCTGTCTTGTTGATCAAACGAGACAATTAAAATGAAAATACGGAACATGACTTATCTGACATTTATGCTTGTACTACTCTTAGGTTGTAAGTCAGACGATGCTATTCCATCCGGGGGTGCAATAGCGCAGGGAAATGACCCTAACTTCACAATTGTAGCTCATACAGATATCGGCCTCGCAGCTTTCAATAGAAAGGTGGTTGTGTTTGACATCGACATATATGCAGTGGCTGGTGTCACGGATTCAAAGTTGTTACATGCTGCCAATATTATGGCACAATACCTCGACAATGATGAAGATGGCACTGTGGATGATACCAATGTTTGGAATGCCATGAAGGCTGCAGATGCCTTTGTAGTGATGTGGAAGAACGAATCCGATCTTGACAACTTGAACCCTCCTGCTGGGAGAGAGGGTCAGGATTTGGGAAATGATGAGACGCGCCCGGAATGGCATGCCAATAAAAACGGTGCGTTCGATGCGGCTTTAGAAGAAATATGGCATATCATAACAAATGCAGGATATTCCAACGCTTATCCCAATGATTTTGGTGAAACAGCAGGAACGACCTTGACCAACGCTATGGATTTAGCAAGAGGTGGTAGACATACGTACATCCCAAACCCTTATCCAACCAGTGCCTGGTATACTTACGATGATACCACCTGTGACTATAACTGTCAGGCCGGTGAATACATTTACTGGGCTATGACTGCCATATTGGGTGCTCAAGAGAATCGGTTGAATGAAATAGGAAATGAGTGGAAGTTGAATACCAGGGCTAAGGTGGAGCAGGTTGATCCAGCCGTATTTGCCCTCCTGACGAGTAGCAATTTTCGATTACCTACCGTGTTGCCGGACGGAACCTACAGACATTAGAAATATGAAAAGGAAAAAGAAACTTTATATTGGCCTAGGTCTAATACTGACGTTGTTCGTAAGTGCCTGCGGTGATGACGATGGCTCCGCAATTTCAATCGCTCCCTTTTCAATTGTGAACGAAACCACCTTGATGTTAGATGGGGTGATCAATAGTAATACTGAAAGGGCCTTTGACGAAGCCTTGAAACAAAATCCAAAAACCGCGCTTTTAATTTTCAGAGAAGCACCGGGCTCGGAAGATGACGAGACTAACTTGCGGGTGGGTCAAAAGCTTTTTGCCGCAGGCTTAAAAACTCATGTTGAGGACAACGGTTTTATTGCATCGGGTGCAGTCGACCTGTATTTGGCAGGATCAGTGAGAACCCTCGGGAGTAATGCTAGAGTCGGAGTGCATTCCTGGTCGGACGGTACACGGGAAGCCACCGATTTCCCGATGAATGCAGATGAACATATTATGTTTATTGATTACTACAAAGCCATCGGCTTGTCAGCGCAATTGGCACGAGATTTCTATTTTTTCACAATTAATGCGGCTCCTGCAGCTGGCATTCATTGGATGACAGAGGATGAGATAGAGGCCTACAACATCAAAACACAATAGCCAATCGGCTCGTCCGATCATTCCAACCTTATCATAGGTTGATGAAGG
>JAJCYM010000101.1 GCA_029262895.1 Roseivirga sp.
AGCACGATCAATTAGTATTGGTTGGTAAATGCAAAAACGCACTTGAGGCCAATGAATTTCTTCAAAAGGGAGAAGTGGACTTGCTGTTTCTGGATATTGAAATGCCAAAACTCAATGGTATTGACTTCTTGGGGATTTTAACACAAAGACCTAAGGTTATCATTACCACAGCTTACAGAGAGTATGCCATACAAGGTTTTGATCTTGAAGTTTCAGACTATCTTCTTAAGCCAATTTCGTTTGAAAGGTTTGTCAAAGCCATAAACCGGGTTCTGAATACGGTCGTTGACGATTCACATACTGCGAGCGAAGAGCATGATTATATTTATATCAAGGCTGATAAAAAAATGGTTCAGGTCTTTCTGAAAGAAGTATTGTATATAGAAGGATTGAGTAATTACGTGCGAATATTTTTGTCTCGGGGGAAACCAATCATCAGTTATCAAAAACTCAGCTATCTGGAAGATGTTTTGCCCAGTTCAGACTTTGTAAGGTGTCACAGGTCATACATTGCCTCTTTTCATCATATTGAATCTTACAGCAACTCTATATTAGAAATAGGAGGTAAAGAGATTCCAATAGGAGGTAGATATAGGGAAATTACTTTGAAGAGACTTAAGCCTTTTGAGGCTTGAGGGGCAAAGAGATTTTTGATAACAACTTGAAATAGAAGCCCTAAAGGTAACAGCTTGACTTATGCAAAGTCATTCTTTTCCCAATCCGGAATTAGAGTTTTTTTGCAATCAAAACTAAGTCAGGCTCTTTAAGCGTAAGTGATTTTACATTCCCATTTTCGAACTGAAAACTTACCCTTGTTGAGGGAGCTCCCTGATACATAAACTCATTGGCGCCAACCTTATAAAGCGAACCACCAGAACTTCCTAACTTGCCTAAAGAGATTAGTTTACGCATGTTGAGTTTTATTGAAAATCCATCCTGAACTCCTTCCCCGTATTTATAATCTCCAATGTATTTTTCCTTTTCGCTGGTGTCGACATCCTCATAAGTCTCCCCATCGGCATCACCCAGTGAGCTTAGGTAGCTAATCAATTTTTTTGAATCAGAAATCTGCTTTTCATTCATTGATTTCTGCATTCTTAGCCCTGCCCGTGCGTGATCCAACAAGCTGATACCATGTGGTCCATATATTCTTTGAATGCCAGGCGTATTTTCAATCATGCTTTTCACGGCATCGAATGCTCCGAGTGTTGTATAATTGAATATATCCGGGCGTGCACCTTTTGATAACAAGTATTCAACAATATCTCGTCTTCCAACATGAGAAGCTGCTCCAATCGCAGTTTCCCAATCTCCAAATGCCCAGTCCCAAGTTGCCCTAGAAAGTTCGGGACGCTTGTCAACCAGTTCTTTAACACGATTTAAGTCAAAGTGAGCCGCACCTACAACTTCGGCCACAATTTCATCATCTATGGCCGGATATCGATGAAACAATTGATTGGCCTCTTGATTTTTCACAGGATCAACAATTGTTTTTGCGTAGGAAATATGAGGAATAGAAACACCTAAGAGACCAAAAATGGAACTCTTAATCATCATGCGTCTTGATTCAAAACTGGTTGGATTGGTAAAGTTCATTTAGTGCTATATTTTATGATTACCAGTGGATAAATTTTTCTGCTTAACGCAAAGACTATTCATTAGGAGGACTCTTACGGTTCCAAACTGACTCACTGACTTTCATCCACTCATCTTCTTCCTTCATCTTTTGATACGTTTCTGCTTTCATTTCATCATTTCCAATGATGTAGTGGATATCACGTATATAATACTCCTGACCTTGGGCTGTGGTAGCTTTGAATGTGATATCGAAATGCTCTTTTTCGAAAACATTAATCTCGCCCATGCTTTGCTCTCCCCACGATGTACGTTGAATGAGTGTGATGTTTTTCTTGTACTCATCCAAGAAATTCCAGACTTGCATAATGCTTGTGGTGTCACCGCCATTAGTGATTCCATAAATATCTCCCTTAACGGATTTACGTCCTCCCCAATTTTCGAATTTCATTCTAAAGGATTTGAAGTCATTTGGATTTGATGTGTCGTTTTTTTCGTTGGACGAAACCCATACTCCACCCACAGTATGATTGAGCAATTCTTCGATTGATATTTCCTTTTGAAATGCCTTGGATTCAAATTGAAATGAGAATGCCAAAAGGAGTAAAATCAATGGCGAAATTGAGAACCTTAATAATGTCTTCATTTTTATCTTTTATAGAGCTTTAACAATTGACTTGTTTCTTTACTAATACTTTCAGAATAGCTGGTTCAGATAGTTTTTCAATGGGAAACAACGAACCATTTTCTAGTTGCATTTGATTAAACTTATTGAGTTTTATTGAATCGATTATTGATTTTATTCCAACTAGTCAAAGAGGGCTACGAATTGGCTTTTTCATTATGCAGGGCGATTGCTTGGCCGGTAAGAGTTTGGGTGTAAAGTAGAAGTTTTTCATGGTTGGTTAGAGCCAGTAGTTTATTTTTAGAACCATTCCACGGTTCTTGATAGAAAAATCAGAAGTTGTATAGTTGTCAGTATAGACAATGAATAAATCAGACATAGGTCTGAATCTCCACTGAAAACGACTGTTGAGATTAAAGTTCTTAATCTGTGTATTGTACTGAAGGAATGTGGTCCAAAACATTTTATTGGAGAATGATATCTCAGCTTTTGGACCGATTAAATGAAGTGTGACATCATCGAATTCTGTTGGCATATCAATGGAATTGAAATTATATGCTAATCCAAAATTGGCCCAAGGCTGGATTCTATAATTGAGGTCGCCTTCCACGCCAATTCTGTCTCCGCCATAAAACCCACTACTCAGGAAGGCAACCCTTCCTGAGATTGCTTTTCTTGGGTTTGTTCTGTACAGAAGCCCAAACTCATTATTATTGTACTTCCCATTAGGTAGGGGGACACTTCCAATAATAAAAGTTGTGAAAGGAAGATTGATTTCGTTTTTAGAAAACCTCACTTCAAAACTACTTTGGTCCTTAAAACTGACGAAATAAAAAAGACCGGCCCACACCTCATTTAGAGAACCATCGTCATTTAACCTTACATTTGAGTTTATTCTGGGGCCGTGAAGATTTATTTTGCCAGCCTTGGGGAAAGTATTATGGGCAAACGAAAATCCCATTTGATAAAAACCTAGTCTTACAATTTGATCATTAATTGCATCATAATTGAAGAGTCTTGGCACAAAGCCAACATCTGTCAAGTAGTTTTGACCTACCTTATTGACAGAGAATCTAGTTGATATTCTTTTGTCATTATATCGAATTGCGAATTTGAAATGGCCTTCATCTGAAAAATCCTCAGTATTGAAGGATTTATGAACACCGAAATCAAGCCCTAACTTGCCATTTGGGCTTAGCAGACTTGCTTCTATGGCGACAACACGATTAAATTCTGTTCCTAGATTCCCTTCTTGATCAGTCCTCTGCCTGTTAACAAAAAGTCCTTTTATGAGTGACCTTTGCCCAATACGCTGTTGAAAGGCGGCAGCAGAGTAGTTTTGAGCGGCCAAGTCGTTCTGACTGGAAGTTTGTATGCTGATAAGCCCAACTCGAAGATCTTGGTTTAAATTTCCACTCAACCGAGCACCATATTTAATTGGGATCAAGGCACCGTTATTGAGGCCTATTCTTCGAGAAAAGAAAGGGTTAATACTTCCTAAACCGAATGATCCGAATAAGTCACTGTTTTCCAAAAAAAAATCACGTTTTTCTGGAAAGAAGAGACTAAAACGAGTCAGGTTAGTCACTTGACGATCGACTTCAACATTTGAGAAATCAGGGTTTATAGTCAAATCCAGGTTTAGAGAAGGGGTTATGGCTACTTTGGCGTCAAGCCCTGCCTCAAAAGTGCCAACAGGGTTTTCATTGGATTCATAATCTTTATTAATGCCCGTTGCGATGTATGGAATAACATTCACATTACCTTTTTTAACCTTTGGCAATTGATCCTCCCAATCCATGGCTCCATTGTACCCCAAGTCTATGGTATTAAGGTTGACAGGAACCGGTGCCCAGGAAGAATAAAAGTTGTTCTTCATATCGTTTCTGACAAAATTCAAGCCCCAGACTCGGTTTTCGGGATTGTAGCGAAGGGTTTTGAACGGAATGGCCATTTCAACATACCATGTATTGCCGTCCCGACTGATTTCCGAATACCATCTATTGTCCCAATTATCGTCAAGGATGGTTTGGCCTCCACGAATTTGTAGCTGAGCCTCGATCTGAGCTCCTCCTGCATTTACGCCAAAAAAGAACCCACTGGACTTTGTATTAATTGGGTCAATAACTATAGCTATTCCATCACTGCCAAAATATTCATCTGGACTGTCTCTTTTGAGGGTTTGAATGATATGCTGATTACTAGTGTCGAAGTTTGTAACTCCTACATAGATATACTGATCGTCATACATAAGACGGACTTCCGTTTGCACTTTAGCCCGGCCAGAATCAATAGGCCACTGATTGATAAAGTCTTTGGCCGGAGCAATTTGTTTCCACATGGCTTCATCCAATCGACCATCAATTTTAACGGGTTCGGCAGTTTTGAATATTTTGAGCCGATAGTCTACTTGATTGTTTGAAAAGGGTGTTTGGGCCAAAACTTGTACGCCACTGCTCGAAAGCAGTATGATAATGAGTAGTCTTTTCACTTAGAAGTTTTTAAATCTTAAACCCCAAAATTCATTTGCCGACTGAATTAAATTGGTGTCGTTATTCGAATCGAGTGTATTCGTATGTTAAGTGAAATAACTATTATGTAGAATTTTTCCACACTGAATTTTGGTTCGATAATGATGCTCACCCGTACAGTAATGCTCTACAGTACGGAACCAACAAATCCTTTATGGTAGAAAGTATGATCTCGGTTGGGATAGTTTGGAAGAAGGTATTGCGTTATAACGGTTTTACGGATGCCCAGAGAATCAAAACAAGAAACTGGCTTAATGGAACAGCAGGGGTGGAGGTAGCCTCAATCCAATGGGAATATGACTTTTGACCACCTTGCAAAGATTGATATTGGGATCAGTAAATCTTAACTTTTCTTTCCGTCTGACCTTTGGATTCAAAATAGGCCAATAGTTCTTTGGCGTCTTTACCACCTCTTTTGGCATGATGGAGGAAAGTAAATCCATGTGGCCCCAAAGAATTGACCAATTGGGGGTAGGTTTCCAGGATTGGCTTTACGAGTTCTGTTTTGCCGAGCATGGTCATTACGTGCAGGGTAGGACGTGCGCCCTTATCTATGAGGTAGTTGACCATGGCCTTATGGCCTACATGGCCACCGGCTCCAATGGCAGTTTCAAAATCACCACCACCCCAATCGTGACTACTGTAAATTAGGTTTGGCAAATCCTCCAGCAATTCTTTTACCTTATCCAGATTGCTATGTGCAGCACCAACAAATTGCTGAACTATGTCCTTTTGGTAAGCCTTTGGCTTGTCGTCTTGGCCCAGAATAGTGTTTGGAGCTACAATTAAGGCTGTCGTGGCCAAGCCAAAGCCTTTGATAAAGTCGGTTCTTTTCATTTTTTGAGTATTAGAGATAATTACATAAACTATGAAAATTAACCCGTATCCGAGATCATCATTCTTCTAACTGTACGTGATAGTATTTGTCCTGACAGAATTAAGCGGTCAGTGGATAATCTGAGCAGAGCGTGTAAAGGCCAATATGTTCATTGAAAATTGTTTATGTTGAATTATGATTTCGATTGCTCAAGTCAGGCTTTTTTCAATTCTTGTTTTATGTCTCTTGTTATGGTCTTGCAATGGACCCAAGAACCCATTGCTTGATCCATCCTCTCCAGAATGGACAGAACAGGCTCCGGATGGCTTTACCGTTAAGGTAGAAACCATCAAAGGTGATTTTGAAATTGAAGTGATTCGTGAATTCGCTCCAATTGGAGCAGATCGATTTTATAACCTGGTACGCCTGGGTTATTACAATGATGCGAGGTTTCACCGCGTGGTGCCCAATTTCATAGTACAATTTGGATTGGCTGGTAAGCCTGAGTATTCTCAGATTTGGATGAATCAACCTATTGCTGATGATCCTAATAAGATCAGTAACATAAGAGGAACGATTGCCTTTGCCTTTACTGAGCCTGGCACACGAACCACTCAGCTTTATATCAATATGATAGATAATTCAAGACTGGATTCTACCGGATTTGCACCTATTGGCAGAATATCCAAAGGAATGGCCGTGGTTGATCAAATCTACTCAGGTTATGGAGAAACCTCGGGTGGTGGTGTGCGCAGAGGGGACCAAAGCAAGATAGTTGAAGGTGGGAACGATTACCTGGACAAAGAATACCCACTTCTGGATCAGCTCATCAAAGCCACCATTTTGAAAGAAGATAACTAGAGACTCTCGCTCTATCTCAATAGATCAATCATCATTTTCCTTGTTTTTGCATCGGGCATTCTGCCCATTCCTGCCTTCATGTTATCCGTTAAGTGGCTCACTTTGCTAGTACCGGGAATCACGCAGGTCACTGCCTCATTGGAAAGGATGTACTTTAGGAAAAACTGGCCCCAGCTTTCACAATCAAAGGCTGCCGCCCACTCGGGCAATTCCTTACCTCTGGTTGTTCTAAACAGGCTTCCGCTTTCATAGGGCCCATTGACAAGTACGGCAATGCCCTTGTCTTTGGCCAGAGGCAATAATCGGTTTTCTGCGTCCCTGCTTTTTATGGAGTAGTTTAATTGCACAAAGTCTATCGGATAGTCCTTCATAATGGATTCTAATCGACCATATGCACTTTCCAGGTAATGCGTAATTCCAATATGTTTGATTCTGCCTTCCGCCTTCCAGTCCTGCAGTGTTCTCATATGGGTCTTCCAATCCACTAAGTTGTGAATCTGCATCAGGTCCATTTTTGGTTTTTGCATTTTGGCCATGGATTGCTTCATTTGGCGTATGCCTGCTTCTCTACCAGAAGTCCAGACTTTGGTGGCCATAAAGAGCTTGTCATTGATTTCTAAGGCTGTAGCAAGGTCTCCCACTACTCTTTCGGAACTGCCATACATAGGAGAGGAGTCTACCACGGAAGCACCTGCATCTACCAATGCCTTGAGTACCGCGCTGCGTATTTTACGTTCTTCGGCATTGTTGCCAACATCAAATGTTTGCCAGGTACCCAAGCCTACGATGGGTATTTGGGCTCCGGTTTTAGGCACCTCACGTTTGATCATAGAGTTAAAATCAAAGTTTAAATGATGCATTCCTATCAATGAAGATAAAGATAAGGAAGTCAATACTTTAAGGGTTTTTCTTCTTTTCATAATGCTTGCTTTAATTGAGCCTGAATTTTAGTGCTGACTATAATCCAAATGGCAATAACAGGCACCATAAAAATGAGCGTGATGCTGTCTTTCCAAGAGGTAAGGTTCAGTAAGTAAATTAGCCATATGGCAAACAAATCACCAGCTCTATAGAGGAGTGAGTCAATGGTGTTTTTATAATTGCCAAGTGCCGGAGTTTTGATATAGAATAACTCTCTGGCTGGTCGAATAAATGCATAATTGTAAGACTTAAATAAGATGATGGCTCCGATCACACCCCCGATTGTCGGCACCACGGATATCAGAGCAAGAACAATTAAGGTGACAACCGGAAATGCAGCCAATCGACTATTTGAGTACTTATCTGGTTTTTTGAGCATGCGAACCTGAAGTAGTACCAACACAACGCCTATGAATAAGTCGCGAAGAGTGAAGACCAATGCACGTTCATTTACACCGGTTAAAAAGGCTCCTACTACTTCCAGCTGCTTTACATAGATAAAGGTGGAAATCAGGGCGTAAATGAAGATAAAGGTACCCAGCCAGATGCCGGCTCTGGTAGTATCGTTTCCCGGAACACGTCCCTTAACGGGATCTGAGTCCATTTTTTGCGTTGTCTGAGATCGGGCTCGAAAAAGGAAAAAATTCGAGAGCAGTAGTAATCCCACGGCAAAAATGACTGAAGCGGAAATATTGACAAAATTGATAAGCGAAGCTGAGATTATGGGGCCAAGAATGCCACCCAAACTACCGGAAATAGCAATAAAGGTATAGGCTTGTTTAGCCCCTTCAATGTCATAGAGGGACATTAGAGTTTTCCAGAATTGCGAAATAAGGATTAAGCTAAAGGCCCCAATGATTATATAGGTGACGGACGCGTTAATGATGGGTGATGCGGGTTGTGTAAGGAATATCACAAGGCCTAAGACCAGCCCTATTGAAAGCACAAACTGCAGTACCGCGTCTGTAACCAGGCGACTTTTGGCGATTAGCGTAAGTAAGGCTATTACTAGAAATGTGCCTGTAATCAAATATTGAAGGTTGTGAAGCTGGGCTTCTATGGCCAGAGCGTCTTTGATGCCTTTCATCATTTGAATAGAGGCAAGCAAACAGAATAGTGCGATAGCGCTGAATTTGGAGACTTGATTCTGACCTTTAAGGAGTTGCTTCATACCTGTTTTGTGAACTAACCAAAGTCAAATTCAACCTGAACGTTTATTTATTAATGAGACTGATGAATTAATTAAATCCGGTTTATTGCCTTATCTGGGTTAAACTCTGTTGCCCATTTGGGTAGGAAGCTCTTGTATCTAGCCCCTACAATGGGTTAGATATTCTATTAGCAGATTTGTTGTATTAAAAGTGAATGGAATCTAAATCACCACTTTCGCGGTCTCTCGATATCGGGAAGGGGTAGTTTTTGTAAACTTTTTGAAAGCCTGATTAAAGGAGGACAGTGTATTGAAGCCGCAATCATAGGCCACACTGGACACGGTCAAATGCTGTTCATTGACAAGTTTTACTTTGGCAATTTCAACTCGTCTTGAATTCATGAAATCGGTAAAGCTCATTTGAAATTGAGAACTAAACACATTGCTCAACAGGTGCTTGGGGATATTAAGATCCTCAGACAAAGTGGTGAGTGTATAGTCATTGTCCAAATAGGGTTTGTTGTCCTCAAAGTGGGACTGAATTTTCAATTTGTACTCTTGAGAGCGTTGCTCGGGTAGGTTAATGTTCTTGTATTTTTCCTTTTTTGAAAAAATCGTGCTGAGGTTTTTTAATAGGTAGAAGCTGAAAACATAAATGACTGCTGCATAAAATAACGGACCCGAGATATAATTTGTGAAGTAGGCTACGAGTACTACAGCTGTGCCCACGAGTAGGAGGGTTGGCCAGACATTTTTTCCTTGATTGATCTCTTTGCGCTTCATAAAAAACCAACCTCCTGCGACCAACAAATAAGCTATCGACTGAGCCGCAAGTATCGTGTATCCACCCGAATACCAAAAACCGTTGAGTTCGAGTTGCGTGGACAAAGCCGTGACCGCCAAAGCCGGAATGAAGTGGAAATAGTGCACCCACTTGAGTTTAAATGCGCTTTGAAGGCTCTGTAAATACAACAGCAAAAAAGGCCCGATTGCCAGGTGAGCTGCAAAACCAAGGTTCAAAATAACTAGATCGACCTCGCTTGAAAATAGCCACAGTGTAGACTTAATAATCCTGGCCGCCAAGACAAGAAAGAATCCGGCAAGAAGTCGGGTGGACGTAGATCTCTTGTCAAATAGAATGAGATAAAGGCCCCAGAATAAACTCTGAACTGCGCCAATACTACTAATGATTAGAAAGAGGTCTCTTGTACCCATTTAAAAAATTGAATGCTAAAATGAAATATACGGAAATGAGAGGTTTTGGTGATAAGAATTATTCAAGATATGAATAGCGGGGTGTTATTTCCGGTTTGGAGGCCATTGGATTTTGATGGTTTTCATTTCTCCAACCTCAAGTTTGATCTCAGAAAGGATTTGAAATCCATGTTTCTGGTAGAAGGCAATAGGTGATTTGTAAACCTCACCATTCTGTTTTTCATAGGTGGAGGAATCTGCTATCCATCCATATAACGCTGAGTTGCTTTTTTTGGCCATGTCAAGAAGTTTACCGCCATAACCCATTCCTTGTATCTTACTATCCACAATCATGGCAAACCACCTGTGCTCATCTCTAATAAAGTCAAAGTACCAGGCCTTGACTAAGGCATTTTCATCTTGAACTAAGGTATGTCTTTGTTCCGCTAGGTTGGATAAATAGTTTTCGAAGTCTTCCAGACTACTAAAAGAAACGGCTGATGGATATTCCTTATTCCAGAGCTCTCGGATTTGGGTCTTTTGGGCTTGATCTAACTGATTTGTACGGATATATTTCATTAAGGCCGATTGAATCAAAGCAAAAATAGAACATCAAAAAGGCAATCGAAGCGATTGCCTTAATTAAAATCATAAACTCGAGAGCTTTGTTTCCCAGACCTTTGATCTAGTCTATTTATAATTCCCAGTCTTCATTTGTTCTTTCATTTTATCTAACAACAATTGATCGAATTCCTCTCTGGAAAGGGTTTTTCCACCTTTGGGCTTTGAGATTTTTAACCTCTTTTTTGGGTTCAAGGTCAGCTTGGTACATCGGATGATAGAAGTGCCATCATTAACCATAAGGATGAGTCCAGGAAGTCCGTAGTAGTCAACTGGTCCCGAGCTTATAGGTATCTCTTCAGTAAACCAAGCTGAAATGAACCTGTTTTTATCTTCCGGGTCAACCAAGGTGGCCTTTTGACAGTGGTAATCACCAATTTTACGATGGTCATCAACCAATTGCCACCCCATTGGCTTTAGCTTGGCTTGAACAATGAATGGTTTACCGAAGATATCTTTCACTATTTGACTCTGTTTGTTGGCCATGTTTCGATAGCTGAATTGCTCCTTTGAAGAACGATTTAGGCTGGCGACATTTTTCCAACTTGATTCAATTTGGTTAAAGCGTAGCTCGTACTCAGTTTCGGCTGGTCCAGCCAATTGGCGCTCCATGTTCCTCATGATTGCTTGTCTGCTAGTTATTTTTTTTGCTTTATCCTTCAGTTCCAAAGTATCCTTTTGGACTACGGGAATTCGTTTGACTTCATAAATGGCCAAACCTTCAATTTTTTGAGCATGAATTTTAATGCAGGCTAATGCAATTGTTAGCGTGAAGATCAGCCTGAGCGTTGCGTGTTTCATAATTCTGATTTTTAATTCTGTCAAAACAAAACATCTCAATTATGTATCATTATTAATTACCCGTAACAACTGTTAACTACTGTTAAATAGCTCGTTTGGTAAGATGTCGTCTCATTATATTCAAGCATGGAAAGAAAGAAGTTTAAGAGATTGGCCCTATTAACCAGCCTGACCATACTTCTGACCATTTCTGTTCAGTTTTACAGGAATGTCCAGATTTATAAGACAAACAAACAGGGGCTTGAACTTGAGGTAGGGAAATCACTTGATAAGGCTATAGACCAGTTTTATGCTGAGCTGGCTCGTGTCAGAATGACTGAATTGGTTGAGGCAGGAAAAAGCTTTGCTATTGAGGTGGACACAACCGGAGTGAGTTCCACGGAGATAATGGAACGCGTGCAAAGTGCTTATTTCAGAAACATTGAATTGGCTATGGTGGACAACTTAAGCAAGGACAGCGCTGAACAAAGTGAGAAAAACCCATACTGGCCTGGCCTCAAAAAGAGAATAAACGACACGGCCTTGAAATACTCACTGTCATTATCAGGGGTTGCCTCTTATCTCGACCCACAATTGACGGAATTGGGTATAAAGGACGATAAGCAACTGGTTATGATAGAAGGTGGTGAGGTGATTCGTGGTCCTGATCTGAATTCACTATCCGGGTATTCTTCTATTGCTACTTCCAAGTCTTCCTTACTTCAAAAGAACCAGTATCTTCAATTGTACTATGATATTGGTTTTATGCCCATTTTCGCCCTTGGAATAATGGATTTCACCTTCTCTATTGTGGTGATAGGCTGTATACTGGTTGCCTTAATGACACTTTATAGAATGGTTTATAGACAGAAGGAATTGGCTGCAATCAAAGACGACTTTCTGAGCAACATCACCCATGAGTTTAAGACGCCAATTGCAGCGGGAATTTCCACCCTGGAGGGGATTACTATGTTCAACAAGGACAATGATGTACATAAAAACAGGAAGTATGCGGAGTTGGCTTTAGGAGAACTGAATAAAATGAATGGTTTGGTGGAAAAGCTGCTGGAAACTTCCTCAATGGATTTTGAGGCACCCCAATTGAAGCTTGAACAGCTTGATTTGACTTATTTGATAAAAGAGGTGGTTGAAAATCATAAGTTGCTTGATACCAATAAAGAAATAAAAGCCATTTTGGAAGAGAGTGGAAGACGATTGGGGGATAAATTCTATTTGAAGATGGCAATAGGTAATCTCATAGACAACGCCTTAAAATATGGAGGAGAAACTGTAACTGTGAAGCTCCAAAAATATGCTGAACTCGTGTTGATTGATGTGATTGATGATGGGGGAGGAATTGACAAGAAGCATAGAAGTTACATTTTCGATAAATTTTATCGTGTGCCCACGGGTAATATTCATGATGTAAAAGGCTATGGTATTGGACTGTATGCAGCCAGAAAAATTATTGAACAACATATGGGTAAGCTGGACTTAGAAGTGAAAAATGGGCTTACAATTTTCAGAATTAGTCTTTGATGACGGCTCAGGGGAAAATATTGTTTGCTGAAGATGATCTCACCCTCGGTACCGTGGTGAAGGACAATCTAGAAACTTTGGGTTTTCAAGTGCAACTCTGTAGGGATGGAGAAGAGGCTATGTCCTTGTACAGAAAAGACAGAGCAGATTTACTTTTGTTAGATGTAATGATGCCAAGAAAAGATGGTTTTTCGCTAGCCAGAGATATCAGGAAGATTGATAAGCTTACCCCAATACTCTTTTTAACCTCCAAGTCCAGAACTCAGGATGTAGTCGAGGGATTTGAAGTAGGAGCGAATGATTACATAAGAAAGCCCTTCGGGATGGAAGAGTTGATTGTGAGGATCAAATCACTCTTGGGCAAGAAAGGTAACCGACAGGCAATGGAACCAATGAATATTGGCCTGTTGAGTTTTAATTACTCGCGGCAAACTTTGTCCTTCCGCAAGCAAACCTGGGAATTGAGTCACAAGGAATCGGAGTTATTATATCAGCTTAGTGAAAACCGTGGTCAGTTGCTGGAGAGAAATGCCACTTTAAAATTGCTTTGGGGAGATGATGATTTTTTTAGTGCCAGAAGCATGGATGTCTATATATCCAAACTACGTAAACGACTCTCGGTTGATCCTAACGTAAAAATAATTAACATCAGAGCTTATGGCTTCAAGTTGATCTGTTAAAACGGGTTAGACTATTCTGTTCTTTTTGGCACAAAAAAAGGCAACCCACCGGGTTGCCCTTTTACTGTTTTGGTTGATAATATTGTTACTTCTTTTTGATCTGAATTACCGGATCACCCTTTTTCAAGCTAGGGGTTCTATTCAAGAACTCGTCATACAATCTGATCTGGCGACTTGTCATTGGGATTTTGTACCCATCAATGTATACGTCCAAAATCTTAGTAGAAGTCTCAAATGGATCACCAGTAGAAACAAAGATGTTAGCTTTCTTGCCTACTTCGATGGACCCGATTTGATCAGACACACCCATGATTTCGGCAGCGTTGATAGTGACTGCTTTCAAAGCTTCCTCGCGTCCCATGCCGTATGCTGCGGCAAAACCTGCATGGTAGGGGAGGTTCCTTGAATTTTCAGTATCACCAGACCTGATGGCCACCTTGACACCAGCCTGCTGCATAGCACCAGGATTGGCATAAGCCGCGTCATAGGCATCTGACTGTCTCGTAGGAACGGATTGAACTGGTCCGGTAATTACCGGTAAACCAGCCTCGGCAATCTCTTTAGCTACTCTCCAGCCTTCTGAAACTCCTGTCAACACCACATTTTTGTAACCACGGTCTTCGACCCAGGCAATTGCATTGATGATGTCTTTTGCAGCATTCACTTCAATGTACAATGGCAACTCGCCATTGACCACCTTAGCCAGTGCTTCCATCTCAGGATAGTAACGTGCTTCATCTGAACCCTGGACTTTAGCATATAACTCTGCTTTGTCCCAAGCCTCATTTACCGTTTTCAAAGCCCTTTCCATTGCTTTCTTGGCATCCTCAGGAGACTGACGTCTTCTGCGGCCACGTCTTGCACTGGAAGGGAAGTTCATGATCATGGCTTTGCTACCGGCAAACATCTGATCTGGTGTATAGCCAAATAGATTAATGGTAGCAGCAGTTCCAGGTAAAACACCTCCACCAGGCATAGTAAGGGCCGTAGTTACACCACTTACTCTGGTCACCGGAATGGCCGTTGAGTTAGGGTTAACGGCTGTCAAAGCCTGCATATGAGGTGTAATGGCTCCAAACTCTCTAAAGTCCTGAGCTTCCTGAATACTTCCTATTTCCTTAAGACCTAGCTGTGTACCAGAATCAATCATACCAGGATAGATTTCTCTGCCGGCATAATCGAAAACTTCAGCATCGGATGGAATAGTGATATTAGCGCCAACAGCTTCAATTATGCCGTTGTTGATAATGATGGTGCCATTTTCTATCACACCGTTGGTCACAGTATAGATTTTGGCATTGGTTAAGGCGAACTTGCCACCTCTAGCTTTCATCACCTGATCATCCTCCTGTCCAAAAGACAAAAGAGGAACCAAAGTGATGGCGAGCATTATGGTTAATAACTTCTTCATAGTCGTTCTTATTTTTTCTTAAAGAGGTCTGAGAAGCTCAAAACGTTAGCTCCTTCCATACATCTGTGCTGACTTTCGGCATCGTAGATTTGAACGTCTGCAATACTTGACTCAGGGTTGATAAAAATCCTCTGATCTTTTTTGTCAGTAGCTCTATCGAAATACTTCACTCCATCCACAAAGGTCATCAATGGGATGGCATAAGTAGAAAGAGGGTGCTTATCAAAAATGGCAATATCGCCATCTTTTCTAACTTCCAATGATCCAACTCTATCGTCAATACCCAATTGCTTGGCTGGATTTAAGGTAACCAAAGCAAGTGCTTCGTTGTCGGTTAAATCTCCATACTTCTGAGTTTTGGCCGCTTCATGGAACAAGTGTCTGATCAATTCTCCAGAATCAGAGTTGATTGATGTAGTGACACCGTTCTTGGTTAGAATAGCAGCGTTATATGCCGTTGAGTAGTAAACCTCAAGTTTGTATGCCCACCAATCAGCGAATACTGATGCCATGGCACCAAACTCGGCTAACTCAGGAGCAACCTTATAGGCTTCATTAGCATGCTGGAAAGTCAATCTTGGAATTCCAAAATCTGCAAATACTTTCATCAACATGTAAATCTCGTCAGCGCGGTAGGAGTGGCAGTGTACAAGTACTTCGCCAGCCATTATGTCCACAAGCGTTTCCATTCTCAGGTCATACTCAGGAGCTACTTTGCGTGTGCTTTTGTTGGCATTGTAAGCAGCCCATTTCTCTCTATACTCAATTGCATCAGAGAAAGAATTACGAAGCATAGCTTCCACACCCATACGGCTTTGTGGCTGAATACCTCTTGCTCGTCCACCACGTGTTGGGTTTTCGCCAAGGGCAAACTTGATAGTTCTGGGAGCTCCTTCAAACCTTAGATCGTCAGGGTTACTGCTTCCATACCTCAGCTTCATTGTCTCATTCTGCCCGCCAATTACATTGGCTGAACCGTGCATTAAATGAATTGAGGTTACACCACCTGCCAGAGCTCTATAGATAGATAGATCAAGCGGGTTGACCACATCTTCCATGCTTACCTCTGCGGTAACCTGGCTTGTACCTTCGTTAATGGCACTTCCAGCAATATGAGAGTGCGCGTCAATAATGCCAGGCATTACAAATTTTCCGGTAGCATCAATTTCCTGAACACCATTCGGTGTTCTGATGCCTTTCGCGATTCTTGTGATTTTTCCATTTCTCACAAGCACATCAGTATTTTCCAACGTTCCGTTGGTTATCGTTAAGACGGTCCCATTTTTAATGAGAACATCACCTCTTTGAACTTGAGCCTGAGCAAAGGTGGCTGCAAGAACAAGGAGACCGATGATTAATATATTTCGTTTCATTTCTATTGTTTTAAATCTTATTGACCGTCACTTTTAGTGGCTATCCAGGTCATTTCAAAACTTTGTCCACCAACAGATGCGGTGGCAGTAGCTTCGTAACTGTTGCCATCTATTGTTCCGGTAACAACCACTTGAACTGATTGACCACCAGCATCGATGTCAAAATCAAATGCCAAAGTTCCATCACGGAAGCTAAGGTTGTTCATATCAGTATCAGGACTACCATCATCGCTAGTCAAAACACCTTTATAAAGCCCGTTCTCTTTTGTGATTACCATATCACCACCTTGAGAACCCTGAGGCGTTTCCAGGCTATAGGCCCAGGTTCCTACGGCAGGATCGTTACCTCCCGCTGCTGCAGGAGTAGCGTCAGTCTCAGTATCATCGCCTTTCTTCTTGGCTTCTTTTACCTCATACTCATATTTGTCTCCATCTACGAATACATATTTCACTTGAGATTTTTTCTCGAAATATGGTCCGGTGGAAACAACCATGTTACCAATCTTACCTGCATCCAGTGTGCCAGCTACTTTATCAATGCCAAGCATGGAAGCTGGGTTGGTAGTTAAGGCGGCAAGAGCATCATCAGCACTTAAGCCGTGCTCAATCATGGTCATTATGTTGGTCTTAACCTTATTCCCACGAGTTCCCATGGTAGAAAAGCCAAATTTGACACCAGCGGCCTGTAGTTCTGCATATTGGGTAAGATACTTTTTGTACCACTCCATTCTGCGAACCTCAAGTGCTTTCACCTCTTCAGACTTATCTTCATCTTTACTGTCCTTAGGTTCGTCAGGAATATCCATTGACATGTAAAGTTGAGCACCGCCTGCCTTGAAGGCATCAGCCAAATCCCAGGCTTCTTTTAAGTTGGCTACAGCCAAATTAAAGCCTAGTTCTTTTTGGAGTCTAAGTGCTCTTTGAGCAGTCAAAGAGGTAGTGGTGTTGTAAAACACGGTTTTTGTTCTGGCCACAACAGGGAAAAAAGCTTGAGTTACGCGGTCCTGAGTAGGCCTTTCCAGGCCACTAGGGTCTTGGGCGTACATTTCAGTATGTTGCTTATTGTTGACAGCGTTTCTATAGAGATTTCTCCATTTGGCCATAATCCCAAGCACGTTTCCAGGATATGCTCCCGGAGCACCTGTAAATTGTGTAAACATGGAAACATCTTCAGCCAGCATCATTTCATCTGCATGAGTGCGATCAGCTAAAAGCACAAGAGCACCTGAACCGGGAAGCATTCTTCCGTAGGGAACAGTGTGTGAGATTGTGAAACCTGCCTTGCGCATGCCATCAATGCTGCTACTGCCAATGTCAATCTGATCAACCACATGATTTTCAGGAGTAATTCCGGCATAATCGTTAGGAGGATCTGGAGTGAATAAATTATTTGGTCGCGGCATTGCGTCTGGTCTTTTGGCGGCAATATTAGACATGCCATCAATAAACCCAGGGTATACGTACATTCCGGTACCGTCAAGTACTTCTGCATCATCTGGTACTGCTACGTTTTTGCCAACAGCACTTATCAGGCCGTTCTTAATTACGATAGTACCTCCTTCCATCACGTTACCCGGAGATTGCACTATGCTCGCATTGGTGATTGCATAGGTTCGAGTTGCCGCAGACTTACCTGTCGGGTCGCTTTGAGCACTTAAGCTCAGTACTGCAAACGACAGGGGAAGAATCAGTATCAGACGAAAAATTGTTTTTCGTAGTAACTTCATTCTAAATTGTTTGGGTGGTTAAAAATTTCACGGTTAATATAGGTGTTTGTACGTCCTAAATCAAAACCGAAATTGACAAATGGTATTCATAAAAAAAGGCTCCGAAGAGCCTTTTACTATTTTGGGTTTAAGATATTATCAATTCGGTCAAGCGCATCTTCAATATGAATGCGACTTGCACGGTCTGAATACCTTGGTAATGCTGCTTTAAGCTGACTGTTTAAGCTCTTCAATTCGGCCTTGATTACCGGGCGAATATCAGATTGGCCAATATTGACCTGACCGCGCTGAAACGCAGAAGCTTCGTTGGTCATCAGAAATTCCAATCGGGCTATAAAGGCACGCTGTAAATTTCTTCTATAGGTATTGATTGCCGTTGCACTGCCAAGCTCTGAGAAAAGCCCTTTACGCATATCACCAAGAAGTTGGTAAATGGTATAGGTGTTTCTGCCCTTGAAGGCTTCTGCTTCAATCAGGCGTTGCATCCTGGTCGCATCAAGCGTGCTGTTTAAGAATGAAGCTTGTAGATTTCTAATTCGCTCCACCGCTCCAGACTCCTCAATTTTTCTCAATAGATCTTCATCCAAAAGCCAGTTGGGCGTACTAAAAGCATATTTTTGGAGCCATTTCATAGCTTCAATCTGTTGGCTTTCAGGGACTACCTCATATACTGCTCCGGCTTGATCAGAGGACTTTAAATTCTCGGTTATACCGCTAACATTGGTAATAACATGTCCAACAAATCTTCTCCATTGAGATAATATTTCTCCATAAATTTCTTGTGCATCGTCATAGGCCTCGCCATCTTTTGTTGTCCAATCCAACAGATTTGGAACCACCTTCATTAAGTTCTCCATGCCATAAGCACTTGCTTTCATGGAGTTGTTCCCAAGGTCTTCTGTCTGTTCTTCAGGATTGGCTCTGCTGCCACCACCAAAGCGGAGCATACGGTCATTAGAGGCATCTAAAATCCATTGGTCCAATGATGCTTGTTCTGCTTCAGGTGTATTGGCGTTTGGAATGTAGCGATATCCCCAATTGATAGAATGTTTATCATATGGGCCTATTTTTCGAATATATCGTGAGACTCCATCTCCGGGCTGGGCAATGTAGTTCATTCTTGCATAATCCATGATGGTCGGTGCAACGCCATATTCAGCGGTAAAGGTCGGGCTCCTCAAAGAATCCACCGGATATGAGGAGGAGGCTTTCATATTATGGGGTAATCCCAACGCATGTCCTATCTCATGAGCAATCACCTGACGCATCATTTCACCAATTTCGGCCTCTGGCGTATTCAAAGTACGCGCCTTTGGATTAGAGGCTCCTGTCTGAATCATGTACCAGTTTCTATATGACCTCAAATGGTTGTGAAACCAAATGATATCACTTTCGATAATTTCACCAGTTCTTGGATCCGAGGTGCTAGGGCCAACTGCATTTCTTACCATGCTGGCGATATATCGAACGGTTGAGTAGCGGGCATCTTCCGGGCTCCAATCGGGATCCTCTTCTTTAGTAGGAGGGTCTTTAGCGATAATGGCATTCTTAAACCCCGCGGCCTCAAAGGCGACTTGCCAATCTTCAATACCCATTTTAAACCATTTCCTGAATTTTTCAGGCGTAGCCGGATCGAGATAATAGATAATTGGTTTCACAGGCTCAACAAGTTCACCCCGAGCGTAGGCAGCTTTATCCTTTGGTTCAAGCCTCCATCGTCTGATGTAGGTGTTTTGCTTTCCTTTGAGCTCATCGGAGCTGAAGTTGATATTACTGAGTGAGAAATAGCCGACCCTGTCGTCCTGCATTCTTGGCATCATGGGCTGCTCTGGCAGTTTGATCATGGACTGGCTTACCTTCATTGAAATCAAACCAGTATTTGCGCTGGAGGGTGGTCTTCCGGCATCATAAGTCATCACCTGCCTCACTTCTATATTGATAGGGAAGCTTCTGGTAGATTCTATATAACTTTTAGATGGGTCAAGCCTCCTGACCTGATATTGTGTCCGCATAAAGGAAGGCATGGCACTTATTGCCTTAGTGTCTTGCTTGTAGAAGTTGGTCACATTAACTAGAAACGCGGTGGAATCTTCTGGTTGGCCTTCGATTTTGAAAGCACCAATAATGGGAGCGAAGTTGTTGATTTCCACTGAATTGAATATGGCATCGGTACTGTCAGCCACATTAGAATAGGAAATCTTCCTCAATAGGATTTGATTTTTCACCTTTTCCCAACGCACTACTTGTTCAACCATTTTGGAGCCACTTGGGCGAAAACCGTTGAAGTTTTCAGGTACAGCAACCACACGAGTGACAAGTAGCATGTCTTTACCGAGTTCTGACTCGGGGATTTCATACATGACTTTCTCATCATTCTGATAAACCTTGAATAAACCTTCGTCCAAATCAAGGCCCTTAATTACCGAGGCGTAGGTCTTTTTTGGTTTTGGCTTTGGAGCCGGCTTTTCAGCTGATTTTTCCTGTTCCTCATTCTTTTTGTTCTTTCGGTTTCTTTGGGCATCCGCATCAAATGTGGATACCATAAGTGCGATGATTACCGCCAGACTTGTCAGTCCCTTTAGTACTATCTTCATGGTTATATTCTATTAATTATGCTTTTTAAAAAGGCCTCAAAACAACTTGTATGAGTGTTGATATGAAATGTTATTCTTTACAATGGCCTAATGGTTATGTTAGTGGTAAGTTCAAAACTGCTAATTTCGGATCAAAGCAAGATTAGAACATGAATAGCTATTGGGAAATTATTTCAAACGCCTACCAGGGATATGCCAATTACCTGTGGCAAGAGATCACATTTCAATACACTTATAAGCCCTGGTGGCAAAACTACTTTTGGGCCCTCATTGGTCTTTCGCTTTTCTTTTTGGCTTGGGAGTGGTTAAGACCCTGGAGAAAACAACAACCGAAATTTAGAAAAGACTTCTGGTTGGATGTCTTTTATATGTTCTTCAACTTCTTTTTATTCTCCCTGATTATTTTCAACGCACTCTCCGAAGTAGTAGTTAACCTCTTTGACGGGCTACTGTCTTCGATTGGCTTGCAAAATGTGGTGGCCATTGAAGTTGGCTCGTGGTCCATTTTGGCACAGTTGCTACTGCTTTTTGTGGTGCGTGACTTTGTGCAATGGTGGATACACCGGCTTTTACATGCAGTTCCATTCCTTTGGGAATTTCACAAGGTTCACCATTCTGTTGAGCAAATGGGCTTTGCAGCGCATTTGAGATATCATTGGATGGAGACGGTGGTTTATAGGGTTATCGAGTATTTGCCTTTGGCCATGATTGGCTTTGGTATTGATGACTTCTTTTTTGTGCACATGTTCACACTGGCCATTGGCCATTGGAATCATGCCAATATTAAAGTAAATATGGGGCCACTAAAATACATCTTCAACAATCCCAATATGCACATGTGGCACCATGCGCATGACCTGCCAGAAGGCAGAGAAAAAGGAGTCAATTTTGGGCTGACCCTGAGTGTGTGGGACTATTTGTTTAAAACCGCCTATATCCCTTTCAGTGGCAAAGACATTCGCTTGGGTTTCCCAGGAATTGCCGGGTTTCCAAAACGTTTTATCACTCAAATTTCACACGGCTTTTTTGGGAGAAGAAAGCAATAGTTAGGTTTTATTTAAAGACCAGACTCATTATCTTTTCCACTTAAAGCTAAACTTATGAAACGAACAGTCCTCATTCTTTTGACGCTATGCCTTTGCCTGAATATGAAGGCACAAGATAGTCCCGAAGCCAAACCTGAAGACGTCAGTTCTTTAGATAATATTATCGCTGCCCTTTATGATGTTATATCTGGTCCTGCCGGAGAAAAACGAGATTGGGATCGTATGCGATCATTATTTGCCCCTGAGGCTCATCTGATACCTTCAAGTAAAAATCAGGAAGGTAAAATTGGGTTTAGACTGTGGACAGTTGAGGAGTATATTTCAACGGCCGGAGCGGGGCTGGAAAAAAATGGGTTCTTTGAAACAGAAACGCATCGAGTCACCGAAGACTATGGTACCATTACACATATCTTTAGCACTTATGATTCACGCAGAACTTTGGCCGATGAGAAGCCATTTGCCCGAGGAATTAATAGCATACAATTAATGAAAGATGATACCAGATGGTGGATTGTCAATATTCTATGGATGGGAGAAACCGAAGCGTTTCCAATTCCAAAGAACTATTTGAGTAAGAAAGATAGAAAAAGCAAAAAGAAGAATTAATGAGATCACACGAGATAGATTATGAGTTGCATGGCGATGACATGCAGATGGTTGAAGTAGAATTAGATCCACAGGAAACGGTGATTGCCGAAGCTGGGGCCATGAATTGGATGGAAGAAGGAATTGACTTCCAGGCTAAAATGGGCGATGGTTCTGAACCAAATAAAGGTGTATTCGGGAAGTTATTGGATGTAGGAAAACGGGCATTGACGGGTGAGTCTATCTTTATGACCCACTTTACCAATCAGGGATATGGTAAAAGTAAAGTCACTTTTGCAGCACCATACCCCGGTAAAATCATCCCTATTGATTTGAGTGAAATTGGCAATGAGATCACTTGCCAGAAAGATGCCTTTCTATGCGCAGCCATGGGCACCAAGGTCACCATTGCATTTAACAGACGACTAGGGGCTGGCTTCTTCGGTGGAGAAGGTTTTATTCTTCAAAGGCTTCAAGGCGATGGTCTGGCATTTTTGCATGCCGGAGGTACCGTAGTCAAACGTGAATTAAATGGAGAGACGCTTAGGATAGACACGGGTTGTATTGTTGGCTTTTCTCCCGGTATCGACTACGATATTGAACGAGCAGGAAACCTGAAATCTATGTTCTTTGGAGGTGAAGGTCTGTTTTTGGCGACTCTTCGAGGTACAGGAACGGTTTACTTGCAAAGCTTACCATTTTCGAGACTTGCCGATCGTATTATTGCACATGCTCCACGACATGGTGGATCTTCAAAAGGAGAGGGCTCTGTGCTTGGAGGGCTAGGTAGATTGATTGACGGAGATAGATAAAATTACTTGAGGGTCTATTTCTGGCTCCTCACAGCAGCAGTTCACAATAATTTGGAAATATAAATACTCACAGATATACGCTGTGAGATATTTATGTTCAAAATGTTAAATCATTTTGAGACAATTTGTGTTTATACTTTAGTCCTTTTACCCTAGGTGTGAAACAGTCAATCAGAAACGAGGCCGGTGATGTCTTTTACCAGGCTGAATACAACGCAGAAAATCAGTGGATTTATGTCCAACTGAGTGGAAATCTAACTCTTGAAGATATTCGAAGAGCCTCAGACTCATTTGTGGAGTTGTTCAAAATATCCAGTGTTCGGAAACTGATTAATGATACCAGTGCCGTGACTGGAGAGTTCAAGGGAATTGAGCATTGGACGATTTATACTAAAATGACCGAATTGAGCGATTTGGGATTAGACCATTACGCCCATATTGCCATCACAGACAAAAGAAAAGTTAACAGAATAACTTTAGGTCTTAAGACTCAAGGAATTGAATATAAGGTTTTTAAAAATTTAAAGAAGGCGAAAAAGTGGATTTCAGAACTTTAGAGAAATGCCTACTTATAGATATCATTGATCACACCCGCCAATCGAATTCCCGCTTCCATTAAGCGCTGCTCTACCAAGGCAAAATTGTCAAAACTGTAACGAAAAGATAGCTTTCCATCTTCTGGGACTTTATAAACCTGCGCCCTGTGCTCCATTGATTCACGGGCCCAATCTCTGACTGATGCAGCTTGTAACGTCTTAATCTCTGCCTTTGAAGCGTGATTGACCCTTCGAGCCAATTCTGTATAGCTGTATTGCTTGCCATCAATCATTTTACTGTCCCAAACACTGTGGAGGTTAGTGTTTGCACCAAACCATTGCACCTGTGCACTGTTTCCGCCTCTGTCGGTGCCATTGCCAACGTGTAGTGGTTGATGAATGTCACCCACCAAATGCACCAGGAATTTTAAATTTATGGCCTCATTAGCCTCTGATAGGTCTCCTGATTTCAGTTCTCGGATGATTTTTTCAATGGCCCAAATCACATCACCATTTTCTGGTTTTTCGACTGTTTCATACGTTTGTCCATCAGGTACAGTGGCGTAGTGCCAAACTGCGGCATAGTTAAATGCGCGGTCAGAACGAACTTCGTCCATCCAAGTGCTGACTTCGGCCAAGGTTTCATGTGCCAAAATCCGCTTTACATTTTTGCGAGCTTTTCTGGAAAGCATGCCATCCGCAATATGACCAATTGCCCGGTGGCCTATTTGTCCCCAGTCGGGTGCTTCATGCTTGACATCGGTAGATAAAAGAAAGAGGGATAGAACGGCTACGGTGAATTTCATTGCTAGAACTGATTTGACGTTACAAGCTTAATAAAATCATGATAATCTCCGATTATGTTTTGATAAATAGTTTATAAGGGATTCTCCATTGGTCACATCTCATTTAACTTTTTGAATGGTATTGGCTACTTTAAGGTCTATCCAAACCATGTATATCGATGAAAAAGCTACCACTGCTACTCTCTTTATTAATAATGTGCCTCTTTGTTTTTGGAGCAAATGCTCAAAAAACCGCCTTCACTGTAGAAGATGCCATCAATGTGAAATCACTCGGGAGTCAAACACTTTCTCCTGACGGTAAGTACCTGGCCGGTATTATAGCGGATGGGCGTGCCCGTTTTGGTACTGATCATTTCAGGTTCCGTGACCCCAGCTATTTGAATGTCAGGGCCGGAGAGTTGGTGATTATAAATGTTGCCACAGGAGAGCAAAAGAGGCCCTTTGCCGAAGCAATCAGACCCACACGTTTGACCTGGAACCGTAGGGGAGATCAACTCTTTTTTTTCCAGCAAAAAGAAGACAAACTGGTCTTGTCTGTTTACGATGCAAACACTAACAAAGTCAAGGATGTCAAGATTAAGGATGATAGGCTATTGGCTTCGAACAGCATTATAGAAGTTTCACCCATTCTCGATGAGGTATTTGTTGGCGTAAGAAGAAAGGGTTGGATGGAAGAGACTATGGCTGTTTACAAAGAAGCCACTGCCGGGCCTGTAGTCGTTTATGATGGCAACGAACCTTTTCTGAAATGGGATAAGATAGGGATGATGTCTTCAAAGTCGGAGATAATCGCTGTGAATATCAAGAATGGCAAGGTCCGTGATATCCTGCCTGAGGGTAGCTATGGTGGCATAAATGTATCGGATAAAGGTAAGTACCTGACCTATAATGAGACATTCTCATTAAAAACAACCTACAACAGAAGGGATGGAGCCAAATACCAAACGAGCTTTATTGATTTATCGACATTAGACTCAGCTAGGGCTATTTATCCAAAAAACACCCGTAGACGTAGCTATCGCTGGGATGCGGCAGGAAGGAGCTTTGCCTGGGCCGATTCAGGCAATGTCTACCTCGATAATGTGCAAACCTTCGGGAGACAGGAGGCCAAAAACCTGACCAAGGGCAAGGCATTTGAAGACGAAGAAAAAAAGAAAGCTGTCAAGTTTTCCTTAATGCAGATGCGCCCGGATGGCAAGGCAGTTTTGCTAAGTTCCAAAAAAGGGTGGTGGACAGTGAGCCAGAATGCTAGTGACTTAAAAATGATTTACCAATTTCCTGAAGGTGAAAAGGAAAAAGCCGCCCTGCCTAATAGAAATGTAGTAAAATGGTCGAAAGATGGTAAATACCTTTATGTCAGTTATTCCGAAAAAGACCAATGGAATCGTGGTATCCAACGATTCAATATTCAGTCAGGTGAATTTGAAGACCTGATGACCAACGGAAACCTATATTCGGGTTGGCGTTTCGCGGAAAAAGCGGATGTAGTGGTTTATAACAAATCTGATGGGGATAAGCCGAACAATGTTTACAGCAACACTGCAGCATTCAACAGTGAAAAACAACTGACAGACCTCAATCGTTGGGTGGCTAACAAGAAATGGACGAGAAGCGAATTAATCACTTATCGCAATGTGGACGGCAAGGAAATGAAAGGTGTACTTTACTATCCTGTCGATTATGAACCTGGCAAGAAGTATCCACTGGTCTTGGAAGTTTATGAAACCTTTTTTAACAATGGTTACAGAGCCTCGATGAACCTATTTGCCAATCAGGGCTACTTCGGGTTAAGGCCTTCTGTTGATCTTGAACAAGGATATCCCGGTGAGGCCTGGGTCAAAGGGGTGACCTCTGCCATTAATAAGCTGGTAGATGAAGGCAAGGTTGACAATGATAAAGTCGGCATTCAGGGTGGAAGTTATGGCGGTTATGCTACCTCATTAATTATCACACAAACAGATCGATTTGCTGCAGCCATCAATATTTCAGGCAAGGTGAATATCATTAGCTTTTTAGGGGATAGCCCGAAAATTGGAACTCGAAATTACGCGGCTGCAGAAGTGGGCCAGGATAGGATAGGAGGATCGTTTTGGGATGAACCATTAAAGTACTTTCAAACCTCTGCTGTGTTCTTTGCAGATCGTGTCAAAACGCCACACTTGCTCTTGACAGGTGAAGGGGATTGGAACGTTCCGGGCACCAATACACGTGAAATGTATTATGCCATGCGCAGATTAGGCAAGGATGTTACCTGGGTGAATTATATGCGTGGCGGCCATGGCGCTGGAACGAATTCCGTGGAAAGCGACTATCATGATCAATACAAGCGCATCTTCGATTTCTATAAAAAGCACTTTGCTGATAAGGACGAGAAGAAGGGAGATAAAACGGTAGAGACAGATCAGAAGTACCAAAACAGGAACGAGTAATCAGGAAAATAGAAATAGTTTGCAAGACCGGTATAATCTGACTCTAACTTTGGACAGTATTGGGTCTTTGACTGAAGTTTGAACTTTAGTCAAAGACCCAATTTTTTAGTTAAATTTGCCTAGTGTATTGAGGTTGATACCAAGTCCCAAGCCCCAATACATTTCGGCATTATAATTCCACTTTTTTACGTTTCCAGTAATGGCAAAGTCGTGCGCCCAAAACACAACTAGGTGTATTCCTCGGGTATTGAATCCTATTCCAGGTGCAAAGAATAACGCCAAACCATCTTCCGAGTCCTCAAGCGGCTCGTCATCCAAACTGGTATTATTTTTATCCAGAGAAACGCTCGAGAAACCCGACCCGATTCCGAAGGAAAAACCATGACTGCTCTTCGATGCCTTAATTCTTCGATTTCTAAACTTCTCCCATGTCATATTGTAAGAAAAGGAAATCCCTAAGTTGACGTTGGTTGTTATTTTGCTTTTTATACTATCGTTTAGAGCTGGTCGTAGTGCTATTGGTATGGCAACTGCAGAAAACTGAAAGTAATTATGTTTTAACCTTATATACGAGTTAGCTGGTATCTTGATGTACGCCTTGGTATTAAGATTGTTTTGTTCGGAATTCCTAAATGTCCAGGGGTTCAGTACGAGCTTACTAGGGTCGCTATCAGAATGTACGATTTCCGTGGCAACCCACTTTCGTTTGAAAACTACCGCTGAATCAATCATAGTAGTGACCAGAGAATCATTGGCTAATACTCTTTGAATGGTGTTGCCAGCAATTATCTCTGTAATTACCCATCCTTTTTTTAGAGTGTCAATTTTTGACTTAATCTTGAAATAAACCTTGCCCTGGCCAGGCTTAAGAGGGTTTATTATATATTTATCTCGTGCCTTAGTTTGTTGAGAAAGCGATGTGTTGAAAGTAACTATCAACATGGTCATGATAAAGAATAAGTGCTTCATAGAGATTGATTATTGATTTGAGAATATCTTTTGATGTTAAATCCGATAATTCTAATCATGGTGGGTCGATCCTATTGAATTCCCCAATTCTAATACCGAGGTTATTAAGATAACTTCCTCTTTATCGAGTCAGCATTTATCATAAGGCATTCTTTACCCACCATTCTTTGTCTACTCACTTTATATAATATTTAAAAGAGAATATTTTCTTTAGTAAATATAAAAATTTTAAAAAAAGGTAAAATCCCTAGTTTTCGGGATTTTACCTCACTGAAATCAGTGAGGATTCTAAGACTTTTTCACGATTCAAACCAAGCTATAGATTGTCAACGTTGGTTTCTAATGATTAATGAGATCAAGGTAGTTGTCATGCATTTAAAGATATTTGCATCGTTAAAGAAACTCAATTGGTCGGACATGTAAGCCATGCAGGGTAAAGTTCAAAATTTATCTCTTAATCACTCTTTTCACTGCAAATCCACCATTTGCAAATACCAATACGTTGTAAATGCCATTAGACAAATTAGCCAAGTCAATCACTTCTTCGTGGTAGCCTAGTTTGACAGTCGATGTCGACTTGATTATTTGCCCAGTGCCATCAATGAGTATTACCTCTAAGGCCCCATTGCCTGTAATTGTCAGGGACATAGTCACTTTCCTGCTTGTTGGATTTGGGTAAACCTTTAGGTTTCTACTTAATAGATTGTCTTCTATACCAGTCACCGCATCTATTACCAAATCAAATTCTGTTGATATCGAGGCTATGGATTGATCGTTGGCAGTTAGTTTAATAGTTATAGTACCAACATCTGTGTGCGCAGGTGTTCCTGAAAAAGCGGTACCATCAAAAGATAGCCAGGCCGGCAATGCCGAATCGTCCGCCAAAGAGGCAGTTAAGGTGAGCGCATCACCAGCATCGACATCTTCAAAAGTGTTTCCGGGTACTTCAAAATTGTAGGGACTTCCTTCCGGAGTAGTCTGGTTGGCAGGGGCATTTGAGATTACAGGAGCATCGTTGACATTAACTACCTCAAGGCTGAATTCGTCTGCAATGCTTGCTGAAGCGTTATCTGTTGCCGTGACTTTTACCGTCAAAGTGCCTACATCTGCATTGGTTGGTGTACCTGAGAAAGTCGTACCATCAAAGGAAAGCCAGGTAGGTAGTGCAGAATCATCGGCCAGAGAGGCTGTCAAGGCCAGGGCATCTCCGGCATCTATGTCGTCAAAAGTGTTTTCAGGAACCGAAAAATTGTAAACCTCGTCTTCCAATGGGTCCTGATCTGCCAGGGCATTGGATACCACGGGAGCGTCATTGACATTGACTACCTCGAGGGCGAATTCATCTTCAACAGTTGCAGTCGAGTTATCAGTAGCGGTGACTTTAATCATCAAGGTAGCCACGTCAGCATTTGTGGGGGTGCCTGAAAAGGTGGTACCATCAAAAGAAAGCCAGGAGGGCAGTGCAGAATCATCAGCCAAGGTGGCTGTTAAGGCCAGTGCGTCTCCCACATCAATGTCATTAAAGGTATTGGCAGGTACAGAAAAACTAAAGACTTCGTCTTCCAATGGGTCTTGATCCGCAATGGAATTGGTTACCACCGGAGCATCATTAACATTGACTACTTCGAGGATGAATTCATCTGTGACGGTTGAAGCAGCATTATCGGTGGCAGTCACTTTTATGGTTAAGGTCGCTACGTCAGCATTTGTAGGTGTGCCTGAAAAGGTGGTGCCGTCAAAGGAAAGCCAGGTGGGTAGGGCAGAGTCATCCCCCATTGTGGCTGTCAAAGTCAATGCATCTCCAGGATCGATATCGTCAAACGTATTGCCTGGTACGGTAAGGCTGAATACTTGGTCTTCCAATGGGTCTTGATCAGGAATGGCGTTGACCAATACAGGAGCATCGTTCACATTGACCACTTCTAATTGAAATTCATCGATGCTGACGCCTCCTTGTCCATCCGAAGCGGTTAGTTTTATTGTCAATGTGCTTATATCATCATTGGTAGGGGTGCCTGAAAAAGTAGTTCCGTCAAATGACAACCAACTTGGCAGAGTTGAATCGTCTCCCAAAGAAGCGGTCAATTGAATAACATCTCCTGCATCTAATTCGACAAATACACTAGCCGCATTCAGACTGAAAACCTGGTCTTCATTCGTCTGAAGATCGGCAATGGGATTAGTCAAAACCGGAGCATCATTGACGGCATTCACTAGTATACTGACTGTTTCAGAATCAGCACTAAACGGACTCTCGCCTCCGGTAGTGGTAGCATCAAAACTGTTACCAGCAATACCCTCAGATTGATCCCAGGCATGGAATGTAATACCCGGATTGACGGTTCCGTTGAAGTTGGCTGCTGGAACAAATCGAATGCGGGTGTTGGCATCTCTTGGCAGAAGCCAGGCGACCTCAGTAGTCGGCACAAAGGCTACCCATGTAGTGCCATTGTTCAGACTAAACTGCCAGCCACCATTTTCGCTGTCTGACCCAACGACCGCTATGCCAGCATTGAGACCATCCATATCTGTGATAGATATATCAAGATCAGTCAGTAAATCTCCCAAGAGTAATTGCTCCATGACATCTTCGTCTATAGCCGTGAATTGCAGATCAGCACTATTGTCCAGCACTGGGGCGAAGTTGTTGTTGAATTCAAAAGCACCAATATCTGGGGAGTCTTTGAGAGGGAAACCGCGTTGGTCCTTATCAAAGGTTTTGCTTTCAAATACAACGGTCGTTCCCATGTCAATAGCCGGGCTTCCGGTGGCTAAGGCATGCGTTTGTGTTGTTCCAAAATTATCGGATAACGATCCTAACATTGGGTCAATGGCTGTTGCCGACTCTTCTGCACCGGCATTCTCGGTTGTGGTGGTTTGAGTATCTCCATATTTATCACCTGTGGTATTTGTGCTAAAGGTGGAGGTGCCTAGATCACCAATGAGGTTATTACCGTTTGAGGTTAAATCACCACTGAAGACTGGTTTA
>JAJCYM010000102.1 GCA_029262895.1 Roseivirga sp.
CCGTGGAGGTACTTTTTTGAAGTCGGCCAGAAGCGATCGATTCAGAACTGTGGAAGGAAGGCAAATGGCTTTCAATAATATTCAATCCGAAAATATTGATGCGCTTGTCGTGATTGGTGGAGATGGCTCCTTTACCGGGGCCGACATCTTTAGCCAGGAGCACAACGTACCCGTAATCGGCATCCCCGGTACAATCGATAATGACCTAGCAGGATCGGACTACACAATCGGTTTTGATACAGCATGCAATACAGCAGTTGAAGCGATAGATAAAATAAGAGATACGGCCTCCTCTCATGAGCGTTTGTTCTTTATCGAGGTCATGGGCAGGGATGCAGGTTTCATCGCAGTAAATGCTGCCATCAGTGGTGGCGCAGGAGCGGTCATTGTTCCCGAGCGGGATTGGACAATGGATGAGTTAATCAGGAAACTTGAGAATGGAACAAATAACGAAAAAGCTTCTAATCTGGTAATTGTGGCCGAAGGCAGCAAGCTGGGTAATGCCTATAAAATTGCCAAAAACGTCAAAAAGAAGCTTGACTTCTATGATATAAGAGTAACCGTGCTGGGCCATTTGCAGCGTGGTGGTGCCCCTTCTAATTTGGATCGGGTATTGGCAAGTCGCTTGGGAGTGGCTGCAGTGGAAGGTCTCAGGGATGGGGAATCCAAGGTAATGGTGGGCATCATGAACCAAAAGCTAATCTATACTCCAATTCACGAAGCCATAAAGCTTGAAAAATCCTTGATTGATGAGGAATTCAGAATCGCCAAAATTCTGTCTATATAAAAAAAGGGGCCTCGGCCCCTTCTCTTTTAATAGTTAAGTAGTATCAGTTTCTGTTCACACAATTGAGATTGTCAAAGGCAATCTCCAATCGAGCCACAATGCTGTCTTCTCCTTTGCGAAGCCAAACGCGTGGGTCATAGTTTTTCTTGTTGGGAGAGTCTTCTCCAGTAGGATTACCAATTTGTCCCTGCAGATAATCTTTTTTCTCTTTGTAGTAATTGTGAACACCATCCCAGAAAGCCCATTGCGTATCCGTATCAAGGTTCATCTTAATTACTCCATAGGAAACCGCTTCCTTGATTTGATGTTCTGGCGATCCTGATCCGCCATGAAAAACAAAAAACACTGGTTTTTCTTCTGTACCATGTTTCTCCTGAATATGTACCTGGGAATTTTTCAAAATTTCAGGCCTTAACTCAACATTACCAGGCTTATAAACACCATGTACATTTCCAAAGGCAGCGGCTACAGTAAATAAATCACCTACCTCTGAAAGGGCTTCATAGGCTTGTGCTACCTCTGCTGGTTGTGTATAAAGTCTGCTGGCATCTACGTCAGTGTTGTCCACACCATCTTCTTCTCCACCAGTAATACCTAGTTCAATTTCTATACCCATACCAATGGCGTGCATTCTCTTATAGTAGGCAACACTGGTGTTGATATTGTCTTCCAAAGTCTCTTCAGAAAGATCAAGCATGTGCGTACTGTACAATGGGCAACCATTTTTGGCATAATAGGTCTCTCCAGCCTCCAACAACCCATCAATCCATGGCAAAATTTTCATTGCGGCATGGTCGGTATGCAAGACTACAGGCACACCATAGTGCTCGGCCATTTGATGAATGTGCAGTGCTCCTGAAATAGCTCCCTGAACAGAAGCTTTGTAACCATCATTGTTCAGGCTCTTTCCTGCATTAAACTGGGCTCCACTCACGGAAAATTGGATAATCACAGGTGAATTCACTTTGGCCGCAGCCTCTAGCACAGCGTTAATTGTGTTTGTGCCTGTTACATTGACTGCCGGTAACGCATATTCATTAGCCTTGGCATCGGCATAAAGCGCACGAAGTTCATCACCAAAAAGAACTCCACTTCTAAATTTTCCCATTTGATTAAATGATTTACTGTTGGATTCGAAATTTGACGCAAAGAAACAAAAAAATTAAGAGGAATGTAAGGCTCCCGCCAGATTCAAATTATCTAAACTCAACGGACTATTGTCAGCGGTGTAAAATGCCCCTCTCCAATCCATTTCTTTTTATAAATTGTGGCAAATCAAACTGAACCATGCAAAAGTATCTAACCACATTTTTAAGTATTAGCATCATTTTTTTAAGTGGATGTACCCCAACACCTGAAGATCAGGCCACCGTGTTTAAAAAAATAAACGATGAAGTGCTCGCCAACTCCAGAGCCTATGAAACTTTAGAAGAAGCAACGAGCACAATCGGTCATAGATTAACTGGCTCAGAAGAGGGTGCCAAGGCCGAGGAGTACACCTATAACCTCCTCAAGGGATACGGAATGGCAGATGTCCAATACCAACCTTTTGAAGTGGAGTCATGGTCAAGGGGAGAAATAGAAGTCAAAATCGGAAGCAAAGGAAATCAGAAATCGACCCCTGCAGTTACATTAGCTCATTCACCGGTCGAGGCTAAAATTAACGCTCAAGTGGTAGACATGGGCAATGGGTTGGAGACAGATTATGCTGCAAAACCCAATGCCGTTAAAGGAAAAATTGCCCTGGTGTATATCGGAGTTCTTCCTCGAAGCCCTCAAGGCACCAAGAATTTACACCGTTCTGAAAAAACAGCACTTGCCACTCAGAATGGAGCCATAGGAATTATTATTATCAATCAGGTCGATGGTGGAGTCCTTTTGACAGGAACCGCTTCGGTGACTGGAAGTTTGATTCCAATACCTGCCGTCTGCATCGGGAAGGAAGATGGAATGGCTTTGAAAGAAACCCTGAAATCGACAAGGCAATATTCCACGATTCGCATGACCAATAATTCTGGGCTCATTAATGCCAGAAATGTTATCGCTACAATCAAGGGAAGCGAATTCCCAGATGAAAAAGTCATAGTTGGAGGCCATCTTGATTCCTGGGACCTGGCCACCGGAGCGATTGACAATGGAATTGGCTCATTTACTGTTTTAGATATGGCAAGAACTTTTCAAGCCTTGAAATTAAAACCTAAAAGGACAGTCCAATTCGTAATGTTTATGGGTGAAGAAGAGGGACTACTTGGTTCTCGATTTATGGTGAACAAAGCGATCTCAGATGGTAATATTGATCAAATTAAGTATGTGATGAACCAAGACATGTCTGGAAATCCGCGCGGTTTTAATGCAGGGGGTCGACCGGGTGCAAAGGCCTTTTTCGATGCCGTTGGAAATGAAATAATGGCCATTGACTCCACTACATTCAAAAACCAGAACAGTAATGGTGCAGGTTTACATAGCGACCATCAACCCTTTATGCTTCAAGGCATACCTTATACCTCAGCCAACTCTAATCTTGATCGTGCAATTTACGGTTGCTACCATTCAGACTGCGATGATTTTAACCTGGTGAACAAGGAGCACATGATGAATAATGTGAGATTCAGTTCAATGATGTTGTATGCTTTGGCAAACGCTGAAGAGCTACCGGCCAAGAAGCTAAATGACCAGGAAACAAAAGCTTTCTTAGAAGGGCATGACCTAAAATTAAAGCTCCAAATCGGTGGCGACTGGAGATGGGATGACTAGAACAATTCGTTCTATATTACTCATCTATTTACTGTACACCATTACAGGATGTAATAGGACTGACTCTTTCGAAAAGCTCATCGAGTCCAACAATAAGTTTGATTTGGCCATAGTCAATGCCAATATTATTGATGGTACCGGAGCACCTTCTTATAAAGGAGACATACTGATATCAGAAGAACAAATCGCTTTTATCGGAAAAGTCAATCTTGACAAAATCGATGTATCAAAGACCATCGATGCAAACGGAAAGATTGTAAGTCCCGGCTTTATTGATGCCCATGCCCATGCAAGCCCTCCCTACGACAGTTCTTATACTAATTTTTTGGCCAATGGGGTCACCACAATTCTGATTGGTCAGGATGGACGTCAACCTGGAATCTTACGTGAAGTTGTTTGGATGAATATTGAAGCTTGGATGGACACGATCTCAATATTGCCGCTTGAACTCAATGTAGCTACACTTGCCGGCCACGCAACGCTTCGTTACCTGGCCGGAGTACCTAATGATAGTGTGGCATCTGAAGATCAAATCATAGTGATGCAATCTGAGCTGGAGAAGACCCTGGAACTTGGTGCTTTCGGAATAAGCACTGGCTTAGAGTATGTTCCCGGGATGTATGCCACAACCGAAGAACTTCAGGCACTTGCAAAAGTGGTAGGAGCAGATGATGGCATCATGATGAGTCACATGAGAAATGAAGATGATGATGTGATAGAAGCATCCTTCAATGAGCTCTTTTCACTTGGAGAATTTTGCAAAGTTCATGTATCCCACCTTAAAGTCGTCTATGGCAAAGGAGCAGAGCGGGGAGCCGATATACTTCGAATTTTAAGCGAGGCCCGTGACCGCGGAATTAGGGTCACTGCAGATGCTTATCCATATACAGCCAGCTACACGGGAGTTGGCATTCTGTTTCCAAGTTGGTGTAAAACACCTGAGCAATTTGAGGAGGTAAAAAAAACCCGAAGAGCAGAATTGGAGGACTTTTTACTAAAGCGGGTTATTAAGAGAAATGGCCCCGAAGCCATGCTTTTCGGTTCAGGCGATTACAGCGGGAAAACACTAGCTGATGTCGCCAAAGAAGAAAATCGCACGTATGTGGAGGTGTTGATGGATTTAGGGCCCTTTGGAGGGTCAGGGGCTCACTTCATTATGGATGAAGAATTGCAGGATGTAATCATTGCAGATCAAGAAATAATGATTGCCTCAGATGGCTCACCTCGCATACTTCACCCACGTGGATACGGTACGAACGCCAGGATGATTGAGCGCTACGTTTTAGATAAAGGTAGCTTGATGTTAGAGCAAGCCATATACAAAATGACCGGACTCCCTGCCAAGACTATCAAATTAGAAGACAGGGGCACTTTGGAAGTGGGCAAAATAGCTGACATTCTGATTTTTGATCCGAATGAAGTCCAGGAGAAGGCAACTTATGATGATCCATATCAAATATCTTTAGGATTCGACAATGTTATCATCAATGG